>NZ_AP028070.1:629086-1258172 GCF_030297175.1 Marinobacter sp. LA51 | reverse complement strand
TGAAATCGGCACCACGCTCATGAGACCCAACCGGTCGTCACGCAGATACTCCTGGAAGGTATCGCCGCCGTTACCACTGGTAAGTACAGCGCCACCGTTACCGACCAGGATAATTCGGGAGTTCAGGTACACACCGTCATTGAGCGTGGCGGTGGAGCCAGTATTGACCGTAGTCCAGGTCTGACCCAGGTCGGAGGATTGCATCAGCGTGCCCCGCAGACCAAAGACCAGCACTTCTTCCGCCTGGCTGGTTCCGGTCACACCGAACAGCGAGCCAGGATAGGGACTTTCACGACGCTCCCAGGTCTGGCCCTTATCGACTGAGACATGGATCTGACCGGCCTCACCGGCAATGACCATGGCGCCGCCGCCAATCCGGGTGATCGCATTCAGGTGAAAGTTCTGGGCGTTATCCAATCGCGGCGACCAGTCCTGCCAGGTCTCGCCACCGTCCTGGGTGTGAAAGAACAGACCATAGGCACCGACAACAAAACCGGTGTCCTCATCGCCGAACCAGACATCGAGGAACGGGTTAACCGGACCGATATCGAGGTCAGCCTGCATGTTCTCAAGACCAAAGAGCAGATCGTCCAGCGCCCATTCCAGGTCCGACTTCTCTTCCTCCGGGGCGACTGCAATACGTTCTTCCATCTCTGCAATGGCTTCTTCCTGGCTCTCAATGGCCAGTTCCGCGGCGCGGATACCGGTCAGTTGAAGCTGCCAGGTTTCGCCGGCATCGTCCGAATGGAGCACCACACCACTGTGGCCAACAGCCCAGCCATGAGTCTCGCTGCCGAAATCGACGCCGGTCAGCGTGACAGAAACCGGGACCTCTGCCTGAGTCCAGGTTGCCCCCTCATCATCCGAAAAGATGATATGACCACGCTCGCCAATCGCCACGAGGCGATCGCCAGCACGCTCTACATCGTTCAGAAGATTGTCAGGAGCCAGCTCTGTTGGACGCGCCGGTGTTTCGATGACGTCCGCAAGTGCGAATGCAACAGGGGTCGCACAGGCCATGGAAAGCCCAAGGCATGCTGCACCAAGGGTTTTGCACATAAAGCTTGTAGCCATTCGGATTGCCTATAGTTGTTGGTAACTGTGTAACTTGAATCAGTTTTCGAGCCCTTCAGCATAAACATACCGACAACCCGAAAGTTGCCGGCATGGTATGTGCCAACGTTGACTTGGCACAGAGGGTTCCCTTTTTCGCCGAATTTTAGCGAACACTCCGGCGACGCAACGAGGACGGCGAGAAGTATCGCTTATTCGGAACGTCGTCGGTGAAGACAGTCGTGTTCTGCTCTTCCGTGTCCAGACCCTGGACGTGGTACCGCCTCGCCTGCAAGTCGTGGAAGGCCTCCAACGCCGTCCAGGTTCCCGGAAGCTCGTAATAATTTTTCAGAACGCCCATGCTCACGCGCCAAAGCTCTCCTCGACCATCGTACTGGTCAAGAAGCGCCGTATTCCAGCTATCCTCATCCACGTAAAAGCGACGCTTGCCATAAATATGTCGCTCGCCATCCTTTAGCGTAGCCGTTACCACATGGACACGGTGCAATTCCCAACGCATCAGGTCTGGATTAAGGTGGGTCTTGCCCAGAATCTCGGAGTAAGACAATCCTTTTTGGGAGATCTCAAAGTTGTTGTAAGGGATGTAAACTTCCCGTTTGCCTTCATACGTCCAGTTGTACCGGTCCAAGGCACCGTTAAAGATATCGGTGTCATCCGCCGTGCGAAGGTTGTCGGCTGCCGCGATAGGGGAATCATAACCCAGGTTCGGTGCCCGGCGTACACGGCGCTGACCGGCGTTGTAGCCCCAGCCGTTTCGCGGATTGATAATCTGGTTCAGGGTTTCGTGAACCAGGATCGCACCACCGGCCAATCGAGGTGGCGACTGGGTAAACGAGAGATAATAGAAAATGACGTTATCGAGAGTGTTTTCGCCGCCCTCGGGATTGTAAAAATTGAAGAAAGCTTCCTGCTGCGAGGTTACCAGCGTGTAGTCGCCATTCTGCTGAACCGCCACCTCACTGGCACGACGGGTCAAAGAGATTCCACGCCAGCGGGTCAGGTGGTTCCAGATGACCTGCCAGGCTTTCTGCTCATCGTTGCCACTCAGGATAGGAAACGGATAACCGCCAAAAGCGTCGTCAAGTCCGGCACCTTCACCCACGATGGTTGCGCTGGTGGCATTATCACGGGTGTTTTTGACAACAAAGTCCGGCAGCGAATGGCTTCGGCGGGTCTTGTAGACCGGAATCTTAAAGGTGGTCGGATAGGCCTCGAACATGGCCTTTAGGCCATCGGTCAAATGTTCGGAATACTGGTCCGCGTTGTCAGCATTGATCGTGAACAGGACTTCGTCATCCGGAAACGGATTCGGGTGATGATCGCCACTGCCCTCGTAACTTGCCGGTGGTTCGGTGATCCCGCCATCCCAAGCCGGAATGGTGCCCGCCTCGTTACCTGCCATCGGAGAACCGAAGGGGGTCAGGTCTTTACCAAGGCGCGCGGCCTGGCTGGATGAAACCGCAGCGTAAGCTGGTGCTGCGGCGACAGAAAGGGCCATAAGGCCGCCGAGAATAGCGTTCTTATTGTATCTCATTGTGTAACCTTAGTCCGTCTGGAAGCCTCTGAAGGGCCTTTTATTATCGTCTGTTCATGACACATGACTTTGCCACAGACTAGACGAACGTCCAAGATTGTCTATCGATCAAAAGTGCGATTTTGTATCCGGCTGTGTCTTTGCTTAACCGACACAGCCGGAAGGCCCCCAACGATTAGTCGGCCAGACTTTTATGAACCACTTCATAAACGTCCCGTGACAGGCCCGCTTTATCACGGATCCGCTCCAGCGCTACCTTCATACGCTGACTATAAGCCGGTGCAAAGCGCTTCCAGCGAGTCAACGGTGTGACCAGCCGGGCCGCGATCTGCGGGTTACTGTCATCCAGACGACAGACCTGATCGGCGAGGAAATCGTAGCCGGAACCGTCGGGACTGTGGAAGGCAGCCAGATTCTGGCCGGCGAAGGCACCCACCACTGAACGCACCTTGTTCGGATTCTTCCAATCGAACGCCTCGTGCTCAAGTAACTGGTGAATCTGTGGCAACTGACCCGCACGGTCACTGGCGGCCTGTACCGAGAACCATTGCTCGACCACCTGCGGATCCTCCTTGAAGCGTTCGTAGAATTGCTCCAGAACCCGGGCACGGTCCGCTTCGTAATCTGAGTTCACCAACGCTCGAAGCCCACCAATCCGGTCGGTCATATTGTCCGCTTCCCGGAACTGACGCAGAGCCAGCTCCCGACCTTCTTCATCGTTGATCTGCAGCAACCACGCCAGGGCGGTATTGCGCAGACTGCGGCGGGCAATCTGATCAGGGCTGACCTGATACGCACCGGCCTCAACATTGCGACGGTAGCAGGCAATCAAGTCATCACGCAGTGCAATGGCCAGGTGTTTGAGTACCCGCTCGCGAGCGTCGTGAATGGCAGGCGCATCCGCGCTCTCTGCCAACTCAATCAGATAGGCCTCTGACGGCAGCTGCAGCATCTTGGCGACCAGCGCCTGATCGAGGGATGAATCCGACACCAGATGCCGATAAGCGGTCACCAGCCTGGAATCGACCGGTGCGTCCTTCGGGGCACCCAACAGCGATTGAATCACATCCACTGCCAGCCGCTCGCCAGCGTCCCAACGGTTGAAGCCGTCCGGATCGTGGCTCATCAGGAACAACAGCTGCTCCCGGGTCCAGGGATAGCGCACACGGACCGGTGCCGAGAACTGCCGCAGAAGCGACGGCACCGGGCATTCGTCGAGACCATGGAATTCAAACACCTGAGTCTCGCCGGTCAGTTCCAGCACTCGCTCCGTAGGCGCATCTTGCTCACCTGCTTGCAGACGCAGCGGCAGAGACTCACCCTTGCTACCGAGGAGCCCCAGTGCAAAGGGGATATGCTGAGGCTTCTTGTCGGTCTGGCCCGGGGTGTCAGGGATGGCCTGCTTAATGGTGAGGCGGTAGATGCCCTGCTCTGCGTCAAACTCATCGGACACGCTCAGCACCGGCGTGCCCGCTTGCTCATACCACAACCGGAATTGGGACAGATCGCGGCCAGAGGCATCTTCCATGGCCTTGACGAAGTCGTCGGTAGTCACGGCCTGACCGTCGTGCCGCTCGAAATAAAGATCACTGCCCTTCCGGAACATATCCGGGCCTAACAAGGTGTGGATCATTCGAACCACTTCGGCACCCTTCTCATAGATGGTCAGGGTATAAAAATTGGAAATCTCCATGTACGACGCAGGACGAATCGGGTGCGCCATGGGGCCGCCATCTTCAGCAAACTGCGCAGTGCGCAGCAAGGCTACGTCTTCGATCCGCTTAACCGTGGGCGAACCCATGTCGGATGAGAACTGGGAGTCGCGGAACACCGTGAAGCCTTCTTTCAGGCTGAGCTGGAACCAGTCGCGACAGGTAACCCGGTTGCCCGACCAGTTGTGGAAGTATTCGTGAGCCACGATCGCCTCAATACGCTGGAAGGCAAGGTCCGTGGCTGTGTCCTGGCTGGCCAGCACGCAGGAGGAGTTGAAGATGTTCAGGCCCTTGTTTTCCATGGCCCCCATGTTGAAATCATCAACCGCGACGATCATGAAGATGTCGAGATCGTATTCACGGCCATATACCTCCTCATCCCACCGCATGGAGCGCTTCAGCGAATCCATGGCGTGGTCGCACTTTTCGGAGTTGCGTGGTTCAACATACATCCTCAGATCGATGTCCCGACCCGAGCAGGTGGTGAACGTGTCCCGCTTCTCGACCAGATCCCCGGCCACCAGCGCAAACAGGTAACAGGGCTTGGGGAACGGATCTTCCCAGGTGACGAAGTGGCGGCCATCGTCGAGGTCACCGCGATCGATATCGTTGCCGTTGGACAGCAGCACCGGGTAGGACTGCTTGTCCGCCTCGATTCGCGTGCGGAAACGGGACATGACGTCGGGACGATCAGGGAAATACGTGATGCAGCGGAAACCTTCCGCCTCGCACTGGGTGCAGAACATGCCGGAGGACTTGTACAGCCCTTCCAGGCGGGTATTATTCTGCGGCTCGAGCCAGGTAACCACCGTCAGTTCAAAGCGCTCAGGCACGGAGGCAATGATCAGCTTGTCGCCGCGATTTTCAAAAGCCGCTTCATTCAGGATGACACCGTCCAGCCCGACCGATTCCAGGACCAGGCTGTCACCGTCCAACTCAAGGGGAATGTCACTGGCGCCAGCCTCAGGGTTACGACGCACGGCCAGGGTGCTGTGGACCCGCGCTCCGTTTTCGAACAACTCAAAGCGCAAGTCGACATGATCAACCAGGTAAGGCGGCACTTTGTAGTGGCTCAGGTAAATGGTCTGGGGTTGATTGGTGCGCATTGTCTATCTCCAGGTTACTCAGCCGCGCACTGCCGGCAATCCGGCAGGCGGGAATGTGTCAGGTCAGGCAGGTGCGGGACGAATCAGTCGCCCAGCACCCGAAAACGAACTTCGTACCCGGTAAACTTCCGGATATTGATCACGCCGGTATCCAGGATCAGGTACTGGCCCTTGATCCCCTCCAGCACACCTTCAACCTCAGGAGCCTTGTCCAGGTTGTGGGTTTTCACTTTTTCCGGCCAGGCGGCCACCGGGTAACTGAGCCCCAGAGCATCTTCATCAACCTCGCGGATTGAATCCGGACCGTGAGACTCTTTGAGCGCCGACAAATCGTCCGCGATCAGACCTAATATCCTCTGCCGCTCTTCCGCCAGATTCAACTCCGGCACATCGCCCTTGAGCATGGCGCGCCAGTTGGTCCGGTCTGCCACGTGAGCCTTGCAGGCAACTTCCACCAGGCCCGCCAGGTATCGGGTCGCCACCCGGACCATGGGAATGGCACCCACAGCACCCTGATCGATCCAGCGGGTGGGAACCTGGGTTCCACGGGTTATGCCCACCTTGAGACCAGACGAGTTGGCCAGATACACCACGTGCTCCACCATACAATGGGTCTCGCCCCACTCCGGCTCGCGACAGGTGCCGAGGTGATAGTGGCACTTCTCGGGGCTCATGATGCAGGTGTCGCAGGCCGCCAGCTTCCGAAAACACGGAAAACAATAGCCCTGGTTGAAGCTCTTCTTGGTGGTGCGATCGCAGTTAATGCAGCGAATGACGCCCTCGAAATCAATGCGAACCTGCTTTCCGAGGTATTCATTGAGCGGGATCCGGCTGTCGCCGACCGAAATGGAGTAAGTTACCGGCTCGCCGGCCTCGGCCGGCATCTTGCGCAGCCGGCCTGTTACGTCGATCAGATCACTCAAGACTTAACCTCAACAAACTGCTCAGAATCAACATCGCTGCGCGCGCTACTCTGGCGCTGCACCGACGGATCGCAAGCAGTACCGGCCTTATGGCCACGATCGATATAACCGGTGCGCTCTTCTTCTGGCACGCCGTGCAGGTTTTCGTAGTAGATCACCGCCTGCAGGCTGATTTCCCGCTGCTCCGGCGTTAGTTTTCGCCCATCCGGCCACTTGCCCAGTTCGATAGACAGACGCAGGCTGCGATAGACGGTGGGATCCAATCGTTCGATCAATTCATCGTAAGTCATTCGGTACTCCCGAAACGCTTTTTAAAAAAATGTGCCGGAATCGTTTGACAGATGCAAACGATAATAATTATCATTACCTCACCAAATGACAACGGTCGTTTCATTTGGTCTCTCTCATCAGGAGCTAAAAGCTCTTTTAATGCCTCACCTTTTGGTGGGGCTTTTTTTTGAGCTGTCACCGTCTTTTTACGGGCAAAACCAGCGCAAGGGCCACTCCACTGACAAACCCGCCAAGGTGCGCTTCATTGGCCATTCGGCCCAGCCCCAGCATTTCGGTAAACGGGGTAAAGCCAATCACCATCCACGCTACGGCAAACGTTACCAGTGCCGGTGGAAACTGGAATCGCGGCAGCTTGCGCTGACTGAGCCAGCAATACCCCAGAATGCCGTACACCACACCCGACAGCCCACCGAACAGTGGACCTGATACCAGATACTGAAGACCATTAGAGAAAATACTGGTGACCAGGAAAAGTGTAAGCAACCGCCCTCGCCCATCGAACCATTCAATCTGACTGCCGAGGAACCACAGCATCACCGAATTGAAAATGATGTGGGTCCAGCTGAAATGCAGGAAATCGGGTGTCAGCAGGCGCCAGACCTGGCCGCTCGCCAGGGTACTGGAAAGCGCGTCAATCCGACCGGCCAGGGTTGACCAGTCGAAGTCGCGCGGATCAATCATCATCAACGCTGCTGCCAGCTCATTACGGCCCATGGATGTTACCCAGACCATGATTAGAGCAACGACAATCGCACTCAGCACCAGTGGTGCGTGCTTGGGCGAAGGCTGCCAGCGCCCACCAACGAAGACAGGGGAACGATGCTGGCGATCAACCGCGTCCCGAAGTTCAGGCTCGGCGAGAAAACGCTCCAGGGCTTCCAGAACTGGCTCCGCGTGCTGGGAATTTTCCAACCAGAGAACCTGGTGGTCGTTTTCTTCGGTGATTCGGTGCGGTACGCCCTGACCGGTCAGCCACTGGCTGAAGCCGGCCAGATCTACCCTGGCATCCAACTGCTTTACGCGGTACACAAATTACCTCGACTCTCGGGGTAACAGACATTATCGGCGTTAACGCTCAACACTGTCTTCCATGTTGGGGTAGCCCAACTGCTCGGGGCGGGACACATCCACCCAGACAAACTTGTCCGGGGAGAGAACCGCCTCTCCATCAAAGCGATACGCCACTAACCGTCCGTACTTGACCGCGCTGTAATCGATACAGGCGACATTGCCCTTCAGCGGTGCCGGCTCGCCCTCCATCCAGTAATGGCCAACGAAGACCGGCGGCGCGTTCAGTGGATAGCTGATCAACTGCTTCCGCTCTTGGTCCGTCAATACCTTGCGTGCCACCTCCGGAGGCAGAGGATCCGGCTGGAACACCACATCGGCGTAGGTCTCGGGGTCGTCGGCCCAGAACTTGGTCCGGAAGAATTCCCGGACATAGCCGTCCCGACCGGTGATGCTGGTTCCTTCCGGCAAGCGCAGGTCAGTGCCACGGAGCAAGGTGTCCATCACCTGCCCGGCAAAGGATTCGATAGCCGCTGAGGCATGCAAGAAATCTTCATCGATACAGGCGCCACCCTGAACTCGCTTGAATTTCTCAATAAGGTCGCCATCCCAGCAGGCATGGACCACCCGGAAACCCTCTTCCTCGATAAACAGGGGAATGGTGTAGAACCACTCCAGGAATTCGTTCCATTCATGGGGATGGTCATCGAACTGATCCAGCGTTTCCCGAATCAGCCGGTTGTGACGGGCGGTGTGCTCTCGCAGCCACTTCTTGCCGCTGCCGGAACGAGCCCGGGTGCAGTAACCAAGGGCGTTGTACTCGTGGTTGCCCATCACTATCCGTGCGGAGCCATGTTCCACCATATCGCGAACCAGATGCAGGGCTTCGCGAATTCTTGGCCCCCGGTCGATGATATCGCCAATAAAGATGGCCTGACGGCGATCGTGCTGATACACCCCGTTCACCTTGCGGTAGCCCATCTGCTCCAGCAACCGGATCAGGGTGTAGGCGCAGCCGTGGATGTCGCCGATGATGTCGTAACCGCGGTGTGCGGCTTGTCTGTTTACAGCCATGATCAACTCGATGAAATGTCGCTTGCCCAGCCAAGCTTGTCACGGCAGGTGGCGTAGAAATTGTGGTCCGTCGGATGAATCAGGCGGATCTTGAACGGCTTCTTGGTGATACGAATGATGTCACCAGGCGCGCAGGCAATGTTCATCTGGCCATCGAAAGAGATTTGCGGATAGGTTTCATTGGTCTCCCCGATCACCAGTTTGATCTCGCTCTTGCCATCAACAACGATGGGGCGACTGCTGAGAGTGTGGGGAAACATCGGCACCAAAACCACGGCATCCAGTTTGGGATGCATGATCGGGCCGCCTGCAGACAGCGAGTATGCGGTGGAGCCGGTAGGGGTAGCCACGATCAGGCCGTCCGAGCGCTGGCTGTAAACAAAGTGACCATCGATGAAGAGATCAAAGCCAATCATCCGGGTGGACTTGCCCGGGTGCAGGACAACGTCGTTTAGCGCAGTGCCGAAGCCCAGTGGCTGACCATTGCGCTCAACATTGCCGTCCAGCAGGAAGCGAGTCTCCTCGATGTACTCGCCTTCCAGCACCTTACCCAGGCGCTCTTCCAGATCCGAGGGCGAAATGTCGGTCAGAAAGCCCAGCCGACCACGGTTAACGCCCAATAAAGGAATCTTCGATTTGGCCAGCTCACGCGCGGCACCCAGCAAACTGCCATCGCCACCTACCACGATAACCAGATCGCAGATTTCGCCCAGCAGCTTCTTGCTGGCCACCTGAAGTCCGTGGCCAGGCAGCATACCCGCGGTGTCTTCTTCCAGTATGACGTGATAATTATTGGTGATCAGGTACTGCTTGAGCTGGCGCAGGGATTCGACCACCTTCACGCTACCCATTCGGCCAATAACGCCAATGTTCCTGAATTGATCCATGAGGCTTCCTGTGGTGTCGGGATGCGGTGGGGCCCGCCAAATTCAGGAGCCCCGTAACAATCTGGCTCACAGTTTAACGAAAGTCGCCCGGATACTGAAAAAAGATCGCGAGGTCAGGCCTTGTGCTGCTCGCAACGATCGTCGACACCCGGGCGGAATTCCCCAGGCTGACTGATGCGCATAACCGGCTCGTCACAGGGGCTACCATCCTTCGCGGCATGCCGGCAGACAGGATGCTCGTAATGCTCAAGCCAGTCCCGATAGGCAGGTTCATTCATGCCGCACCGCTGGGCTGCGTAGCTCACCGGGTTGGCAAAATAGGTGTTGATGTCTTCGAACTTCAGGGTGATATGGCCGGCACCGGGCTGATAGGCCACCAGAAACACCGACTGCTTCTTGAGGTGATCCATAATCGAATTTTCGACCGGTTCCTGATTTCTCAGGTCGTGATTCTCCTGCTCCAACGCCACAATCCGGTCGTCGCGGAGCTCCAGCTCACGCTGCTTCCGATCCAGCTGCTCTCGGAACAACACCATCTCGGCATTGGCATTGGCGTCTTCCCTCTCCTTGTTTTCACCGCCCGCCGCGATCTGCTCCTGCATCGTCAGATATTGTTCATTACGCTCTGACAGCCGCTTCTTCAGCTGCTCATTGCTCAGGCGCTGGCGCTCGTACTTTTGCTCCAGCTCGACGAATTCACCCCGCAGAGCCTGCTGCTCCAGGCGGTGCTCCCGCTGGAGATCAGACATGGTGTCACGGTGAACACTCTGTAGTGTCTTGATTCGCAGGCGCTGCTCACGGATGACCTGGGCCAGACGCACGCGATCGGCGGAATTACCTGAATCCTCGTCATCCTCAGGGGCATCGGAGTCGGCACTGAGAACCGGAATATCTTCGTCGCGCTGGGGCTCAATCTTGCGAAATTTCAGGGAATTGCCATCAACGGCCTTGCGGAGGGCCTGAAAGTGGTTTTTACCGGGGGTCATATCAGGATCCCACAGCTCATCGGCGAGCCGCGGTTCCGGGCATTGGCTACGGCACACCAGCCGTATGGCACCACCACCCAGATCGGGGCCTTTGGCGCCCCGTTTGGCCAGGTCTTCGATGGGAACGTTCCAGTTGGCGTCCGCCCGCCCTTCTTCATCGAACCAGATGCGGAAAAACACCAGCGCCTGGACACGTAGCTCCGGGTCCAGCTCAACCAGCACGGCCTTAACATCGGTTTCCGCGAGGTCCGACAGCCCCACGTAACCATCCAGGAACGCACCAAACTCGCTGGCGCGCATCTGGCGGACGACCTGACCTTCGTCCATGAAAAACACCGCCGCGTAACCGTCCGTCGACTGGTCGGCAGATACCATCTACTACTCCCCAAATATCACAAGATATACCACCAACACGTCGAAACCACACGGAATGTTCCAACGCATGCGGTGCTGGCTGAACCGCCAATGTAATTCAACAAGGGCGGCTCAACAAACTGGCAGACTTCGGCTAACAGTCTAGTCAGTCAATCTCTTGTGCACAGGGAAAAACTGCAACGTTTTGTGAGCGCCGCGAAAATCCACCGGCGCTCACACAGAACCTTACAGCTCGGCGGCCAAGCGGCTGCCCTGATCAATAGCGCGCTTGGCATCCAGCTCAGCCGCAACATCCGCGCCGCCAATCAGGTGCACGGCAACGCCAGCAGCTTCCAGCCCGCCTTGCAACTCACGCAGGGGCTCCTGACCTGCACAGACGATGATGGTATCCACGGGCAGTAAACGGTCCTCGCCCTGCTCTGCGCCCTTGGGTGTTACCGTGATGTGCAGGCCTTCGTCGTCAATTTTGCGATAGCTGACACCCGGCACCATCTGCACCTCACGGTTCTTCAACGACGTCCGGTGAATCCAGCCCGTGGTCTTGCCCAGATTTTTACCCACTTTCGAGGCCTTGCGCTGCAGCAGGTAAACCTCTCGGGCCGGCTCCGGCACTTCCGGTGTTACTCCCTTGATACCGCCACGGTGCTCAACACTGAGATCCACACCCCACTCGCGCATAAAGTGGCCAGTGTCCAGGGCCGCTGAAGTACCCTTGTGGACGATGAATTCGGAGACGTCGAAACCAATACCACCGGCACCGATAACGGCGACTTTCTGACCGACCGGCTTACGCTCCAGCAGTGCGTCGAGGTAACCGATGACTTTCGGATGATCGATACCTTCAATCTCGGGCGTACGCGGGTGAACACCGGTCGCCAGAACTACGTCGTCGTAGCCGCCCGCCTTGAGATCCTCGACATCGACCCGGGTGTTGAGCCGAACATCGACACCATGCTTATCCAGCATGACCCGGAAATAGCGCAGGGTTTCGTAGAACTCTTCCTTGCCCGGGATACGCTTGGCGACATTGAACTGACCGCCAATCTCACTGCCAGCGTCGAACAGGGTGACCTTGTGGCCACGCTCGGCGGCGACCGAAGCAAAGGCCAGGCCCGCAGGACCGGCACCGACCACGGCGATCGACCTCGGTGATGCCGTTTTCACCCAGGTCAGCTCGGTTTCGTGACAAGCACGGGGGTTAACCAGGCACGAGGTCAGCTTGCCGCTGAAGGTATGGTCCAGACAGGCCTGATTGCAACCGATACAGGTGTTGATTTCATCGGCCCGGTCCTCGGCGGCCTTCAATACCAGATCCGAATCGGCGAGGAACGGACGAGCCATGGAGACCATGTCGGCGTCACCCTCGGCCAGGATCTTCTCTGCCACGTCTGGCATGTTGATACGGTTGGTAGTGACCAGCGGGATGCTGACTTCGCTTTTCAGGCGTGCGGTCACCTTGGTGAAGGCGCCCCGGGGCACCGAGGTAGCAATGGTTGGTACCCGCGCCTCGTGCCAGCCAATGCCGGTGTTGATGATGGTCGCGCCGGCCTTCTCGATCTCCCTGGCCAGGTGAACCACCTCTTCCCAGGTGCTGCCATCCTCAATCAGATCCAGCATCGACAACCGGTAAATCAGAATGAACTTTTCGCCAACGCGCTCGCGAACCCGGCGAACAATTTCCAGAGGCAGGCGAATGCGATTTTCGTAACTGCCACCCCAGCCGTCAGTGCGGTGGTTGGTGTGGGAGACAATGAACTGGTTGATGAAATAACCTTCAGAGCCCATGATCTCGACACCGTCATAGCCGGCGTCCTGGGCCAGGGCCGCGCAGTCGGCATAATCCTGAATCTGCTTCTCGATGCCCGCCTCGTCCAGCTCGTTGGGCTTGAACGGGTTAATCGGTGCCTGGATGGCAGAGGGCGCAACCAGCTCCGGCGAATAGGCATAGCGCCCGGCGTGCAGGATCTGCATGCAGATCTTACCGTCGGCCTCATGCACAGCGCGGGTGATGATCTTGTGTTGCTCGACTTCGTCCTGACCGGTCATCTTGGCCGCGTGCTGGAAAACCCCACCCTCAACGTTTGGCGCAATACCGCCGGTCACGATCAGGCCAGCGCCGCCACGGGCCCGCTCCGCGTAGAACGCAGCAAGGCGATCGAAGCCGTTCTTGGCCTCTTCCAGACCCGTGTGCATGGAACCCATGAGGGTCCGGTTGCGCAATTTGGTAAAGCCTAGATCAAGCGGTTCAAGCAGGTTCGGGTATTTGGCGACGCCTGGCGTGGCGGTTGCGGTCATGGTGATCTCCTCATGCTCATCAGGGGCGGACCTTCAAGGGCCCGGCTTTTTGTGTGGCTCTAAGCTACCCGGCGAGCTTGCGATCAACAATATCCGGGGATAACATTCTGTTATCCTGAAATGACATGTCAGACAGCATCTATTTATGAGCCCCTATGAGCACACGACCGTCGCCACCCCCACAACGCCAAAATGCCCTTGGCGATATCAGCGTTCGATACGCCTCGGTACTGTTGCGAGCTGCCGCGGCAGAAGGCGTCAATATCGAACAACTGATATCTAATTTTCGGCTGAGCAACGAGACCCTGACCTCACCAGTTGCCCGCATCAGTATTCCACGCTATATGCGACTCGGGCACGCCGCCATTGCTCAAACTGGCAACCGCGCTCTGGGCTTGCGCATGGGCGCACTGACCCGCCCAGTCGATACCGGCATTGCCGGACTGGCAGGCCAATGCGCGCCCACCGTGGGAGCGGCTCTGTCCACCCTGGTGCGCTATTCCACCCTGTCCAGTCATAACAGCCGTGGCGCCCCCTCTGTGCGTTCCGGGGATCGGCAAGTATTGTTCTACTCGATCCGACCCTACAACGCATTCAACTACTTTGTGGTGGATTCGGTTCTGGCGGCGTGGACTCAGTTCGTTCGCACTATGACCAACCGGTACGAGGTGCTTGAACGGATTACCATCGAGTACCCCTCCATCGGTCAGGACGATCTATTTGAAAGCTGGTTCCGATGCCCGGTGCATTTCGGCGCGGAAGAGAACAGCATCACGGTGAAACCCGAGCCTTGGGCGCAGGCGCCCCTGAATGCGCAACCGGCCATGCATGAGCAACTGGTGGAAATCTGTGAGCGGGAACTGCAACAAATACGCCGGGGATGGACGACAGCTGACCGGGTCAGGCATTTGCTACCGCCCTTGTTCCGGGGCGAAAGCCCGGGGCTGGATATCGTCGCAACTAAATTGGGCGTGGCGCCGTGGACACTGCAACGGCAATTGAGCGCTGAGGGCACAAGGTTTCGAGAACTGGTCGATGATACCCGGAAACAGTTGGCCACCGAATACATCCGGGAGACGGACACTTCGCTGGCAGAGATTGCCTGGCTACTGGGGTTTGCCAATCCGGCGGCGTTCCATAAGGCCTACAAGCGCTGGTTTGCAATCAGCCCCGGCGAACACCGGCAACAGCTAAGATCCGGCAGTTAGAATTCGGTGGCGTCGTCACAGCCATCGTCGTCGTCAAACTCTTCGAACTGGCTTTCAATCAGCTCTTCCTCGTAATCCAACATAAGTCACTCCCGTTTTTAACAACACACGAGAGCAAACACTGAAGCACAGTGATGACAAACAAATGACAGGATGAGGTAAACGCTAAGAAAGATAAAACAGAGAAAAAAGCAAAGCAGGGAGGGGAAAAAATGGCGGAGCGGACGGGACTCGAACCCGCGACCCCCGGCGTGACAGGCCGGTATTCTAACCAGCTGAACTACCGCTCCGCGTTGGTCATCACGTCTCGCCCTAATTGGACTGCGCAATCAAGGGTGTGATTGCTCTGTGACAACGAGGGCGCATTATAAAGACGCCCTTATTTATGTCAACGCTTTTTCCGAAAAAATATTCGGAATCCGTCTTTGCTGCATATTCGCCACAGATTTACTACATCGCGGCGACCATCGCGTCCCTGCCCTGCGCCGTTTTCCGGTACTCAATCGGGGTCATATTCGACCACCGCTTAAAGGCGCGATAGAACGTGCTGGGCTCGGAAAATCCGGTCAGATACACAATCTCGTCAATAGACTCGTCGGTGGTCGCGAGAAGCTGACGTGCCAGTCGATAGCGGAAGTCTGCCAGTACCTGATTAAAACTGGTTTCCGCCTCCGTCAGCCGTGTACGCAAGGTCCTCGGCTTGATTTCAAGTCGCCCGGCAACCGCGTCCAGAGTGACCTCACCACTGTCCAACAACTCGGCAACAATACGCTCGACCTGACCAACAATGTCCCTTTTTTCCAGCCGCGCGACCTGCTCACTGGCGAACCGCTCGTGCAAATCCAGCAGTTCCGGCTCGGCATGGGGCGACGCATGGGCCAACAGTTTTGCCGGAAAGTAGAGCCGGTTTTCCTCGGCTCCAAACACCACTTCGCACCCAAGAATCTCACCAACATGCGCCTGTCGTTCCGTTCGTTCGTGTTCGAATTCAATCCGGGACGGATAAAACGAGTTGTTGGTAATCGAGCGGAAAAAGATGATCACACCCTGCACGAAGCATTCATTGAAATGCTTCAGACGACTGACCTCGTCGGAGGCGGCATCCAGAACCATGCACGCATCATCGCCTTCAATAAAGAAATCCGTATTCGCGGCATCGCTGAGCAAACGCTGGTAGTTCTGCGCACGTCGCAGGCCTTCACCAAAGGTGGGACTGCTCAGGAACAGATACTCCAGTACCTGGCCCTTGTAGGCAGGCAGCAGTTCACCCAGGTGCAACCCGATATCCGGATCACCGGATACGTCTTCCACCGCCTGCCAGAAATACAGCTGGGCGCTGTGGGGTGTACGCAGCTGTTCGGTGTAGACATAAGCTTCATCAACACCCAAACGACTAAATATAGCGTCGGTATCAACACCCTTTCGCTTCATCGCCTCATAGATCAGGCGCAACATCACTCCCGCGTCACGAAGTTCCTGCATACGATCCCGCTTTCTTATTTATCAAATACCACTTTGACCCACCGGACAGTCGGCCGTGCACGCCGGGTCAATGCCTGATCCGGCTGGGTTTGCCAGAGTTGAAACCTGTAATATAAATGTTCGCAGGCTAACGTCTGGTATTAGAGCATATCAGGCCACGGACGCACAGTTGTACCAGAATGAAAATAGGGACTGGTACCCATGTGTTAAGAAAAGAAGCGATCAGATGCGAATTTACTCAAAAGGCATGATTCAAGCCAGGAGAATAACGACATGGCAGATCCCCTGATCTATTACCGTCAGCCACCGAAACTACTACCCCTTTACGCCAGAGCCCTGGCACCGAAGAACCTCAAGGATAACGGTGGCATTGCCCTGCCCTCCTTGCCAGCCGAACTGATTGGCGCCAGCACGGAAAACGAAACCCTGACCCGGTACGAGGCAATTTGTGGTTTCCAAACCAGCATACGGGTGCCCGTTACCTGGCCCCATGTTATGGCTTTTCCGCTGCAATTGAAGCTGCTGACCGACAAGCGCTTCCCCTTACCCCTGCTGGGATTGGTGCACTTTCGCAACACCATCACCCAGCATCGAGCTATAGGACGCGGTGAAATCATGGACCTACGGGTGCGACTGGGCGCCAAGGAACACACCAGCCGGGGCCTGGAGTTTGACCTGATTACCGAGGCCTACTCGGCCGGGAAAATGGTGTGGGAGGAGTCCAGCGTAATCCTGTCCCGAGGATCTGGAACCGCCAGCACCACCACAAAGAAGTCCCCGCCACCCGAACTTGAGCGCTACCCCAACACCGTCAGCATCAACGCGCCGGAGCCAACTGGGCGCCGATACGCTGGCGTCTCCGGTGATCGCAACCCTATTCACATGCACGCGGTCACTGCCCGGGCCTTCGGGTTCCCCAAAGCCATTGCACACGGGATGTGGAGTAAAGCTCAGGCGCTGGCCATGCTGGAACAGCAAAAGGACTGGCGACCAGGCCCGGTAAGGATCAGCTGCCAGTTCAAGAAACCATTACTGCTGCCGGGAACGGCGCAATTGAACTGGCGGACAGGTGAATCCGGGTGGGACTTTCAACTACTGAATGCCCAGGGCAATGCGCCGCACCTAAGCGGCCGCATTGAATGGCTCTAACCGAAAGGTTAGCCCTGTTCAAATCCTGACGGTTGCTCCGGGGCACAGGGAGCGCCTGAGGAGCCAGCAACCGGCAACGTGAAATAGAAACAGGCGCCACCACCTTCTGGACGCTCAAAGCCTATATCACCGCCTTGGGCCTGAATCAGCGACCGACAGGTTGCCAGGCCGATCCCCATGCCTTCGTCTTTGGTGGTGTAGAACGGCAGGAACAATTTGTCCTCGGCGTCGTCTGGCAGACCAATGCCGTGATCCCGCACCTGCACCCGGACACAGCTGGAACCCAAGAGCTCAGCACTCACATGCACCGGAATCGAAGCGTCGGCGCTTCGGGTGGCCTCGAGGGCATTTCGGATCAGATTGAGAGCAACCTGCTGAACCTGGATCGGATCAGCGGTCACGTCAGGCAGATCATTCGGGACTGACAGATCAATGCCGCCCTCGTTATTGCGCATATCCACTTCGGCAAACTGGCGAGTATCTTCCAGCAGCGCCGGTACCGAGATGACTTCCTTGCCCGTGGCCGGCTTTTTCATGAATCGACGGATACGGCGAATAATTTCACTGGCGCGGTGTGACTGGGCTTCAATCTTATCCAGGGTTTCACCCAGCAGCCCGAGATCCGGCTCTTCCTTGGCCATCATGCGCTTGGACACACGCGCGTAATTGGTGATCGCGGTAAGCGGCTGATTCACCTCATGGGCAAAGCCGGCTGCCATCTCGCCCATGGTGGTCAGACGCGAGGCATGAGCCAGCTGATCTCGTTGCTCCTGCACCAGTGCCCGCGCCTCTTCCAGCGCGGCCTCGCTCTGCAGTTCGGCGGTAATGTCGTCGAACACCACCACGGCACCGTGCAACTCGCCTTGGTCCAGCTTTGGAGTAGACCGGTACTGGGCGGGGAAACCGCTGCCGTCCATACGCAGCATCCGGATGTTGCGCTTGTTTTCAGCCACACCCTGACTACAGGTGGTGTGGCCAGGCAAACCGTCCTGGCCTTCCTGGCAGGTAGCAAAATGGGTCTCGAAGAAATTCCGGCCGATCAACTCCTCAACCGGGCACCCCATGATCTGCGCCGCAGCAGGGTTGGCAAACTCGATGACACCGTTTTCGTCCAGGCCGTAAATACCTTCGCTGATCGAGTTCAGGATGCGGGCCTGATCACCCTTCAGCTCCCGGTTACGGGCCTGAAGTTCGCGCTCCAACCGAATGACACGGGCGTGGGTCTTTACCCGGGCGATCACTTCAAGGGACTGGAAGGGCTTGGAAATGTAGTCGGCACCACCCAGCGAGAAACCCTTCACCTTGGCCTGCAGGTCATCCAACGCCGACAGAAATACAACCGCACAGTCAGCGGTCGCCTGGTCGGCCTTGAGGCGTTCACACACCTCATAGCCGTCCATGTCGGGCATCATGATATCCAGCAGGATCACTTCGGGCTGATGCCGGTGGGCGAGGTCCAGTGCTTTCTGGCCCTCGTTGGCGATCAGCAGGCGATAGCCTTTGTCTTTCAGGGTCTCATAGAGGACTTTGAGGTTCTGCGGATTGTCATCCACAAGCAGAACCGTCACCTCCGAGTTCTCACTGACAACTTCAGTCATATAAAGGGAGCCGGTTAAAAACGTCTCCGTATGATGCCGCCTGGATCAACGGGCGTCGATAAGGTCCTTTACGGACAAGACCATACGGACCAAATGCGCAAGTGAATGGGTACCCATTTTGTGCATGACCCGGGAACGGTGGATCTCCACCGTGCGCTGGCTGATCTCAAGCTCGATCGCAATCACTTTGTTCGCTTGCCCGGCAATCATTCGATCCATGATTTCATGCTCACGGGGGGTCAGGCTTTTCACGCGGCGAATGATTTCCTGCTTTTCGTCCAGGGTCTTGCGCTGCTCAAGGTCCTGCGCCAGTGCCGCTTCGATTTTCTCCAGCAGCGCTTCTTCCCGGTACGGCTTCTGGATAAAATCGACCGCGCCCTCTTTCATGGCATCCACCGCCATGGGCACATCGCCGTGACCGGTGACGAAGATGATGGGCAGAATTGAATGCTTGTCGTTCAGCTTCTTCTGCAATTCCATGCCGTCCATGCCGGGCATGCGGATATCCAGCACGATGCAGCCAGCCATCTTGTCGGAATACTCTTTAAGAAAGCTGGTAGCACTCTCAAAGGTCTGCACCGGCTTGCCGTCGGATTTCAGCAGCAGTTCCAGTGAATCACGAACCGCCTCATCATCCTCTACTACGTATACGGTCTGCTGGATATCAGTCATCTGTGTGTTCTCTCCTGTCCGTTTTCTTATGATGTCCGGTCAGTGAATTGACGGATCTTTGTGGTCATCACGGTTGTGCTCCTGGCGCTCATGTTCGCGCATCTTCTCGAGCCTTTGCTGAATAATGCCAAAAACGCTCTGCTTCGGGTACCTGCCCTTGTCGTCGGCTTTGCCCGCAGGCATGCCCAGCAGCAAGGTAACCGCTTCTTCCAGACGGCTGACAGCGTACACCGCAAACTTACCCTCGCGAGCGGCCTGAACCACTTCGCTGTCCAGCATCAGATTCTGAACGTTAGTGCTGGGCACAATCACGCCTTGGGTGCCGGTCAGGCCATCCTTGAGCTGGCAGGTGGTATAGAAGCCTTCCACTTTCTCGTTTACCCCGCCAATCGGCTGAACCTCACCAAACTGGTTTACCGACCCGGTAATCGCCAGATCCTGGCGCACCGGAATCTCCGCCAATGACGAGATCAGGGCGCAGAGCTCTGCCAGGGAAGCACTGTCGCCATCCACCTCGCCATAATTCTGCTCAAACGTCAGGCTGGCAGACAGGTGCATGGGATCAGTAACCGCAAAGTGCGAGGCCAGCCATGAGCTGAGGATCATCACGCCCTTGGAGTGAATGTTGCCGCCCAGTTTGACGTCGCGCTCGATATCCATCACCGCGCCATCTCCATAGTAGCAGGTCGCGGTGACACGGTTGGACAAGCCGAATTCGAAACCGCCAGTCGACAGCACCGAGAGCGCATTAACCTGGCCGACACAGGTGCCGTGAGTGGTCACCAGCGTCGAGCCATCGCGAATGGAATCGTAGAACTGGTCGCGAATACGGCTGCTGCGGTATTTCGCGCTTTCCAGGGCCCGCTCAACGTGGGTGTCCTGAATCAGCTTGGCACCGGCCTGACGGGCCCAATAATCGGATTCCCGCAGCAAATTGGCGATATCGGCCGCGTGCAGGGACAAACGGTCCTGATGCTCGGCCATACGGGCACTGTGCTCAATCACCCGGGCAACGGCCTTATTGGAGCAATGCAGAAGCTCTTTCTCGCTAACCAGGCTGGCTATGAACTTGGCGTACAGAAGCTGGCTGTCGTCCGACCGGTACATTTCGTTTTCGAAATCAGCGGTAATCCGGAACAGCTCTGCAAATTCGGAATCGTACTCTTGCAGCAGCATCCAGGTCTCACGATCACCGAACAGGACAATTTTAACGTCCAGGGGAACCGCCTCCGGCTCAATGGAGATAGTGCCTGACAGGGTCAGCTCCCGCTCCAGGGAATTGATCTGGATGGACTTGGAACGCAGCGCTCGCTTCAGGCCATCCCAGACGTAGGGCTGCTCCAGCACTTTGATCGCGTCCATAAGCAGATAACCGCCGTTGGCACGATGCAGGCTGCCAGGCCGGATCAAGGAGAAGTCGGTAAACACCGTGCCCTTGTAGGTGACATTTTCCACGTAGCCAAACAGGTTGTGGTAGTTGGGGTTGTCTTCCACCACCACCGGCACTTCATTGGTTTTCTGGTGTACCAGCGTGTTCACCAGGTAACGACGGGGCATCTTCTTGTCGAGGGAGGCATAGGCGATGGCCGCCTGCTCGTCGTCGTCATCCAGGAAGATGTCCAGGTTTTCAGCCAGATCCTTGCGTACCGCTTCAAAAAAAGACACCACGTCCGGAAGGTCACTGTATTTCTCTTTTAACTCGTCGATCTGATGCCCGGAAATACCTTCCAGCGTCTCGGTATTCAGGGCCTGCTGTTTGTCTGCGTATTCTTGCTCCCAGTCCGCCAGCTTGCGTAGGGCCGCCCGCAGCTTCTTTTCGAGCCGGTTGATGGAATCCTCAAACTTGTCGCGCTGCGCATCAGTCAGCGCCTGGAAAGATTCCGCAGTGTGGGGCTCTTCACCATTCATCGCCACCAGGCGATAGCCACCAGGTGTCGATACCGTCAGGCTGACCTTCTTGCGCTTGGCCTGAGCCGCCACTTTCTCCAGCTCATCCTCCTGCATTTTTGCGTACTCATTCTTGAGCTGCTCAGAACGCTCAAGGAAGCTGTCGCTGTCGAAGGTTTGCGGAATTACCTTGACCAAACGGGCCATCAGCTTTTCCATATCCTGCTTCAGCTGAGTGCCTTTTCCGGCAGGCAACTGCAGCAGGCGGGGAACCCGGGGCTCCTCAAAATTCGCCACGTAGCACCAGTCATGGCTCTTCTGCTTGGTGTCCACATGATGCTCAAGATAACGCAGCATCATGGTTCGCTTACCCAGCCCGTTTCGTCCGACGGCGTAGACGTTGTAACCACCATGGGGCATGGCGAGCGCAAAACGCACGGCTTCCTGGGCCCGATTCTGCCCGACAATCTCGGCCAGGGGCTTCAATTGCCGGGTCGTTTTAAACGGTAACTCTTTCAGAACACAGGCTTTGTATAGCTGGTGCAGAGACAGTGACTTCAAGGTGCGGTCCTGTAACGGTTGAATCATTGGCCGGTCATTGTAGATTCTGGAGCGGCCCCTGTCGCGTGTGTGCCAAAGATTTCTGTCGCCATGGCAAGCCCTTACCGAAGTGCCACCCAGTTCACAGTTTTGCAATCGGTCATTTTTCAGACAACCGCACTGGAACTAAACTTCCCTTCCCGGTTATCCCCAAGCCGTGGTTAACCGGCCAATAAAAAAGACAAGACACGCAATGGACGCTTTTCTATGACGAGTGATTCAACAGATCGCAGAATCAAAGATCGCTATCCAGCATCTTGCCTTCAGGTTCATTTAAGGGAGCGCGGCTTCTTTGGCCGGGGCAAGCAGACGACTCCCGTGACCTGTCTCGACCTGAACCGCTACGGCATGGCCGTGCTTTGCCCGAGGCCGGTGGAGCCCGGCGCCCGGCTGTTCATGGACTTCGCCGGCAAATACATCCGGGAATCCCGGGTTGGTGCCAAGGTGGTGGAGTGTCAGCCGTTTCAAACGGGTTACCGGGTCAGTGTGCAGTTCAGTTACTGCCTGGACAAGAAAGGCTATTCACGCACCGTGGACAATGCCCTGTCCCGGATTGAAGGGCTATACAGCCGGTTCGCCAGCTAGCAGTCTCATTTAACCGCTCCGGCTAGATGAGCCCCGCATCGAGACTCGCCGCCACGTAAAGCCCTAGCTCCTGACACTGATCCTCGAAACCAGCCTGGAATTCACCACGGCAGATTAACGGATCCTGAATGCGCCGCCAGCGCAGACCCGTGGTGATGCTTTCGATGGCACGGTGGGTTCCGGTGCCGTCCTGGCCGGCGCGGATATAGTAGGCAAAGGGCAGGCCCTGGGTTTTCTCAAGGCAGGGGTAATAACTGCGGTCGAAGAAGTCCTTCAGCGCCCCGCTCATATAGCCGAGGTTTTCGGTGGTGCCCAGGATGATGGCGTCGCAGGCGAGTACATCCTCCGGCCCGGCCTCCAGTGGCGCGCGAACCGTCACTTCGACATTCTCGATATCGTCGTGGCTGGCGCCCTGAAACACCGCATCCCGGAGTTTAAGGGTATTCGGGGAAGGCGCATGGGCAACAATCAGCAGTCGCTTTGTGTCAGCCATAGCCCTCCCCTGGTTTCGGTTAAAGCACCAATGTCGGTTAACTCAGTTAAAGCAGCTCACCGTTAGCTTCAGTCTCTGCCTCAGCCACCTTCTCTTTCTTCTCCGGCTTGGGCATCAGCTTGTCACGGACCTTGGCTTCGATTTCGGTCGCCATGTCCATGTTCTCTTCCAGGAACTTGCAGGCGTTGGCCTTGCCCTGGCCGATCTTGTCGCCGTTGTACGCGTACCAGGCGCCAGACTTATCTACGAAGCCTTCTTTCACGCCCATGTCGAGCACTTCGGCCATGTGGTAGATGCCCTTGCCGTACATGATCTGGAACTCGGCCTGACGGAACGGCGGCGAAACCTTGTTCTTGACCACTTTCACACGGGTTTCGTTGCCGACAACCTCGTCACCGTCTTTCACCGCGCCAATACGACGGATATCCAGGCGTACAGACGAGTAGAATTTCAGTGCGTTACCACCGGTGGTCGTTTCCGGGCTGCCAAACATCACGCCAATCTTCATACGAATCTGGTTGATGAAAATCAACAGGCAGTTGGCGTGCTTTACGTTACCGGTCAGCTTCCGTAGCGCCTGGGACATCAGGCGGGCCTGCAGGCCAACGTGGCTGTCACCCATCTCGCCTTCGATTTCCGCTTTCGGCGTCAGCGCGGCCACGGAGTCGACAATGATCACGTCTACTGCATTGGAGCGAACCAGCATGTCGGAAATTTCCAGCGCCTGCTCGCCGGTGTCCGGCTGGGAAACCAGCAGATCGTCCACGTTTACGCCCAGCTTTTCGGCGTAGACCGGATCCAGGGCATGCTCGGCGTCCACAAACGCACAGGTCTTACCCTGCTTCTGCGCTTCAGCGATGACCTGAAGGGTCAGCGTGGTTTTACCGGAACTTTCAGGACCATAGATTTCACAGATACGACCGTATGGCAGGCCACCAATGCCGAGAGCAACGTCCAGCCCCAGGGAACCGGTGGAAACCGCAGGAATCGCCTCGCGGGGCTGATCACCCATTTTCATCACAGCGCCTTTACCAAACTGACGCTCAATCTGGCCCAATGCTGCGTTAAGTGCTTTCTTGCGGTTGTCTTCCATCAGTGCAAAACCCTCTGTCGCCATGACGACCGGAACTACTCAATGCCAGTCGTGAAATAAGGAGTCGGGAATTCGCACAGTAGAACACTGCAAATTCCCTGTATATTTGAACAGTATTAAAACATAACCGGAAGAGTAGACCAACCCCTTCCTCAGCGAAACTCAGCACCCCGGTGCGGTGCCTCGCTCTCAGGCTGATTCGAGCGCCTCCAGATACTCCCGGACTCCCTCCAGGGCAAAGAGAACGGCCTGTCGCCGAACCTGGTCCCGGTCGCCTTCAAAGTGCCTCACTACCGCTTCCGTGGACGCCGGATCGCACCCCCAGGCAAACCAGACGGTGCCCACCGGTTTTTCCTCGCTGCCTCCACCCGGGCCAGCCACACCGCTGATCGCAATGGCTACCTGAGCTCCGGTAGCAGCCAGGGCACCGGCCACCATCTCCCGCACCACGGGCTCACTAACGGCACCGTGCTCATCAAGCGATTTCCGGGTAACCCCCAACAATGCCTCCTTGGCCTCATTGCTGTAGGTCACCAAACCACCCAGTACGTAGCTGGACGAGCCATCCTTGTCGGTCAGAGCCTTGGCGACCCAACCGCCAGTGCAGCTCTCAGCCGTGGCAATCATGCGTTCCTGGCGCTTGAGCAGTTCGCCGAGCCCTTCGCCGGCGTCAAAAAGTTCCTGATCCGTGGCCGTCATAATGACCTCCTTCATTTCATCCGAAGCGTTATTTTCTTACAATTCACGCCTTCATCCAAAGCAAGGCAATCCGGACCCGTCCATGTCAGCAGCTCAGACCGATCTTTCCAAGCACACGCCCATGATGCAGCAGTACCTCAAGATCAAGGGTCAGCACCCCAATGAACTGGTGTTCTACCGGATGGGGGATTTCTACGAGCTGTTCTACGAGGACGCCAAGAAAGCCGCCGAGTTGATGGACATCACCTTGACCGCCCGAGGCCAGTCTGGGGGCAACCCCATTCCCATGGCCGGTATCCCGTTTCACTCGTCTGAGGGATACATTGCACGGCTGGTTCGGGCAGGTCAATCCATCGCCATTTGCGAGCAGATTGGCGACCCGGCCACCAGCAAGGGGCCGGTGGACCGCCAGGTTGTGCGGATCGTCACCCCCGGCACACTGAGCGACGACGCCTACCTTGAGGACCGCCGCGACAACCTGTTGGTGGCCATCTACAGCCACCACGAGCAATTCGGTTTTGCCTCGCTGGACATCTCCAGTGGTCGCTTTGCCGTCTCTGAACTCGACGACCTGGAAGCCCTTCAGGGTGAACTCCAGCGCGTGCGCCCGGCGGAGATACTTATCAGCGAGGATTTCCCGTACGAAGACGTGCTGGAAGGCTTCACCGGCATTCGGCGCCAGGGCCCCTGGCTGTTTGAATCCGACACCGCACGCCGGGTCATTACCCACCAACTGCAGGTCCGGGACCTGACCGGCTTTGGCTGCGAAGACCTGACCCTGGCCATCTGCGCGGCGGGCTGCCTGCTCCAGTACGCCAAAGAAACCCAGCGCACCGCCCTGCCCCATATCCGCAAGCTGACGCGGGAGCGCCGGGACGAGGCGGTGATTATGGATGCTGCCAGCCGCCGCAATCTGGAAATCGACACCAACCTGATGGGCGGTCACCTGCACACCCTGGCCTGGGTAATGGATCGCACCGCCACCTCCATGGGTGGCCGTGAGCTTCGGCGCTGGCTGAACCGTCCGCTGCGCGATATCGACACCGTGACGCAACGCCAGCAGGCGGTGTCGGCCTTGCTCGACGGCTTTCACTACGAACCCGTGCACGACTTGCTGAAAGCAGTCGGCGACATTGAGCGAGTACTCGCACGGGTTGCCCTGCGCTCGGCCCGCCCCCGGGATCTTGCGCGACTGCGCGATGCCTTCCAGGCGTTGCCAAAGCTGCAGGAAACACTAAAGCCGGTCAATTCGCACCACATCGTAAAACTGGCAACTGAGATTAGCGAATACCCGGAACTGGCCAACCTGCTCGAACGCGCCATCATCGACAACCCACCGGTGGTCATCCGCGAAGGCGGAGTGATTCGTGAGCACTTCGATGAAGAACTGGATGAACTCCGGAACATCAGCGAGAACGCCGGCCAATATCTGCTGGACGTGGAAATCCGGGAACGGGAACGTACCGGCATCAGCACCCTGAAAGTCGGCTACAACCGCGTGCACGGCTATTACATTGAAATCAGCCGGGCCCAATCGGATCAGGCCCCGGTGGATTACATCCGGCGCCAAACCCTGAAAAACGCCGAGCGGTTTATCACCCCGGAACTGAAGGAATTCGAAGACAAAGCACTGAGCGCCAAGAGTCGCGCACTGGCCCGTGAGAAGGGTCTGTACGACGAGGTGTTGGAAACCGTGGCTGCGGAACTGGCCCCGCTACAGGATGCGGCCCAGGCCCTGGCGGAAATGGACGTGCTCAGCAACTTTGCCGAGCGGGCGACCTCCCTGCGTTTTGCCGCGCCCGAGTTCAGCGAAAAACCCGGGTTCGACATTGAGGAAGGCCGGCACCCGGTGGTGGAGCAACTGCTGGACGAACCCTTTGTGCCCAACGACCTGCTAATGGACACCGAGCGACGCATGCTGGTGATCACCGGCCCGAACATGGGCGGTAAGTCCACCTACATGCGCCAGGCCGCGCTGATTGCCCTGCTGGCCTACACCGGCAGCTTTGTACCCGCAAACCGGGCAGTACTGGGGCCGGTAGACCGGATCTTTACCCGCATGGGCTCTTCGGATGACATTGCCGGTGGCCGTTCTACGTTCATGGTGGAGATGACTGAAACCGCCAACATCCTCCACAACGCCACCGAATTCAGCCTGGTGCTGATGGACGAAGTGGGTCGCGGCACCAGTACCTTCGACGGCTTGTCACTGGCCTGGGCCACCGCCGAGCACCTGGCCAAGAACATTCGCTGCTACACCCTGTTCGCCACGCACTATTTCGAACTCACCCAGCTGGCCGACGATCTCCAGCACGCGGTGAATGTGCACCTGACCGCCACCGAGCACGATGACAGCATTGTGTTCCTGCACAACGTTCACGATGGCCCTGCCAGTCAGAGTTACGGTTTGCAGGTGGCAAAATTGGCGGGTGTACCCCAGGACGTGATCCGCAACGCCAAGGGTCAGCTGGCGCACCTTGAAGGTAGTACAACACCTTCACCTACCCGCTCACCGGTCGCTACCAGCAACGAGGCGGAGCGCCCAGCCGAACCGATCACACAAGCCAATGACCCGGTCATGCAGGGCGATATGTTTGCCAGCCTGGAGCCGAGCGCGGTGGAGCAGGCGCTGAAGACACTGGATCTGGACGACCTGACACCGAGGGAAGCCATGAATCGGCTATATGAACTGAAGGCTCTGATGGCCAAATAACAGGAAATTCCGAAATATTGAGGCGAGTAATAAGGATATAGCGGCCTAACGCTTGCGGGTCTGCGGGGCGCTCCCTACAATATCGCGCAATAAAACATAACCATGGAGCCTGACCACAAGCTCCGGATGAGATTGACCACTGGACCAGGGATCTGATTATGGCGTTTATCGTTACTGATAACTGCATCAAGTGCAAATACACAGACTGCGTGGAAGTTTGCCCGGTAGACTGTTTCTACGAAGGCCCTAACTTTCTGGTAATTGATCCCGACGAGTGCATCGACTGTGCCCTGTGTGAGCCAGAATGCCCCGCGGAAGCGATTTTCTCTGAAGACGAGCTGCCGGCCGACCAGGTCGAGTTTGTTGAGCTGAACGCTGATCTTGCCGGCAAATGGCCGAACATTACCGAGAAGAAGGATCCGCTGCCGGACGCCGAAGAGTGGGATGGCAAGCCCAACAAGCTCCAATACCTGGAAAAATAAGGTATTTCGAGAAGTAAGGCGCAGCCAGACGGCAGAATGCGACCGTAAGAAAGGGAAGCCCTCGGGCTTCCTTTTTTTGTGCCTGGCATTCAGTCAGCTGCTCGCCAGCTTGGCACCCATGGCGACAAAGAAACCACCGGTGGTGGCGTTGAGCGCACGCCTTACCCGCCGACTAGCCCCCAGGCCCTTGAACCGGACCACCACAAACGCCAACCCGCACTGCCACACCATGGCCAGGAAGAAGTGCACGCTGGCCAGCAGCAGCGACTGCTGAAAGGCATTGCCAGCGGGATCAACAAACTGGGGTAGTAATGCCATATAGAATAAGGCGGTCTTGGGATTGAGCACGTTGGACAGCACCCCTTCCCGGAAAGAGACCGTCGCAGACACCCGCCGTTTGCGCTCAGCCGGCGCTTCCGCGGCGGGCTCTTGCTCTCCAACCATGGCCTGGCGCAGGGACACCAGCCCCAACCACACCAGGTAGCAGGCCCCCGCCCATTTCAGCGCGGAAAAGGCCCAGGCAGTTTCCACCAGCAGGATGGAAATACCCAGCGCTGACAGAATCGCGTGCAGGAACAGGCCACTGCAAATGCCCACACTGGTCACGCAGCCATCGCGCAGCCCCCCGCGGCCGGTGTTGCGCATCACCAGCAGGGTGTCGACACCCGGTGTCACCGTTAGCAGGGTGATAGCCACCAAGTAAGCCCAGAACAACTCGGTAATCAATGAACGTCTCCGCTAATGCTCCGAAAGCCCTGTACTTCAGGCCTCCGGCTCAAGAATCCTGCGCGCGGCGGCTGAGTGGTAAAACCCACTTAACCGGCGGCGCACCAGGGCCTCAACATAGCCCTCCTCACGCAGTACGTCCATAACCGGAATGGCGTACGCGTCAACCTCGGCCATAATCACCTCGCGGGTCACACCGATATCACCCAACAGTTCGGCAATTGGCTGGTCTCCGTACTTGTCAAACAGGTGGTTAACCACGGCCCGGGCGCAGCCTTCGAAATAGGCGGTTTGCCGGAACTGCAGCCAGAAATCGTAGCCCAGCACCACAAACTCCTGCAGCTCGACATCCCCCAGGCCCTCGCGCAAGTCGGCGATGGTGCGATTCTCCAGAGATACCCAGGCTGCCATCACACTGTCGCGCACTTCGTCATCGGACAGCGCCTGATTGAGAAACTGCTCACTGCGGGCAATCAGCCCTGGCAGGCTATCGGACAGCCAGTTCTTTATCCGTCGTTCAAAGGTCTCATCGAGCCCGGGCACGGCCCTGTTCGCCATCTTCTTGCCGAACTTCATCATCGACCCGACCCCGGGTACGGATTTGGTGAGGAGGTTGTCCTCGTAAAGGTAATTGACCAGGCCGGTGTAGACCAGGTTGGATGCCAGTTCCTGATAAACCGGGTGCGCCATGATCTCGCTGATCACCCGCTCGCGCTGTTGGCGCAGTTCCAGCACCTCTTCAACAAAACCGGTGGCCTGCTCCCGGGTGATGACTTCGCCCAGCGTGGTTTTGGCTTGTACCGGTGCGTTCATCACCTCGGTGGCCATCTCAGCGGCAAGCTCTGGAATACCGGCGTCCAGCTCCATATTTACCACCACCCGCTGGATAACGCCCATCACCTGGTCCACGGAACTAAGCCGGTTCAGGGTGATCGACTCGGCGAGGTTCAACAGCTCAGACACCTCCCGCTCCAGAAACTTGCGCAGCTTCGCTCCCTTTAAAGCCGCCATCTCGTGTTTCACGTGCTGTTCCAATAGCTGGCTGGCGAGATCCGCGCTGCTGTCGCTCATGGTTTTGACCGTCCTGTCTGTGAAAACGTTTGAGAGAAGAACTGAGAGGCTAACACGATGGCCAACCGGAAGGGTTTGCCGAAGTTACCGGTTTTCCGCTGCGGCGGGGCAAATCCCAGCCGCAGCGGACACCTATCAATCCCGGTTGTTGAAGCGCAATCCGGGTTGTTGACGCGTTTCTGGAAGCGCTATTGGAAATCTCTGAAGCTGTGAGGATCGGCTGCCAGCGCCAGGCACAGACTGCCAGGGCCCACGTAGATGCTGCTGGTAATACCCATCTGCGACAGTAACAACTCAACCCCGTTGCGTTCGCAGGACTTCCGCAGCACGTTCAGCCCGGGCAGGTCTTCGATCTCTGTCCAGGTCATGCCACAAGACAAACTCACGTAGGGGGTACGCAGGCCTGCCTCTACACGGGCGGCGGCGTAGTTCATGACTTTCTCAACCGCCACATCAAAACTGCGGGTCTTGGCGACCGGCTGAGCTTCGGCACCTTTGCCAAACAGCACCGGCGTGATGTTGAGCGCCTTGCCCAGAAAAGCTACCAAGGCCGAGACGCTCTTGTCGCCCCGGCGGCGGGCCCGCTCGCGGATATAGTGAAGATCCCGGGGAATCACGCAGGTAAAGATACTCTCTGAAAAGGTCTCAACCTCATGGCGCAGCGCATTCTTGGACAGCTTTTTTTCAATCAGTTTCAGAGTGTGGGCCGCCAGCAGGCCCTGCCCGGCAAAGATCTGATTGGTGTCGATCACCCGCATGGAGAATTTGCCCTCACGGCCGGCCGCCGATCGAGCCTTGTCGTAATTCGCCATAACACTGTTCATCGCCTCGGTGGCGTTGTCATAGATCAGGCTGCGGCTGCGCGCGACGGTTTCACAGAAGGCAACGTCGAACTGAGTCACGATTTTTTCCATGAGCAGGCTGTGGATTTGCTCCGGGGAATAGGCGCGGGTCTCGGCATGGTGCCCTTTTTTCAACAGGCCGCTGTGGTAAAACTCCTGAGTCCTGACTGGATCGTGTTCGTCTATATAGGTCTCGCCATCAATAACGGCGGTCACAGGAAGGATAAACAGGTCGTGTTTGCGACTGAATTCATAGGGCAAGTCGCACGCGGAATCGACGATCAGACCAATTCGCATGGGTACGTCTCCAAGAGCGGGCCGATCCTCAATGGGAGGGGCCCTTTATTGTCATTGTTATTTTCAGCTCTGTCAGTCTTGCACAACCCGGTCAATAATTCAGCACCTCACATTTTTCCCAGCCAGGCAGTTTCAAGCTCCTTGAGATTGCGCTCCAGAAGCCGGCGATTGTCCTGCTGCCACGGGTGGAAACCCTTGCGAAAATAGGCAAGAAAGTCAGGCAGGCACTTGCGTATAACCCCGGGTTTGCCCCATAGGAAGTTCAGTCCTCCCAGCCATGTCCTCAGGCTCCAGAGTTTGCCGTCTGTTTTCAGCAGGCTGCACGTATTAAGGAAGGTGTACTTGAAGAAATTCCAGGTCACGAACAGGAACACGATACGGCGCAGGCGCTCGTTACCCACACACTGACGGTAAACATCGAACGCCACCGACTTGTGCTCGGTTTCTTCAATCGCATGCCAACGCCATAGGCGAGCCATGGCCGGCGTCGCGCCCTCCATCCACTCAGGGTGCTTCAGAATAGCGTTGGCCAACACCGCGGTGTAATGCTCTGCGCCGCAGGTGCCCGCCAATTGGCGGCTGGGTGGCAAGTTGCCTACCCACTGCATGTGCCGGGCAAAACGCTGGTCGATGGCATCAATGTCGTAGCCTCTCGCCTTGAGTCCCTCGTTGTAGCTTTTGTGCTCTCGGCTGTGCAGCGCTTCCTGACCGATAAAGCCCCGAATTTCAGCCTGCAGCTTGGGATCCTCAATGCGATCGCGATACAACCGCACCGCGTTGATGAACTGCTGCTCGCCATCGGGAAACTGAAGCGACAGGGCATTGAAAAAGGCGGTTCTGAATGCGTTGTTGCCGTGCCAGAAGGATTTGAGATCCTCGCTGACATCAAACCGGATGTGTCTGGGCTGAACAGACACCCCTTCAGGTGTTGAACTGATGGTCATGGCTGCCTCCTGTTGTTATTGAACTGGGGCGTGTTGTTATTGGCTGTGAACAGCGGTTAAAAAATCACCATCAGATTCAGTGTAAACCCGAACTTTGCAGCAGAGAAAGGCTTTGCGGGACCAGCAGGACAATTTGTCACCAAATGACATCCTGTCATAACAACCGACAGGCACAAAAAAGGAGGCTTTCGCCTCCTTGCGGAATCACTCACGCAGCGGCCTCCAGCGTTAAACCAGAGATCGCCGCAGCAAAGTCAGTCCAGATCTTTCGCCTGATCCCTCAAAACAAACTTCTGAATCTTGCCAGTCGAGGTTTTTGGCAGCTCCGAAAAAACAATGGTTTTCGGTACTTTGAATCCGGCGAGATGCTGACGACAAAAGCTGATGATATCCGCCTCGCTGACGTCGCCGGCGTCCGGCTTCAGGGTGATGAAGGCACAGGGCGTCTCGCCCCACTTCTCATCGGGACGGGCCACTACAGCCGCTTCCATGACTCCGGGATGACGGTAGAGAGTATCCTCTACCTCAATGGTGGAAATATTCTCGCCGCCGGAAATGATGATGTCCTTCAGGCGGTCCTTGATTTCCATGTAGCCATCCTCGTGCCACACCGCCAGATCTCCGGTGTGAAACCAGCCACCCCGGAAGGCCTCTTCGGTTGCCTTTGGATTCTTCAGGTAGCCCTTCATCACGGTGTTGCCGCGCAGGAAGATTTCACCAATAGTTTCGCCATCTTTCGGTACCGGTTCCATGGTGTTGGAGTCACCCACCATGGTGCCACCGAGGGTTTGATAACGAACACCCTGACGGGCTTTCTTGCGGGCGCGGTCGTGCAGGGGCAGCTGATCCCATTCCGATTTCCAGGCACACACGGTGACCGGACCATAAACCTCGGTCAGTCCGTATACGTGAGTCACCTGAATACCCATTTCCTCGATCGCACCGATCACCTGGGCCGGCGGCGCCGCACCGGCGGTCATGGACTTCACTTCGTGATCGATGGTGGCCCGGGCAGATTCAGGCACATTAAGCAGACCATTGAGAACAATCGGTGCACCACACATATGCGTCACCTGGTGCTCCTGAATCAGCTGCAGAATCTTTTCCGGATCTACCCGGCGCAGGCACACATGGGTGCCTGCCATGGCCGTGATGGTCCACGGAAAACACCAGCCGTTGCAGTGGAACATCGGTAGGGTCCAGAGATAAATCGGATGCATGCCCATGGACCATACCGCCTGGTTACCCAGCGCATTCAGGTAGGCGCCGCGGTGGTGGTAGACCACACCCTTGGGATTGCCGGTGGTGCCCGAGGTGTAATTCAGGGAAATGGCGTCCCATTCATCCGCCGGGTAACTCCACTGGAAGTCGGGATCGCCTTCCTGCAGCAACGCTTCGTAGTCGAAGTCACTGACCTGAACGCCTTCACCGTATTCCGGGTCATCAACATCAATCACCAGGGGTTTGTGTTTCAGCCGGCTGACCGCGTCGTTAATCACCGCACCAAACTCGCGATCGGCGATGATGACTTTTGCTTCGCCGTGTTCGAGCATGAAGGCAATGGCCTCGGCATCCAGCCGAACATTCAGGGTATTCAGAACCGCGCCGATCATAGGCACCCCGAAATGGCTCTCCACCATAGCCGGAATGTTCGGCAGCATCACCGCGACGGTGTCACCCCGACCAATGCCACGCTTTTTCAGCGCCGAACCCAGGCGCACACTGCGCTCGTAGGTCTGGGCCCAGGTGTAGCGCAGCTTGCCGTGGATGACCGCCGGAAACTCCGGGTACACACTGGCGGTGCGTTCAATAAAATCGACGGGGGACTGGACGGCGTAATTGGCGTCAACGGGCGCAAGGCCCTGATCGAAGATTGAGGTCATAAGGGGTTCCTCTCTGGGCACTGTTGTTCTTATGGAAAAGGTTCTTATGCAAATATTCTTATGGCGGATTCGGGGCGCTCCCAGCGCTTCCGTGTCCTTGCTCTTCAAAGCATAGTATTTGAACTGCCACAGTGGATATATCACACCAAAGGCGCATGACCTATGCGCCTACTGGAACACTAACAGCCGCTGTCCCGCTCCGCGTGGGCCAAAGCACCCAGCCGCGCCACCGCCTGCTCAATGCGCTCGGTCCAGGGGTTGGCGCTGTTCAGCCGCAGGCAGTTATCGTACTTGTTGGTGGTCGAGAACATCAGGCCGGGCGACACGTTGATATTCTCGGCTCGGGCTTTCTGGAACACACCAGTGCCGGAAATGTTATCGGGCAACTGCACCCACAGCACAAAGCCACCCTGGGGCCGACTGACTGCGGTGCCCTCCGGGAACGAGCGAGTGATCGCCGCTCGCATCCGCTCACAGGATTCCCGGTAATGCTGCCGGGCTGAACGGAGGTAGCGGTCGTAGCTGCCCTGCTCCAGAAAATGCGCCACTGCCAGCTGAGAAATGGACGACGTCGCCAGATTCGCGAAATACTTGTGCTGACGGGCCGCCGCCATGTACCGCCCGGGCAGCATCCATCCGAGGCGCAGCCCCGCCGAGATGGTCTTGGAGAAGGAACTGCAGTAAATAACGTTGTCAGTCCGGTCAAACGCCTTGGCTGGCTTTGGCCGGTCGCCGGTGTGGTACAGATCGCCGTAGATGTCGTCTTCAATCAGTGGCACCCCGGTCGCGGCCAGCATGGATACCAACTGCTGTTTGCGTTCATCGGGCATTCGCGCGCCCATGGGGTTGCTGTGATTGGTCACCACCACGCAGGCTTTCAATGGCCACTTATCGAGGGCCAGCTGCAATCCCTCCAGGCTCAGACCGTCAGAAGGATGGGTCGGAATCTCGATAACCTGAAGCCCCACCACTTCCAGGGCCTGCAGAATGCCCGGAAACGACGGTGTCTCCACCGCAACTATGTCCCCCGGCTGTGTCACCGCCCGAAGCGCCAGAATAATCGCTTCCTGGGCACCGTTGGTGGCCAGCACGTCGTCGGGCGAAACCGGTACACCCAGGGTCGCCATTCGCTGTGCTATCTGGCGCCGGAATGACTCCTTACCGGGAAACGCATAGTCCATGGTTTCCAGGCCACGCCGGGCAGCCCAAAGGGTGCTTTGCTGAATTTGACGCAGCGGCAGGTAATCCGGGTGCGGAATGGCGGTGGCCAGGGGCACCATCTGTTTTTGCTCGTCGGCACACAGGTCCAGCGCCATCTCCCGCGCCGTCACCGGCACCGGCTTGGCCCGGTGTTTCTGCATGACCGGCTCCGGGGCATCCAGGGCCGGCAGACGCACGAAGTAGCCGCTGCGCTCCCGGGCATCCAGGTAGCCGCGCCCTTCGAGTGTCTGGTGCGCCTGCAGGACAGTGGAGATACTCACGCCGAATTGCCGGCTGAGCACCCGCACGCCGGGCAGGCGGTCACCGTCCCGATAGACACCCTGTTGAATCAGGGCCTGCATTTGATCCGCCACCTGGTTGTATAAAACGCCCATCTTGTTGCCCTCGTCGCCCTTGTTCCATCACCCCTGACACGCCCTGGGTTCTGACTGCCAGACTGCCATTGCAACAGATTTCCGGGCTACCCCATGAGCACAGCTTGCCGGAAATATGACCAGCACAGTTTCTTGCCAGAACAATCTGTACCGGTTCAAAGAAATCCTAACTGAATCTGTTACGCGTGTCTGTGACGCTTCACACTGGGCCCTGACCATTCGGCACAATAATCCCATGCTGACAACACCTTTGAAGGAGAATCGACTATGACTTACCCCATTTACCAGGTAGACGCCTTTACCGACCGGGTTTTCGGCGGAAACCCCGCTGCTGTCATGCCGCTGGATGAGTGGCTGCCGGATGCCACCATGCTGGCCTTGGCCTTTGAAAATAACCTGTCCGAAACTGCGTTCTTCGTGCCACTGCCCGAACAGGATGACGCCGACTTTCACATCCGCTGGTTTACCCCGGGTATCGAAGTGCCCCTGTGCGGCCACGCCACGCTGGCCAGTGCCTGGATCATTTTCAACAAGCTGGGCTGGCACAAAGACAGCATTCGCTTTGTCTCCAAGAGCGGGCCGCTTGGTGTTCGCCAGAATAGCGATGGCTGGCTGGTCCTCGACTTCCCCAACCTCGCATTTGAACAGCAGGCAACCCCAACGGTCATCCGTGACGCTCTTGAATCAGCGCCGGACACGGCCTATTTCGTGCCCAACGACACTAATTACATGATTGTTCTGAACAGTGAAGCGGCTGTGCGCGCCGCCCAGCCCGATTTACGCAAACTCAAGGAGCTGGGTAACCAGGGGCTGATCGTGACGGCAAAAGGCGACAACTGCGATTTTGTCAGCCGCTACTTTGCCCCGGGTGCGGGTATCGATGAAGACCCGGTAACCGGATCGATCCACAGCGTACTGGTGCCCTACTGGGCAGAACAGCTGGAAAAAACGAAGCTGGATGCCCGGCAGGTTTCGAAACGCGGGGGCGTGCTGCGCTGTGAACTACAGGGCGACCGGGTGGCCATTGCCGGGCAGGCCGCGTTCTTCATGGAAGGTTCGGTTCAGCTCTAAGCGGCGCTGGCCAGACGCCAGTTACATAATGGCAATGCCAGAGGGTGATAGATTCGGCGCTATCAGGAGTATATTCAGGTTCATTCCCGAAAAAGGAGCCCAGCTCATGACAGCGACCAAGGCCTATGCGGCACAGTCTTCAACCTCTGGCATGGCACCACATGACATCGACCGGCGTTCATTGCGAAACGACGACATTGCCATTGAAATCGATTACTGCGGCGTCTGTCATACCGACATCCACTTCGCCCAGAACGATTGGGGTGTTACCCAGTACCCAGTCGTCCCCGGTCACGAGATCGTCGGCCGAGTAACGGCGGTGGGGCCAGGCGTGAAAGCCTATCAGGAGGGTGACGTTGTCGGTGTTGGCTGCATGGTGGATTCCTGCCGCACCTGCTCGGCGTGTGAAGCCGGCCTGGAGCAGTACTGCAGCGAAGGCATGACCGGCACCTACAATGGCGAAGATCGCCACGACCACTCCATCACCTTTGGCGGCTATTCCGAGCGTATTGTCGTCAGTGAACGGTTTGTGGTGCGCATTCCCGACAAACTGGATATCAAAAAGGCTGCACCACTGCTGTGCGCCGGTATCACCACCTATTCGCCGCTGCGCCACTACGGCGTGAAACCCGGTCATAAGGTTGGCGTGATTGGCATGGGCGGTCTAGGACACATGGGCGTTAAATTTGCCAAGGCGCTGGGCGCCGAAGTCACCATCTTCACTCGCTCCGAAAGCAAGGTTGGCGAAGCCAAAAAACAGGGCGCCGACTATGTAGTGGTCTCCACCGACGAAGACCAGATGGCGGCAGCAGCTGAGGCCTTTGATTTCATGCTCGACACCGTGCCGGTTCAGCACGACATCAATCCGTACCTTAACTGCCTGAGCTACGACGGCACCCACATCATGGTGGGACTGCTCGAACCCCTGGAGCCGGCACTGCAAACCGGGGCCCTGGTGTTCAAACGCCGGGTGTTGGCCGGTTCGCTGATCGGCGGCATGCCAGAAACCCAGGAAGTGCTGGATTTCTGTGCCGAGCACGACATCAGCTGTGACGTGGAAATGCTCGACATCCACAACATCAACGACGCTTACGAGCGGATGAAAAAAGGCGATGTGAAATACCGCTTCGTCATTGATATGGCAACGCTGAAAGACAGCTGAGGCACAAAGGCCCGGCGTTGTTTCGGTCATCGTCGGGCCTGTGTTCCTACTGATTTCTATCTGCTCCTACCGCCACGTATAATGCCCCGCACATTCCCCTCGCTGCGATAATTCATGGCTTCGGATTACGACGTAATTATCATTGGTGCCGGTGCCGCCGGTCTCATGTGTGCTGCAACCGCGGGCTACCGTGGGCGCAAGGTGCTGGTCGTCGATCACGCCAACAAGGCGGGCAAGAAAATCCTCATGTCCGGTGGTGGACGCTGCAACTTCACCAACCTGAACAGCACGCCGGCCAACTTCCTGTCCGATAACCCGTACTACTGCATTTCCGCCCTGAAGCGCTATACCCCGCAGGACTTCCTGGAACTCGTGGAGCGCCACGGCGTTGAGCATGAAGAGAAAGCCGCCGGGCAACTGTTTTGCCGGGACAGCGCGAAAGACATCCTGAACGTGCTGCTTACCGAGTGCGAATGGGCCGGTGCCGAAGTCCGGCTGAAGACGTCCGTTTCCGATGTCCGTGCAACCGAATCCGGTTACCAGGTGAACACCAGCACCGGCGCTCTCGCCGGAACTCTCACCTGTGAATCCCTGGTGGTCGCCTGTGGTGGACTGTCCATTCCCACCATGGGCGCTACCGGCTTTGGCTACGACCTGGCCAAACAGTTCGGGCTTTCGGTACTGCCCACGCGCGCGGGCCTGGTGCCGTTCACGCTGCATCCGGAACTGAAAGAACAGCTTGCCCCGCTGTCGGGCGTCAGCTGCCCGGTGGACGTTGCCTGCCAAAACCAGCACTTCCGCGAACCTATGCTGGTTACCCATCGTGGCCTCAGCGGCCCCTCGATGTTGCAGATTTCCAGCTACTGGCAACCCGGGGATACGCTGTCGGTGAACCTGCTTCCAAGCCAGCGCATTAACGAGGACTTGCTGGCCTTGCGCCAACAAAAGCCCCAGTCCACCGTCGCCCATTACCTGGCCCAGCACCTGCCCAAGCGCTTTGCCCAGGCCTATAACGAATTACACGGCTGGACCGGCCCGTTGCAGGGCTACAAGAACAGCGATCTGGAACAGGTAGCTGAGACGCTCGGCCAGTGGCAAATCAAACCCGCGGGCACCGAAGGCTATCGCACCGCAGAAGTGACCCTCGGCGGCGTGGACACCCGGCAGCTGTCGTCAAAGAATATGTCAGTACTGGAGTGCCCGAACCTGTACTTCATCGGTGAAGTGGTGGACGTAACCGGCCATCTGGGCGGGCATAATTTCCAGTGGGCCTGGGCGTCTGGCGTGGCGGCAGGCAACGACGCCTAGGCTCCAAGGAATGGTTAAGGCTGATACCGAAGGGTTCGAATTGCCGTCTGCCCATCTAACAACAGCGTACGCTGGCGCTCCACCTCACTGGCAAACTCCGCACTGATCACGTCATCGTCTTCCAGATTTGCGCGCGCTTCGGCCAGGGCCTGATCAAGATGGGTCAGCGCCTGCGCCGGATCATAGTCCGACAGCAGGTTATCCAGCAGCACCAGCCAGGGCGCTGATTTGCCGGGGCCGGCCTGTTCAATTCGGGTGCGATAAGCCGAGCGGTTCGGCCCGGAGATCAGGGCGTAGTCGTAGAGCATTTCGGCCGCCGAAAACATCAGGTCCGGCTCGCACGGCCCGGACAGGTAACGATTCATGGCCTGCTCCAGGTGCCCACTCACACCACCCATTTCGTCGTTACCTTCCAGGCCACGCCGGCCATAGCCGTCAGCGATAACCTCGGGCATGGTGCAAAGAAAGTAATTGCCCGCGAAGTAAGCGCTGGTCTCGCCATCCACGGCTCTGTAGGGCCGCTCGGGCAACTGGGAACGCTCAAGGAACTGGGAGTAAAGACGGGCGGCTTGCTCGTAGAGGCGGTCGGCCTCGGCCAAACTGGCATCACCGGCCACCACAACCTCCACGGTATCCGACAGCCGGTTGAAATAGCTGCCCCAAAGCCGGAATTCAGGATCCAAGGCCGGACCGGCCTCAATCAGGCGCTGAAAATCCACACCAAGCGTCACTAATTGTTCGGCTTCCTGAGTATAAGCGGCTTGGTTCTCCGGCAGAGAGGCATCGCTCAGCTGGGAAAGTGCCTGATCAATTTTCCGGAAATTGCTCGAATACTCCGGGGTGACTGGCACCTCATCACCCTGGGCCTGGCCAGAATCATCCCGGGCGGGAGACAATGAAAACGACTGACACCCGGCCATCATGACCACAAGCATCAATGTGACGAATTCCAACAGTCGTCTTTGCAGGCCATCTGCCGTTTTCACAAAGCTTTCCGCAAGCATGGCATTCAGCGCAGAATAACGACCGGCTTCTCGGCCGTTTTCAGCATCGTGGTAGTGGTACTGCCCACTAGGAACTGACGGATGCGGGAATGGCCGTAGGCGCCCATAACCAGCAGATCAATGTCGTGCTCTTCCTGATAGGCGTGCAGCGTGGGCTCGACATCACCAGCGCGGATCGCCAGAGTGATTTCGGATTCCAGGCCTGCCAGCATCTTCTCAGCCTTTTTCAGCTGTTCCCAACGATCGTTGGTGTCGGCACCCACCATCACCAGGTGCAACGGCATGCCTTTCAAGACTGGGCTACCCGCCAGCAACTCCACGCCCTTGAAGGCGGTGTCGCTGCCGTCGAAGGCCAGCATGGCGCTCTTAGGCGCGGTAAATTCGTCCGGCACCAGCAGGATGGGCCGGTGCATGCTGCGAATCACGGTCTCAAGCTGGCTGCCAATGTGAACGTCACGGTCGGAACTGCTTTCTCCATGCAGCCCCATTACCAGCAGGCGAGTCTGGTTCTCCAGGGACAGCAGCGATTCGGTCAGGTCACCGTGACGTTGGCGCTTGGCGACCTTGGCCACACCAGCATCTTTCACCCGTCGCTCAGCCTCATCCAGCATATGATGGCCATGCTCAAGTGCCAGCTTCGAACGCTTGCGGTCCAGTTCGGCCAGCTCGTCCAGCAACTGCTCGCGGCTGCCCAGACCAATGTTGCCAGCCAGATCCGGCTCCGCCGGATACCGCTCTTCGTCCAGAACGTGAAGCAACGTCACCGGGTTCTGCATGTGCTTGCTGGCCCAGGCGGCGTAATCGCACACCGCCGGTGCAGCGCGGGAACCATCGATACAGGCCACTACTCGTAACATCTCAACCTCGCCTTGCTGATCGTTGTGGTTGTTATTCTGACTGCGATCGTCACCGGATTCTTTGGTCTGGCTCATGTCAGTGCCCCATCAGCTGATCAACCGATTCCGGCTTATCGTGCACGCCGAACCGGTCAACGATGGTGGCGCTGGCTTCGTTCATGCCAATCACTTCGACATCGGCGCCCTCACGGCGGAATTTAATCACGGCCTTATCAAGTGCGCCAACGGCGGTGATGTCCCAGAAGTGAGCCCGGCTCAGATCAATAACCACATTATCGACTGCTTCCTTGAAATCAAAGGCCTGGATCAGTTTTTCTGAGGAACTGAAGAACACCTGACCAACCACGGTGTAGGTGCGGGTGTCGGTAGTCTCATCCAGCGACGAGTCCACCATCATGTAGTGGCCAATCTTGTTGGCAAAGAACAGCGCTGCCAGCAGCACCCCCGCCAGCACACCGAACGCCAGGTTATGAGTGGCAACCACCACGATCACAGTGACCAGCATCACGATGTTGGTGGACAGCGGGTGCTCCTTGAGATTCGTGATCGACTCCCAGGAGAAGGTACCGATCGACACCATGATCATGACCGCAACCAGCGCGGCCATCGGAATCTGCACCAGCAAGCTGTCGAGTACCAGCACCATGATCAGCAGGAATACGCCGGCAGTCAGGGTCGACAGACGGGTACGGCCACCGGATTTCACGTTGATGATGGACTGGCCGATCATGGCACAACCGGCCATGCCACCAATCAGGCCGGAGCCAATGTTGGCAATGCCCTGGCCTTTACACTCACGGTTACGGTCACTCTCGGTGTCGGTCAGGTCGTCGACAATGGTCGCGGTCATCATGGATTCCAGCAGACCCACCACCGCCAGCGGCAGTGAGTACGGCAGGATAATCATCAGGGTTTCCAGGTTCAGCGGCACGTCCGGCCACAGGAAAATCGGCAGGGTGTCAGGCAGATCGCCCATGTCACCCACGGTGCGGATGTCCAGACCAAGGAAAACCGCGACCGCCGTCAGCACAACGATACACACCAGCGGCGAAGGCAGGATCTTGCCCACCACAGGCAGCAGCGGGAAGAGGTAAATGATGCCAAGGCCAGCGGCGGTCATGGCATAGACGTGCCAGGTGACGTTAGTCAGCTCCGGCAACTGGGCCATGAAAATCAGAATCGCCAGGGCGTTCACGAACCCGGTCACCACCGAACGCGAAACAAACCGCATCAGGCTGCCCAGCTTCAGGTAACCGGCCACCAGCTGGATCACACCGGTCAACAGCGTCGCCGCCAGCAGGTACTGGAGACCATGCTCTTTAACAAGCGTGACCATGAGCACCGCCATGGCCGCGGTTGCGGCCGAAATCATACCGGGCCGACCACCCACAAACGCGATAATGACCGCGATACAGAAGGACGCGTACAGCCCCACCTTCGGATCAACCCCGGCGATGATGGAGAAGGCGATGGCCTCCGGGATCAGGGCCAGCGCAACCACGACACCTGCGAGCAGGTCTCCGCGGATGTTGGATAACCATTGGTTTTTCAGGGTATTAACCATGTCGAATTCCGTTATTGGTAAATCAGTTACAAAGTCGCCGGGCCGTCACCAGGGGTAATCGAAAACACATTCCCAAAGGTGGATACAGACAAAACAGGAACGGGCGTCAGGCTGGACTGGCGGTCACAGTAATCCGGCGAGCTTTGTTCAAAGGGGTTGCAAATAAAGGGCGCGAATATTACCAGATTCGCCCTGTACAAGTAAGGTAAGGGTTACCCGCTGTACCTGTGCTCAACTATGCTCAAGGATGAAGGGGCGAGTTCACGGGGGATCACCGCAAGACCGATTCACGGCCAGGGTTGTTGGAGGCTTTAGCGCTCATGGAAGATGTCGCCGCACAGTTTGTTTCATCCAACCAGACCATTATCAACCTGGCAGTCGCTTTGTTGCTGGGTGCCATTGTGGGACTTGAGCGCGGCTGGGGCGCTCGAGACCAGAAATCGGGCGAACGCATCGCCGGCATTCGAACCTTTGCCCTGATCGGTTTACTCGGGGGCTTATCCGCTGTGCTGTCGGAGGCCATTACGCCCTGGGCCTTTCCAGTTCTGCTGTTAAGCGTGGTCACCATGGGCATTGTCGGCTACAGCCAACGCCTGGAGCACGTCCGCGATTTCAGCATCACCGGGTTGGTCGGCATGGTCCTGACCTTCTGCTTCGGCGCCATTGCCGTGGCCGTCGACCCGATCATGGCCACCGCTGCAGCGGTTATTACCGCGATCATCCTCGACAACAAAGAGGACATCCATAACTGGCTCACCAAGCTCAAGGCCCACGAGCTTGATGCTGCATTCCGGCTACTGCTGATTTCTGTTGTGGTGCTGCCACTGCTTCCCAACGAGAAAATGGGACCGGGCGGCGTGCTTAACCCCCGTGAAATCTGGTGGATGGTGGTGTTGATCGCCTCAATCTCGTTCGTGGGCTATTTCGCCATTCGCGTCGCTGGCACCCAGCGGGGCATCCTGTTTACCGGCCTGTTCGCCGGTTTAAGTTCTTCCACCGCGCTGACCCTGCACTATGCCCGTCAATCCGCCCATACTCCGCAACTGACCCCGGAGTTCGCCACCGGCATTCTGATTGCCTGCGGCACCATGTTCCCCCGGATTCTGGTGTACTGCTTCATTATCAATCGTGATCTTTTGCCCAGCCTGGTCTGGCCAATTGTAACCATGACCGCACTGCTCTATGGCCCCGCCTTCCTGATCTGGCAACGCCACTCACAGCAACCGGAATCAAACCAGTCGCCGCTGCACCAGAACCCGCTGGATCTGAAGGCGGCATTGGTGTTTGGCCTTTTATTGGTAGCGATCCTGCTACTGGGCGAGTACCTGACCCAGTGGCTCGGTAACTCCGGCATATACATGCTTGCGGCCAGCTCCGGCATTGCTGATGTGGACGCCATCACCCTGTCGCTGACCCGAATGTCGACCCAGACCCTGGATATGGACGTCGCCGTGATCGGCATTGTCATTGCGGCCGCCAGCAATAACCTGACGAAATCGGGGTTGGCCTGGGCCCTGGGTAACAGACAAACCGGTCTGCTGGTGGGCATCCCTATGGCTCTGTCGCTGATTGCCGGGTTAATCGTTGCCTGGCTGCAGTAGTCAGCAGGTTTCAATGTGAGTCAGCGGGCCCGACGAAAGGTGAGATTGTACCGATAGCCTCCAGTCAGCGAATGCTCACCCGCCTTCAGTCGCAAAACACCGTGGTAACGAAGACGAGAAGGCCCTCCCCACACCACCACGTCACCATGAGCCAGAGGCACATTCACCGGCCGTTCGTTGCGTTTCAGGCCACCAAACTGGAACACCTGGGATAAACCAAGTGAGACCGACACAATTGGCTGCTCATAATCCAGCTCATCCTTGTCCTGGTGCAGCCCCATTTTCGCACCGGGTTCGTACTGGTTGATCAGGCAGGCATCGGGCTGGAAGTTTGAAAAACCGGCAGCCTCGGCGGCGTCCTTGGCCACCGAGGCAAAGACGTTGGGCATGGCCGGCCAGGGCTGGCCGGAAAGCGGATCTGTGGCCTGATACCGATACCCGGTAACATCGGTTACCCAGCCCTGATTGCCACAACAGCTCATGGCGGCCGACATGATGTGCCCGCCCGGCGTCTGCATCTTGCGCAGTGGCGCCGCGCTGGTGACCTGCAGGATACCGAGCAATAACTCTTCAGCCTGTTTAGACACAAACCCGCGCAACACCAATGCGCCTTCCGTAATCGTCTCGGTGCGGGGCTCTTCGGGCAGATCGGCAAACAGATCTTGAGTCATTGTCGGCGTCTCACTTTCGCAGGTACACACATCATTGTGGGTTACTTTCTAAGCGTGTTTCCAGCATGTTCTCTGCATACGCCGGATCGAATTTTCGAACTCCATGAAGGCCTGTTCATGAATCCGCACAAGAAAACCCGTATATTCTATGGACTGTTCCATACCGAATTAAGGATTGTTAAATGCTGTTGGCCGTTTTATTAGGGGGATTAATTGGTTACGCCTTTGGCAAATTTGCTGGCTTTCTGGTCGGTGCAGCCATCGGCGCCTTTGTATTCAACCGCCTCAAAAGCCGGTTGATCGGTAAGCTCCACTCCATCCAGTCCGGCTTCATCGAGTCGGTCTTTGCCGTCATGGGCGCCCTCTGCAAGGCTGATGGCGTGGTCTCCCGGGATGAAATCCAAATGGCGGAGGCTATGTTTGCCCGTTTCCGCCTGAACGAAAACCAGCGCGCCAAGGCCCGAGCCGCCTTCAATCGCGGTAAGGCTCCGGAATTCGACCTGGATGCGGAACTTCAGCATTTCCTGCGCATGAGCGGTAGCCAGCCGGCCTTCCTGCAGATGTTCCTGCAAGTCCAGGTATCCGCAGTTGCCGCCGATGGCGTTATCCATCCGGACGAGCACGCCATGCTGGTGCGTATTGCCCGCGGCCTGGGCTTGCCGGAAAGCCAGCTAGACCAGCTGGAGGCCATGCTGCGAGGCGCTCACAATGGGCAAGCCGGTGCCGGCGCTGGCCAGCGTTCCTCAAGCCAACAGATCGACGACGCCTACAAGGTTCTGGGAGTTTCACCCTCCGCCAGCGACGCCGAACTGAAGAAGACCTATCGCAAACTGATGAGTGAGAACCACCCGGATAAACTTGCCGGCAAGGGCATGCCAGAGAGTATGCGGGAAATGGCGGAAGAGCGGACGCGGGACATCAGCCACGCCTACGACGTGATCAAGGACGCCCGCAAGAAAGCCAGCTAATCTGGCCGGGCGCGGGTTTGCCTAAAACCAGCGAGGCACCCGCGCTCGATAGTCGTCGTATTCGCTGCCGAAGTCACTGGCCAGTGCCTTTTCCTCTTCCCTTGCCTGCCGGGTAATAACCAGCACACCGACGATCAGGCAAACCAATGAGAAGACACTCGGGAGCGCCAGAAAGAAACCCAGTTGTCCGGTAATCACGCTGATGAACAGCGGGTTTCGGGATCGGGCAAACGGGCCTCCGGTGAGCAGCTTCCGACCCTCCTTTCGGGGATCGATACCGGAGCGCCAGTCTTCGTGCATATAGGCCTGCAGATAATTCACGCTGGTAAACGACACCAAAAGCAGCAACATCCCCACCAACAGTACCGGCCACTGATACAGTGACGGGATCACTCCCAGCCAGGCATCAATATCAACGAAAATCCGAATCACGCAGACACTGACGATCAAGGTGCGGAAGACGTTGAAGATCTGCCGATGCCACCAGGGCGCCGTTCCCGTTTTCCCATAGTTGATGTGGGAGAACTGCATGCGCTGATACAACCCCAGCGACCGCCCGCTGAATTGCAGGCCAATCATCAGAAAAAAGATGCCAAGAAAGTGGCGAATTAAAGGTTCTAAAGATTCCATCTGGCTCGCTTTCTACTTTATCGAGCTGCAAGCTTATTATTTGAAAAGGCCGGTGAAAAGCGGATTTATGAGCAAGGTGACGTTCGGCCTGATTGAAGCCGCTCACACTTTCCTCATATGCCATGTTGCGAGCCCGGGGATTGCAGTAAAGTCGATCCGTGCCCAACAATCAGGAATCCAGCCATGGCAGCATCGTCCACAATCTTCCGCCCTAGCCAATCGCTCCACGCCTTCACCGACGATGCCCTGGGTACGGCGGACGCCACCGGCCTGGCGGAGCAGCTTAAGCGTGGTGAGGTTTCTGCCACCGAACTGACCCAGGCAACGGTAGCGCGTGCACGCTCGGTGGACCCCCGGATTCGGGGCCTTGCAACGGGGGACTTTGAGCGAGCTTTGGATATGGCGGGCCGGCTCGACCTGAAGACACCGTCCAAAACCTCGGTTTTTTTCGCCGGCGTGCCAACGGTGATCAAGGACAACACCAACATTCAGGGCCTGCCCACTCATCATGGATCAGCCGCGGTCCCCAAATCGATTGCCACCGAAACCAGCCCCTTTGCCCGGCAGTTGCTCGATCAGGGCTTCATCTGTCTGGGCAAAAGTTCACTGCCGGAATTCGGCTTTAACGCCAGCACCGAACCGGCCCACGATGCGCCTTCGTGCAACCCCTGGAATCTCGACTACTCCACTGGTGCCTCTTCCGGTGGTTCTGCAGCACTGGTCGCCGCCGGAGTGGTACCCGTGGCGCATGCCAACGATGGCGGAGGCTCCATCCGCATTCCGGCGGCCTGTTGTGGGCTGGTCGGCCTGAAACCCAGTCGTGGGCGCCTGATTGACAACGACGCCGCCCGAACGCTGCCGGTGAATATTATAAGCGACGGAATCGTCAGCCGATCAGTGCGGGATACCGCGAATTTCATGGCCGAGGCTGAACATTATTTCAAACCTCGTTCACTGCCGGGAATTGGCCGATTGGAAGGCCCGTCCGGGCGACGCCTCACCATTGGACTGGTTCTGGATTCCATCAACGGCCACACCACCGACGTCGAAACCCGGGCAGCCGCAGAGGCAACAGCCCGGCGGTTGGAAAAGCTCGGTCACCGAATTGAGCCGATTCCCATTCCGGTGGCAGAGTCCTTCCCCGGCGACTTCGCCTTGTACTGGGCTTTCCTGGCTTTCGGTGTGAAGGTCAATGGGCGAAAACTCATGCACCCGAGCTTTGATAAGCACCGGGTAGACGGACTGACCGCAGGCCTGGCCCGCACGTTCAAACGACAGTTCTATCGCTTGCCTGGCGCCCTCTGGCGCCTGCGCCGCTCCCGCCAGGACTACGCCAAAGCCATCGCCGGTTTTGACGCGGTTTTAACTCCAGTGCTCGGTCACACAACCCCGGAGCTGGGTTATCTGAGCCCCGAAATACCCTTCGACACCCTGTTTGAGCGGCTCACCCGATACGTCGGCTTTACCCCACTGGCAAACGCAACCGGCGCACCCGCCATTGCGGTGCCCGCATGCGTAACCGGAGACAATCTTCCTGTGGGCGTTCAGTTCATGGGGCGTCATGGCGACGAGCAGACGTTGCTGGACCTGGCCTTTACCCTGGAGGCAGAGGCGCCCTGGCCGCTACTCTATCAGGCAACGACCAGCCGTCAGGCCGGTGAGACGTGTGAAACCATGGGCTGACCGTCCGCATTCCAGGCCACCACCCGGTTACGACCCTGGCCTTTGGCCTCGTACAGGGCTTCGTCCGCCCACTTGAAGATATCCTTGGTAGCATCAGCCTTGGCTGGAGACACGCTGCACACGCCAATACTGACGCTTAGATGCACCACATCGCCCGAGACCGGGAAAGCGGTATTTTCGATCTCCAACCGGATGCGTTCAGCAACTTTCAGGGCACCACTCATCGGTGTCTCGGGCAGCAGCACCACGAATTCCTCACCACCGTATCGGGCTGCCAGGTCCTGAGGGCGGGTGATGAATTTCTGGATGCACTGAGACACCATCTTCAGACAGTCGTCACCGACCAGATGGCCGTAGGTATCGTTAAACTTCTTGAAGTGATCGATGTCGAGCACCAACAGCGACAGGATTTCATCGTACCGGTAAGCCCGCACCACAGCCGACTGGAAGATCCGATCAAAATGCCCACGGTTCTTTAGCCGGGTTAAGGCGTCGGTGGCACTGAGCTCCTGCAACTGCTCGTTCAGGTGTTCCAGGTCCTGGGTGCGTTGCTGAACCCGTTCTTCAAGCTGGGTATTGGCCTCCCTCTGCACCTGCAAAGATTTTTCCTGGGCCATTCGCGCTTTACGTTCTTCACGAATCAGTCGCTGCTGGGTTTCGAAAACCCGCTTCTTTTCCCTTTCCAGACGGTCTGCCAGGGCAATGGACAGCAGAATCACACCCAGCGCGGAGCCAACCTGGGTGGCATTTTCCGTCAACAGGTTTCGCGGCAAAACCGTGAACTTGCTCAGCGCCAGCACCATACCGCCGAACAGCATGGATACCCAGGCAAAGGTGTAGTAGCGGGCCGCTGGATCTTGTTGAATCCACCGAACAATGCTCATCACCAACATGGTGGAACAGGTAATGAAAGCCAGCAATATGGTGGGCAGAATCAGATACTTGTAAGGCACCATCAAACCCGCGAACGCGAGCACAGCGGCGGCCACGACGACCCCGACCGCCCACCGGTGTAGAAACGGGTGATTGCTGGGTGAGACATTGATGAATCGAAGACTGAACGTACCGCCGAACACCAGAGCCAGATTCAGAAACACGGTGATTGCCTGGTCATTCCACCAGGTTGCCTGCGGCCAGAGATACTGAAAGGCCAAGCCATGGAGGCTGGCCAGGAACAGGGGCATTGCCGTGATATAGCCAACATAATGCAGAAAGCTCTGCTCTTTGACCGCCATAAACACGAACAGATTGTAAAGCACCATGACCAGGATAATGCCGTAATAAAACCCCTGGAAGATGCTGCGCGCCTGCTCTGCGGAAAGGAAGTTGTCCTGCTCCCACAAGATCAGCGGCACCTGCATGGAACTGGTGGTTTCCACCCGCAGGTAAATCCAGGTTTGCTCGCCGGCCGCCAGATTCAGGGGAACCACGAAGTTACGATGCTCGATGGGCCGAGCATGAAATGGCTGCTTGTCGCCGAGCACTAAAGGTTCGGCGCCTTCGCTTTCCGGATTGATGAAGATCTCTATCCGATCCAGTACCGGGTAGGCGATTTCCATCACGGGCTGCAGAGCTTGGTCGGTTGGATTTTCCACCGCTAACCGAAACCAGTAAGCCGATTTTCCATAGCCCAGGCTGAGGCTTTCACTGTTATTCGGCGTCCAGCGTTGTGAATCAAGGTCCGTCACGTCCGCAATGCCCATGGGCAGCTCTGGTTCCGGCCAGTAATCAACGAAGCGCGAGAGTTCAATGCGCTTGGATTGCAGATCCCAGGTAGCCTGGCGATCCGCAGCCGCAGCAACGAGAGAGAAAAAGCCAACCATCAGGCCGAAGAAAATGGTCAGTACACGCAACAATGGCATCCGTAATCCGCCGCTCAGAATTTGTTGTTTTCGACCGCATTATCGTTTAGGAAGTCGGTTCTTGCTGGTAATTACTACCATTCGAAGCAAAACAACATAAAAAACTACAAACTGCGAACTCACGGAAAGATCGATAGCACCTGCTGGAAACTGGATTCCGGCGCGGCTTCAATCACCAGCGTCTCGCCTGTGACCGGATGAGCAAATTCAATACCCGTGGCCGCGAGCATCAACCGTCCCTGCCCGAACCTCTCGGCAAAGTACCGGTTATGGCGACCACGACCGTGATTGGCGTCGCCGATGATAGGATGGTTAATGTGCTTCATGTGCCGGCGCAGTTGATGCTTGCGCCCCGTTTCCGGATAAAGTTCAACCAGCGCGTAGCGGCTACTCGGGTACCGTTCGATTGCCACCGGAATTTCCGTGGTCGCCAGGGTTCTGTAGCGACTCCGAGCATCCCGCACCGGCTGTTCCGAGCCTTTCTGACGCCGATCCTCCGGCTCTTCTCGCAACGGATGATCGATGAAACCGGACTCCGCCGGCCAGCCGCGAACTACGGCCTGGTAGGTTTTGCTCACCTCTCCCGCCATCATGGCCAGACCGAGTGTCCGTGCCGTTTCTGAATCTTTCGCAAACACCAGCACTCCCGACGTCGGCCGATCCAGCCGATGAACCGGGTAAACATGTTCACCACCGTTCAGTGCCCGGGCATATTGCAGCGCGAATTCCGTTTCGTGCTTATCGATCGGGCTTCGGTGCACCAGCAGCCCCGCGGGTTTATGAACCACCAAAAGGCATTCATCCCGGTAAAGAACACTCAGGGGATTGCTCGACGTCAACACCATCAAAACGAACCCATCTAGCAAGCACCGTAAAAAGAAGCATGAAATTCCCGGAATTTGCTCCCGAAAATTAAAGAAACTGAAATATCCGCCGATTATAGTCTTAAGAGCCGGTGCATAGGGACATTCGCTGGCATGAGCGATTTACGTCCCTTGCAAAAAGGCCACCCAATGAATTGGTACTCCCGCAGTATTCTCAACCGCATTCTCACCATCGTATTTATCGCCAACCTGGTTATTGCGATTGTGGCAGGTTTCTATTTCAAGGCTTCGCTCGAAACAGGTGACGATTACAGCAGCCTGGTTGGTAGCGAAATGGTTCATGCGCTTGAAGCGCAGGACATACTGGCCAGTTTCAAGACCCAGGTTCAGGAATGGAAAAACGTTCTGATACGAGGCGATGACGACGGCCAGCGCGAGAAATACTGGGGTCGGTTCCAGGAGCGGGAAGCAGAAATACAGTCTGAGCTGAACGAACTGATTCCGAAGCTAACAGACCCGGAAGCCAAGAAGCTGATGACCCAGTTCCGCAGATCGCATGAGCGTATGGGCAGCGCCTACCGCAAAGGATTCGAAGCTTTTGTGGAGTCTGGCTATGAACACGCCGCCGGCGACGCCGCGGTAGCCGGTATCGACCGCGAGCCGGCCAAACTGGTTGAAGAGGCATCGAGCCTAATCCGTGCGTCCAGTCTGACTTACGCTGGTGACCTGAAAGAATCGGTACAATCCAGCACCTGGCAGATCGGTACCCTGCTGTTCGCCGCGATTCTGCTCGGCACCCTGGCCTGCGTCATCGTTCTGATCCGATCTGTGGTGCGACCGGCCCAGCAGCTCATTGGACAACTCGATAAGCTGGGCAAGGGTGACCTGTCTGAGCCCACTACCCTGACCCGAAACGATGAGCTCGGCAAACTGGCAGACACCTCCCGTCTGCTACACAGCTTCCTGGCCGAAACCGGTGGTCTGATGCAGAGCAACGCCACCCAGATGGAGCATACCGGAGCGCTGATCCGAAACAATGCCGACCGGGTATCGTCCCAGTCTGACCAGGCCCACCAGCGTATTGATCAAATTGCCACTGCCATGAACGAGATGTCGGCAACGGCACAGGATGTAGCCCACCACGCGGCTTCCGTAGCCTCTCAGGTGACAGAGACCACGGGCCAGACCCAGCAGGCTGACCAGCAGATCAACCAGGCGGTCGAGAGCATGCGACGGCTGACCGACCAGATCCAAAGCTCGGCCAAAACGGTGAACCAACTGGCCAGTGATGGCCGCCGGGTTGGCGACGTCATGCGGGTAATTCGAGAAATTGCCGATCAGACCAACCTGCTGGCCCTGAACGCCGCCATTGAAGCAGCCCGGGCCGGCGAAGCCGGACGTGGCTTTGCCGTAGTGGCGGATGAAGTCCGCAACCTGGCCGCCAAAACCCAGGAAGCCACGGTGGAAATTGACCAGATCATTGAGACCATTGGCTCCGCCTCGCGGGATGCCACCGAATACATGCAGGCCTCCGGCGTGGTTGCCGAGGAAAGCAGCGAATCGGTAGAAGCGGTCCGACACACTCTGAGCGAAATCAGCCAGCGTATGGCCAGCGTCAACGACGCTACCACTCAGGTAGCCACCGCAGCCGAGCAGCAGACCAGCGTCAGCGAAGACATCAGCCGCAACGTAACCGAAGTGGCCGAGATCTCGGAAAGCATGAGCGAAGCGGCTGAAGAAAACCTGCGCACTGTCCCGGAGCTGGACAACATGGCGCGAAAGGCCCGTGAAATGGCTGGCCGAATTCGCAGCTAGAATTCGCAGCTAATAGGATCGTTTTGTGCGGGCCGGATGGCACAGCCACCGAGCCCGCACGAAAAAACTGACAAGAAACGGTTGCAACCGGTTAAAAACGTGGGGTAGATTCTAACCTTACGCAGTTAACGAATTCAGAGCAGATTGTTGATCTTATGAATCTCAGCGCAGTGATTGTCCTAGTGAAGCTTGTCCTGGTGGTCGTGGTACCGTCCGGGGGCTTTTGCGTGGACAAGCGGGTGAGATAGCAACAACCTGACAAGACACCAAGAGCCCCCGGCACCGAAAGGTCCCGGGGGCTTTTTTTGCCGCCACAAAAAGGAAAACATCGATCATGAACGGCGCACAGTACATCCTCGACGCGTTCCATCGCCACGGCATCTCCACCGTTTTCGGCTACCCGGGTGGCTGCATCATGCCGCTCTACGATGCACTCGTGGATGATGTCGGAACCGAACACGTGCTGTGTCGCCACGAACAGGGATGCGCCTTAGCCGCCGACGGCTATGCCCGGGCCAGTGGCCAATTGGGCGTATGCATCGCCACCTCCGGGCCGGGTGCCACCAACCTGATCACCGGTGTTGCCAACGCCCACCGGGATTCCATCCCGATGCTGGTGATCACCGGGCAAGTGCCCTCCGGCCTGATCGGCACCGACGCCTTCCAGGAAACCGACGTTCTGGGCATGACCCTGGGCATCGTCAAACACAGTTACCTGGTGGACAGCACCGACGAGCTGGCCGAGATCATGGACGAAGCGATTGATCTTGCCCAGAGCGGACGCCCCGGGCCGGTATGGATCGACATTCCCAAAGACGTATTGCTGGCATCGGCTCCAACACCCTCATGCGAGCCTCAGACCGCGAGTGCCGCTACCACCAGCACCGATGTTTCCGAAGCGGTGGCCATGCTGCGCTCGGCCCGAAAGCCCCTGCTCTACAGCGGTGGCGGTGTGAGCCTGGCCCACGCTGAAGACAACTTCCGCGAATTTTCCGAAACCTCCGCCCTGCCCAGCGTTGTCACCCTGAAAGGCATTGGTAACGGCGGTAAACACAGCACCCATCACTTGGGCATGCTGGGTATGCACGGCTCCCGCGCCGCCAACCGCGCCGTCGACGAATGCGACCTGCTGCTGGTCATCGGCGCCCGCCTGGATGACCGGGCCACTGGCAAACTGGACACCTTTGCCCCCAACGCCCGAACCATCCACATCGACGCCGATGCCGCCGAGATCAATAAACTGCGTTCGGTGGATTTGGCCCTGCGCGGTGATTTGAACGGCATTCTGAAGGCAATGACCGCCGAGCTTGAATCGTCACCGCTGGCAATCGGCGACTGGCAGACCCAGTGCCGCACCTGGAACACCACCGGCGGCTTCAGCGCCGCGGACAACGAGGAGCCTTTGGCGCCCATCACCGGACCGGCCTTCGTGCGGCAATTGTCCCGTATTGCACCGGACGACACCGTTATTGCCTGCGACGTTGGCCAACACCAGATGTGGGTGGCCCAGCATTACCAGTTCGACCACCCGCGCCACCATCTCTCCAGCGGTGGCCTGGGCACCATGGGCTTTGGCTTGCCCGCCGCCATTGGCGCGCAGTTTTCCGATCGCCGCAGCACGGTTATCAACGTCGCGGGCGATGGCTCGTTCATGATGAACGCCCAGGAGTTGGCCACTATTCGCCGCTACAACCTGCCGCTGAAAATGATCATCCTGGACAACCAGTGCCTGGGCATGGTCCGCCAGCAACAGGAGCTGTTCTACAACAATCGGGAAAGCCAGATCGACCTTAACGACAACCCGGACTTCGTCGCCATGGCCCGCGCGTTCGACATCCCTGCCCTGCACATCGAACGCACCGATCAGATCCGCCGCGGCATCGAAACCATCCTTGCCTACGATGGCCCCATGCTGCTGCACGTTGCCATTGCCCGTGAAGAAAACGTCTGGCCCATCGTCAAACCCGGTGCCAGTAACCGCGAAATGATCGACGAAACCAAGCGCACCGCCAAACAGAACAGGGAGCAAGTTGCATGAACTCTGAAAACCAGCCCGCAACGCCGAGTTACACCATTACTTGTCGGATGTCGCAGGAAGCCGCCGCCCTTGAGCGGTTATGTCAGGTGGTCCGCATTCGCGGTTTTAAGATTGCCCGCATGGCAGTCGAAAGTGCCGGGGAGCATCTGGATATCGCCCTCACCCTGGAAGGCACCCGGCCCATTGCGATGCTTCAGTCGCAGTTGCTGAAGTTGCATACGGTGGCGGAGGTTGTCCTCGATCAGGGGGCTTTGGCGCGTTCGCTTCGGGCATGAGTTAGGAGGCGGGCTCTTTGAAGCCCGCCCCCAAACCAACCAGTCTACGAGCCGAAAAAACTACCAAGCCTTATAAGGCAAAAACTTCCCATTCATAGTCACAACCACCCGATCACCCTTCGGATTTTCTTCCTTCTCCACATCCATGGTGAAATCGATCGCACTCATGATGCCGTCACCGAACTTCTCGTGGATGAGCTCTTTCAGGGTGTCACCATACACACCGACAATTTCGTACAGCCGGTAGATAAGAGGGTCCTGGGGAATGGCGTCGTCCCAGGATTTTTTGGGGCACACCTGCAGGGTCTCGGCGACTTCCTTATCCAGGCCCAGGGTTTCGCACAGAGCAAAGGCCTTGTCTTCCGTCAGGCTGTTCATGCCCAGGCAGGCCGAGGTGGTAAACACGGGAGACAGGCCAATCGCCGAAGCCAATTTTTCCCAGGACACACCTTGGGTCGCTTTGGCTTCCAGAATTTTTGCTGTCATCAGCTCTTTGTTCATCATGAGGCACTTACCCTTCGATTCAGTTAATTGTGCACCAGTAAGGCGCAGGGCAATTCACAGGGAACCGCCTGCAGTGGAACATTACGTCTGTATCACCGAGGGTTTTGCAGGGTTCGTGCCAGAAGGCCGTGCAAAAAAACACCCGCCAAACCGGACGGTCGGGCGGGTGCAAGCACAGGAAACTGTGTTATTCGATTAGATCAGTTCGATAGCAACCGCAGTGCCCTCACCGCCACCGATGCACAGTGAGGCAACACCGCGCTTCAGGCCGCGTTGCTTCAGGGCGTTGATCAGGGTGATCAGGATGCGTGAGCCTGAAGAACCGATGGGATGGCCGAGCGCACAAGCGCCGCCGTGGACGTTCACCTTCTCCGGGGCCAGACCCAGCTCGTTGATGGCTGCCAGGGTCACCACGGCGAAGGCTTCGTTGATCTCGAACAGATCGACGTCGTCTTTGCTCCAGCCGGCTTTCACCAGAACCTTCTCAATGGCACCGATGGGCGCCAGGGTAAACTCGGACGGCAGGCGCGCGTGAGTCGCGTGGGCAATGATTCGAGCCTGCGCAGTCAAGCCGCGGGCGTCGGCTTCAGCGGCTGAAGCCAGCACCAGGGCCGAGGCGCCATCGCTAATGGAGCTGGAGTTAGCGGCGGTGACCGAACCGTCTTTTGCGAAGGCCGGTTTCAGATTCGGAATTTTTTCCGGCTTGGCATTGCCCGGCTGCTCGTCGGTATCGACAACGGTACCGCCGCCCCGGCCCGGCACGATGACCGGTACGATCTCATCCCTGAACCAGCCATTTTCGATGGCGGCCAGGGACTTCTGCAGGGAGCCGATGGCGAATTCGTCCATGGCCTGGCGACTGATGTCGTACTTGTCCGCGGTGCGCTGGGCAAATACGCCCATCAGACCACCTTCGTAGGCGTCTTCCAGACCGTCCAGGAACATGCTGTCCATCACCTGGCCGTGACCCATGCGCATGCCTGAGCGGGCCTTGGGCAGCAGGTACGGGGCCTGGCTCATATTCTCCATGCCGCCGGCGATCATGATGTTATTGGTGCCGGCCTTGATCTGGTCGTGGGCCATAATCACAGACTGCATGCCGGAGCCACACATCTTGTTGATGGTGGTGCAGCCGGAGCTGTCCGGGATACCCGCGGCGCGGGAGGCCTGACGAGCAGGCGCCTGGCCGAGGCCGGCCGGCAACACGCAGCCCATGATCACTTCCTGGACATCCGCAGGCTGGAGCCCGGCCCGCTCGATGGCTGCCTTGATGGATTCGGCACCCAGTTGCGGTGACCGCACCGAGCTCAGTGAGCCCATCATGCCGCCCATGGGGGTTCGGGCGGAGCCTGCAATTACAACGCTGTTGTCACTCATAAACTTTCCTCACTAAAACTTGTTGGCTTGTCAGCCTCTGCCCACCTTTCAACTCAACCTCTGCCCAAGACGGAGCGGGCAATGATTTCTTTCATGACTTCCGAGGTACCGCCATAGATTCGCTGAACCCGCGCATCCATGAACGCCCGGGAAATCGGGTATTCGGTGGTGTAGCCATAGCCGCCGAAAAGCTGTAGACAGCCATCGGCTACCCGGCACTGCATCTCGGTGGCGCTGTACTTGGCCATGGAGGCTGTCGGAGCATCCAGATCACCGCGCTCGTACTCGGCGATGCACTGATTCACGAACGCCTGGTTAACGCGGTAATCGGTCTCCATGCGCGCGATTTCAAAACGGGTGTTCTGCAGTTGGGCCAGTTTCTGACCGAACAGTTCCCGCTCCTGGGCGTAGGCAATGGTCAGATCCAACGCACCACGGGCCGCCGCGACGCCCAAAGCACCGATGACCAGACGCTCCCGCGGCAGCTCGTTCATCAGGTACATGAAGCCCTGCCCCTCTCCGCCCAGCAGCGCGGACGAAGGAATTCGCATATCGGAGAAGAACAGCTCGGAGGTGTCGCCGGAGTGCTGGCCGATCTTGTCCAGGTTACGGCCCTTGCTGTATCCCGACAGAGAGGTATCCACCAGGAACAGACTGATCCCGCGCGCACCAGCGGTCGGATTGGTCTTGGCCGCCACAATTACCATGTCGGCGTGCTGGCCGTTGGTAATGAAGGTCTTGGAACCGTTGAGGATGTAGTCGTCACCGTCTTTCACGGCGCTGGTGCGAATGGCCTGCAGGTCACTGCCAGCACCCGGCTCGGTCATGGCGATGGCACCCACCGCCTCACCGGAAACCAGCTTTGGCAACCAGTACTGACGCTGCTCCTCGCTGCCCATGTGGCTCAGATACGGAGCAACAATGTCTGAGTGCACCATAACGTTGGTCGACAGGGCACCGAAGCCCATGCGGGCAAGCTCTTCGCCGACCACCACCGAGTACTGGAAAGGCGCACCACAACCGCCCCACTCTTCCGGCACATCCACGCAGAGCATGCCGGCGTTGCCCAGGGTGTTCCAGAGCTCACGCGGCACCAGGCCGGACTTTTCCCAGGCTTCGTAGTGCGGCTTCACCTCGGTTTCGAGGGCCTTGATAACCGAATCCCGGAACAGGGCCAGTTCTTCTTGATCAACAGGGCTGCTCATTACTTTCTCCCGCCAATTAAGGCTATTACTTCGGCGCCATGCGCAGGGCACAGTCGAGACGAATCACTTCGCCATTCAAAATCGGGTTGCGAACCATCTGGTCCACCATCATGCCAAACTCTTCGGGCTTACCCAGACGCTTCGGGAACGGCAGGGTCGCCGCCAGGCTCTCTTGAACTTCCTCCGGCATACCCGCCAACATCGGCGTCATGAACAGACCCGGGGCAATGGTGTTCACCCGGATGCCCTCACGGGCCAGTTCGCGGGCTGACTGCAGGGTCAGAGACACCACGCCGCCCTTCGATGCACTGTAGGCCGCCTGGCCAATCTGGCCTTCATAGGCAGCCACGGAGGCAGTATTGATGATCACACCTCGCTCGCCATCGGCGTTGGGCTCACGGGTTGCCATATCAGCAGCCGCCAGTCTCAGGATGTTAAAGGTACCGATCAGGTTGACCTGAATAACCTTGCTGAACTTCTCCAGCGGCATCACGCCCTCGCGGCCCAGAATCTTAGAGGCAGGGGCGATACCCGCACAGCTCACCGCCACACCGCAGGGGCCGTGGGCTTCACGCGCTGCGGTGATCGCCGCTTCCGCGCTGTCTGGCGAGGTGACGTCGCAATGTAGAAAGAGGCCACCGATATCTGCAGCCACTTTCTCACCCTGTTCCTGGTTAACATCCAGAATGGCGACCTTGCAACCAGCCGCAGCCAGTGCCCGGGCAGCGCCCTCACCAAGGCCGGAGGCCCCACCTGTTACAATCGCCGCAACGTTTTTGAATTCCATTGTTTGCTCCTTTCTCGCGAATCCCGATGGATCTTTTTGTATAAATGTCGACCGCAAATACTTTACGTTTACGTAAACTTTATCTAACCTAGCTCTAAAAAGGAAATAGCTATGGTCAAAAAAGAAACATACAGCATCAGTGAGCTCGCCAAAGAGTTCGATGTGACCACCCGAAGCATCCGGTTCTACGAGGATCAGGAGCTGCTCAAGCCCACGCGCCGTGGGCAGACACGCATCTTCAGTTCCAAGGATCGTGTACGGCTGAAACTTATTCTCAGGGGCAAGCGCATGGGCTTCTCCCTGTCAGAAACCAAAGAACTGTTCGACTTGTGGGACGAGACTCTCAGCGGTAACGAAAAGCAGTTGCTGCTGATGCTGGACACCCTGGGCCGCAAGCGCGCTCAACTCGAACAACAGAAGAACGACATCGCGATGGCCGAAATGGAAATGGACACCGCTGAAGCACGGTGCCGTGAAGCATTGGCTGATCTGGAAAAGCGAAAGAAAGAACAGAAGATGCCGGCCAACGATGAAGAATCAACCACTGCCGAACAGCGATAGTCAGCAAACCACCCGATCAACAGGTGCCCTGCTCCCCAGCTGTCCGGTCTGAAAAAATTGCCAGTAGAGATCATAGGAAAGGTAACTAACATGAAATCACAATACTCAGAGCTCAACTTTGGCCTTGGTGAAACCCTGGACATGCTGCGCGAGCAGATCAACGGCTTCGCGGCCTCCGAAATTGCCCCCCGTGCCGAAGAAATTGACCGCAACAACGAGTTCCCCATGGACCTCTGGCGCAAAATGGGCGACATGGGCCTGCTGGGTATTACCGTTTCCGAGGAATACGGTGGTTCTGACATGGGCTACCTGGCGCACGTTATCGCCATGGAAGAAATCAGCCGCGCGTCTGCCTCTGTTGGCCTGTCCTACGGTGCCCACTCCAACCTGTGCGTGAACCAGATTCACCGCAACGGTACCGAAGAACAGAAGAAAAAATACCTGCCCAAACTGGTGAGCGGCGAGCACGTAGGTGCCCTGGCCATGTCCGAGCCTAACGCCGGCTCCGACGTAATCTCCATGAAACTCTCTGCCCGGGACGAAGGCGACCACTTCGTGCTGAACGGCAACAAGATGTGGATCACCAACGGCCCCGACGCCAGCACCTTCGTGATCTACGCCAAGACCGACACCTCGGCCGGCTCACGCGGTGTTACCGCCTTCATTGTTGAGCATGACGCACCGGGCTTCACCCGCCACCAGAAACTCGACAAGCTCGGCATGCGCGGCTCCAACACCTGTGAACTGGTATTCCAGGACTGCAAAGTACCCCGGGAAAACATCCTGGGCGGCGAAGGCAACGGCGCCAAGGTACTGATGAGCGGTCTCGACTACGAGCGCCTGGTACTCTCCGGTGGCCCGCTGGGCATCATGCAGGCAGCCCTGGACGTAACCGTGCCCTACATCCGCGAGCGCAAACAGTTCGGCCAGGCCATCGGCGAGTTTGAGCTGGTTCAGGGCAAAGTGGCTGACATGTACACCTGGATGAACACGGCCAAGTCCTACGTCTACATGGTGGCTATGTCTGCCGACCGCGGCGAGACCACCCGCAAAGACGCTGCCGGCGCCATCCTCTACTCGGCAGAAATGGCCACCAAACTGGCTCTGGATGCCATCCAGCTGCTCGGTGGTAACGGTTACATCAACGAATACCCGACAGGCCGCCTGCTGCGTGACGCCAAGCTGTATGAAATCGGCGCGGGCACCTCAGAAATCCGCCGGATGCTGATCGGTCGAGAGCTGTTCCTGAACAAGTAACAGCACCAGGACGTCAGCACCTAATGTTCGACAAGGAGTTGGCGGAAGGACGGACCGGGAATGTTGTAGGCCAGGGATGGCCGAAAACAAGCGCACATGGATGTGCTAGTAGCGGTTCCCGGGCCGTCCTTCCGCCAACTCCGACGCCCCCGAATGCACGGATGAAGAAGCTATGACCACACTCCAAAGCAAAATAAATCCAAGGTCTGAAGAGTTCCTGGCAAACCAGGAAGCCATGGCGAAAGCTGTCGCCGACTTGCGAGACAAAGTGACCACCATCCAACAAGGTGGCGGCCCCTCCTACCAGGAACGGCACATCGCCCGCGGCAAGCTGCTGCCCCGGGAGCGCATCAACCGCCTGCTGGACGACGGCTCCCCATTCCTCGAAATCGGCCAGTTTGCCGCTTACAACGTCTACGGTGAGGAAGTCCCGGCGGCCGGCGTAATTGCGGGCGTGGGCCGGGTGTCCGGCACTGAGTGCATGATCATCGCCAACGATGCCACGGTAAAAGGCGGCAGCTACTACCCACTGAGCGTGAAAAAGCACCTGCGGGCCCAGGAAATTGCCCTGGAAAACCGCCTGCCCTGCATCTACCTGGTGGACTCCGGCGGTGCCAACCTGCCCCGCCAGGATGAAGTCTTCCCGGACCGCGACCACTTTGGCCGCATCTTCTACAACCAGGCCCGCATGTCTGCCGACGACATTCCGCAGATTGCCGTGGTCATGGGCCTGTGTACCGCCGGTGGCGCCTACGTGCCGGCCATGGCCGACGAATCCATCATCGTCCGCAACCAGGGCACCATCTTCCTGGCGGGTCCGCCGCTGGTCAAAGCAGCCACCGGTGAAGTGGTCACCGCCGAAGAACTGGGCGGTGCCGACGTGCACTGCAAGACCTCCGGTGTTGCCGACCATTATGCCGAGAACGACGCTCACGCCCTGGAAATCGCCCGGCGCAGCATCTCCAACCTGAACCGCCGCAAGCCGGCTGAGGTGGAAATCCGCAAGCCCAAGGCACCACTGTACGACGCCGAGGAAATCTATGGCATCGTGGGCACCGACCTGCGCAAGCAGTTTGACGTGCGCGACGTGATTGCCCGTATCGTCGACGGCTCCGAGTTCGACGAATTCAAACGCTATTACGGCCAGACCCTGGTCACCGGCTTTGCCCACATCCACGGCTACCCGGTCGGCATCATTGCCAACAACGGCATTCTGTTCAGTGAAGCCGCCCAGAAAGGCGCCCACTTCATCGAACTGTGCTGCCAGCGCAACATCCCGCTGCTGTTCCTGCAGAACATCACCGGCTTCATGGTCGGCCAGAAATACGAGGCCGAAGGCATCGCCAAGCACGGCGCCAAGATGGTTATGGCCGTGGCTTGCGCCAACGTGCCAAAAATCACCGTGCTGATTGGCGGCAGCTTTGGCGCCGGTAACTACGGCATGTGTGGCCGCGCCTACAGCCCGGATTTCCTGTGGATGTGGCCGAACGCGCGTATCTCGGTCATGGGTGGCGAGCAGGCCGCCGGTGTACTGGCGCAGGTTAAGCGTGAAGGCATGGAGCGCAAAGGCCAGGACTGGAGCACCGAAGAAGAGGCCGAGTTCAAGCAACCGGTCATCGACAAGTACGAGGAGCAGGGGCACCCCTACTACGCCAGCGCCCGCCTGTGGGACGACGGTGTCATCGACCCGGCCCAAACCCGGGAAGTGGTTGCCCTCAGCCTGTCCGCCACGCTTAACCGACCCGCGAAGCCGACACGCTTTGGCGTGTTCCGCATGTAATCGGGAGATCAGTCATGACAGAACAAGAGAATGCGGTTCTGATCAAACGCCGCGCACAGGGCGTCACCGACGTGGTGCTAAACCGCCCGGACAAACGCAACGCCTTTGACGACGTCATCATCCAGCAGCTGATCAACGCGCTGGACGAGGTCAACCAGGATCCTGACACCAAGGTTGTGGTGCTTCGCTCCGAAGGCAAACACTTCTCCGCCGGTGCGGATCTCGGCTGGATGCGTCGCATGGCCGACAACACCCGCCAGGAAAACCTGGACGATTCCCGGGAACTGGCGCGGCTGATGAACGTGCTCAACCACTTATCCAAGCCGGTTATCGGTCTGGTGCAGGGTGCTGCCTTTGGCGGCGCGGTGGGCTTGGCCGCATGCTGCGACATTGTCATCGCCACCGAGAAAGCCAGCTTCTGCCTGAGTGAAGTGAAGCTGGGGTTGATACCTGCTGTCATCAGCCCCTATGTCGTGCGTGCCATCGGCGAACGCCAGGCCCGCCGGTATTTCATTTCAGCCGAAGTGTTCACCGCCCGAAAGGCGAAAGATTACGGCCTGGTGCACATCGTTTGTGACACAGTAGAAGCCATGGAAAGCCAATGCGACGCCATGGTTCAGCAACTGGCCCAGAACGGCCCGGAAGCCATGACGGCGGCCAAGGACCTGGTGTTCGCAGTCAGCAACAAACCGATCGACGACGTTGTGATTGACGATACCGCCCATCGCATTGCCGATATTCGCGTGGGAGAAGAGGGACAGGAAGGGCTGAGTGCCTTCCTGAACAAGCGTCGCGCCAACTGGATTCCGGAGAACAATTGATATGTTCAGCAAAATTCTGATCGCCAACCGGGGCGAAATCGCCTGCCGGATCATACAGACGGCCCACGACATGGGAATCCGCTGCGTCGCGGTCTATTCCGACGCAGACGCCAACGCCCGCCACGTGGCCATGGCCGACGAAGCCTTCCACATTGGCCCGGCACCCAGCTCAGAGAGCTACCTGCGGTCCGAGAAGATCATCGAGATCGCCAAGGAAAGCGGCGCCCAGGCAATCCACCCGGGCTACGGCTTCCTGTCGGAAAACACCGGGTTCGCCGAAGCCTGTGAAGCCAACGATCTGGTCTTTATCGGCCCGCCCTCTTCCGCCATCGCGGCCATGGGTTCCAAGTCGGCCGCCAAGGCCATCATGGAAAAAGCCGGCGTACCGCTGGTACCGGGTTACCACGGCGACGACCAGGCTCCGGAAACCCTGCGCACCGAAGCCGAAAAATGCGGCTTCCCGCTGTTGCTGAAAGCCGTCGCCGGTGGCGGTGGTAAAGGCATGCGGGTTGTGGAACGCATGGAAGAATTTGACGATGCCCTGGCCGCGGCCAAGCGTGAAGCCAAGAACGCTTTTGGCAACCCGGACATGCTGATCGAGCGCTACCTGACCCAGCCACGTCACGTGGAAATTCAGGTGTTCTGCGATCAGGACGGCAAGGGCGTGTACCTGGCCGAACGTGACTGTTCTGTGCAGCGCCGCCACCAGAAGGTTCTGGAAGAAGCCCCGGCCCCGGGCCTCAGCGAGGACACCCGCAAGGCCATGGGTGAAGCCGCCGTGCGCGCAGCCCAGGCCATCGATTATGTGGGTGCCGGTACCGTCGAGTTCCTGTACGACGTGGACGGTTCCTTCTTCTTCATGGAAATGAACACCCGCCTGCAGGTGGAGCACCCGGTCACCGAAATGGTCACCGGCCAGGACCTGGTGGAATGGCAGCTGAAAATCGCCTGGGGCGAGCCGCTGCCACTTCAGCAATCCGAGGTGAAAACCCGCGGCCACGCGCTGGAAGCACGAATCTACGCCGAAGACCCGGATCACGACTTCCTGCCCGCCACCGGTCACCTGCGCTACCTGAGCACCCCGGATGAAAACGCCCACGTGCGCGTTGATACCGGTGTGACCGAAGGCGACGACATCAGCATTCACTACGACCCGATGATCGCCAAACTGATCGTGTGGGACGAAACCCGGGACCAGGCCATCAACCGCATGGTCCAGGCGCTGGAGCATTACCGCATCGCCGGCGTGAAAACCAACATCCGATTCCTGCACGCTCTGGCCGATGCCCAGCCGTTCCGGGAGCAGGATCTGACCACCGGCTTCATCGACATCCACCGGGAGCTGCTGTTCCCGAAATCGAAGCTCGATACCCACAAGGCCCTGGTGCTGGCCGCCGGTTTTGTTCTGGAAGCACGCAAGTCCAGTGAGCCGGCCTCGACCGATCCCTGGTCACCGTTTGGCCGTCGCAACAGCTGGCGCCTGAATTCCGAGTACGCCCAGCCGCTGCAACTGCAGGTCGGTGAAGAGATCCACGATCTCAAGATTCTGGAACGGGACGATCGCTACCAGGTGTACGTTGGCGACAGCGTCTACAACCTGACTGCGCGCCTGGACGAAGACTTTCTTCAGGCAGTGGTGAACGGCCACCGGATCAGCATCCACGGCAACCTGCACAACGACCAGTTGGTGCTGTTCTACGAGGGTGACACCTTCCAGTGCAACGTTTACCGGGAAACCTACGGCTTTGAAGACATGGCCGGAGAAGGCAGCCTGGAAGCGCCAATGAACGGTGCCATTGTGGCGGTGCAGGCCAAGGTGGGCGATAAGGTAACTGCTGGCCAGACTCTGGTGATCATGGAAGCCATGAAAATGGAACATGCCATCAAGGCCCCCGCCGATGGTGTGGTGAGCGAGATTTTCTTCGCCGAAGGCGACCAGGTCTCCGAAGGCGCTGAACTGATCGCCATTGACGTGGCGGAAGAAGGAGCAGAGTAATGGCCTTTCCAAAGCAGGTTCGGATGGTGGAGATGAGCCCGCGGGACGGACTACAGAACGAACCCGGCCCGGTCATCGCCACGCGTATCAAGACTGGCCTGATTGACCGTCTGGCCGACTGTGGTTTGACCCACATCGAGTCCGCCAGCTTTGTGTCGCCCAAATGGGTGCCCCAGATGGGCGACGCTGACAAGGTCATGGCCGGCATCAAACGCAAACCCGGTGTTCGCTACTCCGTGCTCACCCCCAACCTGCGCGGTTTCGAAAACGCGCTGGCAGCGGGTGTCGACGAAGTCGCCGTGTTCGGTGCCGCCTCCGAATCGTTCAGCCAGAAAAACATCAACTGCTCCATCGCCGAAAGCCTGGATCGCTTCCTGCCGGTGATGGAAGCGGCGAAACAGCACAACATCCCGGTGCGCGGTTATGTCTCCACCGTGCTGGGCTGCCCTTACGAAGGCGACATCGCTCCCGAACAGGTCGCCAAGGTCGCCAAGGCGCTGGCTGATATGGGCTGCTACGAAATCTCCCTGGGCGATACCATTGGTGTCGGCACTCCCCAGAAAGCCAAGCGCATGCTTGAAGCCGTAGCCGCTCATGTACCCGTCGAGAAGCTGGCCGCCCACTTCCACGACACCTATGGCCAGGCCCTGGCCAACCTGTATGCGGTGCTGGAAGAAGGCGTTGCGGTTATTGATGCCTCAGTCGCCGGCCTTGGAGGCTGCCCCTACGCCAAAGGAGCCTCTGGCAACGTCGCCACCGAGGACGTGCTGTATCTGCTGCAAGGACTTGGCATTGAGACCGGCGTGGACCTGAACAAACTGGTCACTACCGGTAACTGGATCAGTGGCCAGCTGCGCCGCCACAACGGCTCCAAGGTGGGCCAGGCTCTCGGCGGTCAGTGCTAAAAACAAAGGATGTGACATGAATCAGAACAAGAACGTCGTAGCCCTGGATCTCCCGATCCCTGACATTGCGGACATGCCCGAGGATACCCAGAAGTATTTCGAAATCTGCCAGGAAAAGCTGGGCATGATTCCGAACGTGCTGACAGCGTACAGCCAGAACCTCAAGCAGCTCGAAGGCTTCACCCGCCTGTATAACGAGCTGATGCTGGGCGAAGGCGAGCTCAGCAAGCTGGAGCGGGAAATGATCGCGGTGGTGGTCTCGTCCGAGAACAAGTGCTTCTACTGCCTGGTGGCCCACGGTGCCGCCGTGCGCGTGCTTAGCGGCGATCCGACGCTGGGTGAGCACCTGGTGATGAACTACCGCAGTGCCCGCCTGGATAAGCGCCAGCGCGCGATGCTGGATTTCGCCTCGCACCTGACCCGTTCGCCGGCAACGGTTACTGAAGAGCACAGTCAGGCTCTGCGTGATGTTGGCTTCAGCGACCGCGCCATCTGGGACATCAGCAACCTGATCGGCTTCTACAACATGTCCAATCGCGTGGCTATTGCGAGCGATATGCAACCAAACACTGAATATCACAGCCAGAGCCGCTAGCAGGATCACCGCCCTGCTCGCCCTCGACTATAAAAACAACGGAGGCAGAGACAATGAGTAAGACTCTTCCAAGTTACTTTCCAAGTTATTCGAGCGGCACCTCTGAAACGCCGCTGCTGGGCATGACCATCGGCGAGATGCTGGACCGCACCGCCGAGAAGTACCCCGACACCGAAGCCCTGGTGTGCCTGCACCAGGACATCCGCTGGACCTACAAAGAGTTCGTCGACAAAGTGAATGAAGCCGCCCGCGCCTTCATGGCGATCGGCGTGAAGCGTGGCGACCGGGTCGGCATCTGGTCACCCAACCGGTACGAGTGGACCGTCACCCAGTTTGCCACCGCCAAAGTCGGCGCCATCCTGGTGAACATCAACCCGGCCTACGGCATGCACGAGCTGGAATACGCCATGAACCTGGCGGGCATCAGCGTGCTGGTCACTGCCGACCGCTTCAAGGCCTCCGATTACCGTAAAACCCTGTACGACCTGGCGCCCGAACTGAAAGCCTGCCAGCCAGGCGAGACCAAGGCCCGTCGCCTGCAGGATCTGCGCGCCGTGATCAACCTGGATACCGACAAGCACGACGGCATGTGGACCTGGAACGAGTTCGTACAGCTGTCCAGCAAGGTCAGTCAAGAGGAGCTGAACAAGGCTCAGAGCCAGCTCCAGTTCGACGACCCGATCAATATCCAGTTTACCTCCGGCACCACCGGCAACCCCAAGGGCGCTACCCTCACCCACCACAACATCCTGAACAACGGCTATTTTGTGGCCGAGAGCCAGCGCTTTACCGAGAAAGATCGGTTGGTGATTCCAGTGCCCCTGTACCACTGCTTTGGCATGGTCATGGGCAACCTGGGCTGCATTACCCACGGCTCCACCATGATCTATCCGGACGAAGGCTTCGAGCCCAAGTCCGTGTTGCAGGCCGTGCATCAGGAAAAGGCAACAGCTCTTTACGGTGTGCCCACCATGTTCATTGCCGAACTGTCCGATCCGGAGTTCGAAACCTACGACCTATCCACCCTGCGCACCGGCATCATGGCCGGCTCCATCTGCCCGGCCGAGGTAATGAAGCAGGTTAACGGCAAGATGAACATGAAAGAGGTCCAGATTGCCTACGGCATGACCGAGACCAGTCCGGTGTCGACCCAGACCAGTTCCCTCGACCCGTTCGAGAAGCAGGTCACCACCGTGGGCCGCACCCAGCCACACCTGGAAACCAAGATCGTCGATCCCGGCTCCGGCAATGTGATGCCCCGTGGCGAGATTGGCGAGCTGTGCACCCGTGGCTACAGCGTGATGCTGAAGTACTGGAACAACGAAGAGAAAACCCGCGAGTCGATTGATAACGCCGGCTGGATGCACACCGGCGACCTGGCGACCATGGACGAGGACGGCTACATCCAGATTGTCGGCCGGATCAAGGACATGGTGATCCGCGGCGGCGAGAACATCTACCCGAAAGAGATCGAGGAATTCCTGTACACCCATCCGTCCATCGAGGAAGTTCAGGTTACCGGCATTCCCGATGAAAAGTACGGCGAGGAACTGATCGCCTGGGTGAAACTGCGCCCGGAAGCCGACCCCGTGGATGCGGACGGCCTAATCGAATTCTGCAAAGGCCAGATTGCCCACTTCAAGATCCCCCGCAACTACAAGTTCGTGGAGGAATTCCCGATGACCGTCACCGGGAAGATCCAGAAGTTCAAGATGCGGGAGATTTCCATTGAGGAAATGGGGCTGAAGAAGTAAGGCCTTCCCCTTCCCCTTCCCCAGTTAAAACCAGTAAACCCCGGCAGCTTGTCGGGGTTTGTTTTTTTGTATGTGGCCCATATCTTCCTGGAGAAACTGGAATCATGCAGTGCGCTTTGTTGTTACGCAGGGATATTACGGGAACACCAACTCGCGGCTCTAACAGCTCAGCCCCCAGTGCAAAGTGATACTCATTTCAGCGCCAGCAGCCAGTTCGCCGGGCGTCCCTGACGGGCCGCCGCTGTTCTCCGCCCTAGCAACTGCACTACTACTCCCGCACCTTGTGACCTTGTAATCCCCTCGCTAAAAATAGCGCGATTACGCGGGTCTTTATTGATTTTCTGGCTGCTGACTTCGAAGTTCCACTGGCAGCCGGCGGTGCTGGGTCGGACTCACCGTGAAGTAGCGCTTATAGTCGCGACTGAATTGCGGCACGCTTCGGTACCCGACCGCTGACGCCGCCTGGTTAACGTTGAGTTGGTTGCGGGTCATCAACTGGCGGGCCTTAATGAGGCGGAAACGCTTGAGATACTGCACCGGCGATGTGCGCGTGATTTCCTTGAAGTGCTGGTGAAATGCCGACGGGCTCATGTTGGCCAGCGCTGACAACTCCTCCACCGTGTATTCCCGTGCGTACTCCGCATGCATATGCTGAAGCACCCGTACTATCCGCGAGTATTGCCCTCGGTTCTGCACCAACGCACGGAGAGCGGGACCCTGACCGCCTTTCAGGGCTTCATAGATCACCTCGCGGACTCGTCCACGGCCCATGATTCGGGCATCCATCGGGTCCATTATGGCGCGGAGCAGCCGCATCATCGCCTCATGCATCCCTTCTGTCATGGCCACGGATGCCATCGGCAGGGGATCGGCCTCTTCATGGTTGCTGAATTCTTCGGCCGTCTCATGCACCAGTTCGCTGAGGATAGATGGCTCAATGCGAACGGCCACCCCCATCAATGGAGCGTCCGGTGTGGCTTGGGTTTCGCACTCGAATGGCAGCGGCAACGACTGAACCAGGTACTGGCCCGGGTTGTAGTGAATCGTCCGGTCCCCGAGGTAGCCTACCTTCTGCCCCTGAGCAATCACCATCAGGCTCGGCTCGTAAATGAGCGGTGTGCGCGGGATGGGATGGCGCGATGCCACCAGATAAACCTCTGCCAGTGAGGTTTGGATAAGGCCGTCCCGGGTAATCAACGGCTCAATCAGCTCTGTCAGTTGCAGCGAGGGACTTTGCAGCATGGGTTCCCAACTCGAACAGGGTGTAACCGTATTATGCATATTCGAAGCCTTCAGGGTGACTTTGTAACCACGTCTCTGGAGAAATAGGCAAAAACGCAGCAGGAATGGCTATGGCCCTCGCGCCCTGGACTCCGCCAGAATGAAGCCTCTCATCAAGCCCCCACTCACTCCGGGAAGTATTGAATATGAGCACAAAAGCCTTTGCCGCCCACACCGCCAATGCCCCCCTGAAGCCGATACAGTTCGACCGTCGCGATCTGCGCCCGGACGATGTTGCCATCGAGATCGACTACTGCGGCGTGTGCCACACCGACATCCATTTTGCCCAGAATGACTGGGGTTTCACGCAATACCCGGTGGTGCCGGGGCACGAGATCATCGGTCGGGTTACTGCGGTCGGTGACCGGGTGACTGAGTATTGCGAAGGCGACCGGGTAGGTGTCGGTTGCATGGTGGATTCGTGCCGCAGTTGCAGCGCCTGCGAATCGGGGCTGGAGCAATACTGTATCGAGGGCAATACCGCCACCTACAATGGCGTCGACCGCCATGATGGCTCAATTACCTTCGGCGGCTATTCGGAGCGCGTCGTAGTCAGTGAACGCTTCGTGGTACGTATTCCTCAACAGCTCGACCCGGCCGCCGCCGCCCCCCTGCTCTGCGCGGGGATCACCACCTACTCCCCATTACGCCACTTTGGTATCGGCTCTGGCCACAGGGTTGGGATCATCGGCATGGGCGGATTGGGCCACATGGGCATTAAGTTCGCCAAAGCCTTTGGCGCCGAGGTAACACTCTTCACCCGCTCGGAAAACAAGGTGGCGGAAGCCCGCAAGCAGGGAGCGGACCATGTGATCGTTTCTACGAACCAAGAGCAAATGAAGGCGGCCACTGACCAGTTCGACTTTCTGCTTGATACGGTTCCGGTCAAACACGACCTCAATCCATATCTGAGCTGCCTGAAATACGATGGCACCCACATCCTGGTGGGCCTGGTGGAGCCCATCGAGCCGACCATCCACGCCGGGCAACTGGTCATGAAACGCCGCGTATTGGCTGGCTCATTGATCGGTGGCATGCCGGAAACCCAGGAGGTGTTGGATTTCTGCGCCGAGAACGGTATCAGCTGTGACATCGAGATGCTGGATATCCGCGACATCGACGAGGCCTATGAGCGCATGAAACAGGGCGACGTCAAATACCGGTTTGTCATCGACATGGCCTCCCTGCGGGATGTCGTCGTTGCCCCAACTCAATAGAGGAGAATTCCATGATCAAGGTAAGCATTTTTTATCCCAACGGCGACGACATCGAATTTGATGTCAACTACTACCGGCAACAGCATTTTCCCCTGGTGCGCAGCAAACTGGGAGCCGCCCTCCTGGACGACGCCATTGAGGTGGGTATCTGCGGCGCCCACACCGGGGAAATACCGGCCTTCGCGGCAGCCGGCCACCTTTACTTCGAATCGGTGGAAGCGTTCCAGACCGCCTTTGCTCCGCACATGAAGGCGATTCAGTCGGACCTTCCCAACTACACTAACGCCCGGCCCCTGCTTCAGGTTAGCGAGGTGGTCAATACCAAGGAAAGCGATCATGCTTGAGGTAGCGTTCATTATCGTGCTTGTTGCCAATGCCCTCTGGTTCGGATCAGCGTTCCGGGTGTTCTGGCTCAAGGGGCCGCAGACATCCAACATGCTGATACGGCGGGAACACCGGGACTCGCCATTGCGGGAGACGGTGATCGCCTCGGGGCGTTTTCTTGGTGGGATGAACCTGGGTTTTTCCGTCCTGTCTGTGTTGTTGATTCTGTTCTCGGCTCACTTCACCCAGCCCATACAGATGTTTGTAGTCTGCACTGCCTTCGGTGTCGCCCATGGCAGCCAATTTGTTGGTAACGTCCCGCCGGCACTACGGGAGCGGAAAGGGGAAACACCAGTTTGGCCGGTCTTGCGCGGCCCTATGCTGTTCATCTTCGTGGTGGATCTGATCATGGCCGCCGTTAATGGAGCGCTGGCTATCGTCGCCCTCAGCATTTGAGGGAACTCCGAGTAGGGAACGAAGTACCGCACAAACAAAAGACTCAATGGCTTCAATTCGCGGCCGGAAGACGGTGCTAAGGCTAGTGGCAGCTATACTGTCTGGTGCGCAACATTGAGAAGCCGGCGATCGCATTAGTCGGCGGCAAAATCTACGTCGTGGGCAGTCGGCAGTTTCTCGAACAGCCGAATGGCAACGCCTACACTCTTGATCGCAAGAATTATCACTAATGACTTTCCAGCCCCTATGCCAATCGGAGACTCCTTCATGTCCATCCCTGTCACTGCAGTAACGTCATCCGGTACACGCAAGCTGTGGCCGTTGCTGCTCAGTGTTGCCCTGCTGGGCGGCTGTTCTTCGCTGTATTACAACACCATGGAAAAGCTCGGGTTTGAAAAGCGCGACATCCTGGTGGACCGGGTAGAAGACGCTCGGGACAGCCAGAACGACGCCCAGGAAACCTTCCGTTCATCTCTCGAGCGTTTTCAGAGCGTGGTGGATACGCCGGATACCGAGCTCAAGCAGCGGTATGCCGAGATCAGCGACGCCTATGACGACAGCAAATCGAGCGCGGACGATGTGCGCAATCGCATCGACGAAGTGGAAGAGGTTGCGGAAGACCTGTTCGATGAATGGGAGGATGAGCTTGATGAATATGAAAGTGCCTCTCTGCGGCGTAATAGCGAACAACAGCTCGATGAGACGCGCGCTCAGTACAGCCAGCTAATCAGCCGGATGCACAACGCCGAAGAGCGCATGGATCCAGTATTGGAGGCCTTTCAGGATCAGGTGCTGTATCTCAAGCATAACCTTAACGCCCAGGCGATCGGCTCGCTGGAGAACGAGCTGGTGAGTATCCGCCAGGACGTGGATGAGCTGATTCGCAATATGGAGCAGTCAATCGCGGAGTCCGAAGCGTTTATCAAACGTTTCCGTGAGGGTGGTTAACGCCCTCCCGACTGGCCGCTCAGACTTTGAGCGGCTGCACTAGGAGGTGGAGGGTTAAGGCGTTGAGAGTTAAGAGGTGGGAACCAAGGCTGCCTCAAAGCCATGGTTCGCCAACCTCTCTGCCTGTTCATCGGTCATCCCGAGTTGCGCTCTCAATGCCTCGAAGTTCTCGGTCATGTATCCCCCGAAATAAGCAGGATCATCGGAATTGACCGTGACTTTCAGGCCATCCTCCAACAGGTCCAGAATCGGGTGCTGTTTCAGGCTGTCATACACCTTCAGGCGAATATTGGACAGTGGGCAGACCGTTAGCGGAATCTGATCCTGGCGCAAGCGGTCGATCAGCGCGGGGTCTTCGGTTGCTCGCACGCCATGGTCCACCCGCACAACACCGAGTTCGTCGAGCGCTTCCCAAATGTAGCTGGGCGGCCCTTCCTCACCGGCGTGTGCCACCGGTAGCAGCCCCATGTCCCGGCCTCGTGCAAACACATTCTTGAACTTGGAAGGCGGATGGCCTTGCTCGCTGCTGTCCAGGCCGATGCCCACGAAGTGCTCGCGGAACGGCAGTGCGGCGTCCAGGGTATGTTGCGCCTCATCCTCACTGAGGTGCCGGAGAAAACACAGGATCAAGCCATAACTCAGTCCCCAATCGGCCTTAGCTTCTTTCAGGGCACGGGTGATGCCACCAATCACTGTTGCCATTGAAACGCCCCGGTCGGTATGGGTCTGGGGGTCAAAGAATGGCTCGACATGGGTCACATTCTGAGTCCGGCAACGGTCCAGATAGGCCCGAGTCAGATCGTAGAAATCTTCTTCCTGCAAGAGCACCTGGGCGCCTCGGTAGTACAAGTCGAGAAACTCCTGCAGGTTATTGAAATCGTAGGCTGCACGAAGACTTTCCACGTTGGCGTAGGGCAGCGCAATACCGTTGCGCTTCGCCAACCTGAACATCAGTTCTGGCTCAAGACTGCCTTCGAGGTGAATGTGCAGCTCTGACTTTTTGAGCGCGTTCAGGTCAAGGGACATGTGAGCCTCACTCCTGTAATGGGCATAGATTATCCAGCTACGCTATCACAATCCTCATGACTCCCAGCACCGCTAACAACCCGTATATTAATCCAACAGAATTCATTGACACCGGATCGTCCACTGTGATGTTATCACCGTTAACAATGTTATAACCGTTAACTTATTCTGCGAACAACCCATGGCCCGAACTGCTTCCTATCACCACGGCGATCTCCGCCAAGAGGCCAGCCTGCTGGCACTAGAGACGCTCCGTGAGCAAGGCGACACCGCCATCAGCTTGCGCGCGCTCGCCAAACAGCTTGGTGTCAGCGCACCCGCCCTGTACCGACATTTCTCGGATCGCGAAAGCCTGCTGGCAGAGCTTGCCGTCTCCGGCTTCGAAGAACTCAGGGAACGACTGTTGGCGGTGGATCAGCAGGTACCGCGCCGGGCGCTGATCGATATTGGCCTGGTCTATGTGGCGTTCGCCCAGGACGAGCCCAAGCTTTACCGACTGATGTTCGGTGGCCGGGTGTTGCCGAAGGAGGCCCACCCTCACCTGGATAACGCCGGCCATGGTGCTTTCCACGTTTTACAAGACACCATCGACCGGGCCCAACAGGCCGGTTACCTGAAACCCATGCCCCTGGCCCTGATGACCGCGGCAGCCTGGTCCCTGGTGCATGGCCTGGCGCAACTGACCATCGATGGCCACCTGCCGGCGGCCAACGCGGAACCCATGCTGGCCGAGGGCGTTCTCAGCCTGCTGCTGGATGGTTCCCGCTCTGACCTGACATAACAACACGAGGAAAACATCCCATGAGCAGCCCCAAACCCAGCACCATCCGCGTCGGCAAGCGCTATCGCGCCAAACGTTTAAATGGCCCCTACGACGCTATTGTCATCGGCTCCGGTATCGGCGGCCTCACTACCGCCGCCTGCATGAGCAAACTGGGCAAGAAAGTGGTGGTGTTCGAACAGCACTATACTGCCGGCGGTTTCACCCACAGCTACGATCGCAACGGCTACGAATGGGACGTGGGGGTGCACTACATTGGCGACATGGGCGCCGACCACACCCTGAGCAAGCGCCTGTTCGATCACATTACCGACGGTGAATTGAAATGGGCGCCACTGGATGACCGTTACGACCGTATTTTCCTGGGTGACCGGCACGTAGACCTGGTGGCTGGCCCGAAAGCCTTCAAAGCCGAGCTCAAGCAGGCCTTCCCCGGCGAAGAACAAGCCATCGATACCTACGTGAAGTATCTGCGCCAGGTTGCCAAAGCCATGCCTGGTCTGGTGGTTGGCAAGGTACTGCCGGATCTCGCCGCCGGCCCGCTGCGCAAAATCGTGGGCCGCGCCGCACCGGATTTTCTCAACAAACCCACCCGTGAAGTGTTGGAAAGCCTGACCAGCAACCAGGAACTGATTGCGGTACTGGCCGGCCAATGGGGCGACAACGGCCTGCCACCGGCAGAATCCAGCTTCATCATCCACGCATTGATTGCGCGGCATTACCTGTACGGCGGCTACTACCCCATCGGCGGCGCCTCCGAGATGGCCAAGACTATTATTCCGGTGGTGCAGCAAAGCGGCGGCGAAGTATTCACCTATGCCGATGTGAAAGAGATTCTGATCGAGAAAGGCAAAGCCGTGGGCGTGCGCATGGCCGATGGTGAGGAAGTTCGGGCGCCACTGGTGATCAGCAACGCAGGTGTATTCAACACCTTTGGCACCCTGCTGCCTGAGACGGCCCCTGAAAAAGATTTCTACCAGCAAAAACTGCAAACTGTGGAACGCTCCATGGCCAGCAACTGCCTGTACATCGGCCTGCAGGACACCGCCGAAAACCTGAAGCTTCCGAAAACGAACTACTGGATTTACCCTGGCCCCAACTATGAAAAGAACCTTGAAGAGTTTATGGCAGCGCCGGACAAAGCCGACATCCCGCTGACCTATATTTCCTTCCCGTCCGCCAAGGATCCGAGTTTCTCTGATCGTTACCCGGGCCGCGCCACCATCGAGATTGTCGCTCCCGGCCCCCACGAGTGGTACGCGGAGTGGGCTGACAAAACCTGGGGCAAACGGGGTGAAGAGTACGAGGCGGAGAAAGAAGCCTACGCCCAGCGCTTGCTGGCCAAGCTGTACGAGAAGTTTCCGCACCTGGAAGGCAAGGTGGACTACTACGAGCTGTCCACGCCGCTATCCACCGATTACTTCTGCCGCTACAGCAAAGGTGAGATCTATGGCCTGAACCACACCCCGGATCGCTTCGAGCAGGACTGGCTCAAACCCAAGACCCGAATCCCGGGGCTGTACCTGACCGGCCAGGACGTAATGACCTGCGGCGTGGTGGGTGCCATGATTGGCGGCCTGCTGACGACGATCGCAGTCAGCGGCCTGAAAGGCCTACCCCTGGCCAAGAAGATGTTCGTCGGTTAGATGTTCGTCGTTTAATGGGCGCTCTCAGTGCCTACCAACACCTTGTAGATACAGCACGGCAGCCCCGATCCACTATGGTCGGGGCTGTCCTTTTCCCATAAGCACATCCCCTTAATCGGATTCCAATCCTCGCACGCAATCCTTCCGTACAATCCCGAGATTGAGATAACCAACCAACCTTGCAAACGAGGTGTACTATGCGATTGAAGCTAAAACAGGCACTGGCTGCACTGGCAATTACTGCTTTCTCCAGCGGCGTATTCGCAGCAGAGCACGTTGTCGAAATGAAGAACGCAGGCGCTGATGGAGCGATGGTATTCGAGCCAGGCTTCGTGAAAGCCGAGCCGGGTGACACCGTGAAGTTCGTCCTGGTCGGCCAGGCGCACAACTCCGCCACCGTAGCAGCTCCGGATGGTGCCAGTGGCTGGCAGGGTGGTATCAATGAAGAGATTACCGTGACCCTGGACGAGGAAGGCGTATACGTCTACAAGTGCACCCCGCACGCTGCGCTGAACATGGCAGGCGTGATCCAGGTGGGCGAAGCCACTAACTACGACAGCGCCAAGGCTGCCGTGGCGGAGCTGACCGCTGCCGCGGCCACCAACAAAGATCGTCTTGAGAAGTACTTCGCGAACGTCACCCGGTAATTGCGACGTTGACGAGGCAAAGCCGCACCCCTGGGTGCGGCTTTTTTTTGGATAAGCTATGCTGATGGCGTTGCCCGAGCAGCGATAACACCCTATACCGCTTCAACTCCCGAGCCTTAACTGGATGTCCTTCAAAGCAACCCTACCTGCCTTTTGCACCGAACGGGACGACCGCCTGCCCTGGCCGCGTCCGCTGCCACACCTCCCCCTGGTCGCAGTGGACTTCGATTCAGACGGGCTTCAGGACCGGGACTTCGAACATTGCGGTATTACGATGCCCTCCAACCTTCACCGAGCGGTCGCCAAGCGCAAAGCCGAATATCTGGCCGGGCGATTGTGTGCGCGTGAAGCTTTGCGGAAGGCCATCGGGTTGGGCGCTGTGCCCGGTACGGGCGAGGATCGTGCACCCCAGTGGCCAGCAGGTAGCGTGGGGTCTATTACCCACAGTCATGGCAAGGCGGCGGCCATTGTGGGAGCAGCGCCCCACTACGCCAGCGTGGGCCTGGACCTGGAACACTTGATGCCGGATGAGAGGGCCCTGAAACTGACCGATCAGATTCTGACCAAGGCCGAGCAAGACCGCTTTGCGACCACTCTGACGGATACACCCGGGGAATTTCTTACGCTTGCGTTTTCTTTGAAGGAAACCCTGTTCAAGACGCTCTATCCGCTAACCCTGAAACGGTTCTACTTTGAACATGCGGAACTGCTTGGGTGGCAGGCCGATGGCACCGCGCGGCTGCGCCTGCTCACCGACCTGTCGGAGCACTGGTGCTGCGACCGGGAGCTGGACGCCCAGTTCGTAAACCGGGACGGCCAGATCCTCAGCCTTATCGCAATCTCGAAAGAGACTTAGCCCAGATTCTTTTTGAAGAACTTCTGGAGCTCACCAACGAAGCCGCTGCGGAACGCCAGTACTACCAGAATGAAGATGCCGCCGAGGATCGGATCCACCCAGTCGCGCAAGGCGCCCTGAGACAGGTGATACTCTACGTTCACCACGAAGGTGGCGCCAACCACGGGACCAAGCAAGGTGCCCATGCCGCCAACCAGAGTCATCAGGATGACCTCGCCCGACATGTGCCAGTGAGCGTCGTTCAATGACGCCAGCTGGAACACTACCGACTTCATCGAGCCCGCCAGGCCAGCCAAAGCCGCCGAAATCACAAACGCCAGCACCTTGTAGCGGTTCACGTTGTAGCCCAGTGAAACCGCTCTAGGTTCGTTCTGCTTGATGGACTTGAGTACCTGCCCGTACGGGCTGGAGACAATACGCTGAACCAGCAGGTAGCACCCCAGGAACACCGCCAACACGAAGTAGTACATGTTGAAGTTGTTATTGAGATCGATCATTCCCAGCAAGTGGCCACGGGGAATCCCGTGCATGCCATCCTCACCGCCGGTGAACTCCGACTGTACGAAGAAGAAGAACACCAACTGTGCCAGCGCCAGGGTCACCATGGCGAAGTAGATGCCCTGGCGGCGAATGGACAGCAGCGCAAAGGCCAGGCCCAGCAAGGTTGCAACCGCAGTACCCGCCAGAATGCCCATTTCAGTGCTCAAACCGGAAAAGTTGGTGAGCAGGTAACCGGTGGTGTAGCCACCCGTTGCCAGGAACGCGGCATGGCCGAATGACAACAGCCCGGTGAAACCGAACAGCAGGTTAAAGGCCACCGCGAACAGTGCAAAACACAGGATCTTCATCAGGAAGACCGGGTACAGCACAAACGGGGCGGCGACCAAAAGCAGGACCAGCACCGCGTTGAGTAACATCTTCTTGCGGCCATCGGCTTTCTGCTGTTCCAGGATGGCTTGATGAATCGCCGTCGAATCGAATGACTGGCTCATGATTACGCCTCCTTACCAAACAGACCCGCAGGCCGGAACATCAGAACTACCACCATGACCAGGAAGATCACTGCGGACGAAGCAGGCGGGTAGAAGGTTTTAGTGAGGCCCTCCACAACACCCATCAGGATGCCGGTGATAATCGCACCACTAATGGACCCCATACCGCCAATCACCACCACAGCGAACACGGTAATGAGAATGTGCGAGCCCATTACCGGTGTCACCGAGTAGATGGGCGCTGCCAGGACACCGGCGAACGCCGCCAGAGCCACACCAAAGCCATAAGTCAGACTGACCAGCAGCGGCACGTTGATACCGAAGCCCTGCATCAGCTGGGCATCTTCGGTACCGGCGCGCAGATAAGCACCGAGCTTGGTTTTCTCGATCATGAACCAGGTACCGAAGCACACCACCAGCGCGATGCCGATAACCCAGGCCCGATAGTACGGGAGGAACATAAACCCGAGGTTGATCCCGCCCTTGAAGAGATCCGGCATAGAGTAACGCAGGCCGGATACACCATAGATATTAGTCAGTACACCCTGCATCAACAGAGCAATACCAAAGGTCAGCAACAGGCTGTAGATGTGGTCCTGGCCGGCGATGCGGCGAAGCAGGAAGTACTCGATCAATACCCCGACCGCGCCTACCAGCAACGGTGCCATAAACAGGGCAACCCAGTAGTTGACACCCATTACATCGAACATAATGACGGTGACCATTGCACCGAGCATGTACATTGCCCCGTGGGCAAAGTTGATGATCTTGAGCAGACCGAATATGACGGCAAGCCCGAGACTCAACAGTGCGTAGAACGCACCGTTAATGACCCCGATCAGAAGCTGACCAGACAGCACAGCAAGGGGGACACCGAAAATCATGGACATGTTGCTAACTCCAGAAGCTGCGCAGACGGGGGCGCAAAGACCACCGCTGCGGATTCCGGGGACCCTCCGGCTCAATTCGCCGAAGGGTCCCCTGGGTTACGCTCTTACTTATTAACCAGAGGGCACTTGCTCTCAGAGAGCGGACGGTAAGCTTCTTCAGCCGGGATGGTGCGCAGGATCTTGTACAGGTCCCACTCGTTCTTGGACTCGGCCGGAGTTTTAACTTCCGCCAGGTACATGTCGTGCACCATGCGGCCGTCTTCACGAATCACACCGTTCTTGGTGAACATGTCGTTGATTGGCGTGTTCATCATCTGCTTACGAACCGTTTGGGCATCGTCAGAACCAGTGGCTTCGATGGCCTTCAGGTACTGCATGGTGCTGGAGTAGACACCGGCGTGAATCATGGTCGGACGTGCGCCGGTTTCTTCCATGAAGCGATCAGACCAGGCACGGGTCTCGTCGTTCATGTCCCAGTACCAGCCAGTGGTCAGCTGGATACCCTGGGCGGCTTCAACACCCAGTGCTTTCACGTCGTTCAGGAACAGCAGCAGCGCGGCAAGGGTCTGGCCAGACTGGGTCAGGCCGAACTCACTGGCGGTGTTGATGGCGTTGGTGGTGTCGGCACCGGCGTTCGCCAGAGCAACAACGTCTGCACCTGAAGCCTGGGCCTGCAGGATGAACGATGAGAAGTCAGGTGTCGGGAACGGGTGACGCAGGGTTCCGATGATTTCACCACCGTTGGCTTCAACCACGCGAGTAACGTCGCCTTCCAGAGCATGGCCGAAAGCGTAATCGGCGGTCAGGACGTACCAGGTTTTACCGCCCTCTTTCACCACGGCACTGGCGGTACCGTTAGCCAGCGGGTAGGTGTCGTACACATAGTGAATGTGGTTCGGGGTGCAGTGCTCGTTGGTGATGCTGGAGGCCGCAGAACCGGAAACGATACCAAGGCGGCCGTTCTCTTCCAGAATGTCACTCACCGCGATGGAAACGGATGAAGCGACAAGGCCGGCAACCAGATCCACGTCTTCGTTCTCAACCCAGCGACGCACGGTGCTGGAGGCAACGTCGGCGCTGTTACGGTCGTCGGCGCTGACCACTTCAATCTTGGCGCCATTCACTTCACCGCCGAAATCGGCGATGGCCATTTCCATGGCTTTCAGGCCGTTCGGGCCGGCCAGATCACGATAGGTACCAGACATGTCCGCCAGGTAGCCGATCTTTACGGTATCGTTGGAAATTGCAGCCTGGGCACCAGTAGCCATCATGGCTGAGGCAACGGCTGAGGTCAGAAGCTTTTTCATCATTGTCATTGTTGTATCTCCGCTACTGTGTTGCGTTGTTTCAGGTTTATTTTTGCTTTTTAACGCTCGTTCTTTCCTATTTCTGGGTCATACCCCCAGATAGCTATCCAGCACCGACTGCTTGGCACTCAGTTCATTGGCACTGATTTCTTCCACAATCTGCCCGTGCTCAACGACATAATGCCGGTCAGCCAGGGGCGCTGCGAAATGAAAATTCTGCTCCACGAGTACGATCGTCAAGCCCTTTTCCTTGAGCTTGGTAAGAACATGACCAAGTTTCTCGACGATTACCGGAGCCAGGCCCTCGGTGATCTCATCCAGCAACAGCATGTTGGCGCCGGTGCGCAGGATGCGGGCCAGGGCCAGCATCTGCTGCTCACCGCCAGACAGCTTGGTGCCTTGGCTGAAGCGACGCTCGTACAAGTTGGGGAACATGGTGTAGATTTCTTCCAGGCTCATACCGCCACTGCGCACAACCGGCGGCAGAGTGAGGTTTTCCTGGACACTGAGGGCCGAAAAAATGCCCCGATGTTCGGGGCAGTAGCCGACACCTAATCTGGCAATATGGTGCGGGGCGCAAGACATCGTCTCCTCCCCATTGATCATGATGGAACCGGTGCGACGACCCACCATGTTCATGATCGATTTGAGGGTAGTACTGCGGCCTGCACCATTACGGCCAAGCAACGTAACCAGCTCACCCCGGTTCACCACCAGATCAATGCCGTGGAGGATGTGGGATTCGCCGTAAAAAGAGTGCAGCCCGGAAACCCGCAACTGTTCGTATTCTTTCTGCTGGGCCTGGCTCATTCTGCCGCCTCCGCTTCGCTGGCTTCAGACGATGAGCCACGCTCACCACTGGAATCTGTCCCCATATAGACTTCCCGAACCCGTGGGTCGGCGGATACCGTGTCGTAATCACCCTCGGTGAGCACCGCGCCCTGGGCCAGCACAGTAATCCGGTCACACAGTTTGCTGACCACGCTCAAGTTGTGTTCCACCATCAGCACGGTACGGCCCTGGGCCGCCTTGCGTACCAGTTCCACGACCCGGTCAACGTCTTCGGCGCCCATACCCTGGGTTGGCTCGTCCAGCAACAGCAGCTCCGGCTCCATCGCCAGTGTGGTGGCGAGCTCCAGTGCCCGCTTGCGGCCGTAGGCCAGCTCAACGGTGGTTGTGTTGGCGTATTCCGCCAGACCAACCTGATCCAGCAGATCCATGCAACGCTCATTCAGCCGGTTCAGGCTGGCTCCCGATTTCCAGAAGCTATAGGAGGTGCCTTCAAAGCTCTGCAGCGCCACCCGGATATTCTCCAGGGCGGTCATGTGCGGGAAAACCGCAGAGATCTGGAAGGAACGCACCACGCCTTTGCGAGCAATGGCCGCTGATTTCAGGGCGGTGATGTCGTTGCCGTTAAACAGGATCTGGCCGCGGGTGGGGATTAGAAACTTGGTGAGAAGATTGAAAACGGTGGTCTTGCCGGCGCCATTAGGACCGATAAGGGCATGGATGTGGCCTTTCTGAATCTTCAGATTCACGTCGTCGACTGCAACAAAGCCCTTGAACTCTTTGACAAGGTTGCGGGTCTCCAGAACGTACTGTTCACTCATGAGCCAGTCTACCTTTGTTATTGTTGTACATTTGAACTAGTTTACAGAGTAAATTGACGTCTACGTAAACGTCAATGTCTATTTTCGCTTTTCACCGGTTCTGGACTTAGCAAAAAGTCGCAGACGCACTCTAAAAGCTCGTCCGGTTTTTCAAGGTGCGGCGAGTGACCCGTGTCTGGCATAAAGAGTGGCTGGGCAGACACCCCAATGCCCGCGACGATTTCGGTGACCTGTTCAGGCACCCCGTATTCATCGATCTCCCCTTGAATGATCATAGACGGACATTGGATGCCCGCCAGCCAATCACTGAAATCCAGTGACTCATCAAACGCCTCATCCAGCCACACCGTATGCCAGGCCCGGAACAAATCGTCGGTCCTCGCACCGTGGTAGCGCTGGAGTTTCTCGCGCAGATCGGTGGTCTGATAGCGATCCATCATCTCGGTGATGCCATCAACCGTCAGCCTGTCCGCGTAGGTGTGGGCCGCCATGGTAATCAGCGCATGAGCTCGCTCGCCCAGCGCACCGGCCGCGATGAGGGCGATTGAGCCACCGTCGCTGTGGCCGATCAGCACCACCTTGTCCAGGCCCAGCTCATCCAGCAGGCGCGGTAGAATGACTGCACCTTCCCGCTCCTGATATCCGTAGGGCCGTGGCAGCTCCTCATCGGAAGAATTGCCGTAACCCAGGCGGTTATAGATCAGGGCATCATAACCTGTGGCCTTGGCCAGGCGTTCAGGAAACTTGCGCCACAAGGCGATGCTGCCCAGGGACTCGTGCAGGAATACCAGCGTGGGCCGCGGGGATTGGAGCGGCGAGCCGGGGTCAGCATGGGTGATGCGACGCACTTCCACATGGATGCCGTCACCCAGAGGTACTATGGAGTCTCGGATCTGCATGGCTTTACCGTTCAGGCGGGATGGAATACGTCATGGTGGAATGAGCGACCGGCTCTTCCGCACCTTCGGAATAGACGAGTACCTCGCCCACGCCCATGGTCCGGCCAACTTTCAGCATGGTGGCCCGAGCCCATATTGGTTTATGGGCAACGGGTTTGCGCAGAAAATTAATGTTGAGATTGGTAGTAACCGCCAGCGGCACCAGCCCAATTTTGCTCAACAGAGCGGCGTACAGGGTGACATCTGCCAATCCCATCATCGCAGGACCAGAGACGGTGCCTCCGGGCCTCAGGTGCTCCTCATCCACGCACAGCTTCATTTCCGCCCAGCCATCACCGAGCTCCTGCAGAGTGCCAAAGGCGGCACCCTGCGGAAACTGTTCGTCGAGAAACGCCTGCAGTTCCTCAAAGGTAATGATCATGCGCCGGGCTCGTCCTTGGCGCGATTGCGCAGCACGAAGCGCTGGATCTTACCGCTGGGAGTCTTCGGCAGCTCGTCCACAAATTCGATTTCACGCGGGAAGGCGTGGGTGGACAACCGGCGGCGCACCAGCTCCTGAAGTTCGTCTTTCAGAGCCTGATCGTCCGCCGGCGCCTGATCGCTTTTCACAACCACGTAAGCCTTGATGATGGAGCCACGCTTCTCGTCGGGCTTGCCCACCACACCGGACTCGGCCACGGCCGCGTGTTCCAGCAATGTGCTTTCCACGTCGGCGGGGCCAACGCGATAACCCGCAGTGGTAATGATGTCGTCGTCCCGGCCACTGAAGGAGTAGCAGCCGCCGCCGTTGTTAATCACCATGTCACCGGTCAGGTAGTAGCCTTTCACGAACGGATCTTTCTCGCCCCAAGTGTAGCCGTCGAAGTGGAACAGGGGTGAGGCCGCAACATCTACCGCCAGCTGACCGACTTCGCCCTCGCCTACTTCCTCGTTCTTTTCGTTCAGTGCCACCACCCGGTGCCCGGGCGATGCAAAGCCCATAGAGCCTTCCTTAACCGGGTGCTCCAGGCCGTGGAAGTTGCAGCAGGTCATGCCGGTTTCGGTCTGGCCGTAGTGATCTTTCACTGGGCAGAAATGACGGTTCTTGATCCAGTTCACCACTTCAGGGTTCAGCGGCTCGCCGGCACTGCTGGCAACCCGCAGACCCAGATTCTCGCCTTCCGGCAGCACGTGGTCATTGGCCTTGAGCAAACGGTACGCCGTGGGCGCCGCCGCCAGGTTGGTGATCTTGTACTTGCGGATCATGTCGTAGGTGGATTCCGGAGTGAAACCGCCCGGATTGAAATGAGTCGCGTGGCCCATCAGCAGCGGGCCCACCACAGCATAATAAAGGCCGTAGGCCCAGCCCGGGTCAGCTACGTTCCAGAACACGTCGTCGTCGCGCAGTTCAATGGCGTACTTCATGTACACGTAGAACGCCAGCAGAGCCTTGGCGGGCACCGCCACACCCTTGGACTTACCTACGGTACCGGAGGTAAACATCTGCAAGAACGGATCATCGCCGGTCACCATCACCGGTTCGAAATCGCTGGACTGAGCCGCCAGGGTTTCCTCGAAATCAGGAATGTCGGCATCAATGTCTTTGGCATTCACACCCACCACTGGCGGACAACCCTTCACGTCCAGCAGCTTTGGGAAATTCTCGGGGTTGGTCACCACCAGCTTGGTGCTGGCCCGCTCAAAGCGGTACTCAATGGCGCCGGAACCAAAGGCAGTAAAGAGGGGCTGGTACACCGCACCTGCGCGCAGAGCGCCGGCAATCACAATCAGTAGTTCAGGGGTGCGTGGCAGCAGTGCGGCTACCCGGTCACCCTTGCCGATGCCCTGGGCCTTCAAATAGTTGGCAAAACGGGCAGAGGCTTCTTTCAATTCCGCAAAGGTCAGTGCGCCGTCGCCACCGTCCTCTTTTTCGTAGTAGAGCGCCACTTTCTGGGGATCGGTCGCCCACTTGTCGACAATTTCGTGGCAAACGTTCAGGCCGCTGTTCAGGCGGCCGTCCAGAACCTCCGCTTCCAGTGCGGCAGGATCAAAACTGTTGTAGACGGCAGTGTATTCCGGGAGGCTCATTTTCAACTCCTGTTGTTGTTGTCGTTAAGTCCACGAGTTTCAGGTTTATCACAGGGTTCACTTTACGTAAAGGTAAACTTTAGACCAAAACGACCCAAAATCCAGCCATTTTATGAGCGAGTATTGGAGGACAAATTCAGCACCGGAGCTCAGGGCTCCGGATCAATCGGATGGGAATGACGGCCAGACAGAATGTGATGAAGGCTGGAACAGTCCACCATTGGATCGTCACAGTTAATAACGATATCCGAGTGAGCGATGACATAGCCTTTGCCGGTGATGTTGTTCTTCACCACCTCCAGATCGCCCTCTCGCTCCACGCCGCTGAACTGGCCAATAAAGCCAGTTTCTCGCAGGGATACGGTTTCCAGCCGATCGCCGGGCTGGATGCTGCCCTCGTAGTTCATCAAAGCCAGCCGGGCCGACGTACCAGTGCCGGTGGTGCTGCGACAAATCACGCCCGGGTGCACATAGGTGGCCGACCGGGATCGGTAATAACCTTCAGCCACATGCTCCACCGGCCCCATAAAGTGCAGGAACGGCAAGGGCCCGACATCACCAAGAGTGTAATGGGAGAAGCCCCGCTCGGCCTTGATCGCTTCCACGATGGCGTGGGCAGTTGCCGCCAGCGCCCGCTCCTCGTCCAGGGTGAGATGGAACCCCAGTTGCTGGGCGTCCACCAGCGCATAGAAACCGCCGCTGTACGCCACACTGTAGGTCACCCTACCCAGAGAAGGAACCTCAATGGTCGCCCGGTAGGTATCGATGTAACTGGGCAGGCCCTCACAGGTGATGGCTTCCACCACGCCGTCGCGCACAGTGGCGTCGATCTGCACCAAGCCAGCCGGCGATTCCAGCATGAACTGCTGACGCCCTTCCTGTTTTGGCACTATGCCGGCTTCCAGCACCGCCGTGGCGGTGCAGATGGTGTTGGAGCCGGAGTAGATCGGGTAACCCATCACCTCCATGATGATGTAGCCGGCAGCGGCCCGGGAATCAGTCGGTGGCACCAGCAGGTCCACCGACATCTCGGGAATACCGTGGGGCTCTTCCAGCAGCAGCCGGCGCAGGCCATCGGCATCATCCCGCAGGTACTCCATCTGCGCCCGAACGGTATCGCCCGGCAAAGGATCAATACCGCCAGTCACAATCCGGCTCACGTCGCCACCGGCGTGGGTATCCATCAATTGAATGGTCAGTTCCGGTTTCATCACAGTGTCTCCAGTGACCAGGGTTGGCCGTGTTCGTCCCACTGGGCATCGGGCACAATCACGATCTTGCCGAGGTAGTTGCTGCCCCGGTTCACAAAGTAGTTTTCTGCGTGACGCAAATTCGAGAGCCGGAAGGCACCGTGCAGTACCGGCCTGAGCTGGCCGCCCCGAATCCAGGCCATCAACTGGTCCGCCTCTTCACGGGTGCCGTGAGACACCCCGAATATCTGCACCTGGTACAGGTAAATCCGGGTCCACAGGATTTCGCTGATATTGCCCCCGCTGGCCCCGGCAATGCTCAGGCGCGGGTAAGTGGAACGCGCGTTCATATCAAAGATCATGGTATCGATGAACACATCGGTCATCTCTCCGCCCACCAGATCCATAACCGCATCAATGGGCTTGCCGCCGGTGGCCGCCTTTACCCGCTCAACGAAGTTGTCCATATCGGAGCGATCCAACACCGCCTCGGCGCCCATTGCCATCAACAGCTCGGCCTTATCCTGCTTACTCAGAGCATAGGGAATGGCGCCCACGATTCGGCACAACTGAATCAGCGCGGTGCCAACCCCGCCGCTGGCGCCGGTGACCAGCACCCGTTCGCCCGACTTGATATTGGCGGAGGTGACCATGTGATAGGCAGTCTGGTAGGAACACATGCCCATGGACGCCAGCTCGGCATCAGAAAGATCGGGGTTGGGAATGTGATGAAATTGGTCGGAAGGCAGCGCCACATACTCAGCGTAACCGCCATCGGCACCGTGGCCGAAATAGTCCGGGGTGAGATTGATGTCTCGGCGGGTATCGGCGTAGATGTTGAAATCCAGCAGGCCGCGCTCGCCGATGCGGCTTTCATCCACGCCCTCGCCTACGGCCACTATCCGGCCGGAAATGTCTGCCCCCTGAATGCGGGGGAACAGCAAGGTGGGCTTGCCCCCCATCTGGAAGGACGTCATTTCCCCTTTCTTGGTGGGGTACAACCCTTCCCGTGCCTTGCGGTCAGTGTTGTTCTTGGCCGTGGCCGTCACCTGAACCAGCACCTCGCCGGGTGCAGGTTGGGGCGTCGCCACATCCTGATATTCAAGCTTATCAACACCGCCGTGCCCGGTAAGCACCATGGCCTTCATGGAAGTGGGAATCATGGGCGGGAATCCTCCCTGCTAACTGAATGTAGGCTTCAGATCAGCATAGGTTAGATCCCCCGAGGTGTCAGTGAGTGTTGCGGGTATCCGTAATGCACCTAGCGCGCAATGACCTTGTACACCGGCCGCAGTTTCGGGATCTGCTTCAGCACCACCTGAATCACCGTCATCAGTGGCACCGCCAGCAGTACGCCTACCGGCCCCCACAACCAGCCCCAAAAGAAGATCGAGACAAAGATCACCACCGGGTTAATAGCCATCCGGAAACCGTGCACCCAGGGCTCGATGAAAAAGCCCACCAGCGTCGTCAGTGCCAGGTAGCCCAGCGGGGCAAACGCCATCAGCCAGACCACATCCAGACTGATCGCCGACACCACCGCCAACAGCGAGATGGTCAGAATCACACCAAGGTAAGGGATAAACCGTGCGAGGCCGGCGATCAGCCCCCAAACCGCCGGATCGGGCAGGCCAATGGCCCAACACATCAGGCCCGTTGCCACGCCCACGGCCGTGTTACTCAGGGCCAGCACACCCAGGTACTGGGCAATCTGGTGCTGGGAATCGTGGGTGATGCGCAGCACTGTTTTACGCTGCACCCTCGGCAGCTGGCGCACAAAATTCTTGATAATCCGGTCACCGCCCACCAACAGGAAATAGGTCAATGCCAGCGCTAACAGCAGGCCGGCAACGCCATCCCGGGCTTTACTCATCAACTGGCTACGCCAGGAGTCGGTTTTCAGTACCACCGTGGTCGGCTTTGTCTTGTTGCTGTCAGACAACTCCTCCATGGACTTCTCAACCTTCTCGGCCGATTCCGTGACCTTGCTGATCTGACGCTTGATCTCGCTCTGCCCCACCAACAACCGGGAAATGCCCTGGGGCGCCTCTTCCGCCCAGGTCAGCACCGGCGATGCCACCGCGTATGTCACCCCCGCAATGCCACCCAGCACCATCAGCACCAGCAACAACGCGCTCACCATGCGCGGCACCCGAAAGGCCACGTACAGCTTCTTAACCACCGGCGACAGCAACAGGCTGGTCAGAATCGCCAAAATAATGGGCAGAACAATCTGGTGCGCCACATACAGGGTGTACAGAACACCCAGCGCAAAAATGCCGTAAATGGGCGTGGATAGCTCAGATGAGATTAGCGGGCGAGGCCCAGCAACTGCAGCATTATCAGCGTTGTGGTCTGAGTTATCAGAAGAGTTGTTTTGAGAGTTATTTTGAGAGCTATCGGCGTTATTTTCGTCCACGGTGAGCGAGTCGTCCCTGTGTTAAAAAGGTTGAAAGGATCCTACTTTACGCTTCCTGACAACCGTTCGCACCACTGAGACGTTGCTGTCGGGTCACGTCGCTACTGTTTGAGGGGCTTCCGGTGGCTGAGCAGAAGCAGCCGTACCGCTACCCGGCGCGCCGCCGGAATTCATCCGCACCAGCGGCCCGGAGACAGTGACGCCACTCGGGTCCACCTTCACAAAACTGCCCCCGGCCTGCAGAGTCACTTCCGCCCCGGCTTCAATCACAATCTTCATACCAGCCTTGTGATGAATCTCCCGGCCCGCCTCGATGAACTGGGCTCGGCCCTGGTGGACGTGGTGGCTGCCACCCACGGTGTGGCTAAAATCGCCAGCGATGTGTTCTCTGCTCTCACCTTCTACCGTGCTGTGACTGTTGCCACCCACGCGCCCGAACCGGTTGTTGACGACGGTCAGGTGGCTGTCGTTCTTGATCACTTCGGTTCGATTGTGTTCGGTGAGCAGGTCCAGATCTTTCTGGGCGTGGACGTAGATCTGTTCCTTATCCGCTTCGTCCTCGAATCGTAATTCGTTGCTGCCCTCGCCCTTGTGAGTCTGGGTTTTCAGGGTGGTGCGGGTTTTGTGCTCAGGTAATGCGTACGGTGGTTTGTTGGTGGCGTGGTATGTGCGCCCGGTGATGATCGGCTGGTCCGGGTCGCCATCCAGAAAGGACACTATCACTTCATGGCCGATGCGGGGCAGCGCTACGAAACCATATTGCCCGCCGGCCCAACCCTGGCTAACCCGCAGCCAGGCGCCGCTGTGTTCATCATTTTGGCTGTAGCAATCCCACGGGAAGCGCACCTTCACCCGGCCGTGTTCGTCGCAGTGGATTTCTTCTCCTTCGGGCCCGGTGACGATGGCGATCTGCGGCCCGTCCATGATGGGGCGATGAACACACTGCGGCCGCCAGGTGAGGTTCGCGGGGATGGCGCTGAAGCTGTTGTGGTAGGTAGTTGGTTCCGACCCGCCCTCTTCCTCTAAAGCCTGAGGCTGTTGGCCCTGATGAGTAACGGCAGTGAGCAGCCAGTCCCGGTTCAGATTCGGTTGGTCATGATCGGTGAGTTCAACCTTGGCGCCCGGTGCGAAGTCCGGGCGATTGCTCTCGCCCTGGGCGGTGCTGGCGTCGTTTCGAAGCGCGTCCAGTTTTGCCTGGGTAAAAGGCTGGCCACTGGCATCGGCCTTGAATCGGCCCGGGTAGTCGAAATGCTGGTAGTCGTCGCGATGGTTGGGGGTGCTGGCGCCCTGCTCATGAATCAAGGCGTAGGCGGGATTCTTGAAGGTATAGTCTTTGAGCGCCACCGAAGCGGCTCGGACCCGCTCCTGGTAGCGAAACCGGAACACCGACAATTGCCGGTGACTGCCACCCGTAGAGGCGTTATATCCGACTGGAACCAGAACCGGCGCATCGCCGTGATGGTCGGCGAGGATCAGGCCAGCCGATGCACTGCCGTCCACCGCGCCATGCTGATAGCGGTAATGCCAGCCTTCCTCAGCCGCCAGCCGTTCCAGAAACGCCAAGTCACTCTCCCGGTGCTGAACGCAGTATTCGCGCTCCGCAGGCTCGCGCTTAACCTCAAACACCGAGTCTACGATGCCCCGCTCTTCCAGCAGTGTGCGTGCAATGGCGTCGGGACGTTGCTTCTGGAAAATCCGGCTGTTGTGCATCAACCCCAACCGCCACAACGGCGGCTGGATGACCAGTTCATAGCGGGTTCGGCGATGGCCGGAGTCGCCGCGAACAAACTCGCTGACCACACCGGTGAAGCGACGCAGCGGTTCTCCATCCTGCCAGATCAACAGTTCGACAGGCTGCTCGAGCACATCCACGGCGCCAATAGCGGGATCGGTACTCGCCAGCTGTAAGCGGCCATGAAATAACTCGGAAAGGGCTTCGGTCAGCGCAAAGCCGACTACAGAAAAAACGTCTGAGGGAAACTCACCGACACGGACGGTGAACTGCAATCCATTTGCCTGGGGCATGCCTTCAATCCTTTGAAGCAGTAACGATGTGCACACCGGGTTACGCGCAACACCAAATCCTTGGCTACCCTACCCGGTGAAACTGGGTTGAAATTACCAGCACGGCACCTCTGAAGCAACGCGCGAACACTGAATCTGCGCACTCGGTAGCACTGCAGGCTGGAGTTATAAGAACAAGCTCGCAAAAGCCCGAGGGAAAGACGGGAAAGCTCGCTAACCATCTGATAGGGTTGAAACTAAATTGCTAGGGATTGGAGTTATACGCCCCTTTGGCTATCGCAGGCTGATCGCAGGTGGGCGTATAAATTCGGACGGTGGTTGCTTTGAGTTGTCTATGGCATTGATTGAAAGGCCGATATTGCTGGGCACAGAGCATCCGAAGATGGATTTATGCGAACGTGTGTTATACGAACGTGTTCGTTGAATACGGTGTTAGATTTTTCAAGGAATCGTATGCAAGATTATTTTGAACAGTTGAAGAATGAACTTGATGCCATCAAGCAGCTTGGGTCGAGAAGCGGTGCAAATGGTTTCTTTGGTCAAGAAGCATTGCGTTTTTATTCTATAGCAGGAACTCTTCTTGAGAGTTTTAGCTGTGACAAAGGTGCTGGCCTAGATGAGCGCTATATAACTCATATTCTTTCCAGATCCATCCTGGAAAACTATTTCTGGATTATCTACTTATTTGACGATCCTGCTCAAACAGCCAATCGATACGCTGGTCTGATTGATGCTTTCAAGCTGGATTACCACAAGCTCTTAAATGAGCCGCTGTTGCCTCATAAAGATAAGCTAGAGCCTTCAGATCCTTCTTGGTCAAGTCTGAATCGAACAATGGATGTAAATAGCATGCTTGCCCAGGTTAAAAACGATTATGGTGATAGGCTAAGTTACCTATATTTTATTTACCGTATCACCAGTTTTGACACGCATGGAAAGAGTTTAGACACCATCTTCCAAGAGGCATTCGGTAAACAAGTGAATTTCCCGGTATTGGATATTGGCTATGCAATTGAACTCATTGCCAACCAATATATGGTTACCTTGGAGCAGCTTAGAGATGCAGGTGAAATCTAACAATTTTCTGCACTCGGAAAAATTACTCGCTACGCTCCTAATTTTCCGGTGAGCAAGGCGTTACGCACACTACTGAGTGACCTCATGGGTAGAGTTAGCCAAAAAAGAAGAACGAGGGCCCTCAAACAGATTTTGGGAGTTTGGCCAAATAGGTTTGGCCGGAAAGTTTTTGATAGGGTGCTACGAACAGACAGTTCTCCCAAGAAAAACTTGGAGTCTGATTTTATTTTTTATAACCGTTCTGCCAGGCCAGAAATGGGGTCTGTCAGGGATCTCATTGAAGAGTGTGTTGCAAACTATCCAGAATCGGAAGTAGAAGAGCTTATTTCCCGTCTCAGGTCAGGTGATGACGTTCATTTTAGATCAGCTACTTTTGAACTATTTTTGCACGACGCCCTGAGAAGAAGGGGTTTCCTCCTTACTCCGCACCCCGAACTTCCAAATGGAAAACGCTATAAACCTGACTTCTATGTTTTAGATCCGAACGGTGAGAGCTTTTATCTCGAGGCGGTTCTCGCAACCGAAAATAACGGGTTAGACAAAGGCGGAGAAGCAAGAAAAGGGGCTGTATTAGATACATTGACAAAGTCGCCCCATCATAACTTTATGATTTCGCTCGATGATGAAGGTAGTCCTAAAAGTCCCCCTAGCGGGAAAAAGTTAAAAAATACGGTACACAGGTGGTTAGATTCTCTTGATCCTGATGAGGTAAACCAAAAAATAGAGGATTCAGGATTTGATTCGTTAGAACCCATTTTGTGGAGCCACGATGGTTGGAATCTGCAAATTCGCCCTATTCCAATTAAGCCGGAACGCCGAGGGAAAAGTTCGAACCTTATCGGGATCGGAGGGGTTGGCGGCGGTTGGGTCGATGCCTGGAGTCCTATTCGCGACGCGATCAAATTTAAGGGAGGAAAATATGGCGATCTCAATACTCCCTTGGTGGTGGCTGTAAATCTAGATAGCTTTCACCTTGATCCTATTGATGAGATGCAGGCTCTTTTTGGGCAAGAGCAATTTGTATTTTCTCCTAATGTCGATGCCGAGCCAAAATTGCGGAGGGCGCCAAATGGTGCGTGGCAAGGAAACAATGGGCCACAATACTCGCGCGTCAGCGCAGCATGGTTATTTAATGATTTACAAGCATCATCACTCGCTACAAGGAACGGCACCGTGTACTTCAACCCATGGGCAACTATGCCAGCTCCTGAATCACTCAAATGCTTCCCTTTTGCTACTCCTGAAGAAAACAGAATGAAATGGCATGAAGGTTTGTCGTTAAGAGAGATTTTTGGACTTCATGAGGAGTGGCCAAGAGGTGCGTAACAAGTTGCTGCACACGGATAAATTACTCGCTGCGCTCCTAATTTACCGGTGAGCAAAGCGTTAAAACTTGCAAAGCACTATAGAGCGCTCTAAAGTTCTCCATATAAACCGTGGAGGAACCACGTCATGTCTAGTGTCTCTCAACTCGATTTCGTAGCAGTACCGATTCAACTTGAGCTTTATCAAGAGCTCATGCGTCGTCACGGCACAGCCGCTAACGCTGTTATAGAAGAGCAAGTAGAAGCCTTTTTAAAGCGCACTCAAGATGACCCAATCAGGCCGCGAGTAACAGAGGGACTGACTTGGAATAATCTGTTCTTATGTGAGAAAACTCGTATTCGAACAAAGTACTACAGTGAATACAGATACGCTGAAATCTTAGGCGATTGTGTCGTTTATGGCGGGGAGAGCTTTCCATCTGTGTCGAGAGCAGTGAACAAGATGCGGGGTGGAACTCAAAACAATGCGTGGAAAGTTGTGGAAATCCTCCGACCTTCCGATTCTAAGTGGATTGCTGCGGAGCAATTGCGTCGCAAGTGATCGAGTTTTAACCAGTAGGTGAAGCCGACCGGTACTACGCGCTGCTCCGTACCGGTGGCTTACCTTGGCGTTTTGTGTAATAAGGAAACCACGATGAACTATTGGCGTATGCAACTGCACCCCGATGATTCAGCGAACGCGGGCTTTTACGCAAATCAAAGCATCGCCGCCGGATTCATCGGTCTCGATTTTGCTACTAAAGTGGGAGATCTCCTCTCGGATGCACAGCAACAAATTCTCTCTACTCAGAAAGATTACGTTGATTTTGCAAAAAATATGGAGGTCGGCGATAAGGTTTTAATCATCGTTCACCATTTCCCGTTTGCTGTTGTCACGGTTGCGGGTGATTACAACTACATCAGAAGAACAGAACCTGAACTGGGTGTTTGGTTTAGGCATTTTCGCAGGATCGAAAATGCTATTTACTTCTCAGATTTCCAAACTAATGCGAAGTCGTGGGAGCAGTACATCATGACCGATACCATCTCAATCTTGCGCGACCCTGGTTCAAAATCGTACAGATTGATCGAACAAATGAGCGAAAAAACATAACAAGTGACATCACGTCGACCGATTTTACGCCGCTTCGTGGCTCCAAATCGGCGCATGTGCCGAGCGTTAGTGAAAAAAGATATGGATGAAATCGGCGAGCAAATTCAGGAATTAAAGAAAGCGCTCTTGGAAGCGGGCCTTTCGTACGATATCTGGTGGGAGCTTTCTAATAGGGAAGCTCGAACAGAGCACTTAGATGACTTAAACCAATACACAATTTTCTTTCAATCGACCATTCATGCTCACTTTTTGACTGCAGTAATTACCCTCTACCGATTGTTTGAGAACAGGCGGGACACGATAAACCTGCCAAATCTTTTCCAACAAGTTCGAGAGAAAAAACTCGTTGCTCCCGAGGTGGAAAATAAACTGGAGTCTGCTGCCGAGGAGATTCGGGAAAACTGGACGAAGATCTGCATACTTCGGTCGAACGTGTTTGGGCATAGGAGCAGAAAGCTCAGTATTGAGGAGTCCTACAAGCGTGCTGGTATCACGCCAGATCAAATCAAAAACCTAATCAAGCACATGCAAGATGCCATGAACATAGTCAGCGGTGAGGTGTTGGAGCTTGAGCATTCCTTCGAACTCAATCCCGCGGAGGAAGTGAAGAGGTTGCTAGACGATATCGCCACACTACGAAAGTCCCGCTAACAAGTCAGGGCACCGGTGTGCCAGGCGTTAAATCTAGGAAGAACTGTGAATTCTGACCTCACACTTGTGATAGGAGCGATTATCTCTACCATTTAAGCATGCACCCTTCTGACTACCCCCGATCAATCACTGGGAGGGCAATCTAATGAGAATAGTCCTGCTGATCATCTCAGCATTCTGGTTCCTTCCAGTTTCGTCGCAAACGCTCCAGATCATGGGGTCGGATCAGGGCTTCCTGCCGTTTTATTATGGTGACAACCTTAACAAGGGCATCCTGGTCGAGGTGATTAATGAGTTCACGGTGGAGACGGGTATCGCAGCTGATTTCCGCCCTATGGCGCGCAAACGCCACGCCTGGGCCCTGGGAAAAGGACTAGCTAACGCGGTTTTCGCCAGCCCGCGTTGGATGCCGGTGCCGGACCGGATGCACGCTGTCGGACCGGTGTTAATCTGGCGTGACCGAGTGTTCGCTCAGACTGGCCGACAACCGGACTCCTTCGATGACCTTCAGGGCAACATCTGTCTGCGCAAATGGTTTGTTTACAGTGATCGACTCGAGCGGCGGATCGGGACCGACTTGGTCCGCCATGACGGTTACAATGCACAGCAGATGCTGGGAATGTTTCTGCGTAACCGGTGCGATTACATCGTCATGAACGAAATGGAGTTCCGGTTTTTGGCGCTGCAGGTGGAAGTCGATTCGGAACGTTACAGCACGGATCTGATCGACGCCGAATGGCCGGTCTATCTTGGTATCCTCAAAACCGAGACGGCTCTGATTGAAGCGGCGGAAACTTTTTTCGCTACCTACACGGTTGACGTGGAGGCCATGTTGCCCAAACTTCCGCCGCCGGACAGGCAAACCTCGATTCAGTGGGACAATTAGGGCAGATAGCGGCCAATGGCCGGCAGACGCTCTTGCCAGGATGGCTCACTCAGACGTTACGCGTAACATATGGATTCAATTTTCAAGCTGGCATTCAGTGGCTTGGCGATAGCGCTCACGTTTGTCGCCTTCGTGCCCTATATCTTCTCGATACTGTCGGGAGCCACAAAACCGCATGTATTCTCCTGGGTTATTTGGGGAACGACCACATCGATCGTATTCTTTGCTCAAGTTGAAGCCAAAGGTGGTATTGGCGCCTGGCCGATTGGTGTTTCAGGAGCCATTGCCGTTTTCATTGCGTTTCTTGCGTTCGTAAAACGTTCGGATATCTCAATAACGAAAACGGACTGGGTGTTTTTTCTATCGGCATTGGCTTCACTACCCTTTTGGTACCTTACGTCAAACCCGTTGTGGGCTGTGGTCGTCCTTACAACCGTCGACCTGCTTGGTTTTGGGCCCACAATTCGTAAAGCCTATGACGCCCCTCACCAGGAAAACGTTCTTTTCTTTACATTGTTTATGGCAAGAAATGTATTTGCTCTATTGGCTTTGGAGACCTATTCGCTGACAACGGTGCTCTTTCCGCTGTCCGTTAGTATCGCCTGTTTAATCTTGCTCATTTTCATTGGCTACCGTCGCAGGGAGGTGCGCGCCTAACAACTGCAAGCAGTGCAATAGTGCTTCTACTGCTGCCTCGCCTTCATTGCTGAGCCAAAGGATGTCTTTTCCCGGCAGGAACGTCATAACGGGCAATCGGTATTCCCAGCCAGCGCTGTCACCTCTCTGTCTCCAAACTGTCGCAAAGCTGACGCAGAACCGTCATTAGTCAGCTCTAGGGTGTTGAATCACAACATATCCATCGATTGATTCACTCACACCCGAGGCAACTATGGAACTTCGCACCGCCACTTTCCGCCAAACCCTGCTTTCAATGGCCGTGGCCAGCTCACTGGTCGTCCTTGCCGGCTGTACCGACGACGGCGACGACGGCAGCAATGGCGCAAATGGAACTAGCCAGACCCTGATCGAAATGAACGTACTGGGCACATACGCCAGCGGTTCGTTTGATGAAAGCGCCGCGGAAATTGTCGCCCACGACGCCGCCAACCAACGCCTGTTTGTGGTGAACGCCAATAACTCTACCGTGGACGTACTGGACATCAATGACCCGGAGGTGCCCACCCTGCTTGGCACCATCGACGCCACGGCTGAGGGCGCCTCTGCCAACAGCGTGGCGGTATACGGCGATCTGGTGGCCGTCGCCATTGAGGCCAACGTAAAGCAGGACAACGGCAAGGTGGTTTTTTACAACACCACCGACCTGAATAAAGTCGGCGAAGCCACCGTAGGTGCACTTCCAGACATGGTGACGTTCACCCGCGACGGTCAGAAAGTACTGGTGGCCAACGAGGGCGAGCCCAACTCCGACTACAGTAACGATCCGGAAGGCTCCGTCAGCATCATCGACCTCTCTAACGGCGTTGCCTCCGCCACCGTAACCACCGCCGGTTTCACATCGTTCAACGCCCAACAGGCAACACTGGAAACCGCCGGCCTGCGCGTGTTTGGCCCAAACGCCACACTGGCCCAGGATATGGAGCCGGAGTACATCGCGGTATCCATTGATGATCAAACCGCCTGGGTCGCCCTGCAGGAAAACAACGCCGTGGCCGAGCTGGACATCGCCGCTGGTGAAATCACCGCCATCCTTCCGCTGGGCTTCAAAGACTACAACCTGATCGGCAACGAGCTAGACGCCAGCAACCGCGACAGTGGCATCAACATTCGCAACTGGCCGGTTAAGGGCATGTACAACCCGGATTCCATGGCCAGCTATGGTTACAACGGCAAAACCTATTACCTCACCGCCAATGAGGGCGACGCCCGGGACTACGACACCTGGACTGAGGAATTCCGGGTGGGCGACCTGACCCTGACCGGTGCTCTGACGGGCATCGCCGGGCTGCAGGATGATGAAAACCTGGGCCGCCTACGCATTACCTCTACCCTGGGCTCCAGCAACGGCTGCAACGCCTCCCAGCTTCCCGCTGACTTGGGCGACCGGAATGGTGACACCCAGATTGATATCGATGATGTGGTATTCCATGTGGAGAATAATTGCGAGTACGACACCCTTTACGGTTACGGCGCTCGCTCCTTCAGCATCTGGTCTGCCGATGGCAAACGTGTCTTCGACAGCGGCAGCGAGTTTGAACGCATCACCGCCAGCCTGATTCCGGAAGGCTTTAATGCCTCCAACGACGAAAATGCCTCAGACGATCGATCTGACGACAAAGGCCCGGAGCCAGAAGCCATCACCGTGGGTGAAATCAACGGCCAGACCTTCGCCTTCATCGGCCTGGAACGGGTGGGCGGTATTATGGTGTACAACGTTACTAACCCCCAGAGCCCCGAGTTTGTGCAATACATCAACAACCGAGACTTCAGCGCGAGCCAGACTGACCTGGAAGCCGGTTTGGCTGGCGATCTGGGCCCCGAAGGCCTAGCCTTCATCCCTGCAAGCAGCAGCCCGAACAGCAAGCCGATGCTGGCGGTGGGGAATGAAGTGAGTGGGACAACTACTCTGTATGGGATTGATGTGATTGAGCTGACAGCCAACTAAGCAATAACTCCAACACCAAAAAGCACTACTCCGTGACGCGCCGGTCGGCAACAGCCCCGGCGCGTTTTTTGTTCATGAATACAGCGGCTTAACGGTAAGACTGACCTGCCCCCCAGAATTCAGTTCAACTGCGCCAAAACACTGTTAACCTTCGCAGCATTGCCCGAACTGCATCCCTGCGGGCCCGAAGTTGGTCCCGCCTTACCCGCTGCAGATCAATGCCTCCTCGCCCATCCTGGTATTTGCACGGGATGGACTCACCAATGGGTTCGTGGACACTCCTCCCCTCTTCCTGCCTGCCAACGCGACGGTTCAGTGCGGTTCCGCCACAGTACTGTTGCGCCTCTTCGAAATACATCATGCCTCTGCCCTCCAATCCGCCGCTCCAGTCACTGAAGACGTGGTTATCTCATGGGTTCAGATACATGCTAATGTTGTTCTATGCTGCAAACTATTCCATATGGATGAATAAGAACTTTGCAAAAACGAACAACATCGTCAGCTAAAAAATCCTCCGATGCGACCCCGACATTGCGGGGGCATCTTGCCTGGAATGACTTTGAAACCGTGCTCGCTATAGTGTCGGAAGGGTCTTTGTCTGGAGCCTCTCGCGCCCTGGGCGTGAGCCATGCCACCGTGTTTCGCAGGTTGGGCGATATCGAGCGGCGCTTGGGCGTTACTTTGTTTGAACGGAGCCGTACCGGTTACCGGCCGACACTGGCAGGGGAAGAGCTCGCGGAAACGGCGAAGGTCATGGATGAGGCCGCCCTGGCAGCCGAACGGAAGGTCGCCGGGCGCGACCTGGCGCCCAGTGGCGAGATCTGGGCCACCACAACGGATTCACTGATGATGGGGTTGCTGGCGCCGCTGCTTACGCAGTTCCAGCACAAGTATCCGGCCATCGTGCTGGATGTCGCTATTTCCAACCATCTGTTCAACCTGACGCGCCGGGAAGCAGACGTTGCCGTGCGCCCCTCCAATCGGCCACCCGAAAACCTGATTGGCCGACCACTGACCAAAATTGGCCAAGCGGTATACGGCCATCGGAGTTTTGGCCTGACACCAGGTGCGTCCATCGAATTTCTCGCCAACCAACCATGGATAGGCAGCGGGCCTCGGCTGCAGGATTCGGAAGTGGACCAATGGATGGACGCCAACGAGCTGAAGTCCGCCTGCGTTTACCGCGTGGATACTCTTGTGGGCATACTCAGCGCCATTCGCGCCGGTATGGGGCTGGCTGTGCTGCCCTGTTATCTCGCCGACAACGAGCCCGACATCGTTCAGCTGACCGACCCCATCCCGGAACTGGAATATGGCCTCTGGTTCCTGATGCACCCCGACTTAAGAGGCGTGGTTAGGATTCATGCCTTGATGGACTTTTTAACGGAGGCGATTCGAGGGGAGGAAAAGCGGTTGGCTGGATTGCGGCTATCTTAGTGGGATGAACATTGCGATCCAACATGCCAACAGAGAACACCTGAAGGGAATCCACGAACTGGTTCTCGACTGGGGCTATTCCGCTAACGAATCACACACCCAGGAATGGCTTGAGGCGCAGTTGAACTCCCCGAATCATCGAATTGTTGTAGCCATTGCCGACGGTTCTGTTGCTGGTTGGGCTGTCGCCGAGAAGCGCATCACGCTGGGCTATGGTTGGGTTTCCGAGATTACTGCGCTGGTCGTGGGATCAACCTACCGGCGCTTGGGCATAGGCAAGCTGCTGGTGAATGCTGTCGAAGCGTGGTCCAAGACCTTAGGTCTGTCGCGGCTTGTTGTTCGCTCAAATGTGACTCGCCTGGAGTCCCATGAGTTTTACCCTGCCATCGGTTTTGAGCTCACAAAAACGACGCATGTTTATGCGAAAGCACTCAAACCTTCGGGCAAATGATTTAAGCTGAGCACCTGATTAGCACCACCTATTTTCAACACCACCGGTAAGGACTCAGCCATCAAATCCGTAGCACTCGCCACCCTGATCATCATCCTGCTCGGAGGCATCGTCTTCCAGTACTACATCACCGCCCTGCCCGATCTGGAACAGCCGATCACCCTCAGCTCTGCGTCCGTTGGGGCAGATGGCGAGTCCATCTCTGCCGCCTTCGTGGATAACGACGGCCACGAATTTCATTTTGGTGTTCGGGGTTATGGAGAGAGCGATGGAGAGGGTAATGGGGAAAGTAATGTAGAGAGTGATCGTGAATCCTTCCCGGCCTTTTACATCAGAAACCCTGAGCTGGTGCCCTACGTTTACTGGCCCTCGACCGGTGGGCCGGATGAAAGAAAGCTCCTACGCTTGCTAGCAGGTTGGCTAGAAAGAAATGTGGACCAGGAGTTTAGGGAACGGCTGGAACAGAGCAATGCTGAGGACTTCAGTGGCTCTGAAAAGGAAGTGGCAGCCGTGTACGAAATTTATGAGATATTGATGGGCCGACACCGCCTTTAATCGGACTTAAGCCGATAGATTTACTGCTTCCCTGCCGTATCTGCTACTACTGTAAATGACCGGCATGGAGCAAAAAGGAGGTTCAACATGAGCGTGCAACTGAACCACACCATCGTCTGGTGCCGCGACAAGCAAAAGTCGGCAACCTTCCTCACTGAGGTCCTGGGTCTTCCCGCCCCGACCCGTTACGGGCCGTTCCTTGTGGTAGAGCTTAGCAATGGCGTGTCCCTGGATTTCTACGAAACCAATGGCGAGATTTCTCCGCAGCACTACGCCTTTCTGATTGGTGAAGAAGACTTTGACGAGAGCTTCGACAGAATCTGTAGCCGCGGCATTCCCTATTGGGCAGATCCCAGCAAGAAGTCCCCAGGCGAGATAAACCGGCACGATGGCGGGCGCGGTGTGTATTTCGATGACCCTGATGGGCATTTTATGGAAATGATCACCCGGCCGTACGGGAGTGGTGGCTGATGCCTACAGAATTCACTAATTCAAATGCGGGTTTCGTTGCAGCATGTGGACATGGGCCGGCGCAAACCATCAAAGTTCAAAGTCTCGAGATGGTTCAATGTTACTCGAGTCCTGGCTTGCGTTCGCTGTTACATCGGCAGTATTGCCGGTTATCCTAGGCCCCACGATCCTGGCGACAATCAGTTATTCCATCACCCATAGGCGCCAAGCCAATATTCCACTCGTTGCTGCGGTTCAACGTCACCGGTGGAGCGCTTCTCACGACAGCGGACTTTTGGGCGCTGTTGGCAAAGCGCCCTGCCTTGTAAGCGCTACTCGTCATAGCAAGGAGCTTCCACAACTGTGAAAGTCATTCTGATGGGAAATGCCGGTTCTGGAAAAAGCACCCTGGCCAAAGAGCTAAGCGCGAAGAATTCAGCTGAACGGCTTTCGCTGGATGAAGTCGCCTTCAAACGCGGAACGCCAGAGCGACGCCCTCTTCAGGAAAGCATTCAGGCTGTTAAGCACTTCATCCAAGAAAACGAAAGCTGGATCATTGAGGGCTGCTACTCTGACATCATCGAAGCCATCCTGGATGAATGCGAGGAGCTAATCTTTCTCAATCCGGGAATCGATACCTGCGTTGCTCACTGCCGTACCCGATCCTGGGAGTCCGAGAAGTATTCGAGCAAGCAAGAACAGGATGCCAATCTGGAAAACCTGATAGCGTGGGTTCGTGATTATGAGACCCGCCAAGATGAGTACGGACTGCAGCAACACCGGGCGCTGTTCGATTCGTTTGCTGGAAACAAAAGAGAGCTGACTCTGAGCCAGCCGAGTATCACACTGTCGGCCTACAACACGTCTGACAAGCAGGAAGTTCAGCAGCTATTCACTCGGACCTTCGCAGAATCGGACCGCCCGGCGGAAGGCGAGCTAGTTGGGCAGTTAGCGCAGCGACTTATGGACGAGACCGATGCTGAAAATGCCTCCGGTTTTGTTGCCTCTGAGCACCAGGAAATAGTCGGGTGTATTTTCTTCACACCGCTAAAGTTCGATTCCTCGATCAAAGCAGCTCTGTTGTCGCCCGTTGCCGTTCGCACAGAGCATCAAGGCCAAGGCGTCGGCCAACGGCTTATCAGATTCGGCATGGAGCAAATGGGAAAATCCGGCGTGGAACTTGTCTTCACCTATGGCGATCCGAACTATTATTCAAAGGTGGGTTTCAAGCCAGTTTCTCAGCAGGTTGTGAAGCCGCCGTTTGAATTAACGCAACCGGAGGGATGGTTGGTTCTGTCCCTGACAGGCGCGGAGATTAAGCCCCTGCCCGGGGTCGCCCAATGCGTTGACGCATTCAACGATCCGGCGCTTTGGTAAGACCATCTATCAGGCCGGACATCACACTTACCGCACGCTAGGCAGAAGTCCCTGCGGTGCCGTTGCCTTCAGCGTGTTCACGCCAAGGAGAGCCAACCATGGACTACGTAGAAGGATTTGTCGCCGCCGTACCTACCAGGAACAAAGACGATTACATCCGCCACGCCAGTGAAGCTGCCCAGATTTTCAAAGAGCACGGAGCCACCCGTTTGGTTGAGTGCTGGGGCGACGATGTGCCCACCGGCAAGATAACCTCTTTCCCGCAAGCGGTGCAGTGTGGCGAGGATGAGACGGTGGTGTTTTCATGGGCGCTGTGGCCATCGCGAGAAGCCCGGGACTCCGGCATGACCGGGATCATGAACGATCCGCGCATGCGCGATAACCCGATGCCATTTGATGGCAGCCGATTGATATACGGTGGCTTCCAGATGATTTTGGATGAATAGACCCTTTTTTCCTGAATGTCTATGCCCGCACTGTGCTTTTGATCAACGTCAGACAACGGTCGAGTAACTACACTCTGCCTGTAGTACCCCTTAATCGAATCAAGGTTGCGGGAGACTGGAAACAAGCAATTCAGCTGCAAAGGATATGCGGCATACGGAGCAGCAGTGATTGCTGCTCCAAACACAAAGAAAGGGAGTTCAAAACTTTGCGTTTAGGGTCAATCGCAGTTTTCGCATGGCTACTCATTGCAGCCAACCCAGCTCGTGCTTACAACCTATCCCACCTCTTTCAACCGGTATTATTACCGGAGGAAGATCAGAGCGAGTTTGTCGCCATACCAACGATAATAGCGGGGTTTGTCGGCCTAACACCGGGTGTCATCATTGGAATTCCACTGGCCGTGGTTGGCGGCACTCTAACAACCCTGATTGAGGGCGACCCCAGCGGCGGTGCCGCAGCTGGCATGTTCTTCGGCGTAGTTGGAGGCTCTCAGATCTTTAGCAATGCCGTTGGCGTTCCATTATGGACCGCTGAAAAGGTTTTTTACGATCTGCCTGAAGCCGCTTTTTCGTCGGAAGACGCGGTGCCACCGCCCCCCTCCACAGCGCGCTGAAACAACCTCCCAGCAAAAAATATAACCCTCACAATCGTCGCTGTGACCGGCTAAACCACCTAAACTTTGAAGAGGCGACGAGCAGGCTCTTGGCCTGTTCAGGAGGTCTCTATGCGCACCCACGGTTTAACCCTCGCAGTCCTTGTGTTTGCCCTGCCTGTTTTCGCCGCAGATCCGGTTGTTACAGACGGCGATAAGTACAAAGTCCTTCTGGAAAACGACTGTGTCCGCGTACTTGAGTACCGCGACGAGCCGGGCCAGATCACTCAGGAGCACCAGCACCCGGCCTTCGTGCTCTATGCGCTGGCACCGTTTGAGCGGGTGATTCATCTGCCCGGAGGCAAGGTCATCAACCGAAGCTTTGCCGCAGGCGACGTCATCTGGTCACCGGCACAAACCCACACCGGCGAAAATACGGGCAGCACTCCAACCCACGCGGTTATCGTGGAATCAAAGGCGTCTGGCAGCCGGTTGTCCCAGTGCAGTAACGAATAAGTTTCGAGCTTGATATAGGCCGCACAAACTAGGGGCCATTGGGGTAGGAGCAGAGACCCTGGGCACAGTTTTCAGTGCCCAGGGAATCGCATTACGTGCGGGTTTATTCTGGCTTGTACAGGCGCTGGATGCTGGAGAAATCCAGCGTGCCATTGCCCTGCCCTGCGTGGAGCGAGAACAGGTTGCGAGCCAGTGAACCCATGGGGATGGACGCCTGGTTCTTCACCGCGTTGTCGAACGCCAAACCCAGGTCCTTAGTCATCAGGTTGACCAGGAAGCCGCCCTCGTAGTTACGCGAGGCAGGTGCGTTTTCCATCACCCCCGGCCACGGGTTGTAAACGTTCAGCGCCCAGTTACCACCGGAGCTCTGCTTCATGATTTCCGACAGCACCGCCGGATCCAGACCGTTCTTCACACCCAGGGCCAGCGCTTCGCTGGTGCCGGCCATCAGAATCGCCAGCAGCATGTTGTTACAGATCTTGGCGACCTGGCCGGAACCGTGCGGGCCGGCATGGAAGATGTTCTTGCCCATGGCATCGAGAATCGGTTTGGCCTTGGCGAAGGTCTCGTCGGCGCCGCCGCATATGAAGGTCAATGTGCCGGCTTTGGCACCACCAACACCGCCGGACACCGGCGCATCCAGGAACGGAATATTGCGGGCCTTGGCTTCTTCAGCCACACCGCGCGCCGTTTCCGGGGCAATGGTGGAAGAATCAATCACCAGAGTGCCTTCGGGCAGTTTCGCCAACAGGCCGTCATCACCCAGGTACACTGCTTCCACGTGCTGGCCCGCGGGCAGCATGGTGATCACACATTCCGCACCTTCGGCCGCCTGGTGCGCGGTGTCCGCGGTTTTTGCGCCTTCGGAGACCAGTGTCTGCACCGCCTCTTCGGACAAATCAAACACAGTGACGTCGTGCCCGGCTTTCACCAGGTTGCTGGCCATGGGGCCACCCATGTTACCGAGGCCGATAAAGGTAATCGTTGCCATATCCCTTCTCCTTATTGTTCTAGTCGGTTATGAAGGCCACCGCGGTCGGTGGCCGTTTGGCTATGCGTTGAAAAAGTCGTCCATCCAGGCGCTGTCCATCTTCGCCAGCGACGCGTAGCGCCACCGTGGCTGATGATCCTTATCAATCAGCAGTGCCCGGATACCTTCGGCAAATTCGCCTTTGGTCAGGCACTTCTTTGACAGCACCAATTCTTTATCGAGAACTTCCTTCAGGCTGTCGTGCTTGCAGCCGTTCAGGTGGCCCCAAACCAGAGCCAGGGAGGTGGGCGACGCCGACGCCAGCGACTTGGTCGCCTTTGCCAACCAGCTGTCACCGCCGGACAGCTCGCTGAGTTGGCTAACCACCGCTTCCAGGGAATCGGCATCGGTGACGCGGTTGATCTCGTCGAAATGGCTGCGAATGGGCGATTCCGGCATGGCATCGGTGCTTTGCTGCTCAAACTGGCGCAGAACACCGCCAACCACGGCGTGGGGATCTTCGCCCTGCCAGGTCTTTTTGCAGAGCTCAGCAACAACATCGGCTTTCAGCTCGTGCTTGATGAAGCGATCCGCCAGGCCGGTAAAGACCGCGTCGGCGCCGTTCAAACGCGCGCCGGTCAGGCCCAGGAACATCCCGGTACGGCCAGGCGTGCGGTTCAGGAACCAGCCAGCGGCAACATCCGGGTACAGGCCAATGGTGATCTCCGGCATGGCGAGCTTGGACTTTTCAGTCACCACACGGTGCGAGGCGCCTTCCATGATGCCCATGCCGCCACCCATGACGATGCCATGGCCCCAGCACACGATCGGTTTGGGAAAGGTGTGAAGCAGGTAATTCAGCTCGTACTCTTCGGTGAAGAAGGCTTCGCCTTCGCTGGCGCCCTGGGGCTCGGTCATGCTGCGATACAGGGCCACGATGTCGCCACCGGCACAGAATGCCTTGTCGCCTTCCGATTCCAGCCAGACCGCGCCAATGCGCGGATCTTCCGCCCAGCGCTTGAGTTGTGGCGTGAGCAGGCGAATCATTTCCAGCGAGAGCGAGTTGAGCGCTTTCGGGGTATTCAGGCGGGCCACGGCGATCAGTGCGTCGTCACCGGTGGTCCACTCTTCAAAAATAATGGGTTGGTCACTCATAGTGTTTCCTTCAGCCGCTGCCCGGCAGCGGCTCTCCAGCAATTTGTTAGCGGTTTTTCCAGTCCGGTGTGCGCTTTTCCAGAAAGGCATTCACGCCTTCTTTCTGGTCTTCCGTGGAGAACAGCTCCACGAACAATTCACGCTCCATACGCCAGCCGTCGTCGTGGCTGCGGCCATCGCGGGCGCTCATCACCAGGGTCTTGCAACGGGCTGTTGAGGACGGGCTTTGCTTGCACGCCATTTCCGCCAGCGCCAGAGCCTTATCCAGGCTGGTACCGGAGGTAACCACTTCTTCCACCAAGCCAATCTGCAACGCCTTGTCGGCCTTGACCCGCTCGCCGCACAGAATCATGCGCTTGGCCCAGCCTTCACCCACCAGCCAGGGCAGGTTCTGGGTGCCACCGGCACACGGCAACAGGCCAACACCGGCTTCCGGCAGGGCCATCTGGGCGTGTTCTTCGGCAATGCGAATATCACAAGCCATGGCACATTCCAGGCCACCGCCCATGGCGTAGCCGTTTACCGCCGCGATAGAAACGCCACGGAACTTGCTGAGCTCGGCAAAGGCCTCACCGAAAAGCTGGGCCATCTGGTTAGCGCGGGCCTTGTCTCCGTCGGCGAAGGTTTTCAGGTCGGCACCGGCCGAGAAGAACTTTTCGCCCTGGCCGGTGACCACGAGTGCGAAGATGTTCCGGTCGGCATTCAGCTCACGGATGGTTTCCTTGAGTGCCGGCAGGGACTCTGCCGTCCAGGTATTGGCCGGCGGATTATTGATCGTCAGTACCGCAATGTGTCCGCGTTTTTCGAGCTGAATCAGATCGCTCATTGTCTGTCTCCCCTTTCCTTGCGGTGTTCTTGGTTCTCTTTGCGCCGCCTCATTGAATCGCTTCGGCCACGCCGTCTTCGAGCAGGCGACGGGCGACAATCAGACGCATGATTTCGTTGGTGCCCTCGAGAATCTGGTGCACCCGCAAATCCCTCAAGTAACGTTCAATAGGATACTCGCGGATGTAGCCATAGCCGCCGTGCAGCTGCAGGGCTTCATTGACTATTTCGAAACAGGCATCGGTGGCGAATCGCTTGGCCATGGCACAGTGCAACGTGGCTTCGGTGTCGCCGCTATCAAGCTTGAACGCACCCAACCGCACCATCTGCCGGGCCGCTACCAGGTTGGTCGCCATGTCGGCGAGCTTGAACTGCAGGGCCTGGAAGGCCGCCAGCGGTTTACCGAACTGTTCACGCTCGTGCATGTAGTTGCGGGCCCGCAGCAGTGCCGCCTGGGCGCCGCCGAGGGAGCACGTGGCGATGTTCAGACGGCCACCGTCGAGGCCTTTCATGGCAATAGCAAAGCCGTCGCCTTCCTCACCCACACGATAAGAGGCCGGAACGCGTACATTCTCCAGGCTAATCATGCGAGTTGGCTGACTGCGCCAGCCCATCTTTTCTTCGTTCTTGCCGTAGGTGATGCCGTCGGCGTCGGCCGGGATCACAAAGGTGGAAATGCCTTTGGAGCCGCTGTCCGGCGCTCCGGTACGGGCCATCAGCACCAGGATTTCGGTACTGCCGGCGCCGGAAATAAACACCTTGCTGCCGGTGATCAGGTAGTCGTCACCGTCGCGAACCGCCTTGGTGCGCAGACTGGCTGCATCGGACCCGGCTCCGGGTTCGGTCAGGCAGTAGGACGCCAGCCACTCGCCACTGGCGAGTTTGGGCACCACTTCCTGTTTCAGGTCGTCAGAAGCAAAACTGGCCACCATCCAGGTCGCCATGTTGTGAATCGTGATGAAGGCCGCGGTGGAGGGGCAGGCTGCAGCCAGTTCCTCGACAATCACCGAGGTATCAAGCCGGGACAGGCCCATGCCGCCCAGGGCCTCCGGTGTGTACAGGCCCATAAAGCCCATTTCACCGGCTTCCTTCATCACATCCACGGGGAAAATATGCTCGTCGTCCCACTTGGCCGCGTGCGGCGCCATGGATTTCTCCGCGAACGCACGTGCCGCTTCCCGGAACGCCAGTTGGTCTTCGGTCAGGTTAAAGTCCATCGAATCACTCCAGATCTAAGTAGGCTGGTAATGATGGGAAAAAAGGGGGCCGGAAACAGGTTCCGGCCCAAGTTACCCCACCTTCAACACACTCAACGCAACTGGATAGAGAAGTTCGCTTCGGTGCTGGCCTCGCTGGAGAACCAGCGTGAAGTCACGGTTTTGGTTTCGGTGTAGAAACGCACGGCCTGCTTACCGTAGGCGTGCTGGTCACCGTAGAAGGAGCCCTTCCAACCGGTGAAGGAGAAGAACGGCAAAGGCACAGGGATGGGAACGTTAACCCCCACCTGACCCACATCAATCTCATGTTGGAAGCGACGAGCGCAGCCACCGGAGGCAGTGAAGATGGAGGTACCGTTGCCGTAGGGGCTGTTGTTGATCAGCTCGATGGCATCACCCAGGGTATCGGTTTCCATGCAGCACAGTACCGGGCCGAAAATTTCCTCGTTGTACACGTCCATCTCGGTGGTAACACCAGAGAACAGGGTCGGACCTACCCAGTTACCGTCGGGCAGACCGTCCACGGTGCAACCGCGACCGTCCAGCAGCAGGTTCGCGCCCTGGGCTTCGCCCGTGGCAATCAGGGATTCAACCCGATCTTTGGCCTTGGCGCTGATGATCGGCCCGTAGCTGGCACCGGAATCGTCCCAGGCACCAGGGCGCACCTTGGCCATGGCTTCTTTCAGTTCCGGAATCCACTGCTGGGCTTCACCCACGAAGACCGCGACGGAAATCGCCATGCAGCGCTGGCCAGCCGCACCCACGGAGGCACCAACCAGGGCATTGAGCACCTGCTGTTTGTCGGCATCCGGCATAACCACCATGTGGTTCTTGGCACCGGCGAAGCTCTGGACTCGCTTCATGTTGCGGGTACCGGTTTCGTAAATATAGCGACCAACCGGAACAGAGCCCACGAACGAAATCGCCTTGATGGCCGGGTCATTCAACAGGGTGTCTACCTGCTCCTTGCCACCGTGGACAACCTGAAGAACGCCTTTCGGTGCACCGGCCTGTTCAAACAACTCAGCCAGCCGCATCGGGGTCAGGGGATCCTGCTCGGATGGCTTCAGGATGAAGGTGTTACCGCAGGCAATCGCCATCGGGAACATCCACAGAGGGATCATCGCCGGGAAGTTGAACGGCGTAATACCGGTGCAGACGCCCAGCGGCTGGATCCATGAGTGGGTATCGACTGCGCGGGCCACGTTTTCAACGGTTTCGCCCATCATCATGGACGCCACGTTGCCCGCGTGTTCAACCACCTCAATACCGCGCCAGACATCGCCCTTGGCGTCTTCAAAGGTCTTGCCGGTTTCCTTAGACAGAATTTCGGCAATTTCATCGTGATGCTCTTTCAGCAGTGCCTGGTAGCGAAGCATCACCCGAGCCCGTTCGGACACCGGCACTTCTTTCCAGGTCTTGAAGACTTCGCCTGCGTGTTTGATGGCCTGCTCCATTTCGGCGTGCGTGGTGCACGGAGCCTTGGCGATCACTTCGTTGGTGGCGGGATCGGTAACGTCGATCCAATCCTGTGTCTGGCTTTGTACAAATTCACCAGCGAGGTACAGAGGTACATTTTTCATGTTGAAGGCCCTGTTTGTTGTTATGAGGGAAGCAAGCCAAAACCCGGGGGTTTCGACCACGATGTAATGAAGACTAGCACGGGGCTCACGGAAGGGTGATTGACTAAATTTCGCTCTTGATGGACTATCTTTCGATTCCGCATTCGACTTATGGCGACTACGATGCCCCAGACTTCACAATGGCCGGTACCCCAGGACAGCGTGCGTTACGTGGTACCGGACCCAATCATTAAACTGCTAGCCAGTCACCCGCTTACCCAGGACCTGTACCCGCTGGCGTTTGGCCACTACCGCCGCGCGGTTGGGCACCACATGCACCGGGAACACCACAGCGACTATCTTTTGATCTACTGCACCGAAGGCAAGGCGTTCCTGAACGTGCTGGGTGAGCCCTACACTGTGGGCCCGGGAGATCTGTTGCTACTCCCAGCCGGCGCCCACCACCGCTACACGTCGGACCCCGACAACCCATGGACAATCCATTGGGTGCACTACACCGGGCCTCTTGCTGAGGAATTCCGTCATTACATGGGCTTTGGCAACACCCGCATCCGTCACCTAGGCAGGCAGCCCCGGCTGCTGGTGGATTTCAACGGGCTGCTGTCGGTGCGCCAGACCGGTTTCCGGGCCCGGGGCCTGATCCACGCCGCCAACCGCCTGCGGCAGCTGATGGCAGCGGTACCCCTGAGTGCCGATGAAACCAGCCATGAACAACAGGCAGAGCTGGATACCATCCACAACTACATGCGCGAGCACCTGGACGAACGGATCTCGCTGGATCAGCTGGCCGATCTGGCAGGGCTGTCACCGGCGCACTTTGCCACCCGCTATAGGGAACAGACCGGCAGCTCGCCGATCCAGCATTTCCTGCACCTGAAAGTGGAACGGGCGTGCCAGATGCTGGATACCAGTGACCTCAGCTTCGCCGACATCAGCCGACGCCTGGGCTACGACGATGCCTACTATTTTTCCCGGCTGTTCAAGAAGGTGATGGGGCAATCGCCCAGGGATTACCGGCACACGGCGAGGCACTGAGCGCCTGGCGCTGAGCACTGCGATTCGGGCCAACGTCGCATCTGGCCATTTCGGCGACTTTTGTTCGAAAAATTAAACGGATACCCTTGAGCCAAAGAACATCTAACAAAACATCACGCACAACAAGAGTGAACCCATGGCCTCGTATACCATCGAAATCAACGAAACCATTGATGTGCCCCGCAGACGGGTGTTCGCCCTGTTTGCCGACCACAAACGCTTTGGCCAATTGCTGGGCGCGCCGGTCAAGCGCATCAAGGACAGCGATCAGGCAGATCCCAACGGCATCGGCTCGGTCCGAAAGATCGGTATCGGCCCCATTGGCCTGGAAGAAACCATTCTGACTTTCGAGCCGGATTCGCTGATTGAGTACACCATCAGCAGCCTGAGCCCGATCAGGAACCACTTTGGCCGGATCCGCTTCGACGACACCCCGGAAGGCCTCACCCTGGTCAGTTACACCATCCGTTTCGACGACATTGTGCCGTTTACCGGCAGGGTGGTGAGCAACACCCTTGAACAGGGCATTCGCCGGGGCATTAAACGGGTGCCCGAACTGGCTTGAATCGATTGGGGGATAACGTGGAAGGAACGGCCCCGGACGGCTGTTCCCTGGTTACCACGGTAATGGTTAAAGCCCTTTGACGGTGCTTCCGAAGGAGCTGTTAGTAACTGCCACCACCGCCCTCTCCTCGGTGCCCTGAACGCTTCCTGTACTGCCGTTTTTTGTCCATTTCGCCCTCTTCCTCGCCTGCGGCCGTCGGGGGCATGTTTTCCAGATCCTCAATGGTTGGCCGACTGCCCGGTTCCAGCCTCATTTCACGCCCCATTCCGGTGCGGCTCTGGCGTCGCATCATGGTGTCATCCGAGTGCATTCCAGGCTGGTCGTCCATCATCATTTGCTGGCGTTCCTTCTGCCGCTCCCACTGGTCGGCGGTTGCCGAGGTGTAAGGCAGCACCACTGCCAGGATCAAGGATCCAATAAGCAGTTTTTTCATCGAGTTACCCTCCCTTTTAAGGCCGACCATCCCCGGCCACGGGAACTACTCTGAGGGGCCACCATTAACTTCGCACGACCCCACTACAGAGACACTCTGAACGCGCCTTTGTTGCAGCATGGAGATTAAACCTGCGTTTTCTTACAACAATTTCATCCAACGCTTAAACCACGGTTTCGAACTCCCTGCCAAATAAGCCTGTTCCCTTCAGGATTTGTTCAGTAAAATCCCGCCCTTTCATAAGAAACAAGAGGCAGCGCAGATGGGCAGAGCCTACCAGAACCGCAAAGAATCCATGGCCAAGACGGCCGCGGCAAAAACCAAGGTCTACAGCAAGTACGGTCGTGAGATCTACATGGCCGCCAAATCCGGTGGCACAGACCCTGACGGCAACCTGTCCCTGCGTGGACTGATTGATCGCGCCAAGAAGGATCAGGTTCCGTCTCACGTCATCGAGAAGGCCATCGATAAAGCCAAGGGCGGTGCCGGCGAAGATTATTCCGCAGCTCGGTATGAGGGCTATGGCCCCGGCAATTGCATGGTGATCGTGGACTGCCTGACCGACAACCCGAACCGCACCTTCGGTGATGTTCGCCTGGCCTTTACCAAGACCAAGTGCAAAATCGGCACCCCCGGTACTGTGTCGCACATGTTCGATCACTGCGCCATTTTCGCCTTCAAGGGCGAAGATGAAGAGACGGTACTGGAAGCCCTGATGGAGGCCGATGTCGACGTAACAGACATTGAAAACGAAGATGGCCTGATCACGGTATTCACCCCGAACACCGAATACGCCAAGGCCCGTCAGGCGCTCACCGATGCGTTCGAAGGCATCGACTTTGACGCCGACGAAATCCAGTTCCTGCCAAAGACCACGACACCGGTCGAAGGCGACGACATTCCGCTGTTCGAGAAATTCTATGACATGCTGAATGAGCTGGACGACGTGCAGAATATTTTCCACAACGCCGAACTGCCGGAACAGGCCGAATAAGCCTCCGGCCGAAACAGGAAGCCCAACATGAGCGAACCACGCCCACAGAGCCAGCCGGCCCGGGTTGTCATCCTCAAGACCGGAACCACCTACCCGAGCATTCGGGAGGTTCATGGTGATTTTGAGGACTGGTTTGTTCGTGGCCTGTCGCCGGAACTGGCGCTTACGGTCATCAATGTGGAGCAGGGCGAGCTGCCTGGTGCCCCCGAGCAGTGGGATGGCATTGTGGTTACCGGCTCGCCGGCCATGGTCAGTGATCGCGCTGACTGGAGCGAGAACACGGCCCGCTGGTTAGCCGATGCAGTTGAACAGCAGATTCCGGTCTTCGGGGTGTGTTACGGACATCAGCTCCTGGCCCATGCCCTGGGTGGCAAGGTTGGCTACCATCCCGAAGGCCGGGAAACCGGCACCCGCACCATTGAGCTGACCGCCGAGGCCGCCACTGATCCGCTGTTCGCGACCCTTCCGGGCTCATTCAAGGCCCAGCTGACCCATAAACAGTCGGTACTCGGGCTGCCCGCAGGTGCTGTTCTGCTGGGCCAAAGCGACTTCGAGCCGAATCAGGCATTTCGGATTGGCGAGTGTGCCTGGGGCGTGCAATTCCACCCGGAATTCACTGACACGGTCATGAAAGGCTATCTGAATGTCCAGGCGCCGGAGCTGATTGCCGAAAACCTGGACCCACACGCCCTGTTGGCGGCCGCCGAGCCTGCGCCAGTGGCCTCAAGCCTGCTGCAGCGTTTCTCGAACCTGGTCATGAACCGCCAGCGCTGAGCCCTCGTTCTAAGCGCGAGCCTCAGTCCAGGATGTAGGCGGTTTTTTCCAGGGAATTTTCTTCTTCGTCAACAAACCGGAATTCGTTCCAGCCCACCCGAACCATGTCGTTGCTGTTCAGGCGCTGACGGCTCTCCAGGCGGATATCGTTCACGAAAGTGCCATTGGTGCTGTCACTGTCGGTGATGTAGTAATCGATGGTGTTATCCAGGTAGGCGTTCGGCACGGCCTCAATGATCGCATGCTGACCACTCACCGAGATCTCATCAATCTGGATATCATTCTCCGCACGCCGTCCGACACGGGTTTCGGGTTGATCCAGCTCAAACGTGTTTACCACCACGTTATCCACCAGCTGTGAAAAGGTTGCCATCTCAGGTTCCTCTGCTTAATTCAGGGTCAACAACACAACGGACACATTGTCCGATGCCAGATTGTCCAGGGCTGTCTCAATCAATGCCTCAACCGCAGACTCGCCACTGTCAGCCTGCTGCAAGATGTCTTCCCACTCCGGCTGTGACACCGAATTGGTTAACCCGTCGGAGCACAGCATCAGACTGTCGCCGGGCTCAAGGGTCTGACGAGAGTAAGTGATTTCCAATGGTTCCATGGCACCCACGGCCCGGGTCAGCACATTTTTGAATGGCACATTCGGAACATCGGCCTCGGTAATGCTGCCATCCTCAAGCATGTTCTGAACCACGGTGTCATCCCGGGTCAGGCAGGTGCCCTTCCCTTTTCGAATCAAATAGCAGCGGGAATCGCCGACATGGGCGATGTGGGCCGTGCCGCCATCCAGCCAGGCTGCCACCAGGGTAGTACCCATTTTATCGAGCTGGCTGTCTTCGGCCCGGCGATCCTGAATACGCTGGTTGGCGAGCGCGAACGCCGCCATAAGGTTGTCGTGGGCAGTCATTTCCTGCTCATGCAGATCCCCTGAAAACAGTCGCGGTGTGAGCGACTCCATCACCGCTTCGGCCGCAAGCCGGCTGGCTATTTCGCCACCTTGATAGCCACCCATGCCGTCGGCCACCAACATCAGGGCCGCACAGGCGTCCTCGCGAACCTGCCACACCGCCACGTCCTGATTGTGTTCCCGAACGGATCCAGTGTGACTTCGCCCAGCAACCGTTATGTTCATGAAGACACCTCCCTGGCTTCTCTGACTGCCAGACGTCGTACCGCCTCGGCCATGGTGGCGGCGGACGCAAAACGCTTATCCGGTTCGCGCTGAATCGCCTTGTTGATCAGCCGCACCACGCCATTGGGAATGTCGGCATTGAATTCGCGCACACTGCGCGGACGCTTGTTCAGAATCTGATAAGTCAGGTTGGCCAGGGTATCGCCCTGGTAGGGCGTTGCCCCGCTCACCAATTTGTAGAGCGTGACCCCAAGGCTGTAGATATCCGAGGCACCGGTGACTTTCTGCCCTTTGAGCTGCTCCGGGGACATGTACAGCGGGCTACCCATAACACTGCCGGTCTTGGTGCGGGAATCGTCAGAGATCTTGGCAATCCCGAAATCGGTGATCTTGATGGCCCCGTCGTTCGGGTTGTAGATGATATTGCCCGGCTTGATATCCCGATGGACCACTTTCTGGCTGTGGGCGTAAGCCAGCGCATCGGCCACCCGGGCAATGATCTCCAGCACCGTAGGCAACGGCAACAGCCGGCCCGGCTTGCCAAATTCGCTGAGCGGGCGGCCCTGGGCATAATCCATGGCAATGTAGGCAAGGTCGGCCTCTTCGCCGACGTCGTACACAGTCACGATGGCAGGATGATCAAGCCGGCCGGCAGCCTCGGCCTCCCGGAAGAAACGCTGTTTCAGTTCCGGCAGATGGCCGTCGTCGAAGGCCTGATAGCTCAGGGTCTTGATGGCTACGGTGCGGGCGATCTTCGGGTCCTTGCCCAGAAAAACAACGCCCATGGCGCCCCGCCCCAGCTCCCGCTCAATTTCGTAACGGCCCAGGGTTGGGCGACTCAGCGACTGTTCCGGCATCAGCAGTGTGCGGGTATTGTCAAAGCCGCTGGGCTGAATCGAAGTGGAGTCGGTCGACAGTTTTTCCAATGCCGACAGGCGCTCGCCAGCATCCCGGAAGTTCTTCCGGTGCTCCAGAATATGACCGTAACTGGCGATGGCTTTTTCGTACTGACGTTTGCGCTCCTGCTGGATCGCAATGTCGTATCTAAGCTCCAGCTCGCCATCGCAGACCGGACAATCCTGCAGCGCGTTGACCGCTTCGTCCGTGTGCCCCTGTTGCAGCAACAGCCGGGACAACCGTAACCGAGCTTCCTGCACGTTCGCCTTCAGCGACCAGATTTCACGATTCGGCTGCAACCAGAAAAGCATCACCAAGAAACCCGCCGCCAGCAGGGTGATCACCTCGCCCAAGGGCAGCCACTCGCTCCGGTAGAAGGTCAATGCGGCCTGAAGTACCACCAAGGAACCACTAAGAAGCAGCGTGACCGGCAAGCCGACCGCCACGCCCATTCTTGGAATGGCGAATACGAGGTAAAACGACGACACCACCAAGGCGATACCAATGGCCAGCTCGGACCACGGCGGCTCCGAGAGCGCGCGTGCCGCCAAGATGTCTGACACCGCATTGGGCGGGATGGGCACCAGCCCATTTCCGGTGTCGGGAGCACCCATCAAGCCCAGGAAAACCCGGTCTGCCCAGCTGAGAAATTCGAGCTGCCCGCCCGCCAGGGCAAGCACCACCGCTGCCATAACGAGCAACAACCTCAGGCTAAACAGGTGCGAGCACAGGAAGAATAGAGCGTTCACGAGTCACTTTTCTGTAAATGGTTGATCTGGCTAGTTTAGAAATAGTCAGGGCCAGGTGATAGCGCCAAAGAAGTGTTTTTTGTAAGGGTTTGTTCACTTGCGCGGCGACTCAAGAATCACAAATTGTTCAGGACATTTACTTTTTTCCGGACCACTGCCCCGGATGATGACCAAATCGTATGTTGAACAACCAACTATGTCTGGTCTATGGTCAGATCACACCAATCAGAAACAGGAGCCAAAGATGTCCGGTATTAGAAAGCACCTGAGGTACGTTTCGTTTTTCATGGCCTTGATGCTGACCCTCGGTTCAGTTTGGTCCACCACAGCCACTGCCGCCATGGTCGGTACGGGAGAAATGATTACCGGACAGGAAGTCCAGCTCGATCGTCAGCAGCTGATGAATATGCTGGAAAAACAGGAAGTGAAGGAAAAGCTGGCCGATATGGGCGTTAGCGAAGATCAGGTTCGAGACCGTATCCAGAACCTCACGCCGCAGGAACTTGCTGAGTTTGAGCAGCAACTGGCTGAAGCGCCTGCAGGTCAGGGGGTCGTTGGCGTCATTGTGCTGTTCCTGCTGGTGTTCATTGTTACGGACATGCTCTGCGCAACCAATATCTTCCCGTTCGTGAACTGCATCAGGTAGGTGCTCTTTCTCTTCCCACCCAAGCCGGCCAGTCGCCTGATCAGTCTGTTACTGATCCTGCTGCTGGCCGGCTGCAGTACGACTCCCAAGTGGCCTGCCACTAACGACAGTAGTACGGCACTGCAGACGCGCACGGTGCTGAACGACGTTCCCTTCTACCCCCAGGAGCTTTACCAGTGCGGCCCGGCTGCCCTGGCAATGATGCTCAACAGTCAGGGCCTGAATACCAATCCGGACATACTGCGAGATCTGGTGTATATACCCGGCCGGGAAGGCTCTCTGCAGGTGGAAATGGTGGCCGGGGCACGGTCCCACAACATGTTGGTCTATACCCTGGATGGCGAGCTTGAGAGCCTGCTGCGTGAGGTCGAGGCCGGCAACCCGGTGCTGGTCATGCAGAATCTGTTCTACAACTGGTGGCCGCAATGGCACTTTGCGGTCGTGATGGGTTTTGATCCGGAAAAGCAGACCATCATCCTGCACACGGGCACCCGCGAGCGTCACGAAGTCAGCGTGAAAGTGTTTGCCAACACCTGGGCCAGATCCGATAACTGGGCGGCGGTGATCCTGCCACCGGACCAGATTCCGGCGACGGCGACGGCACTGAAGTACCTGAGTGCCGCCAACGATCTGGAAACCACCGGGCGCACCAATGCTGCCATTACCGCCTATCGCACAGCCGAACACCGCTGGCAGGATCAGCCCGCCGCCATTCTGGGCCAAGGTAATATCGCTTACACTCGCCAGCATGTTCAGCAGGCCCGCAAACACTTTGACCGCCTGGTCACAAAATTCCCAAACGAAGCGGTAGGCTGGAACAATCTCGCCCATACGCTGGGTGAACTGGGCTGCAATAAGGAAGCTGCAAAAGCGCAGCAGTGTGCCGCCGCGCTGGCACCCAAACGGTTTAATTCTCAAGTGGAGCTTGGTTCCGACACCGGGCAAGCGATGCACTGTTCCGTGCCGGCCTGCCCTGCACCGCCTCAGACCCAGGATTGAGGAATTAGCGGGCCTTCCGAAACAGCGCAACGTCCTTTCTTGGCACCACCAACTCCCACCCCAGCTGATGGGCAATGACTGCCAGCGTGCGCTCCCGGTAGAACACCACATGGGTGGGGTCGCGCCGGTAATGCCAGTTGGCAAAGCGGGCGTCGTCGGTCTGAAAGCAGGTCATAACACCCAGCCAGCCACCGGGTTTTAGCAGGCCATCCATCTGACGAAAAACCTGCGCCGGCTGATGCAGATGCTCTACCACCTCCGTGCAGGTCAGGAAATCGTACTGGCGCCCCAGAACCTGGGCCGAGTCGTGGAAGAAGGGATCGTACAGACTCATTGCCATGCCCGCCTCGGTAAGCATTCCGGCCAGCGCGGGCCCCGGCCCGCAGCCGAAATCCAGACCGGCCATTCCCGGTTCCAGACGTTCCAGCAGCGGTTCGGTCAGTTTGCTCAGGAATTTCCGATAGCCTGGATCCTCGGCCTCATTTTCGTGGAAATCGTAGATCGCCCGTTCCTCAGAGGCTGACAACCGACAGTCTTGCGCCAGCAAAGTAGCCTCGCAGACCTGACAACGCAGGTATTGCTGGGCCTTGACCAACTGGAAATCCTCCAGCTGGCCCTGCTCGCATACCGGACATTCCGTCATGGAGTAGCAACACACTCATCAGCCACGCCAGCCGCTTCTTTCATGGCCTGATCCAGCTCGGCGTCCGACAGCGCCTCTGGGCTGATGGCTTCCAGTCGGGATAACTCACGGCCGTCGCTTTCTGACACCGACAGCGAACCGTCGACCATGTTAAGGGTTCGCCAGCCATCGATGCAGTGAACCACGGCCTTGAACCGCTCAAAACGGCTGTCCATGGCCAGTGCCATGAGCGACTGCTCGTCGAATCGGATCTCCGGGTGAACGCGCCAGCCCAGGCTGACATAGCCCTGCCCCTCATTTCTGACCAGCTGCCACGGTTGCTCCGTGATATCCGGTGCAGGCGCGACCGTCTTGGCATGATGGTGATCGTGGGCATGGGGCGAGCTGACAGCAGGCAAGCTGGTTTCGCCATCCAGCCACTCCGGACGAAGCCGGCCATGATCGGTTTTGAAAATTGCCTTCTTGGCCGGTGCCAGCTCAGCGGCCCAACGATCAAAGCCCTCAATTTGCTCCGGCGAGGCTACATCCGTCTTGTTGGCGACCAGAATATCCGCGGCGGCGACCTGATCCCGGAACTGAACATTCTCCAGCACCCGAGTGTCTTCTAGCTTGCGCGGATCCACCAGGGTTATTACGGGGCCCAATGCCAGCACATCGGCGTAGTGCTCGGCAGTCAGGGTTTCCAGGATCTTTGCCGGGTGACCAAGGCCGGTAGGCTCGATGATCAGGCGGTCCGGCTTGGCCTTGTGGATCAGCATATTCAGACCAATTTGCATGGGCAGACCGGCAACACAGCACATGCAGCCACCGGGCACTTCACGGATGAAGGCGCCCTCGGTCTGCAGCATGGCACCGTCTATGCCGACTTCACCAAACTCGTTCACGAGCACGGCCCAGACTTCGCCCTCAGGCTTGGTTTTCAGCAGATCCAATATGGCGGTAGTCTTGCCAACGCCGAGGAAACCGAGGATCAAGTTGGTAGGAATGGGTTGTTTCATGGAAGGGGTCTAACCTCATTGGTTCTTTTGGTGCACCAGCCGGTCCAGCCGCAGCCGTTCGCGATCATCGAATAGCCGGCGGCTGCCCCAGGATACCGCCATCAGGGTACCGAATCCGGTGCCCACAGTAATCGTGAGCATCACCAGGATCTGGTATTTCACCGCAACGGCAGGTGGGCTGCCAGCCAGAATCTGACCCGTCATCATACCGGGCAGGCTGACAATGCCGGCGGCGGCCATGGCGTTGATGGAGGGCATCATACCGCTGCGCATAGCGTGTCGGCGAATATCTTCCAGGGCCTGGTTCCAGGGCTCCCCGAGCATCAGCCGGTTTTCGATGATCGAGCGCTGGCTCCAGACCGACTCGTTCAGCCGATCCAGGCTCAAGGCTACGCCGGTCATGGTATTTCCCAGCATCATGCCGAGCAGCGGGATGGCGTACTGTGGCGCGTACCAGGGCTGCGGCCCGATCACCACCACCAGGGTCAGTACCGTTACCGTGAACGAAGACACGAACATGGCGCCGGTACCAATACCGAACGCCCAGACGCCGTGCAAGCGTCGCTGCTGTCGCGCCATCACCTCGCGGCCCGCAACCAGCAACATGACCAGCGCCAACAAGGCAATCCAATAGAATTCCGAAGACGCAAACAGGGCTTCCAACACCAGGCCGATAAGCGCCAACTGTATGACAGTACGGCTGGCAGCAATCAGCAGGCTACGGCCAATACCCAGCCGGGTGGCCAGGCTTACCCCGGCCAATGCCAGAATCAGCAACGCCGTCAGCGCCAGTTTCCACCAGGCGAGATCAATGACTTCCATGAACGAGCTCCAGTGCGTTGCCCTGGATGCGATAATGCCGGCTGCCGACCCGCTCGATCTGGCCGATGTCGTGGGCGATCCAGATCACGATCAGATTACGGGCGCGGATTTCTTCCAGTAGCCAGCTCTCCACCTGACGGGTCATGTCCTGATCGAGATTCGCCGTCGGCTCATCCAGCAGCAGAACCTGGGGCTGACGCGCCAGGGCGCGCACGATGGCGAGCCGCTGACGCTCGCCAGACGATAGCCGGCTGACAGTCCAGTTCATGGTTTCCGGAAGCAAGCCCAAGGCGCTAGGCAACGTGCGCTGTTCTGGCTCGAAGTGGGCGCCTACGTCTTCATACCACCACTGGCTGTCGGCGGGCACCATCATTACCTGCCGACGCCAGCGATGGCCCGGCACCGATCCCTGCTGCATCGCATCCAACGCCACAGTGCCCTGGTGAGGGTCGAGATCTGCCACGGCCCGCAGCAAACGACTCTTGCCAGAGCCGGATGGCCCAGAGACACAGACAATGTCGCCACCCTGGAGGGACAGGTTCACCCCTTCCAGCGTGCCGACTGACAGTTTATCGAGCGTGAGTGTGGTCACTGCTATCTCGTCATAGCCTGATTGAAGGTCGATCGGTAATGAGGTTGGTCGCTTTGTAGAGTTTCAGGGCATTGGAAAATTCGACGACAAACTCCTCCTGAATTTCGGGCCGGAACGCCAGATAAACGGGACCACCGCTTACCGGCGAGTCAGACACCAGAGGCCGGCAGGGGAAAGGTGAAAAATATGTTTATAAATCATGCACTACGCTCACCCGCCGGTTTGCATTAATCAATCTCCGAATCATGGCAGAGCGCGGGAAAAAGCGCCAGCACGGAGGCTGTAAGCCCGCTATACCCCTGTTATCATGGGCGCACTCAGTCACCCAACGGACCCCCGATGACCAACACTCCCTCCACCCGTCTGAACAAATACATCAGCGAAAGCGGACTCTGCTCGCGGCGGGAGGCCGATCGTTACATTGAACAGGGTAATGTGTTCATCAATGGCAAGCGCGCCACCGTGGGCGATCAGGTATTACCAACCGATACCGTGAAGGTGAACGGCCAGGTGATTGAACCCCGGGCCGAAGAAGATCTGGTGTTTATCGCGGTGAACAAACCCGTGGGCGTGGTAAGCACCACTGACGATGCCGAGCGGCACAACATCCAGCGTTTTGTCGGCCACAGCACGCGCATTTTCCCGATCGGGCGGCTGGACAAGGATTCCCAGGGCCTCATTTTCATGACCAGCAAAGGCGACCTGGTGAACAAGATCCTGCGCGCCGGCAACAACCATGAAAAGGAATACCTGGTTACCGTTGACCGCCCATTCAACCGGGATTTTGTCCAGGGTATGGCCAATGGCGTGCCGATTCTCGGAACAGTCACCAAAAAGTGCAAGGTGCAGCAGGAATCGCGCTTCGTGTTCCGCATTACTCTGGTTCAGGGGCTGAACCGACAGATCCGCAGGATGTGTGAACACTTCGGATACGAGGTGACCAAGCTGGAGCGGGTCCGCATTATGAACGTCAGCCTGGGCGGCTTGCCCGTGGGCCAATGGCGCGACCTCACCGACAAGGAACTGGCGGTGCTGTTTGACGCCATCAAGGATTCCTCGTCCGAAGCACCAGCCGGTGCCCGGAAGCAGACCCGCAGCCAGCCCGGCAACTCAGGTGGCAACCCAACCGGCAAGAACAAGTCCGCCGGTTCCGCGCCCGGCAAACGCCCGGGTGGCAAACCCCGAAAACCTGGCGCCGGTCCCAAGCCTTCAGGCAAACCATCAGGAAAGCCAGCTGGCAAACCTGCGGGCAAGCAGTCTGGGAAACCTTCGGGCAAACCAAAGAAACAGCGCCAGCGCAGCACCAAACGGTAATCGCGCCGGCCTGACTATTCCCCGCGCCAATTCACGCTATAAAGGTCGTGCCGTCGATCCTGCAGATTCTTCACCGTGCCGCTGTTGCGCGCGGTGATCAGCACTTCCGGCCTCAGATCGGCGAACGCCACCGTTTCCACGTTGGGCTCGGTATCCGCTGCGATGCCGTCCCGGGCAAACGGGAAATCACAGGGGGTGAGAATGCAGCTCTGGCCATACTGGATTTCCATATTCGGCACATTGGGCAGGTTGCCAACATTGCCGGACAACACCACGTAAACCTGGTTCTCAACCGCCCTCGCCTGGCAGCAATACCTCACCCGCAGATAACTCTGGCGCTCATCTGTGCAGAAAGGCACAAACACGATCTGCACGCCCTGATCCACCAGGTGCCGGGTTAGCTCGGGGAACTCCGCGTCGTAACAGATGAGCACGCCAATGGGGCCGCAGTCGGTCTCGATCGCGCTGACCCGATTGCCACCCCGCACGTTCCACCAGTACGCCTCGTTTGGCGTCGGGTGGATTTTGGGCTGGGTAAACACCTGGCCATCCCGCAGGCACACGAATGCCGTGTTGTGCACGGTGCCGTCTTCTTCCCGCACCGGCGTGGAGCCGGCAATGATGTTGATGTTGTACCTGAGCGCCAGGTCCCGCATCAGGTCCCGGAACCGGCCGGCATAGTGGGTAACCGCCGCAAACGCGTCGGCCGCGCTGCCCTCCCGCCGCTCGATGGAGAGCAACTGGAGGGTAAACAACTCCGGAAACACCACAAAGTCGCCCTTGTAGGTGGACACTACATCCACGAAATAACGGACGATGTCGCTGAATTCATCGAATGACGCCACCGGGCGCTGCTGATACTGAACGGTGCCCACCCGCACCGTGTCCGGCATGCGTTTTCCATAGCGCTTGGCTTTTTCTTCGGGGCCCGCCTGGGGCACTTTCGGGTTATGCCAGACCAGGTGAACGCCGTAGCCCAGGGAATCGTGATCGGAATCCAGATAGTGGGGAATGACCCCATGGACGTCGAAGCCGTTATGAAGCTGGAACGACAGCACCGGATCAGACTGTTCCTTGGACTTGATGGCCTCAATGTAGGCCTCTACCGAATCGTATTTTTTCAGCCGCTTGCGCAAAGTTGGCAGGCGGCCGGCAAACACCACACCCTGCAAGCCCAGCCTTTGGCACAGTTGCTTACGCTCGTTGTACAGGCGCTCACCGATCCGATAACCGCGACATTCGGGGTCCACGCACACTTCCATCCCGTAGAGCCAGTCGCCCTCGGGATCGTGGCGGGAGGCGTAGCCATTACCAGTTATGGAGGTCCAGTCGTGGGGCGCGAGGGCAATCTCACCGGAAATCCGGAAGGTCGCGCAGTAACCCACCACCGTGTCGCCAAGCATGGCCACGAACTGGCCATCGGGGAAGGTATTGATCTGGCCAGTCAGTGGGCCTTTGGAGTAACCGTACATGCCGGTGCCTTCATAGACACGACGGCTCAGGGCGATAATTCCGGAAAGGTCAGACAGGGACGCATTGCGCACGAACAGGCGCTGATCGGGATCCGAAAACGGAGGACACATAAACACCTCAAAGAAGGCGCAGAAGAACCTTCATCTTTGGTGAGACACGCCGGTTTCGTCAAGGAGATTTGATGAGAGGAAAACGCTCGACCACGGTGTAATCGGAGCCTCTGGAACCCTGGGTGCTTTGTAACAGGACAAAGTCCCGGACCGGCACTGCGCCAAAGTCATCCTGGCCGTGTTCGATCAACAGCGACTGGACTGAACCTCGCTGTTTTTTGAAGCGTGCCAAGGTGATGTGGGGCCTGAACGGGCGCTTTTCGAACGAAAACCCGAGATGGTCCAGGCGCTCTTTAAGTGTTGCTTGCAGAGCTATCAAGGGCGCTTCGGGAGAGACGCCCGCCCAGAGGTTCCGGGGAGTGTCCGGCTGGCCAAAGCATCCCAGCCCGCAAACCTGTAGATCAAACTGCCGCAGTGACAGATCCCGCAGGACCAGACTGATGTCTGGCACCGTCTCTGACGGCACATTCCCAAGGAATAACAGTGTCAGGTGCAGTTGCGCATCGCTTTGCCAACGGGCCCCGGCGACGGGCGCCCTAATGCGCAGTAGCGCTTGGCGGACCGGCTCCGGCATCTCCAGAGCAAAGAACAGACGCTGCATGCGTGCTAATCCTCGTAGATCATTTTGCGAACCATGCCTCCGTCGGCCACAAAGTTCTGCCCTGTAATGAAGCCGGCTTTGGGTGAGATCAGGTAGTCCACGAGTGCCGCAATGTCGTTGGGCATACCAACACGGCCGGCAGGGTGCTGGCTATGGTCATCCTGAGTCAGCAGTGGCACGCCCTCGGAATCGCCCTGATGGGCGCGGGTGTCGATCCAGCCCGGGCTGACGCAATTCACCCGAATTTCCGGACCAAGACTGATGGCCAGCGCATGGGTCAGCGCGACAACGCCTCCCTTAGTGGCGGCGTAGGCTTCGGTTTCCGGTTCGGATTGCAGGGCGCGGGTCGAGGCCATGTTGACGATGGCACCGCGGCTTTTTCTGAGGTGAGGAACGGCGTGTTTGGTGACCAGAAAGGGGCCAGTCAGGTTTACGTCGAGGCGGCGTTGCCAGTCTTCCAGACTCAGGTTTTCAATGGGCCCGGTCTCCGGATTAGCAATCCCGGCGTTGTTGATGACGGCGTCCAGCCGACCACCCCACTCCAGGGTTGCCTGCAGCAGGCGCTCAACCTCAGATTCCCGGGCAACATTGGCCGGGATAAATTTCAGTTGGCCGGAGCCGGCTTGGGCCAGTTGCTCGCCAACCTGGGTGTCGGTGTCGCAGAACACCACGCGCCAGCCTTGCTGCGCCAGGTACTGGACGATGCCGCGGCCGATACCCTTGGCGCCACCGGTCACCAGTGCGACTTGGTCAGTTTCGTTCATGGTGGTCTCCTGAATTAACGGCTGCCGGGTTGTTCCCGGCAGCCGCACGCACTCATTCAGCTTAGTCGACGCGCTTGAGGGTAACGTCGATGTTGCCACGGGTAGCGTTGGAGTACGGACATACCTTGTGAGCTTCATCAATCAGCTGCTTGGCCTGGGCGTCATCCATGCCAGGCAGGCTGATGCGCAGCTCAACTTCAACACCAAAGCCACCGGGAATCTCGCCAATGCCTACAATGCCTTCGATAGAGGCATCTTCCGGCATTGCCAGCTGGTCGCGACCGGCGACAAACTTCATGGCACCGATAAAGCAGGCGGAATAACCCGCGGCGAACAGTTGCTCCGGGTTGGTGCCCTTACCACCAGCTCCACCAAGCTCTTTCGGGGTGGTCAGCTCCACGTCCAGCACGCCGTCTGAGGAAATGGCGCGGCCATCGCGACCGCCAGTGGCTTCTGCCGAGGCGCGGTAAACTACTTGTTCGATAGACATAACACTCTCCTTGCTCTTTTTTGGTTCGTGCAGAATCTGACGGGCGGTTATTTTTCAGCCGGAGTCGGCCGCACCAGAATTTCGTTCACATCCACATGGGCGGGCTGCGAAACCGCGTACATGACCGCATTGGCCACGTCTTCCGGCTTCAGAGCATGTTCCGGCTGCTCGTCAAAGAACGGCGTATCGACCATACCGGGTTCAATCAGCGTAACCCGGATGCCGGAGCCGCGAAGTTCCTCGCGTACGCCATAGCCAATGGCTGATACCGCCCACTTGGTGGCACTGTACATGGAGCCGGGTATAGTCACCCGGCCGGCGGCCGAACCGGTCAGCAGCAGATGGCCCTTGCTTTCCCTGAGTGCCGGAAGACAATGCTGGAGGGTAAGGCCCACGCCATAGATGTTGGTCAGGATCATGTCTTTCCAGACCTCGGAATCGGCCTCGCTGAAGCCTCCGGGCTCTCCACCGCGACCGGCATTGGCGAACACCGCATCAATCTGGCCGAACCTGGCCAGCGCTGCATCAACCATGGCCTTCTGATCACCGCTGTCCTGAACATCGCACTGGACCGTCAGCACCCGATCAGCGCCGCCCAATTCCTCGGCCAGTGAACTGAGCTTGGCCTCGGATCGCGCTGCCAACACCAGTCGATAACCCTGTTTGGCCGCTGCTCGCGCCGTAGCGGCACCAATGCCCGAGGAAGCGCCGGTAATAAGCATAACTGGCTGATTGGCCATAAACCTTTTTCTCCTTGTGATGAACGTGTTGAAGAGACTACGGCCGCAGGGACGCGACCGATCAGTACTGCGTTAAAGACAGGGCGAATCAGTAGGCGTTGATTAGAACAACCGCAACCACGGCAAGCGCCAGCAGAAACCAGCGTGCGTAAAAATCCGGTTTATCGTCACCGTCATCGGACGCCACAGCGGCATGCCCGCCCGATTCGTATTCCCGCACCAGTTCCCGGGCGCGATACAGGTCATCGTCGTCGACATGGACATTGCTGAAGCCGGCGGCGCCGATTTCGCCCATGGCTCCCTGCAGGTAATGCCCACCAACATGAGCCTCAATACCATTGGCATTGAGGTATCCCGCAACAATATGGGCTTCGGTGATGTCTCTGGCCCGGTAAGCTATTTGCATCGCCCTACTCCTTCTGTGATCTTTGAGGGCAGCACCCGCCCTGAACAGCGGGTATCATTTGAAGGATAGTTCGCCCCTGCCTGAGGGGCCAATCTGAGACGGACCGCCCATGCTCTGGTTTTTCCTGGCCATCATTGCTCTCGTTATCGTCACTACCCTGGTGTTGTTCCGGGTTGAAGACCTGTCCCATCTGGACCAGCACGATCACCCGATTAGGGAAGGCTCCCCAAGCGAGGCCCACCATGAGGTCCTTGGCAGGATCCACGAACTCGGACAAAGTTCCCGGGGACTTCGAGGCAAGGCCCGCCTGGCTGCCTTACGCAAACATATGGATGGACTCAGCGAAGGCCTGGCCCTTAACGCCGAGTTCCGGGCCAATGACGAACCCAGGGGCGAATGGGTGATCGCACCGGGCGCCGATCCCCATCGCCGGATCCTGTACATTCATGGCGGCGCCTGGGCTGCGGGTAGCCCAAAAAGTCATCGGGGCATTACCGATCGCCTATCTCACATTGCCAACGCAGCCGTGTTCGCGGTGGATTACCGCCTGATGCCAGAGAACCGCTATATGGATGGTGTGCGCGATTGCCGGAAAGCCTACACCTGGCTGCTGAAACATGGACCGGACGGCCCCGGAGACGCCTCGTTCATGGTGGTGGCCGGGGATTCCGCGGGCGGCAGTCATACTCTCGGTTTACTGACCTGGATTCGCGACAACGGGCTCCCCCAGGCCGATGCGGGGGTGGCGCTGTCTCCGTCCACAGACCTGACCCTTACCGCCCCCAGCAATCGGGACAACATTCGGACTGACCCACTGCTGGGGCCGGCCTTTGGTGGCCTGTCACGGATTCCCCTACCGGTAATCTGGTGGGCTACCCTGGCCGCATTCCGGGTGTCTCCGGCCAGCGCGGTGGCGTCCCCTGTACGAGGTGATCTGAGCAATCTGCCACCCATACTGATCCACGCCAGCGACAGCGAGATGCTGCTGGACAATGCCCGACGCTATACCGCCAAGGCCCAGGCTCAAGGCTCACCAGTTGAGCTGCATACCTGGTCGGGAATGGTGCATGTCTGGCACATTTTTGTGTCGTTGCTACCGGAAGCGGATGACGCCTTTGAGGACATCGAGGAGTTCCTGCAAAAAGTAGAAGCCGGCCGGACACCGGCCCAGACCGCTTAGACCTGAACTTTGCCGCGCAGGGACTTGGTTTTGCCTTTCTGAGTTTTGCGATCAACCCGTTTGCGCTGTGCCGAGCGGGACGGCTTGGTAGCACGACGAGCCTTTACCGGTTTTACCGCCTCGAGGACGAGGTCTTTCAACCGCTTCAGCGCGTCTTCCTTGTTGAGCTCGAGAGTTCGGAAAGACTGTGCTTTGATAATGAGGATGCCGTCCTTGCTGATGCGCTGGTCATTCAGCGACATCAGCCGTTCCTTGTAGAACGGAGGCAGGCTGGAGTGCAGAATATCAAACCTCAGGTGAACGGCAGACGCCACTTTATTCACGTTCTGGCCGCCGGCCCCCTGGGCACGGATCTGGGTGATATCAATCTCCCAGTCAGCAATTTCAACAGCATTAGACAGTTTCAGCATGGGCCAAGGATAACAAATCCGGGGTCAGAAGGCGCCGCCCTTTAACTGGCCTCGAAAAAGGGTAATTCCGATATGTGCGGACGATTCACCTACTACACGCCTCCGGAAACACTGATCAACGACTTCTTCCCGGACGGCCTGGAGATCGACGGCCACTTCGAACCCGGCTTCAACATTCCGCCGGGCATAGGCATCGCCATGATCCGCGCGACCATGAACGGCCCGTTGCTGCTGACCCACTCAGACTGGGGTTTCCGCCCGGTGTGGGCCGGCGACAAGGCCCCCACTCCGATCAACGCCCGCGCCGAAAGCGTGGCCACTTCCGGCTACTTCCGTGACGCCTTCGCCCATCACCGCTGCCTGATCCCGGCCAACGGCTGGTACGAGTGGCGCCAGACCCCCTCTGCCAAGGAACCGCACTACATCACTCCGGCCAACCCGGAGCAGAACCCGGCTATTTTCTTTGCCGGCATCTGGACCCCGAAAGAAGGCGATAACACCAGCGCCTGCGCCATCATCACCGAACCGGCGAGTGAGGCACTCAAGCACATTCACGATCGTCAGCCAGTCGTGCTCGACCCCAGCTGCCTGCCGGAATGGCTGGACCCCAGCCGCACCGACCGTGACAGCATCCGCGCGGCGACTCGCCGCCTGCCCACGGAACAGCTGCAAGAATTCAGAGTATCCACCGCGGTCAACAACGCGCGCCACGACTCTCCGGACATGATCAAGCAAGTCTGATTCAACCGTAACCTGACATCCGGCGCATTCAGTAATAAGGTTGGGCCAGATTCAATTGCCCGGAGTCAGTGAATGCCCCTCAAGCTCAGACAATCCCTCATTCTGCTGGTAATGGCATTCGTGCTGGGCGGCTGCGCCAGCAACCAGAATCTGCGAACCGAGCCCACCGATACCCGGCCAATTCCGGTTGAGGCCGGAGCGGCGTCCGACAAGACTGACAAGCTATGGCAGGTCTATGAGCGCTATGTGGGGGTACCCTATGAGTACGGCGGCACCTCAGCCGAGGGCTTCGATTGTTCCGGGTTTATCACCACGGCATTTCGGGAAGGGCTGGACCAGCAACTGCCGCGAACAACTTCGCAGATGCTCCGGCATGGCAAAGTGGTTGCCCCTAGCGAAATTAAACCAGGCGACCTGGTGTTCTTCCGGATTGGTGGTAAGGAGCAGCACGCGGGCATCTATATGGGTGGCAATCACTTCATGCACGCCTCAACGTCTATCGGCGTGACACTGTCTGAACTCAACGGCTATTACTGGAAAGACCGGTTTACCCAGGCCCGCCGGTTCGACTGAAGCCGACACGCACTGGGTTACTGCACTATCGTTCTTCTCACTACCGCTTCTTGCGCACGTACAGCACCTTGTGCACCCGCGCGACCAGCTCTCCGCTTTCATCGAGGATGTCGATGTCCCACTCCGGGAGGTGCTTGTCGCCACCTGCGGTCATGCGTCGGATCTCTTCAACCCGCTCGTCGGTGAGCTCAAAATGGGCGCGGACGGTGCCCTTGCCGGGCCGGATGAAATCGATACTCGCTGACTTGTCCCACACGATATAGCCCTTACCGAGCCGGCGCATGAGCAACAGCATGTAGTGGGGATCGACCATGCTGTAGAGCGAACCGCCGAAGTGCGTGCCCACGTAGTTGGTGTTGTACCAGTGCTGACGTAGCTCCACCGTTGCGGCGCTGAAATCCTCTGCAACGTTGGTGACCTTGATGCCGGCACCCAGGTAGGGCGCAAAGGTAGAGAGCATTCCGCGCAAAGCACCTGCGCTGGCGAACCACTGGCGGATTTTTCTGTTCATAAGCTAACCCCTGCAGAGAATCCGGCTTTAAAGCGAAACCGGCTATAAGTAGCAGCCTATCTTCTACAAGGGCGACGCCGAGTGCAACCAAAATTCATACAGTCGTTTGATTTTTTTATGGTCTGACCTTGGATGACTTAAAGCCCGCTAAACGCCAATTGCAGTGCAATACCAGCCATCATCAGACCAATGAAGCCATCAATGACTCGCCAGACCAGCGGTCGCGACAGCACCGGCGCCAACGCAGAGCCGCCCCAGGCAATCAGGCCAAACCACATGACGGAAGCGCTGCTGGCGCCGGCGACAAAGGTGGTGGCATTTTCCTGCTGGGCGCCAATGGCGGGAATCAGCAAAAGGGTGTCGAGGTAAACCTGAGGATTAAGCAGCGTGACCGCCAGGGTGGTAAATAATACCCCTTTCAGACTGCGTCGTTTGATCTCACCAACCTCCAGGGCGACCCGCCCCCGGCTTGCCCGGTAAAAGGCCTGGACCGCCAGCCAGCCAAGGAAAACAACGCCGAGCCAGCGCAGAACCTGCAGAGCTTCCGGCATCGCCATCAGGGCGGCGCTGACACCAAACATACCGAGGGTAAACAGGCTGATGTCGGCAAGCATGCACAAGCCGGCTGACCACCAATGGTGCTCACGGCGAATCGCCTGGCCGAGGATGTAGGCATTCTGAGCGCCAATCGCCACGATGATGCCACCACAAACCACCAATCCTGTCAGATAACTTTCCAGCACAGCACAACTCCAGAAGGACAAACTCGTTTATTGGTGGCGCAAGAATAGCCATTCCTGGCTATACTTGAAATTCATACTGATAATGCTGCATAAGTTTTTCTAATGATCGATTACAAACTGCTGGAAGCGCTGGCCACGGTGACAGAATGTGGCGGCTTTGAAAAAGCCGGAACCGCTCTGGGCTTGAGCCAGTCTGCCGTATCCCAGCGCATCCGAACCCTGGAGATCCGACTGGGCCAGCCCGTGCTGGTGCGCAGCCCCACTCTGAAGGCTACGCCGGCCGGTCAAAGGTTGTTGAACCACGTCCAACAGGTGCAGTTGCTGGAACGAGATCTTGCACGCTCGATTCCCGCCATCTCCGAACCTTCCGCCCGGCTTCGGATCGCTCTCAATGCCGATACCCTGGCCACCTGGTGGGCCGGTGCCATTGGCCGATTTTGCAGCGAGGAAAGCCTGTTGCTGGACATGGTCATTGAGGATCAGGACATTGGGTTGCGCCGCATGCGCGAGGGCGATGTAGCTGCCTGCCTGTGCAGCAGCCCGCAACCGATCGCCGGCGCTCGCAGCGTACCCCTGGGCAGCATGACCTATCTGCCACTGGCGACACCGGAATACGTTCGCCAACACTTTGGCGAAGGCTTCAACGAGCAAAGTCTGGAGACCGCGCCGGCCATTGTCTTTGGCCCCAACGATCAACTCCAGCACCGTTTCCTGGCCCAGTGTGGCTTTCACGGCAGCGTTCCCCACCACCTTTGTCCGTCCTCAGAGGGGTTCGTAAAGCTGGCACTGGCTGGCATGGGCTACGGCATGATTCCGGAAATGCAGGCGCGGGAGGAGCTGAATGCGGGGAAATTGGTTAGTATTGCCCCCGGTAAGTCCCTGCAGGTACAGCTATACTGGCACTTTTGGCGCCATGGCGGCGGTATCATGGATCGACTGACCCAATCGCTGACATCCGCCAACACGTTTACCCAATAAAGGAGTTGTGGGAATGGCTACACTGATCGCCGGCCTGGTTCTTTTTCTCGGCATTCACTCGCTGTCCATCGTTAACGAACCGCTGCGAAACCGTTTGCAGTCTTCCCTGGGTGAAGCGCCGTTCAAAGGTCTTTACTCGGTTATCGCACTGATCGGCCTGGTGCTGATCGTCGTCGGCTATGGTTCGGCCCGACTGGAACCGACCGTACTGTACACGCCGCCCGGATGGTTGCGGCATATGGCCATGCTGCTTCTGATCCCGGTGTTCCCACTGCTGTTTGCGGCCTACTTGCCCGGGCGCATCAAAACCACACTCAAGCACCCGATGCTGGTGGCGGTAAAACTCTGGGCCCTGGCGCACCTGCTGGCCAACGGCATGCTGCACGATGTGCTTCTGTTCGGCACTTTTCTGGCCTGGGCGGTGGTGGACCGCATCTCCCTGAAGCGTCGGCCCCAGCGCACAGCGCCCACCCTGCCCGCGGGTAAAGCCAACGACATCATTGCGGTCGTTGCCGGATTGGCGGTTTATGTGGTTACTGTGGTTTGGGCGCACCAGTTGCTAATCGGTGTCTCACCCGTGTAATAACGCTTGAAGCAACACAAGGACCCCAAACGTGGACCTGACAACACCTGCATTGCTGTTTCCAGCCATTTCGCTCTTGCTGCTGGCCTACACCAACCGTTTTCTGGTGCTCGCCCAGCTGATTCGGCAGCTGAAACAGATGGACACCGAGGAGGACCATTCCCTCATCGCCCGACAGATCAGCATGCTGCGTCAACGCATTACCCTGACCAAGCGAATGCAGGCCTTTGGGGTGCTCAGCTTTTTCCTGTGCACCGTGTCCATGTTCCTGTTGTTTCTGGGCTCCGAGCTGCCGGGTGTTATTGCCTTTGGCATCAGCCTGGTGCTGTTGTCCATGTCGCTGCTGTACTCGCTCTACGAGATACAGATATCCACCAACGCCATCAACGTTGAACTGGCCAATTTTGAAGCGCGCAAAGGCACTGCGGGGAAAGAAAGCGGTCACTGATGAGGGCGGGGTTTAACGCCAAACCAGTGTGGGAAACGAAGCAGGCAGAACAGTGCAATCACGTCGTAGATGGCGTGCCAGATCATGACCAGGGCCAGGCTGTCTGACAGCGCGTAGGCAATACCCAGCAGCAGCCCAAGCCCCGTTGCGACCAGGAAATAGGTAAACGAAACGTAGTGCACCAGGCCAAACAGCACCGAGGCAACGGCAATAGCCGCGACGGCTCCCATACTCTGTGTCAGCCAGCCCTGCACCGCCCCCCTAAACAGCAGCTCCTCGCCAACCCCAGCGACAATAGACAGCGCAACCAGCGTCGGCCAGCCAAAACTGGCCGCAAAGTCGTGCAGGTTGCGCATTTGGCGCTCGAGGTTATCCGGGAAAAGCCCGGGCACGCGGGTCAGCAGAACCAGCAATCCATAGGTGCCCAACGCACCAAGACAGCCCCAGCCCAGGCTCTGCGCCCAGGACAGGCCACTGTTCTGCACCGGGATGTCGAACAGCGCAATGGCGATCAAGCCAACCACGCCAATTCCGCCCTGAAACAACAGAGCGGTCCGAGCGGACATTTTGGACCCGGAACCTTTAGCCATTCAGGACTCGAACAGGCCCTTCATCGGCAGCAGGTCATCGTATTCCGGCATATGCTTCTGGGCCTTGGCCTGGAAGGTTTTCATCATATCGCCCGGGCGGAACATTCCCGCCTGCCAGGTTGCCATGTAACGAAGACTGTCCTCCACGGAATGGTCACGGCTGTAGTTGAGCATCTCTTTACAGCCGGTAACCGCCAGCGGCGAGTTGGCGGCAATCTGGCCGGCGATCGCCATGACGGCATCCAGCATGGCGTCCTGGTTCTCGTAGGTGGCATTCACAAAACCGAGGCCCTGCGCTTCCTGGGCAGAAAACTTACGACCGGTGTAGGCCAGCTCACGCACCACGCCCTCGGGCATCAGCTTCGGCAGGCGTTGCAAGGTACCGACATCGGCCGTCATTCCCAGCTCGGTTTCCTTGATGGTGAAATACGCGTCCTCAGTGCAGTAACGACTGTCGGCGGCACAGACCAGGTCCAGGGCACCGCCAATACAGCCACCGTGGATGGCCGCCAGCACGGGCAGTCTGATCTTCTCCAGCGACGTCAGGGTGTCCTGCAACTGCAATACGACTCGGCGCAGATTCTCCGCCATGCGGCCGGGATCACCGCTCATGGGCACCGCCTTCGGGTCGCTGAACACGCCCAGGTCCATCCCGGCAGAGAAGTGTTTGCCAGTGCTGGAAATCACGATGACCCGCGCGTCGGAATTCGCTTCGATATCCTGCATGCACTTCGGCAGTTCCAGCCAGAATGCCTTGTTCATGGAATTCAGCGCTTCCGGGCGACTGAACTGAACGTGGGCAACTTGATTCTTTACTTCAACGTTGAAACTTTCATAAGTGGCAAGATCAGACAAAAGAGGACTCCTTCATTGCTATTATTTTGTTCGCCTGGACACACCCACCAGGCTCGCGGCTTATCATAATTACCCAGCTAACCATGAGCCGACAACCCGGCGCCCAAAATTTCTGAAACGTTCAGTGGGATTGCCTCTGGCCAGACACTTGTCGTTTCAGCCCGGCAGGATCATGCTGAAGCTACAGTGAGCGAGGCAAAGCTTATGACACAACGTTTTCAGGCCCGAATCGGGGAAGTCGGCGGCATTCCAGTTGCCCGGAATCTTCCCACTCGCGGGCGCCGACAAATAGGCGCCTGGTGTTTCCTGGACCACATCGGTCCAGTCACGTTTGATGAGTCCGAGATGGGGTTACGGGTAGGCCCCCACCCCCACATCGGCTTGCAGACCTTTACCTGGATGATTGAAGGCGAGCTGCTGCACCGGGACAGTCTGGGCACCAGCCAGCCCATCCGCCCGGGTGAAGTTAATTTGATGACCGCCGGTAACGGCATCAGCCACACCGAAGAATCCGTGTTTGGCGAGCGCTCGCTGCATGCGGCGCAATTGTGGATTGCGCTCCCGGAAGCAGAACGCGACACCACGCCACGTTTTGATCATTACCCCACCCTGCCCCGCTGGCAGAACCAGGGAGCGACGTGGACCCTGCTAACCGGGCAGTACGAATCCAGAACCGCCGACACGCTTCAGTACTCACCTATCATGGCCCTGGACATCGATTGTGAACTGCCCCAGAGCATCAGGCTTACCCTGGAGCCCGGTTTCGAATACGGCCTCCTGCCTTTGACCGGAACCTGCGACATTGAAGGTGAGCGCTTTGAAGCCGATGAACTGGCCTACCTCGGAGCCAACCTCAACACCCTGACCATCGACTGCACGGCGGGCACTCGCCTGCTGTTGATCGGTGGTGAGCCGTTAGAGAAGGACGTCGTCATGTGGTGGAATTATGTGGGTTACTCCCAACAGGAAATCGTTCAGGCCGAGCAGGACTGGGAAGCCCGCAGCTCACGCTTTGGCGAGATTCCCCAGTGGCACGGCGAACGCCTGGAAGGGCCACGCTCACCGTGGCGGCGGTGACAACTCCCCGGGCTGTTCAGGATCCAGCATGCGGGCCCGAATCCTGGGCAGGTATTCGGGGTAGTTCTCCTGCATGAAGGTAATCAGCCCCTCGCGCACAGCGCAGCGCAAGTCCCAGGTCTGACTGGAGTCGGGCGCACTCATCAGAAACCGGACCTGGATAGTAGTGTCGTCGGAATCAGTCACCTGAACGGTTTCAGTCTTGCCATCCCACTGGGGCGCTTGCCTTAAAAGGCGGGCAAACTCTTCCCGCAACGGAAACAACGGCATGGTGTAATCCACCCGGAGGAACACGGTGCCCAGCAGATCGGCGGCGTTTCTTGACCAGTTCTGGAACGGGTTTTCGATGAACCACTGCAACGGCACGATCAACCGTCGCAGATCCCAGACTCTCAACACCACATAAGTTGCAGTCACTTCCTCAACCCAGCACCACTCGCCCTGAACGTTCAGCACATCGTCAATCCGGAAGGGTTGGGTCAGCGCAATCTGCATCCCCGCCAACAGGTTGCCCAGCACCGGGCGGGCAGCAAACCCCAGAATGATACCGCCGACACCGGCTGACGCCAGCAGACTGCCGCCCACGTGCTGCACTGACTCAAAGGTCATAAGGGCGGCACCCAGGCCGAGAATCACAATCAGGATATTCAGGCCCCGAACCAGGAACCGGGTTTGGGTCTCTACTTTCCTGGCCCGTTTCCATTCATTTTCGAGGACCGGATTGAGGGTGACGATGACCTCGCCGATGGCCGAGGTACAGCGCACCAGGGCCCAGGTGACAGACAGGATCAACAGCAGAGTTGCGAGGTGCTGGAACTCAGGCAGGAAGCGCAGGTCGGAGGGTGCCGCTTCCAGCACGCCATTGAGCACGAGCAGGCAGACCACAAAACCCAGAGCCCGGGCCGAGGCATCGAGAAAGAGCCGGGGAACCGCCTTGCGCCGGGTGAGTCGGTGAAACAAACCGAGCGCCAGGCGGAATCCAATGTAAGCAAGCAGCACAGACACCGCGGCCGATAGCGCAGGTACCAGCCAGGCACGCAAGCCTGCTTCTACGGATTCCAACATTGGTCGCCCTTATTGGTTAGTGTTGTCTCCTAAGATAGCAGGCAATTCCCCAACCTAATAAGGGCTTAGCTTTCTTTTGGATGGCTTTCTCAGAGGCTATCGCAGACTGCATCCTCGAAATTGACCGTGTGCTCAACGCCCGTCTCTCTGGTCAGGTCAATGCCGAGCGCGATATCCATCACCGTATCTTCGTAGGTGGTGCGATTGCGAATGCAGACGGTGGTCGCGGTGGATTGAAGCCCAAGCACCAATGGAAGCCGTGAAGTTCCAAACTCGTCGAAACTGGCATAGGCCTTCTTTCCATTCACAATCCAGCTAAACTCCCAGTCAATAACCGGATCCCCATCTGGGTCTATCGGAAACGGGGGATTCTTCAGAACTACCTCAACGGGAATTGTCGGATCCGTCGTATCGCCAACAATTTCGTAGCGAATAGTATCGAACGCCCAAACCGGCGATGCTTCAGTTAATTTCTCCTCGCCAGTTAAAGGCGTTTCTAACCGGTATACATCGAACTCGCCAGATGGGATCCCCGACGGAGTGAAAACCTCGGAACGAACACGCTCCTCCAATGCAACAATCGATGGAAGTGGAATCGTTCTGAGTTCACCAAACTTGGAGCCGTCTGCACGGGAAAAATTGAAATGCGCATAAGAAACCGGACCGTTTTGGGTCTTCGCGCTTACCGTTCCATTAATGCTGTAGGCACCTAGTTCCCAATGCATCACATTCAGGGTACCCGACAATTGGGTGCCTGCAGCCAAATCCTCCGGCAGCGCCTCTCCGTGCTCCGAATACCAATGAGGAGCTTCAGCGACAAGGTGAACGAACTCCTCCGAATTAAGTTTTCGCAGGGTCAGATCCATAAGCGAATATGTCTGAAAAGGATTATCCAGTGCCCGGATAATGTTGATGCCTCCATGAATACCGAGAACAACCGTATCATCCTTGCTACTTTCTTCTAAATCAGCCTCGATGCATTGCGCTGAGCCAGAATTTTTACATTTTTTATACTTGGCACTCACTTGGAGATTGTCGAAGAAAAGAGCGTACTCGTAAGCGTTCAGTTCGATCTCATCGTCCTCTATCTCGCCTGTGGGTACATGCGTTAGTTTCAACTCAGGGTCATGGGACACCTGTGCATAAATGGCACCTCTGTACACCCATTGGTCATTCGAGTACCCATCAAGCGAGACAAGCAGGTTGGCTGACTCGAACTCTCCTTCCGTATTAACGGCTATATCCCCGTACAACCGGACACCATAGGGCTGCACCTCGCCGCGCAGATCGCGATCGATCATTTCTCGCAGCAGTACCGGATCGAATGTTCGAGAAAGCCAGTGGAGATCCGGGGCGATATCCTTCGGGTCCGCCCAGAACACCTGCGCCGCCTTACGGAGGTTGTCGGGTGTCGCCGTCATCGGGGTCTGGCGACCGGTATAGTTCGGGCCAGTGTCGATCAAGTTGATGATGTCGGCTTCGGTGGGCTGCTCCGGCAGGCGCTGGGCAACATACGCGAGATGGTTTCGGGCTGCGAAGACGCTGACCAGGCCGACCCTGCCAGCCTCTTGCATGGCGCGCTGAAGGGCGCTGGACGCACCGAGCCTCTCGGAGTCCTGGGACAGATCGAACTCCAGATCACTGAACACGGTATGCATTTCGTCAGTTATTTGAATGCCATTGAGCGGATTCTGGTCTGCATCCAATGTGATCAGGAGCCGTGCAATGTTGATGGCCTGAGGGCCGTCCCACTGACCGGTATCGTCCAGGCTGCCTGGTGTCATGATGTCGCCGGCTTCCGCCGAGCCCAATACGGTTCCGCCAATACTGAAAACGACTCTTTCACCGGGTAGGTAGTCAAACCGGCCAAGCTCATCGGTAGTTCCGGCACGAGAATTGGTTCGGTACCTCAGGCCAAAAACGGGTGCATCAACGAAGTAACCGGTTTTTACCTCGACATCGGATGTACTTCCCTTCGTCTGTGCCGAAGAGCCGGAACCGCCATCACTGCTCCCGCCACAACCAACAATCGAAACAGCGCACAACAACCCGACGATAAGTCCCTTTAAAGACACGATAACCCCCAGCCCTGAATTGGTTTTGAGGCAGTGTAACGATATGTAAATGGGAATTTCGTGACGCAGCACCAGCTCTAAACATGTCGCCAAACTGAACGGCAAATTCAGCGTCAGTAATTGTTAATGGCCTTCACTCGGAGGCTGAACCACCCACTCAGGCTCCTCAAACTCACCCAGCGGCGTGATTTCCACGAACGGTGCGACGCTTCGAATAATCTCAGCTACGCTGGAATTATGTTTCGACTCCATGGCATCTCTGGCCTCTTTACTGTCCCAGCGAGCGATTGCGATCATGGTATCGGGATCGCCAATCTTGCGGTGCAGTTCAGTGCCCCGGGCACCAGGGGCCTGCTGGATGATTTCGCTGGCTCGTACCCAAGCCTCAGCGTATTCCTCCGACGCGTGCCCATCTTTCATGCGGACCTCGAAAATAAACTTCATGGCGTCCTCCAGAATGTACTTGAGCGGCATTTATGTTTTGCATTCTGCGACTATGCCATTAATCTGAAAACAAGTTCACACTCGTATGTTCCGACGCATCGCTGCTCAGGAAGGCGGTAATGATCTCAGCCCGAAGGGTAAAAAGTACGAAGCTCCTGCAGGATGCACTTCTCGTCTGCCCGGCACTGAATCCCTGTGGTTGCGTTGTCTCTCGCATTGAGGTGGAGGGCGACACGGCTCTGCTCTATATCAGTCAACTGACCTCCCCTGCAGTGATCAGCCGCTTTGCCTCGGGCGATCCTGGCAAGGTTGATTTGCACATCCTTGGAAGCGGCGGCCTGGATTCCCGGCTGCATTTAAGGGGCATTCTGCGCGCCAGCGCGGGTAAAACGCTTGTTCTGACGGCCAAGCCCTCCGCCAGCGTGCTTGCCAACCTCAACGCGCCGCATGAGGTAATAGGTCGGCGATATGTGCTTGCGGACAAGGCCTCAATGGATGGCCTGAAACGTCTTTACCAGCAACACGCCATACACCTGCTTGAGCGATTGCTGCCCGACTTCCTGGATACCGCCGGGAAAATGATCGAGCAAGAACTCGAAAATGCCGCGGAGATGCGGGAAATCACCCGTCTAAAGGACATGCGGTTTATTTTTGCCAGCCGCCAGCCCCAGATCTGCCAGGATTTCGAGGCGAGATTCACTGGCAACAACACGAAAATATCCGACAACCGTGGCGAGCAGGGACAAGGGGCGGAACTTCACGTCCTTCAACAGCAAGCATTCGAGGACTGGCTGGACCTTCAGACCGTTGCCGCGCGACTGGCGGGCGAGCAATCCGACATCCTGTTTGCTCTGCACCAACTACTGAATCAGATCTTCCGTAAGGACATTACCGAGTCCAACAATCCACTTACTCCTGGCGCCCTGTGCACGTGCCTGCAGTACGCAATCGATCGTCTGGGCATCGCCAACGAACACCGCCACACCATCTATTCCGCATTCGAATCGTCGCTGCGGGAGGTGTGGGCGCCCTCTATGAGAGCCCTCATAGATGACTGCGCCCACAACGGATTAAATACCATCGGCTTTGCACAACTGCCACCAAACTGGTCGGCACGGGGAGCCAGCAGTGTCGAGACCGAACGGGCGGCGGACACGGCCGAAGACGACACCGAGTTTGATACCGACGAACATTTTGCCCCCTCGCAACCCGATCACCATCAAGCCCACACCCCGGACCAGTCGCTGTTCCGGCTGATGGGACTTGCACACGGAGGCGATGCCGATCTGGTCGGCTGGCAGCAATCAAGCCCTCAGTTCTGCGCCGACCTAAAACCGAGACGGTCTGACTTGCTTGAGAAACTGCAGACCTCACAACCAGAGCTCAGCCAGGCCCTAAGGGAGCTGGCAGAGGCGGATCCGGATTTTGGCAACTCGGTTGATGAGCCGACGCTGGCAAAGGCCAGCCTTGTGGATCAGCTGTTCGCGCCACTGCAAACCCAGCAGCGAATTTCGGGCGGATTGCGGGACAAGTTGGAGCAGTTGAAGCTCCCGGTTTTTGAGGCATTGCTCGATACCCCCGAGTTCCTCAATGACGAGGACCATCCCGCGCGCGAAATCCTGAACGACCTCATGCGACTGTGTCTGGCTGAACGCGCGTCCACCAAAAATCTGGAGACCACCGTCTCCGGCATCATTGAAGACCTCATCAACGCCGAGAACCTGGATTCCGAACAGCTCCAGCTTCTTAACGGCAAGCTCAAAACCCTGGTTGAGCGGCAGGACCAGTCCTTCGTGAGGAATTCCGAACGGCTCGCCAAGACACTGGAAGGTAAAGAGCGGCTCAAAAAGACCCGCAATCTGGTACAGCAGGAACTCAATACCATTGTCGGCGGCCAGGAGATTCCAACGGTACTGCTGACATTACTTGCGGCCGGGTGGGAACAGCTGATGGTGCTCGCACTCCTGCGGGAGGGCCCGGGCAGTCATTACTACGGTGAGTTGCTGGAAGTTGTGAAGCTCCTGAAGAGCTGGCTCACCCCGGACTCTCTGGATGCACCAGATGATGAGCTGGCATTCGAGCGGGAGCTGGAGAGCGCCAATGTTCTGAGGTTCATTGACCGAGAGCTTCGTACCGTTGGCGACATTGCGCGTTTCCAGTCATTGATGACTGAGCTAACCGGACAACTTCAGCGACAGAAAAGCATCACCACCGCATACCTGGAGGTTTATGGCGAAAAGCCGAAACCCGAGCCGGAGCCGTCCGAAGCAAAGACTGACCGCTGGGCCAAACGGGCTCGTGAACTGACCGTCGGCGACTGGGTCGAGATCACACTGGACTCCGGCGAAACCCGCAAACTACGACTGGTGTGGGGCGGTGAAGATGTGCTGCGCTTTGTTTTCCTGTCGCCCACGGGCATGAGTGAAATCAGCTTTGATTTTCAGGAGTTTGTGCAAAAGCTGCGCCTGGGAACCGCGTCCCTGATTGAAGAAGGCGATATTCCCTTTGTCGACCAGAGCCTGTTCAACATGGTTCAGGACGTTTATCGCCGGCTCAATTTCGAGGCAACGCACGACGCCCTGACTAAATGCATGCGTCGCCATGACTTCGAAAAACTGGTGTCCGCGGTGCTAGCCCGAGGTGCGATCGCTGATGGTAACGGGGCACTTGTGGTTCTCGATATCGACGAGTTCAGCGTCATTAACTCTACCTACGGCGCCAAGGCCGGTGACAAACTGCTTGAGGCCACAGGCGCGTTGGTACAGAAACACTGTGCGTCGCATCAACCGGAGCCCCATGCTGGCCGAATCAGCGGCAACGAATTTGCCATCCTGATCGATGGCACGGCCATTGAGGAGAGCCTGGATTTTGCCGAGCACCTACGCCAGGCGTTCGAGGATCAGGAATTCACCCATGACGACGCTGCGTATAAGGCAACCCTGAGTGTGAGCGTGTGCCCTATTACAGATACCGCAGAGTCGTCGGCTGGAGACCTGCTGAACTCAGCCAGTCTGTCACTGAAATCAGTGAAACGGTTGGGTGGAAACCGAGTGGAACTGGTCAAGAGCTCGAGTACGCTGGCCAAACCGGAGACACCGCAATGGGTATCCGAAATCGATCGCAGCATCAACGACGGCAGCCTGTTCATTCGCGCCCAGCCGATTGTGCCGTTGATTGATACGGTAACGGGCGGCAAATCCTACGAGCTTCTCCTTGGGCTCACGGACTCAGCCGGAAACCAGATCTCGCCGCAGGCGTATATCGAAGCGGCCGAGAAATTCCGGCGCAGTACCCGGGTGGATCTGTGGGTGGTGCAGGAAGTACTCGCTTGGATGAACGGCAACCCAGACATTCTGGAAGGGATTGATACGCTCAACGTCAACCTGTCCGGCGCGTCGCTCAGTGACGACCGGTTCATGCTGGACCTGGAAGCACTACTGAGGGCCAATCGAAACCTGACCCCGAAAATCTGCTTTGAAGTGACGGAGACTTCTGCTGTCGCCAACCTGCACTACGCCGCCGACTTCATGCGCGAACTGAAGCGCCTGGACTGTCGGTTTGCATTGGATGATTTTGGCACCGGCCTTTCATCCTATGCCTACCTGCAGAAGCTGCCGGTTGATTACGTGAAGATCGACGGCATCTTTGTGAAGGACATGGCGACCAATCTCACCAACTACGCCATGGTGCGGTCGATTAACGAGCTTTGTCATTTTCTCGATCTGAAAACAATCGCCGAATACGTGGAAAACATGGAGATCATGGAAACCCTGCGGGAGGTACAGGTGGATTACGCCCAGGGCTTTGGTATCGCCAGACCCTGCCGGCTGGACAGCCTGACCGCGGAGATTCGCACGTCCACGGGTTTATGCTTATGAGAAAGTCCTTTGCATTTGGAAACTTGTAAGGTAATGTAGCTGCCGTTGGAAAGATTTAGCAAAGCATTTCATCAATAAGACGCATTGTAGCTGTAATAAGTCGTACGTCCTGTTTTTGATCACGCCAGTTTTTTGTTTCCCGCACAATGCTGATCGGATATCACAACGATAGTCTGACGGCACATTTAAAAGATCAAATTCAGGAAAGTTTAATATGTCTACAGTTACCGGCAACGTTAAGTTCTTCAACGAAGCGAAAGGTTTTGGTTTCATCACTCGTGAAGGCGGCCCGGACGTATTCGTTCACTACAGCGCTATTCAAGGCGGTGGTTTCAAGACTCTGGCCGAAGGCCAAGAAGTTGAGTTCACCGTGACTCAGGGCCAGAAAGGTCCTCAGGCGGAGAACGTTGTTGCTCTGTAATCCTTAACGGATTAAGCAATAACCGCGAAAAAAGGCAGCTTCGGCTGCCTTTTTTTATGCCCTTTTTTTGCAGATCCCCTAGCCCGTGCCATGCTTAGAGTAAGCTCGTAACATGAATGATTGCACGACACGCAATGCAGGGAGGGATCATGTACAGCAAGATTCTGGTGCCCGTTGATCTGGCACATACCGAGAAGCTCTCGAAAGCATTGAACACAGCCGTCGATATTGCCAAGCACTACAATGCCGCCGTCTGCTACGTCACCGTAACCAACACTACTCCCGGTGCCGCGGCGCACAATCCCAAGGAACTCGCCGATAAACTTCAGGTTTTTGCCGAAGAACAGGGTAAATCCCATGGCCTGCGCACCAGCAGTGAAGTGCTGGCGACACCCGACACCGCCGTAGAGCTCGACCACAAACTCCTTGACGCCATCAAGGATACCGGCGCCGATCTCATCGTTATGGCCTCACACGCCCCCGGAGTGGGAGACCGCCTGCATATCCTCCATTCCAACGCTGGCAACATTGTGAAGCACAGCGATATTTCAGTGTTTGTGGTGCGCTGACTCAAGTAAGCTATGCTTCAATCCAGTTATCCCCTGCCTCAACTTGACCCTGCCAAGGGCCCAAGCGCGCGGCGGGCCTGCATACTGTTAATCAGAAAGGCGCTATGAAAGTACCGAAGAGATTACAGCCCCTTGTCGACGACGGCATGGTGGATGAAGTGATGTACCAGCTTATGAGCGGGAAGGAAGCCCAGGTATACGTGGTTCGCTGTGGCGACCAGTTGCGTTGTGCCAAGGTATTCAAGGAAGCCCAGAAACGCAGTTTCAAGCAAGCAGTGGAATACCAGGAAGGTCGCAAAGTACGCAACAGCCGCCGCGCCCGAGCCATGAGCAAGAAAACCCGGTATGGCCAGAAAGAGCAGGAAGATGCCTGGCTGAACGCCGAGGTGGACGCCCTCTATCGCCTTGCGTCTGCCGGCGTGCGGGTGCCGCAACCCCTGGGGTTCGTGGATGGCGTGCTACTGATGGAAATGATTGCCGATGAGGACGGTCAAGCTGCGCCCAGGCTGGACGATGTCACCCTGACGCCAGAAGTTGCCCGGGAGTATCACGAGCAAGTCATCGCCGAGATTGTCCGCATGCTCGACGCTGGCCTGATCCACGGCGACCTGTCTGAGTTCAATGTGTTGGTTGATGCCCAGGGCCCGGTCATCATTGACTTGCCTCAGGCCGTCAATGCCGCGGGCAACAACAATGCCGAGCGCATGCTGGAACGGGATGTCGACAACATGCGCCGCCATTTTGGCCGCTATGCCCCGGACCTGCTCCTGACCGATTATGCCAAGGAAATCTGGGCCCTTTATGAAAGCGGCGACCTGCGCCCGGACAGCAAGCTGACCGGCTGCTTCGAACACGACACCCACAGCGCCGATGTCGACGAACTCATGGCCGTGATCGACGCGGCAAAGCTGGAAGAGCAGGAGCGCTTGGAACGCCAGCAGATGGAAGAGGAAGACACCTGACCGGCTTTACCAAGCCAGCCAGATAACGTGCTTCGCCCCTTTTCCGGGGCGATGCGCCCGCACCGTAATCGGCTCAACCGACAACCCTGCCCGCTTTAGACGCTCCGTGAACGCCGGATCCTGCCCCGCTGACCAATACGCCAGAACGCCATCCGGCCGCAGTGCAGCCTGGGCTGCGGCAATACCTGCCGTGGTGTAGAGCCAGTCGTTTTCCTTGCGGGTGAGACCTTCGGGGCCGTTATCAATATCCAGCAGAATGGCATCGTAGCTGGCCGGCGACTCCTTGATCAACTGCACCACATCGCCAATATGAACCCGAGCCCTGGGGTCTTTCAGCGGGTAACCCGCCGCCCCACCAAGAGGCCCCAGGTTCCAATCTTTCACCTCGGGCACCAGCTCAGCGACGGTCACCTCGGCGGTCTCACCCAGGGATTGCAGCGCCGCCGCCAGGGTATACCCCATGCCCAGCCCGCCTATCAGCACTCGCGGTGCCGGGTGGTCAGCAATGCGTTCGCACGGTAGCGTTGCCAGCGCATCTTCGGAGCCGTGTAAACGGCTGTTCATCAACTCGCCGGTACTGCCCGCAATCTTGATGGAAAACTCATCGTTACGCTGCAACAAACGCAGCTGGGTTCCCTTGCCGGGAATGGTTGCTGTGCCTAGCAGCTCGAAACGGGCCATAAAAACCTCAGTGGCGGATAGGGAGGGGAAAGGTGCCGCGACACTTTACCATGGCAGTGCTTCGCCGTTGCTGTGCCAGAACGATCCCGTATTCTCCAGGTTCAGGCCTTCGATACGCGCCGCCAGCCCCTTGGCCGACTCCTCGGGCGTAATCAGGCCACCAAAATTCACCATCCGTGTCTGGACATAGCCCGGGTGCAGCTGGGCAACAGCAATGCCCCGAGGCTTCAGGTCCATGGCCAGGGATTTGCCAAAGGCGTTTAGTGCTGCCTTTGAGGCGCGGTAACCGTAACGGCCGCCAGAATCATTATCGGCGATTGAGCCCATGCGACTGGTGATGTTGGCGATCTTGCCGCCGGACGGAATCTGCGACACCAGGGCCTCGGTGACTCGCAGCGGTGCGTAGGCGTTGATTTCCATCTGGATGCGAATTGAGTCGAAATCGATGCTACCGAGCTTTTCATCCTGCAACAGGCCGGCGTTGTTGATTAGCAGGTCAATGCGCTCGCCTGCCAGGGCATCCATGAGCTTGTCGACCCCGGCATCCTTGGTCACATCAATGCCCTCAATCACTCTTGCAGCTGCCGCGGTCAGCTCGGCCGACGCCTCGCGGCACACACCGATCACGTCACAACCTTCACCGGCATAGTACCGGGTCAGCTCAAGGCCAATGCCGCGGTTGGCGCCGGTGATTACAACGGTCCGTTTCTCAGACATAGCAACCTCCAAAGGTTTGTATAAGGTAAGATGGCGAAACGCCCACCCGGACTGGAATCATACGGAATGTCAGCCCTGTTTGTATTTGCGCTGTTTGCAGTAACACTCATTTCACTGTCCGTCTTTTACCTGTTCTTCTACCGCGGCTGGCGCCGGCAGCGGGAGCTGGAGCAGCCCTTCCCTACTTCCTGGCGCGCCCTGCTGCACACCAACGTTCCGCTTTACCGGCGACTGGCGTCAGAACAGCAACAGCGCCTCGAGCAACATGTTCAACTGTTTCTGGCTGAAAAGGAATTTTACGGCTGCGACGGATTTGAGGTAGACGACGAGGTTCGAGTAACCATCGCCGGACATGCCTGCCTGCTGATCCTTGCCCGTTCATTCAGTGACTACGATGAAGTACGCAGCATTCTGGTCTACCCGAACATCTACCGGGTGCAGGCTACGGAAAGCGACGGGATGGTGGTGAGTGAAGACGAACAGGTCCGGGCCGGCGAAGCATCCTCCCGGGGCCAGGTGGTACTGGCGTGGTCAGAGTGCGAGGACGGTGCCCGGCACCCAGACGAGCCCCACAACGTTGTTCTGCATGAATTTGCCCATCAGCTCGACTACCTCGACGGCACCGCCGACGGCGCCCCGCCACTCAGTGGGCAGCAAGCCGAGCAGTGGCTCCACACCATGACCGAAGCCTACGAGCACCTGCGCCGCTCCCTCCGGCATCACCATCAAAGCTGGCTCGACCCTTACGGCGCCACCCAGCCAGCTGAATTCTTTGCAGTGCTCACTGAGGCCTTCTTCCAGCAACCCGCGCACCTCAAGGACACTCAGCCGGCAGTGTATGGCGTGCTCTGCGATTTCTACCGGATCGACCCGATGATTGCGTTTTACTCGAAATCCGATTAACGGGGCCGGATGACAAACCAGCTCAGTATGACCAGAGCGCCGAACACACTGTAACTCAGTATGAACACCCACTCGGGCGCGCTGAAATAAAGAATGGCATGGAGCCAATGCTGGACGAATGATCCTTCATAGCTGGCATCGCCAGCCCGGCTGCGCAGCGCCATCTCCCACGTGGTTAACGGGCAGATAACGCCCAGCCAGGACTGGACAACAACGATACCAATGGCAATCAGGTGGGTGGTCCGAAACCAGAGGTTGCGCACCCAGGACCAGCTCAGAAAATGGCCCAGGTAGATCAGTAGCAGGCCGAGCACCACATAAGCAACAAAGGCCACATGCAGGACCAGAAGCGAGTCCGCGAGAACGAGGTACATTGCTTCTGGAACCATAGCCCTTACCTAATCTCCGCTGGCGCTCGCCCCTCTTGGGATTCCAGTGCGTCTGCGTCTCCAATCAAAAGATGGTGCAGCTCGATGAATAAGCATACGCCTAGCGGGTTTTAAATGTCGCGACATTGGCCTTCATCTGTTCCGACAGATTCGCCAATTCCTCACTGGCCTGGGATATCTGAGCAATGGCCGATTCGGTTTCTGCGGACATGCTCGATATCGTCCCCACGCTCTCCGTGATCTGTTCCGCCGTCAGCGACTGCTGCTCGGACGCGCTCGCCACCTGAGTGGTCATCTCGACTATCCGATCCACTGACGCCAGGGCCTCGCGAAGCTCGTTCATGGATTCGCTGGCTTTCAGGCAAATAGCCTGGGCCTGACCACTGCAGCGCGCGGTCGTCGAAGACGCCGATTCCGAAGACGTCACCAGTGAATGAATCGTCTGGCTGATCTCATCGGTTGCGTTACGGGTATTGCTCGCCAGGTTCCGCACTTCATCAGCCACTACCGCAAATCCACGGCCTTGCTCCCCTGCCCGTGCAGCCTCGATGGCTGCGTTGAGCGCCAGCAGGTTGGTCTGCTCTGCAATACCCGTAATGGTATCGAGAATCTTGGTGATGCCCTCCATGTCCTGCCGCAGGGTCTGGATGGTCCGGTCAGCCTCCTCGAGGTCTGCTGCCATTTCTCGCATCTGATTCTGGGCGACTTCCATCTGCTGGGTGCCCCGGTTAACGACCACCTGGGTCGTCTTTGCCGCCTCTGCCGTTTCGCTGGTATTCCGCGAGACTTCGGCAACGGCCGCCGTCATCTCCTCAACTGCCGCAGCCACCTGTTCCGTTTGTTCGTTCTGCAGCTGGACATTTCTTTTGGTTTGCGTTGTCACGGCAGCCAATTCCTGGGCCGACGAAGCCTGATGTTCAGAGGCGTTGGTAATCTGGTCAATAATGCGGCTCAAGCTCCCCGACATCCGGCGCATGGCATCAAGAACCCCCGTTTTGGCCTTGCCATCGTCGAGCTTTTGTCGAAGGTCACCCTCGGCAATCTTCTGCGCAATCTCTGCCAACATTGAAGGCTCGCCACCCAATGGCCGAACGATCTTGCGCGTTGTGTAGAGGGTGACAGCAAGCACCAGGAGCACCAGCACCACCACAATCCCAATGGCCTTCCAGATCAACGCAGTCACTGGCGCAAAGGCAGCAGCTTTATCCACCTCGGCAACAACGGCCCAATCAATTCCAGCAGCATCAATCGGCGCGTAGGCTACCAGCATACTTTCACCGTGGCGCCCCTCGAAGACCCCGCTGCCTTCCTCGCCCCCAAGCGCTTTTTTCACGGGCTCAGTCTTGATCGCCCCGAGCTTGGGTTGCCGGAACGATGCCACCACACTGTGGGTGTCCGGCGTGCGGTGAGAATCAGAACGCATCAGGTAGTCCGGGCCCACAAGGTAGGTCTCGCCGGTCTCGCCCAGGCCGGTTTTTTTACTCATCAGCTCGTTGATTCGGCCCAATGGAAATTGAAACGCGAGAACACCGATCAGCTCATCGCCGTTAAAAACCGGCGTGGCAATAAAACCGGCCGGCGCCTCATAGGATGGGAGGTAGGGGGTGAAATCTACGACAACCGGCTCAGCTTCGGGCCCTTGTTGCAAAGCCCTCCGATAGGCTGTAGCCAAGGGGGAGGTGCGAAACGGCCCCTTAGTCAGGGACGTCGCATAGTCTATTTCCTTGAACACGGAGTACACGACCTGGCCCTGGTCCGGACTGATCAGGAACAGGTCATAGTAGCCAAAGCGCTGGATGTAATCGCGATAGAACGGATGCCAGGCGTCGTGCGCCTGGTTATACGCCCCGCCGTTGTCGGCGGCTCCGAGCTTGTCTTTTTGGCCAAGTGGGTGCGGGTTATTGGCGATGTAATCAGCCTGCAGAGCCAGGCCGGCCGGGTCGATTGCCGACAAGATGGCATTTACATCGGTTTGACTGCCGTCTGTCTGTTCTCTGTAATTCGGCAGGAATTCGCGTTCATAGTAGTTGCGTAGCGCAGAATCCGGGCCGGTTCCTCCACGTCCTGTCTGGTAAAGCCGAAAACCCTCCGAGAAATCCCGAAGCGCGTTCTGGGTCATCTCACTTCTGGCCATCGAACTTGCCTGGTCGCGAATCACGCCCAGGTATCTGTCGACAGCCTCTTTTTCGAGAGTGCGCAACATTTCCAGCTTGGAGAACGCCTGTTTCTCTATGGCGCCGCTGGCCTCAATCAGACTAAACGACGCCATCACAATAACCGGCGAAATCCCCACCAGAAATAACGTCAACAACAATCGATCCCTGACTGACATGGCGATCCCTCACAAGATGCTGTTATGTATATTTTTCGAGCACTTGTAAGGCTTAGCACAAAAACAGTGCATTACCAGAACTGATTGAACTTCAGCCAGCAGCAACGATCATTGCTTCATATCATGACCGGCGTGATCCATCTCCATTTTCATGGCATCGCCATCGAGGCTCATTACCTTGAGTTCTACGTCCATCGAGCCAGTGCCGATGAACTTCAGGGTCAACGGAATGCTTTCACCCTCCTGCAGCGAACCGTTCAGCTTTTCCAGCATCAGGTGGTACCCATGAGGCTTTAATTCGACGGTTTCGCCGGAGGGGATGGTCAGGCCATTCTTGAGCGGCTGCATGCTCATCATGCCGTCATTCATCATGGATTCGTGGATCGAGACACTTGCCGCACGCGGGGTTTGCGCACCGACCAGGGTTATGTCGGCATCGCTGATGTTCTTGATCACCAGGTAGCCTACCCCCATTGGTGTGCCCGGTGGCGTCGGCCGGCTCCATGGATGGTCAATGTGCACCGCTTCTGAAACGAATTCATGGGCTGCTGCCCAAGCCGGAGTCAGGGCGATCAGCGCAGCGGCAAGCAGGGCTTTTACTTTCATTACTCGGCAATTCCTTGTCCTAAGGTTTATAGGGGATAGAGCTTAACGAAGGTTAGGGCTGGCACAAACATATTCATGCGGCCCAGTGCAGAAAAGGTCAGAAAAAATTCAGCTCACAGAAGCGGCGACCTGCTCCCGAACCCGCTCAATCGGCACTGGCCGGCTGAAGTAGAAGCCCTGGAAACGCCGGCATCCCATGGCGATCAGCGCATCAGCCTGGGATTTATGCTCGACGCCCTCAGCCACCAGCTCCAGGCCATGGTTGCTTGCGATGGCAACAATACTCTCGACCATATTCCGGGATTGCTGATCAGCGCTGATGTGATCGATAAAGGATTTATCGATCTTCAGCTCGTCGATGGGCAGGGTACGCAACAAGCTCAAGGACGAATAACCGGTACCAAAGTCATCCATGGACAGCCGAATGCCGGCCTTACGCAGTTGGTTCAACACCGGCAAGATCTTGGTGTGACCGGACATGAACAGGGTTTCGGTGATTTCCAGGGTCAGTTCGCTGGGCGCCACCTGATGGTAGTCGAGCTTGCCCAGGACCGATTCGGCAAACCCCGGCTGCATGATCTGCAGCACTGAAATGTTTACGGACAGCTCCAGCGGTGCTTCTTCCGAGCGGGGCAGAAAACTGAAATCAGCCAGGCTGTGATCCAGCACATAATCGCCCAGCTGAACCATCAGACCGGAGGCCTCGGCCACCGACACAAATTCATTAGGCGGCACGTATCCCAGTTCCTTGTCGTACCATCGGGCCAGGGCTTCCATACCGATCACCTGTCCGTTGGCGTCCACCTGGGTCTGATAGGCCATGGAAATCAGGTTCGGTTCCATTGCCCCCCGAAGTCGCTGTTCAATGTGCACACGGCGCAAATACCCGGTTTCGATATCGTTTCGGAACAGGCACACCTCATTCCGATTTCGTTTCGCCTTGTGCAGAGCGAGGTGGGCGCTGCGCACGATGCTGCTGAACGAATGCCCGTTCTCCGGGAAAATGGCTGCGCCAATGCTGGCGCCCAGCTGAAGTTCGAGCGTACCGCCCTGGATGCAGTGGCTGGTGTCGGCCAGCAGTCGCCAGCAGTAGTTGGACACCTGCTCCGGCTCACCCAGATGGGTGACAACAGCAAATTCATCACCACCGAGACTCGCCACAACCGCTTCTTCTCCGGCGTTCTTCCGCAAGCAGCGAGACCATTCCGCCAACACCCGGTCGCCAAAGTCCTGACCGAACCGATCATTGATGCCACGGAAATTATCTATGTCCACCAGCGCCATGCTGAACGGCTGGTGACTGTTAATGCGGGTGTGAATCTGGTCGATCAATCCGGCCCGGTTGAGCAGACCTGTCAGGTCATCGTGCCGGGACTGATGAAACAGTTCCTCCAGACGTTTTTTTTCAACCTTGTCGATGCGATTGAACAGGAAGTAAAGCAACACGGAGACTATGAAGAACAGACCCAGATAAATCGCCAACTCTTCGAAGAAGTCCCGGAGAATGCCGGCCATATCGGATTCGGAAATGATCCACAGCTCGAAGCGGGAATCGTAGACCGCAGCTCCCATGTAATTGCCACTGTCACGCTGGGAATAGAAGACCACTGCATCGTCATCAGCCTTGATAGCCTCAATGGTTCGACCAGTCTGCTTTTCCAGCCGTACCACTTCCTCACGTGCCTGCTCTTCTGTGCGTCGAATCGCGGCATAGTCCGCCGGGCCAACCCCTTCCCGGTCCAGGTACTGGAGATAACCATCGCGCTCACGGAACAGCATCAAACTGTCGGCCGCGCGGCTGTGGTGATCCTTGCGAAAGATTCCTCGGTCACTCTCAATTTCGAGACCGGCGGTCACCACCATTACCACTTCGCCACTGTCGTCCCTCAAGGCTTTGCGAACCGGAATAATCCATTTCTCGAGCGCCTCGAAAAAGTAGGTCCGACCCAGGATCAGCTTGTCTTCCGTGAGTGTCAGTTCAAAACTGGGGCCCGTTATTTCCGAGCCCCGGAGATTGGGTAATTGTTCCAGATTGACGTTGGAACTCAATGCAATGAATTGGCCATCTGGCCGCACCAGCCCGATGCCAGCAATGGAAGGATTGGAGGCCAGAATGCTGTCGAGCAGTGGCAGCGCATAGGGCACCTGAGGAAACTCACCCCGGCGCAACAGCTCGCGGCCAACAACGTCCAGTACCAGCTCCTGAGTACTGAGAATACTGAAGACAGATTGTGCAAAAAACTCGGCGCGGGATTGGTGATGACGCTCATAGCGATCAACGGTGTCATTCCAGGATGACGACACCAGAGCCGCCAGCAATACGAGGCCGCCGGCATACACGAGCCAGAAAAGCGTCCAGATATTTCGCTTGCGTGTCGTCAAACGTCCCCCCCGGGGCATGCCCATGTAAGTGCACGGACAACATGCCAAGCCTATTATAGGCCGAGTCCACCTCCGTCGAATTTACGATTAGTTAATCGGTCAATCATTACAGCGCCGGTCGGCATACGATGATCGAACGTCAGCGAAAGCGCTCCCTTCGACCGACGAAGAATGTCCACTATCTGGGTTCCGGACGCTTCGAAGTCGCGCCAAATCGCACGCAGCTGAGAAAGTTGCGCTGTGCGAAGGCAGGGACACTGATTAAAAATTAGTCGATTCAGAAAGAATGATCAACGCCGCTCGCGCTCCGGACAGCAAACAGCTCAGCCATCCCAACGCTCGGACTGCTGCCCTTTGAGGAGCAGCTCCGAATTCTAGACTTTTTTCACGAATTACTGCGCCGGCGACACCCGGGCCAGAATCTCCGGCGCATCCGACAGCGGGAGCGCAATGATCACGCCCTCATTCGAGGCCGGATAAACCCCGGTCAACGCCGTGGTATTCACCTGATGGGAGACCAGAATAATCGGCGCGCCCTCACCCATCTCATTTACGCCCTCAATAATCTCCCGGGTTTGTCTTTGCCCTTCACTCCGATTCTGAAAAAACGAATTCAACGGCGGCCAATCAGTCACGTCCCCCATATTCATCTCCGTCGCCGTGTCCATGCAACGACACCACTGGCTGGAATACACCCGGGCCTCATCAATGCCATGCTTGGCAAGAAAGGGTTTCCAGGAACGTGCTTGCGCCCGCCCTTCGTCATTCAGATTGCGCTGGGTGCTACAGTCACCCAGCTCGAATCGAGCCGGGTCGCCCATGCCTGGCGCAAGGGCGTGGCGCATCATCAGAATAGCCTCGCCACTTCGGAGGGCTTCCCAGGCCTCAGCATTGTCTTCCGCTGCAACCAACGGGAGCGACAATGCGAAAGAAAACAGCGCGAAAAATAATGCTCTAAAAGTCATCTCAATCCCTCCATATCCAAGCGCGGGCCCACCTGCATGGTCAGATCGAGGCATTGAGACAGTCCTTCCAAAAATGTCGTAGGCCAGGGAAGGCCGAAGACAAGCGCACATGGATGTGCCCGTAGCGGTTTTTGGAAGGACTGTCTCAATGCCTCAGTCACCTTTCACGTACTCCACCATAGGCAATACGCAGCTAACGACTACCAAGCCCACACCAACACCCGTTAAACTCCCCAAAAGACACCAAACCAACGAAGGACCAAACCATGCCAATCTGGGTCGACGCCGACGCCTGCCCTGTCCCCATTCGGGAAATCCTCTGCCGGGCCGCCACCCGCTGGCAGATCCAGACCACCTTCATTGCCAACCACGCCATCAACCTGCCACCGAGCCCCTACATCCAGCGCAAGCAAGTAGCCCACGGCTTCGACGTGGCTGACAACGAAATCATGGATCAGATGACGCAGGGCGACCTGGTGATCACCCAGGATATTCCGCTGGCTGCCGAAGCCATCGAAAAAGGCGCCGACGTGTTCAACCCGAGAGGCCAGGCCTTTACTAAAGAAAATATTCGCCAACGCCTCGCCATGCGCAACTTCATGGAAGAAATGCGCAACGCCGGCCAGGTTACCGGTGGCCCGGCTCCGTTCAGCCAGACCGATCGCAAGGAATTCGCCGACAAACTGGACCGCTGGCTGCAGCGTAATCGCCAGAGTTAACTATGCTCTGATCGAGAGCACAGACATTTGTTGATAATGATTCTCTTTAATTTTTAGGAGTAACCCGCTACCCTTCCCGCTTTCAAATTGCCCATGGAGTGAAGACATGTCCGGCCCTTCCAGTGCCTCCAGCCCGTCCAACAGCAGCTTCGCCGCCCTTGCCCGCCTGCTGAGATACGCCCGGGGCTATCGGCGCCAGATCATCACGGCCAGCATCTGCTCCATTATCAACAAGCTGTTCGACATTGCTCCGGAGATCCTGATTGGCGTCGCCATCGACGTGGTGGTCAACCAGGAAGAGAGCTTTGTCGCCGGCCTGGGCTTTGAAACCGCCCAGGAGCAGATCACCATTCTGGCGGTGCTGACCTTCTTCATCTGGGCCGGTGAATCCCTGTTCGAGTACCTGTTCCAGATCCTGTGGCGCAACCTGGCCCAGCGCCTGCAATCAGACTTACGGCAAGATGCCTATGAGCATGCCCAACGCCTGGATATGAGCTTCTTTGAGGCCCGCAGCTCCGGGCAGCTAGTCGCCACCATGAACGACGACGTTAACCAGCTGGAACGCTTCCTGGACGGCGGCGCCAACGCCATGATCCAGGTGCTGGTGACCGTGGTGGCAGTTGGCGCCGTATTCTTCGTGCTATCCCCACTGATTGCCCTGCTGGCGTTCACCCCCATCCCGCTGATCATCTGGGGTGCATTCTATTTCCAGCGCAAAGCCGGCCCGCTGTACGCGGACGTGCGGGAAAAGGTTGGCGATCTCTCCAGCCGCCTGGCAAACAACCTGGGCGGCATTGCCACCATCAAAAGTTTCACCTCGGAGCAGCGCGAAGCCGAGCGCCTGAAAGCCAGCAGCGAAGCCTATGTGGAGGCCAACCGCCGGGCCATTCGCATCAGTTCTGCGTTCATCCCGGTGATCCGTATGGCGATTCTGGCTGGGTTCCTGGCCACCTTTACCGTGGGTGGCATGATGGCCCTGGAGGGCTCGCTGAACGTCGGCGCGTACGGCGTGCTGGTGTTCCTTACCCAGCGCCTGCTCTGGCCGCTAACCGGCCTGGCTGAAGTGATCGACCTGTTCGAGCGGGCCATGGCCAGCACTCGTCGCATCCTGGATCTACTGGCCGAGCCGGTACACGTACGCGACCAGGCTAGCCAACCCATGGCCGAGCCGGTTAAAGGCCATGTCCGCTTCGAGCAAGTAAGCTTTCACTATCCTTCCAGTGGCGCTGGCATACGGGACATCGATCTGACCGTGCCTGCTGGCAACACCCTCGCCCTGGTCGGCGCTACCGGGTCTGGCAAATCCACCCTGATCAAACTGCTGCTGAGGTTTTACGACCCCAGCCACGGTCGCATCCTGATCGACGACCAGCCTATTCAGAGCGTCAGCCTGAAATCCCTGCGTAGCGCCATTGGCCTGGTGAGCCAGGACGTCTATCTGTTCGAGGGCAGCATTCGGGACAACCTCGCCTACGGCAAGCCTGACGCTACCGAGGCCGACATCATCGATGCCGCCAAAACAGCCGAGGCCTGGTCCTTTATTGAAGCCCTGCCCGATGGCTTGGACACGGCGGTTGGCGAGCGTGGCATACGGTTGTCCGGCGGCCAACGCCAACGCCTGTCCCTGGCACGCGCACTGCTAAAAGATCCACCCATCCTGGTGCTGGATGAAGCCACCAGTGCGGTGGACAACGAGACCGAGGCGGCCATTCAGCGCTCCCTGAGGCGCATTGGCCACAATCGGACAGTGATCATGATCGCCCATCGCCTGTCGACCATTGTCGACGCCGACACCATTGCCGTAGTTGAGTCAGGCAAGGTTGTGGAAGCCGGCACTCATGATGAACTGCTTGAACAGCAGGGCGCCTACCACGCCCAATGGCAGGTGCAGACCGGGCAGGCGATGCCGACAGTGCCTGCCTAAGAAAGCCCCAGCCCGAAACTACGACCGAGCCTGGCCGGAACCAGTCAGTCGCACTCAATAACATTATTGATAGTGATTCGCGTTTAGATTATGCTGCGGAGCTTCTGAGAACCGGGAGTCCGCATGTCTGCGTTTTTCGAAGTATCCAGCCTCGGTGTTCGCATCGGCGACACCACCATCGTTAAAGACATCAACCTCGACTTCCGGGAAGGTGAAGTAACTGCCCTGCTCGGCCACAACGGCTCCGGCAAATCAACCCTGCTCAAGGTGTTGGCCCGGCAACTTTCGCCAGCCAAGGGAGAAGTTCGCCTTCTGGGCAATCGCAACCATCGCACCGATGCCCGTGAATTCGCCCGTACCGTAGGTTACCTGCCCCAACACCCGCCCGGCACCGACGGCCTGACGGTCCGCGAGCTGGTGGCTCTGGGTCGCTATCCCTGGCGCGGACCTCTGGGACGTTACACAACTGACGACTACGCGTTAATTGACCAGGCAATTGCCGACACCGGTTTGACCCCGTTCCTTCATCGCTCGGTGGACACCCTGTCCGGTGGCGAGCGCCAACGGGCCTGGATTGCCATGCTGCTGGCCCAGCAAACCCGTTGCCTGCTGCTGGATGAACCCATTTCCGCCCTGGATGTAAAGCACCAGGTCGAAACCCTACGCCTGGTGCATCGACTGGCCGAGGAACGGGATCTGACCGTGGTGGTGGTTCTGCACGATGTGGATCTGGCCGCCCGGTTCTGTGATCGCCTGGTGGCGCTTCGTGGCGGCCAATTGATCGCCGATGGCACTCCGCAGGCGATCATGAACAGCGACACCCTGGAAACCATTTATGGCGTGCCCATGGGGGTCATGGAACGTGCCCCGGGCCAGTGGGTGTCCTATGTTCACTAACCGCCTGTTCACTAACCTCCTGTTCACTAAACCCCTGGCACGGATCGTGGCCGGCCTGTGCCTGCTGCTGTTGTCCGCAACGGCCGCGACGCAAACCTGGCAGCACGAACAGGGCCACCTGAGCCTGGATGGACCGCCGCAACGCATTGTCGCCCTGAACTGGGCCGCCACCGAAGCGTTGCTGCTGTTAGGGGTCACCCCGGTGGGAGTAGCGGACAAATCCGGCTACGCCACGTGGGTTCGTGAACCGGTACTGCCGGACCACGTGCCCAACATTGGTACCCGTGTAGCTCCAAGTCTTGAAGCCATTGCCGAACTTGAGCCAGACCTGATCGTCACCAGCTCGGAAATGGCACCGGCGGCCAACCTGCTACAACAAATCGCGCCCACCTATGTCAGCAGCGTCTACAAAAAAGGCTCCCAACCCTTTGCCAAAGCCCGGCAGATGCTCATTACCCTGGGTGAGATGCTCGACCGGGAAGATCGGGCCCGGGAGATACTGACTGATATCGACACCACCCTCGCGGACCAGCGCCGTCGCCTGGAAGCGCACGGCGCCCATGAGCGGCCAGTGGCGCTGGTCAGTTTCCTGGATGATCGCCACGTTCGCATCTTTGCGCCCAATGGCCTGTACCAGACCACCCTGGACGGTCTTGGACTGGACAATGTCTGGCCCCACGACGGCAACTACTGGGGTTTTTCCACAGTAGGCCTGGAAGCCATTGCGCCCTACCCGGACGGCCGGATTGTAGTGATTAAACCTACCCAGCCGGGCTTATCAGAAAAGCTCGCACAGAGCCCATTCTGGACCTACCTGCCCGCCGTACAACGCAACCAGGTGTATCAGATTGAGCCAGTGTGGCCCTTCGGCGCGGTGTTTCCGGTCAAGCGATTGGCCATTCAGTTAACGGACGCGCTGATCCGGGGAGGTGCAGACAATGTTCGCTGAGTCTCGCGTTGCCACCACCGCACCACGGCTGCCGGGCAAGCTACCACTGGCCGCCCTTTTGCTCTGGCTGGGAGCACTGGTGGCCAGCGCCGCGCCTTGGTTCCTTGAGCTGGCCCCAATCTCAGTCGTATCGGCGTTCTGGTCTTACGACGGCACTGATTACACCTCGGTGCTGGCTCACTTCAGCTGGGCTCCCCGGGTGTCCATTGCCCTGCTCATTGGCTGCGGCCTGGGCCTGGCCGGCGCCGTAACCCAGCAGGTGCTGGGTAACCCGCTGGCTTCTCCGACCACCCTGGGCGTGGAAGCCGGCGGGCAATTCGGCGTTACTATGGCCACCCTGTTCGCACCGGCCTTGCTGGCCTTCAGCCAGGACCTGGTGGCGGTTGCCGGTGGCCTGCTGGCGATCGGGATGGTTATCGCGCTGACCTGGCGGCTGGGATTCTCGCCAGTAACCGTCATTCTTGCCGGGCTGGTGATTACGTTTTTCATGGGCGCTTTGAACATGGCGTTCATGCTGATCAAGGGCGAATGGCTGGGCAATCTGTTTATCTGGGGCGCCGGCTCCCTGGTCCAGAACAGCTGGCAGCCGTTTACGGATCTTTGGCCGCGGGTTTTGATACTGGGCGCCGCCCTGGTGTTGCTGATGCGCCCCTTGCAACTGCTGCAACTCGGACAGGCTTCCGCCAGCTCCCTCGGAGCACGGGTCGGCCTGCTTCGAATGCTGGCGCTGTTCCTGGTGGTGCTAATGAGCGCCACCGTGGTCAGCCGGGTGGGCGTAGTCGCCTTCGTGGGCCTGGCGGCACCGGTTCTGGCACGCCTACTAGGTGCTAGAACGCTGCAGGAGCGTTTGATCTGGAGCACCCTGCTCGGTGGAGGGCTACTGCTATTAGCGGATACCTTGGCGCACTGGGCGTCCTCCTGGGGTGATGGCTCTCTGGTCCCGACCGGCACCACAACGGCGCTGATTGGCGGCCCCATTATTCTGCTGGCACTGCAGGGCTTCAAGAACACTCACCACATGCCCGGCCAAGAATCCAACCCCGGTGCTTTCCTGCCGAAACGACGCTCGGTTCTGGTCACTGGCGCGGTTCTACTGTGCCTGCTGCTGGCCACCTTTTTTGTCTCCATGGGCTGGTCACCGGGCTTGCAGGAATGGAGCTGGACACCCATCGCCGACTGGGGCGAAGCCTGGGTCTGGCGTGGCCCGCGGCTGCTCGCCGCCATTCTCGCGGGTATCTGCCTGGGCCTGGCCGGCAGCTTGATCCAGCGCATGACCGGCAACGTGATGGCCAGCCCGGAATTGCTCGGCATCAGCGGCGGCGCTGCTTTGGTCATGGTGCTGATTGTGCTCACCGGCACCGAGATCGGCCGCGCTGGCCAGTTGGGCGCGGCGACCCTGGGCGCGGCCGCCGCCCTCGGCCTGCTGATCCTGCTGGCCCGGCGCCATCGCTTTGCCGGAAACCAGCTGTTGCTAGGCGGCCTGGCGCTGTACGTCTTCATGGATTCCGGGCTGCGCCTGGTCATGGCCTCCGGCGGAACCGTTGCCGCCAAGCTGTTGAACTGGATGTACGGGGCCACCTGGCTGATTTCGGAAACCGAGGCCCTGAGTCTTCTTGGTCTAACCCTGGTGATTTGCCTCGGTCTGTTCATCGCGGTCCGGCCGCTGGCGCTGCTGGCGCTGGGCGACACCTCGGCCTCGTCGCTGGGTCTGCCGGTCACCCGGGCCCGCCTGGGGCTACTCATTCTTGCGGCCATTCTGACCGCTGCCGCCACGGTGGTCATCGGCCCGCTCAGTTTCGTCGGCCTGATTGCACCCCACCTGGCACGGGTACTGGGGCAGCAGACGGTTGGCCGGCAGATGATTGTCTCTGCCCTGGCCGGGGGCTTGTTGTTGGCACTGGCCGATTACCTGTCCCGGATCGTGATATTCCCGTCGCAATTACCGGCAGGCCTTCTGGCCGCGCTGGTCGGAGGTATTTACTTCCTGTGGGGGCTGAGCCGTCATGGCCGTGCCTGAGTTTCATTACACAGACTGGCGTGAGCACTATCGCCGGTTGCTGGCCGGCTCAGACCTCAACACCGATACGGTGTTGAGCCAGGCTCTGGCCCTGACGGGTTCTTCAAGGCAGGCTCAATGGCCTTCTGCCTCCGGACAAACAGTACCTATGTCCCTGGCGCAGTGCCTGGCTGAGCCGGAACGCCTGCGACACCAGCTCAGAAAGGATCATTCGGAAACCTCAGACGCCCGCCTGATGCGGGCGCATGTGTCTGTCGTGCAACAGGACCTGGCGCTGTCGGTGATTGCACCGCTGACGCTGAGGCTGTTTCGGGACGGTGAGGCACCGGTGCTGAATGAAAACGAGGTATTTCTAGGACCAGCCACTGGAGCCATAGCCAGTTCGCGCTGGTTTCATAGGCCGACCGGGCCATCGCTCGGTGTCGCTGACTTCGTGAATGATCTGGCTGACCAGTTTAACGCCTGGTACCCGGTATTTCGGAAGGCACTGGGCGTCAGCCCCGGCGCTTTCTGGAGCAGTATCGGGCTTGGCCTGGGCGCGCCGTTTTCAGCGGTGTGGAATCAAGCGGATGCGCAGTCGGTGTGCGCGCTGGCTCAGGCGTGGCTGGACAATTTTGACTGCGACGGCAGTCGGTTCGTGGGTTGGATTCCGGCGACATTCAACGGCCAAACCCGCGCCATACCCCAGCGCAAGGGGTGCTGCCTGAAGTACCTGCTGCCGGAAGGTGGTTACTGCGGCACCTGTGGCGTGCATCGCAAGGCGCGATTGGCAGAGCTCAACCGCCCAGCCCAGCACCTATCACCAGGCCAGTGGCAACCAGGACAATAAACAGTCCTGCGCCTGCGGCGATTTTCAATCCTTCGATCATTTCCTGTTCCGGTGTCATCGCTTTTACTCCCTGCATCCAATGCGTGGAAGAGACTACCGGAGTGGGCTATACCCACTCCGGTTCCAAGTCCATTCCGAGTTCTAGAACACCCGGGAAACGGTCAGGCTGGCATTGGCCGGATCGCCGTAGAAGCCCTGGGCGGCATCGCCAAACTTTTTCAAGCTTTCGATGTACTTTTCATCGGTCACGTTGTTGACGTTCAGTGTCGCGTTCCAGTCGCGGGCGAAGTCGTAACTGGCCATCAGATCAACCACCGCATAGCTCTCCTGCTTGGTTTCGTAGGAAATCGCGGTGCTGGCATCCGGACGATAGATCTGTTCTTGCGTGATCTCTGATTGCCAGCGAATTGCACTGCCCAGCTTCAGGCCTTCAACACCGGGCACTTGCCAGGTTCCACGCAGTTGAGCCAGGTGCTCCGGCAAAAAGGATTTTTCCGGGTTGCCGTCGGCATCCTCAATGTCGACATAGGTGTAGCCGGCAAACAGTTGAATGCGATCAGTCACATCACCTACAAACTCCAGCTCGACACCCTGGCTCTCAAGCCCGTCCTGCCCCCTGTAGTAAGGGTCCTGAGTCCCCGAATAGGTACCAGCCGCTTCTGCCACGTTTTCTTGTCTGGTCTGGAACAGTGCCACGGTGGTGTTCACACGGTCGTCAGCAAATTCGCTCTTCAGGCCAATCTCGTAGTTAACGCCATCAATCGGATCAAGACGGTCCCGGTTGATGTCTTCCTCGGTCTGCGGTGTGAAGATTTCCGTGTAACTGGCATAAACCGAGTGATCATCAGTGAGGTCGTAAATCAGGCCGGCGTAGGGTGTCTCCACTGCATCGTAGCTGGTGGACTTGCTGCTGCCGTAGCTTTCACCGTCGCTATCGAGCCAGGTAAGGCGCAGACCGGTGATGGCGGTCAGCCGGTCGGTCAGCGACCAGCGCGCAGCGGCGTAGGTAGCGACTTCTTTGTCGGTCCAGTCGGAACCGCCAACGCCGTTATCAAAAGTGGGCCTGGGGTAATTGCCCTGCCACTCATCGAGCGGCGGCAGCGGGTCACCTATACCCTGGCCATAGCGGGATTCGTCCACGGTTTCCGAGCGTGACCAGGTGGCGCCCAACACCAGTTCGTGGGTGCGTTTTGCCATCTTGAACGGGCCGGTGGCGTAGGCATCAACCACCCACTGCTCAACATCCAGATCGTATTGGCTGGGATAGGCGGCCAGCCCTTCCCCTGTATCGGGATCGGGCGTGCCAAACTGGTAGAACAGCTCGGATTCACTTTCGCTCTCCAGCCTCAGCACCGAGCCCTGGGCTCGCCAGCCATTCCCTAGCTGCTGCTGGAGTTCCACAAAACTGTTGTGCTGGGTGTTATCCCAATAGGACCAGTCTGACGAGGTGCTGGTCGACCGCGCGTAATCGGTCGCGGTGCCATCGGTATAGAACAGCGGTAAGGCACCCCACATCGGGCTGTCGGTATCGGAAGTCTGGATGGAGTGTCCCAGTGTCAACAGCGTGGTGGCGGTGAGATCTGCCTCGATCACGCCGTAGAACATCTGCTTCTCGTTGCTGTAACGGTCGAGGTAGGAGTCCTTGTCTTCATAACCCGCCACTATCCGGCCCCGAACCGCGCCGGATTCTGATACTGCACCGGACACATCGCCAACGATGCGCTTTTTGTCCCAGGAACCGCCGGTCACGGCGATGGAGCCCTGAGTATCTGCGGTTGGGCGTTTACGAATAAAGTTAACGGTGGCCGAAGGATTGCCCGACCCGGTCATCAGACCGTTGGCGCCACGCACCACTTCAACCCGGTCAAAAAAGGCGGTGTCCAGCTCGCCCTGTACGTTGTCGTATACCGCCGGCAGGCCCACACCGTCATATTGGAAGTTGTTAATGTCGAAACCGCGGGCGGTGTAATAGGTACGGTCAGTTTCCACCGATTCCACAGTCACGCCAGTGGTGCCTTCAAGAACATCGTTGATGTCGTTCTGGGCGAAGTCGTCCATCTGCTCGCGGGTAACCACCGTGACCGACTGCGGGGTTTCCCGGTGGGTCAGCCCCATCTTCATGGTGGTGGTAGTGGTTTCAGCCACGTAGCTTCGGGTTTGCTCAGAACTTGCCGCTTCTCGCTTCGCGGACACTTCAAGCGGCTCCAGAGCCACCGGCTGCTGGCCCTGGGCTACCGTCAGACCTGGCATCGAAGCCGCCATGATTGCAGTAAACAGCGCCTTGCGGCGAAAGCCGGTTTCGGACATTCGGGACATCGTTTTCTCCGTTTTTTTAAGTCACTCAGGTTTAATCTGCACATCTTAATGCGAATCATTATGATTTAAAATAATTAATTTGAGTTGCAGCAAATTTCGGACCTTGAAAACAGATGCGGTAACGGCAGTAAAGTGTGACAAGTGCTATTCTGAGAGCTCCGCCGTACCGCATTTTGATGCCCCAACCACAACACCCAAGGGAGATCCCGATGCCCTCAATAAGATCTCTGGCAACGGCCTGCTGCGTTTACCTTGCGGCCCTGCCCTGTGCGTTTGGCCAGACCTTTTCATCGGATGGCGCAACCTTCCGACTGGACACAGTTGCCACCGGACTGGAACACCCCTGGAGCCTGGCTTTCCTTCCCGACGGCTCACTGCTGGTGACCGAGCGTGCCGGCAGGCTTCGGCTGATCCGCAATGACAAACTGCTTTCGGAGCCAGTTGCCGGCGTACCTGATCTGGTGGTGTCTGGCCAGGGTGGCCTTCTGGACGTGTTGCTTCATCCCGAGTTCGCCGATAACCGAACGCTGTTCCTGAGTTACTCGCACCGGAATCGGGATGGCATGACTACCCAGGTTGCCCGGGCAACGCTGGAAGAAAAGCGTTTGAACAACGTTGAAGTGATCTTCGAGGCCATGCCCCGGTCTGGGAAAAGCCGCCACTTCGCAGGGCGCATGGCGTTCGATGAAACCGGACATCTCTACATTGCGGTCGGGGATCGGGGGGAAATGGATCGTGCCCAGGATATGTCGGACGACGCCGGCGGCGTGCACCGGATCACCATTGATGGTGAACCCGCGCCGGACAACCCCGAGCTCGACAACCCTCGCATCAACGACACCTTCTTCACCTGGGGCAACCGCAACATTCAGGGCATGACGATACACCCGGACACAGGAGCCGTCTGGACCCATGAGCATGGCCCACGGGGTGGCGACGAGATCAACATTCTGAGTGCTGGCACAAACTACGGCTGGCCGGAGATCACCTACGGAATCGACTATTCCGGACTACCGATCACCATGGATACGGAAAAGGACGGTATGGCCCAGCCCCTGCACTTCTGGGACCCCTCCATTGCGCCGTCAGGTATGGCGTTTTACACCGGATCGCAGATACCGGAGTGGCGCGGCGACCTGTTTGTTGGCGCACTGAAGATGCGGAAATTGGTACGGCTAAAAATAAATGAGGGCGAAGTCGTTGAAGAGGAGGATTTGCTGACAGACCTGGGAGCGCGCATCCGGGATGTTCGGATGGGACCGGAAGGCGCGCTTTGGCTACTCACCGATGCGCCCGAAGGCAAGGTTTACCGCCTGGTTCCCGCTCAGTGAGGGTCGTTGGTGCGCTCTGTTTTGTCGAACTGGGGCAAATCGTCAGTTATCTCGAACCAGTCTGACTTGGAACCGACGTAAATGTGCCGGGACGGACTTTTTTCCAGCGGCTCGTTGATGACACCTATCCGCAGGCGCAGGATACCCGGAATGGCATCCAGGCGGCTGTACAGGTGACTGCCGCACCGATTGCAGAAAGCCCGGTATTTGCCGGGGCGGGATTCGAATTCGGTAACCCGCTCTTCACCGGTCAGGTACTGGAAGTGGACTTTCCGGACCGGTGAACTCGCCGAAAAAGCGCTGCCATGAGCCCGGCGACACTGACTGCAGTGACACAAAGAAATCGGTCCGAGCGGGCCGTCGTATTCAAAGGTAATGTCGCCGCACAGGCATTGGCCGGTAAACATGGGAATCTCTCTCGGTTCAGCGGGTCGAATCAAATCAGCGCCGATGATACCCGGCGGCCACTTGAAGAACCAGCGCGCCGGCACCATCTAAAGATCACACAGAACGAACAGGAGGAACGTATGTCATTCAGCACACTTCCGAATATCGGCATGGGAACTTTCCGGCTGAAAGGCAATGATGCACGGGATGCCGTCAAAAGTGCCCTGTCTCTGGGTTATCGACACATCGATACCGCCCAGATGTACGAGAACGAGGCGGAAGTTGGCGATGGCATTACCTCCAGTGGCATTCCCCGTCGTGAAATCTTCCTGACCACCAAAATCTGGCATGATCAGCTACGCGCCAGCGACCTGATCAACAGCCTGCACGACAGCCTGGCTCGCCTGAAGACTGACCACGTCGATCTGACGCTGATCCATTGGCCGTCACCGGACGACGAGGTCCCCATGGTGGAGTATCTCAACGCCCTGCGGGATGCCCAGCGGGAAGGCCTGACCACGCACATTGGTCTTTCGAACTTCACCTGCGCCCAAATGGATAAAGCTGTAGAGATTCTGGGCGAAGGCGCGCTGCTCACCAACCAGGTGGAAGTGCATCCGTTCCTGGCCAACCATAAGGTGGTTGAGCACGCCCAGAAGCTTGGCATCACCGTAACCGGTTACATGCCGCTGGCCGTTGGCAAGGTAATGGAGGATGAAACGCTCCAGCGCATCGGCCAGGCTCACAACGCAACGCCGGCTCAGGTTGCCATTGCCTGGGTTGCGTCCAGAGGCATAGTGCCGATTCCGTCATCCACCCGTCCCGCGCACCAGAAAGCCAACCTCGATGCGTTGAACATCACGCTGAGCGAGGAAGAGATTCGCGCTATCGACGAACTGGATCGCGGTGAACGGATTGCGGATCCCGGCTTTGCGCCGAACTGGGACTGAGCCAGCAGCTCAGGGCCAAAAAAATGAGCGTGGCCGCCGGCAGCAGCAGGAGCCAATCCATCTGTAATGCCCAATAGGTGGCCGCGCTGAACAGCACCCAGAGCAAGGGGATTGGCAGCAATGACCAGAGCAACGCCCTGGGCATTATCGCCAATACCAGCGAACTGGCGGCCAGGGTGACGTCCGGCGTTAACCCAAACACCGCCATGGCCCCCAGCTCTCCGGACTGCAGCACCGTCACCCAGGGCAGCGCCACAACGCCGGTCAGCCAAAGCCCTGTAAACACCCCGGTTCTGCGCTTCGGAATCGGCTCCAGGTGGCAGACGGTGGCCACAGCTACCATTACCAATCCTTGAGCCACGAAAGCCCAGCCAAACCATGCCGCCGGCCAGTTTATTTCGCCAAAATAGCGGATCAGAAAAACGGCCCCACTGACAATCCAGGCGGCAGCAACCAACCACACTGCCAAACGACGCAATGCAGGCGCTGGCCGGCAAATCAACCAGGGCACAACCAACGTCAGCGGCACGATTAGCAGTTGCCAGGGCCAGACATCCTGATTGAGCCGGATGAACAACCGAAGAAATACCTGCGGCCCAAACATCAGAAAATCCTGCAAGGAATAGCTCAGCCAGTCGACCTCCGTCACAGCGACCTCACAAATGCCGCCATCCGCTGCCGTTGCGATTCGCTGGGCAGCTGGCCGTACATCGCCGCCATATTCTGCTGCATATGGGCCACTTGCGAGGTTGCCGGAATAGCGCAAGTGACCGCCGGATGGGAGATCACGAACTTCAGGAAAAACTCCGCCCAGCTGCTGACTCCAGCTTCCGCCGACCAGGGTGGCAAAGATTCCGACTGCACCCGCCGAAACAACGCGCCTCCCTGGAACGGCCGGTTCACTATCACGGCAATTCCCCGGTCACGGGCCAGGCCCAGTAGCGTCGATTCCGCCTCCCGATCCAGGACGTTGTAGGTTAGCTGCACGAAATCCAGTGGTTCGGTATTCATGATCCGAGCAAGGTCATCGTGACGCCGGCCATGGGAAGTAGTGATTCCAAGGTAACGGATCTCGCCACGGGCCTTCATCTCCTTGAGGGTCTCAAGGTGCCCCCGCCAACCCAACAGATTGTGCACCTGTAGCAGGTCAAAGCGGGCTACCCCCCACCTGTTACGGGACGAGTCAGCCTGCGCACGGGTAGCGGATTCATCAGCCGTCCAGATCTTCGTTGCGGCAAAAACCTGATCATGCGCCTGTAGCGCATTCAGCGCCTTACCCAGAACATCGGCTGAAGTTCCATACATGGGCGAACAGTCGACCACGCTTCCACCGCGATCCAGGAACGTTTTGAGTACCTCTGTTCGGTTCTCAACGAGATAGGGATCGTTGCCCACGTTGAAGGTAATCCAGGTGCCCATGCCCAGGGCGGGCACCAATTCGCCGGTGGAGGGGATGGTGCGCGAGATGGGAGAAGCCGCAGTGCCGTCCGCCAGATCCGCAAACAAACCCGGGGATTTCAGCGCAAGCCCGGTGACACCGGCGCCAATCAGGAGCTGTCTTCGTGTTAGACGCACCGCCATGTCTCGCCCTCCTTCCTTGCCCTTGCGCACAGTATCGACCTAATGGACGGGCGTCAGGCCCCGTAGTGGGTCTCCAGATACTTCAGAATCCGTGCTGACTCGAACAGTCCTTCGTCCGTATTCGGATCTTCCAGGTAGGGCACCTGTACCCGCCTGTGTTGCTGGAAGAAGACATCCCGTTTGCCGCCTGGAATCGGTGTATACGGCCCCGGCTTCAGGCGCTGCGTTGCGGGTCCGACCTCGGTCCAGTGCTCCTTGCCCAGGTTATGCAGCGTGTAAGGGATCTCGAGCTCACACAGCCGTTCCCGAACCAGGCGCGAAAAAGGGCTGCCCTCAAAACTCCACAGGTGCAACGGTTGCACTGGCTGGCTACTGGCCCTGGCTCTCAAACCCCGCAAGGCACTGACAGCCGACGCGACTGAACCCACCGCCGGCTGCCAGGGCTTGCCCCGATAAAACTTCGGGACCGGACGTCCGGCGTATTCCCGGAACAGGTAGGCCACAATGTCGCTGGATTCATACATGACGGTGTCGGTGTTTTTATCCACCAGCAAAGGGAATTGCTGTTTGCCCCCGATCTCGGCGGCTTCCTCCCGAAAACGTTGGCCGCCCTTAGGGCACGGACGGATTTCGACATCCAGGTGCAACGCCGTGAATGCCTCACGGACACGCCGACAAAACGGGCAGGCTTCCATGTCATAAAGAATGATAGGCAGCTCGGGCTGTACGCACTTCTTTACCACCATGCAGCCCCGCCAGGCCGACAGAGACGAGGTTGTTACTGACCCGAGCACGTTGACGTTATGAGCAAGTAAATTGGGCATAGCAAGAAACCTTCAGTTAGTGATTCTCTTAAATATCATGCCATCGACCGGTTTTCCATTGGCCCGCCGGCGCTTATCGCAGTCAGCAACTTCATGATTCAAAAGGGCACTTACAGGAAGTCACAAAAAATCAATACAAACAATGACTCTACTGCCATTTTTTAACGTCATGTATAGGTTTTCTGCATAGTACGCGCAGCAAAGATGGGCTATTGTTGAAAGATAAGAATCCAACCATCTTCATCAGGGTAACCCGGGTATGCAGCGCGCTCACAAGGCAAGAGACAAGAGCTCGTTTTTCAAACGTTCGGTCATCGCCGCAGGTTCTGCGCTTGCATTGGCCGTCAGCCCTGCCCTGCTGGCCCTCGACAAAGACGATGCCGGTTTTTCTTCGGCCCGGGTCTGGAGCAATCAGGTTCGTGATTACGCTGCCAAGTCCCTGGACGCCGAGAACGCCCTGAGTGTTGCCGCTATTCCCCTGAATGGACCGGGCATCGAGCAGTACATCAATGCCGACGAGCTGATGAGCCCCGGCTCCATCATGAAGCTGGTCACCACCTACGCCGCCCTGGAAATCCTCGGCCCCAGCCACCACTGGGATACCGATTTCCTGACCGACGGTGATATGGTCGGCGACACCCTGAACGGCAACCTTTACGTTCGCTTTGGCGGCGACCCCAAGCTCACCATTGAACGGCTGTGGAGCACCCTGCGGGAACTGCGCAGCATGGGGATTACCACCATCAAAGGCAACCTGATTCTGGATGGCAGCTATTTCAGAATAGACGGCGGCTTCCCTCAATTCGAGGACAATGGCGACAATCCTCACGCGCCATTTCTGGTAGAACCGTCACCCTACCTGACCAACCTGAACCTACTGCATTTCCAGGTGCGTGCCGACGAACGCGGCACCCAAGCCTGGAGTGTGCCGGCATTGACCGATGTAATGATTGATAACCGCGTCACTACAACTGCAGAAGGCGCCTGCCCCAGCCGCCGAAGCTTCGAGTGGGAACCCATTTTCCACGATGACAACAAGGTGACCGTTCGGGTGATCGGCTCCCTGCCCCAGGGCTGTCGAACCACCCGTTACCTGTCATTGATGCCTCATGACCAATACAGCGCTGCCCTGATCCGGTCGATGCTTGCGGAAACCGGCGTTGCAGTCATGGGCGCTAACAGCACTGGAGAAACACCTGAAGACGCTCGCCTGGTCATGAAGACCACCTCTCCCGATCTGGTCGCCATGGTGCGCGATATCAACAAATGGAGCAGCAACGTGATGGCGCGCCAGATGCTGCTGAATATCGGGGCCGAGAACCGGCAGGACGATGAGGATGATGATCGGGTTGCCGGCATTCGGGTGATTTACGACTGGCTGGAAAAGAAAGGCATCAACACCGCTGGCATGGTGATTGATAACGGCGCTGGCCTTACCCGCCATGGCCGCATCACCGCGCGCCAGGGTGCTCAACTGCTGCAACACGCTTGGAACAGCCCGTTTTCCGCTGATCTGATGGCCTCCATGCCCATCATCGCGATGGATGGCACCATGGCCCGCCGGTTACGTAACACCGGCATGGACGGCAGCGGCCGGATCAAAACCGGTTACCTGGAAGATGTTCGTTCCATCGCCGGCTTCACCCGGGATGAACACAACACAACTTGGGCTGTAGTTGGCATGGTCAACAACGATCCTGCCTGGAACGGCCAGGCGGTTCTGGACCGGGTTTTGTACTCTCTGCACTACCGCCCACCGACTGGCACTGCATTCTCGCGGGCCGAGTCCGGTAACGGTAAGCCAAAAACCTCGATTCAATAAAACAGCCCCGGTCAAGCCGGGGCTGTTTGGTTCATGGCGAAATGGCCGAGCTTCAGAACTCAAAGCGCCGGAGGGTGAACTCGGTTAATTTTGCCGCCAGCGGCGCTATGAAAGTTACCAGGGGAAAAGCCACCGCCCACGCAACCAGCCAGGCTGCGGCCCAACGGGCGAGGTATCCGGAATCGATGCCGGTGTTGAGCCAGGTGATAACGCCAGACATCAGAAACGACATGATGCCGGACATATAAATACCGAAAACCAGCTGTCGGACCCGCGCAGGCTTGAGCTTACTCATACTATCTCCCGTTGGGGCCCCAAACCGATATGGAGCCGCATCTGAATTGGACTAAATACCGTACACTGACAGGATAGGAACTGAGCATGCTAGTAAGCCTGCGGTCTTTTTACGAGCGCTCTTTTTAGCAACTGTTTTGAGCGAGTAATCGTGCCGAGCACTCGCTCCCCCTGGCCACACTGGACGAACCATGAACAGGCAGACCGTCGCACCGAACAAATCCCTTCTCTGGAGCACACTGCTACTCGCCGCACTAATCGTGTTGTCCGGTTGCAGCTCAACGCGCATGGCCTACCGCTACGCGGACTGGGGTGTTGTCTGGTGGGTAGAGGATTACGTAACCCTGACTGATGCCCAGAAAACACAATTGTACGACGACCTGGACGACCTCCGGGGCTGGCACTGCGCCACGGAACTGCCCAAATATCAGGTGTGGTTGGACACACTGGAAACCGATGTCCGCCAGCAAAACATCACGCCTGAAGTCCTCTCAGAACACCAAGACGAGCTTCTGGGGTTCTTCCCTCCATTGCTCTCCAGGGCCACCCCGATCGCGAGCAGACTACTTGCCAGCTTGAACGATACCCAGGTGCGCGAGCTAACCAATAATATGGCAGAACGCCAGCGCGAAATGGAGCAGGAGTATTTAGGCGAGGATCCCGAAACCACCGCGGCAGCCCGCGCTGAGCGCACCTCGGAGAGACTGGAGCGTTGGCTGGGCAATTTAAACAACGACCAGCAAGCTATCGTTACCCGCTGGTCGGAACAACGCGATCGCCAGACCGAAATCTGGCTGGAGGGCCGTCGCAACTGGCAGCTAGCCTTCCTTGATGCGCTGGAACAGCGCCAGAAACCGGGATTTGAACAGGAGATTGCACGACTGCTGAACGAGTCTACATCGATACGGGGAGACGAATACGAGGCCATGATGGAGCGCAGCAGAGTCGCCCTGAACACCCTGATCCATGATGTGGTGGCAGCAGGCGACACGGCTCAACTGGCCCATCTGGAAAACCGGACCGCTGAACTTAACCGCGATTTCGAAGCCCTGACCTGCTCGCCCGGGCCCGAAATCGCTGAACGCTAACCGTTTAGATAGTCAGGTAACCACCGTCGGCGTTGATGCAGGCACCCGTTGTGTAGCTTGAAGCGCCAGACACCAGATACAGCACCGTGCCAGCCATCTCGTCAGGATCAGCCACCCGCTTCATGGGGATGTGAGCCATGGCCTGCTTCTTGATGGCTTCGTTGGTGGTCAGGGCACTGGCGAACTTGGTGTCGGTCAGCCCCGGCAGCAGCGCGTTCACTCGAATGTTCTGCTGGCCCAGTTCCATGGCAAACGACTTGGTCATGGAGATAACCGCCGCCTTGGTGATCGAGTAAATGCCCTGATAATGACCGGGATTCACCCCATTCACCGACGCCACGTTCACGATCGCGCCGCCGCCAGCTTTCTTCATCATCTGCGCGCCCCGGGCGCACATGAAGAAATAACCCCGGATGTTCACATCCACGGTCTTATCAAACGCACCCAGATCCGTATCTTCAATCGGCCCGAAGTAAGGGTTGGCGGCCGCGTTGTTGACCAGAATATCCAGCTTGCCGTGGGTTTTCTCAATGTGCGCCCAGATACCCTCGATCTGATCCATCTCACCAATGTGGCAGGCATAGGCTTCGGCGCTGCCACCGGCTTCGCGGATGCTGCCCGCTACGGCCTCACAACCATCAATCTTGCGACTGCTGACAATCACGTGGGCGCCATAGTTGGCCAGGGTGCGCGCAATGCTTTCACCAATGCCACGGCTGGCACCGGTAATCAGCGCCACCTTGCCAGTCAGATCAAACAGGTCTTTGCTGCTCATTCGTTTACCTCAATCGTTATCGGTAGGTCACCAGGGCGGGGTCTTCCGCTTCCAGGTGACTGTAGTTGTTAAAAACGGACAGGCTGCGACGGGGGCCGGAGTAAAGCACACGGGTAACGCTGGTGTTGGCAATTACCTCGTTCAGCCCCAGTGCCCGGGCATCATCCAGCTCCAGGAGCTCCTGACAGATCACCGAGATCGGGCCACCGGAGGTAGCCACCAGAACGTCACTGCCATCGGCATACTCGACCATCTCCTCGAACGCCTGTACCACCCTGGCTTTGAACCCGGGCCAGGTTTCCGAATAGTCGCTGTCGTGCTGCCCCGAGGCCCAGCGCCGAACCGCTTGAACAAAGGCTTCCTGGAAGGCCTTGGCAGGTTTCGGAAACGCCCTGAGGTCGCGGGTCATGATCTCGCGATCTTCCCATTCCGGCCGATAGCGCGTAACCACCTCGTTGTGGTCAAACTCGTTGAAGCCCGGGGTGACCTGCATATCAGGCAGCTGACTGCCAAAGCCGGTGGTAATGGCCTCAACCGTTTCCCGGTGGCGCTCCAGATTACCGCCAAAGACCGCACCCGGGGTTAACCGATTGGCCAGCCAACGCCCCAGCACCCGGCCCTGCTCCCAGCCCGTCGGCGAGAGCTGATCGTAGTTGGCCTTGCCAAAACTGGCTTGGCCATGGCGCACCAGATAGACAGTCGCCATTACAGGGAACTCTCTGCAATCAGACGCTGACACCGCTTCTCCAGGTAATTAGCCGCGTGGCCAAATGCTGCAAAACGCTTGTCCTTGGTCTGGCCGTGGTAGAAGCGGTAGTAAATCTGCTGGACGATAACCGCCAGCCGGAACAGCCCGTAGATCTCATAGAAATCGAAGTTATCGACCCGGAAACCGGACTTTTCCATGTAGTACTCCACCACCTCATTGCGGCTCAGCATGCCCGGGCGATGGGTGGGCTGGCGCCGCAGCATCTGAAATGGGCCTTCGTCGTCAGCTTCAATCCAGTACGCCAGGCTGTTGCCCAGATCCATGAGCGGATCGCCGATAGTCGCCATTTCCCAATCGAGCACACCCACCACTTCAAACGGGTTGTCTGGATTCAGCACCACGTTGTCGAACCGGTAGTCGTTGTGAATCACCACCTGGGCAATGTCGTCCGGCATCTTGTCGTTGAGCCATGACATGACTTCTTCAAAATCGCCGACATCCTCGGTGCGCGCCTTGCGGAACCGGTCACTCCAGCCGCCAATCTGACGCTGCACGTAGCCGGCGCCCTTGCCCAGCTTGTCCAGGCCAGTTGCCTGGGCATCCACCCGGTGCAGGTCCACCAGCTTGTCGATCACATTCAGGCACAGCTTGCGGGTGTCCGCTTCGCTCAGGTCGAAACCATCCGGGAAATCCTGACGCAGAATGATGCCCTTCAGGCGCTCCATCACGTAGAAATCACAACCGAGAACATCGTGGTCGTCACAAATGGCAATGATGTTGGGCACGTAGGGATAAACCGGCTTCAATGCCTGCATAACCTTGGCTTCGCGCAGCATGTCGTGTGCGGACTTGGCGATCTTGCCAAACGGCGGCCGGCGCAGCACGAACGAGCGCTCACCATAATCCACCTGATAGGTCAGGTTGGAGGCGCCGCCCGGGTACTGCCGGATTTCAGGTTCACCGCTCAGATCGGGAATCGCCTGCTTCATAAACCGGTCGACCACCGCCACATCCAGCTCTTCGCCTTCGCGGACATCCTTTGCCTGATCAATCTGGGTCATTCAGGACTCTCCTCTCGTCTTTCCAATCGTTCAGGCTTTGGCCTTACCGCCCATCTTGTTCATCCAGCGCTTGCTTTCCTGGTGCATCAACCAGTCAAACGCCTTGGGCGCATGGCGCTTAACCATCCACATGCGGCGCTCCTTGGCGTGGGGCAGCACCCAGAAACTCTTGTCTTGTACCGACCGCACGATATCTTCAGCGACATTATCCGCGGTAATGTTCGAACGCTTCATCAGCTTGTTCACATTCTGCTGAACACCTGGCAGATCGGAACGCATGCTGCTGGCCAGATTGGTCTGGAAAAACGCCGGGCAGACACAGCTTACGTGGATACCGTCATCCCGCAGCTCCTGGCTCAGGGTTTCGGACAGAGCGATAACACCCGCCTTGGAGACATTGTAGCTATCCATCAGCGGTGCCAGCATCAGGCCAGCCATAGACGCGATGTTCACAAACGCACCCGAACCCTGCTTCTTGAACTGCGGCGTAAATGCCTTGCAGCCACGAACCACGCCCAGCACGTTGATATCCAGAATCCATTCCCAGTCCGCCATGGTGGTGTCTTCAATCGACCCGGCGGAAGCCACACCGGCGTTGTTCACCACCACATCGACACCGCCCCACTTGGCGGTCAGATCGTCACAGATCTTTTCCAGATCCGTCAGGCGCCGAACATCACATTCAACGTAGTAGCCTTCGCCCCCGGCGTTGTTGATCTCCTGCTCGACACTGGCGCCCTGCTCCGGATTAATATCACCGATGCAAACTTTGGCGCCCTCTTTGGCATAGCGCAGTGCAATTGCACGACCAAGGCCACTGGCGCCGCCTGTGATGAAGATTCTCTGAGTCATAATTATTTCCGTCACGTGTTTTTAAAAGCGAAACCGACTCCGAACCATGTCGGAGTCGGTGGCGCAGAGCCTCTGAAACTGTGCGAAGCCATGGATGGCGAAGCTCAAGCGCCACATGGATGTGCCGAAGGAGCGAGTTTCAGAGGCTCTGGGCCGCCGGCTCCCACTCCAAGTTTCGATTTTAAGCAGACCGGCTCTTATACTTAGCCAACTCAAGACGAGCCACCATAGCCCGATGAACCTCGTCCGGCCCATCCGCCAAGCGCAGAACCCGAGCGTAAGCAAACAACTGAGTCAGCGGGAAATCATCATCGCTAACACCAGCGCCACCATGAATCTGAATAGCCTGATCAACAATGGTTTGCAGCATCGCCGGAATCACCGCCTTGATCATCGAAACCTCCTGCAGCGCACCGGCAATACCCTTGGTATCCAGCGCCCAGGCGCATTTCAGAGTCAGCAGCCGCGCCTGCTCAATAGACATACGGGCGTTGGCGATGATGTCCGGATTACCACCCAGCTTGGCAATCGGCCTGCCAAACGCTTCACGGCTAGTGGCGCGTTTAATCAACAACTCCAGCGTACGCTCCGCGGCACCGATGGCACGCATGCAGTGATGCACCCGGCCTGGCCCCAAACGCCCCTGGGCAATCTCAAAACCGCGGCCCGGTCCGGCAATAAAGGCACTCTTGGGCAAGCGGACATTGTCGAACACCACCTCACCATGGCCATAAGGTTCATCATACTCGCCAAACACCGGAAGCATACGTTCAATGCGAACGCCCGGCGTATCCAGCGGCACCAGAACCATAGAGTGACGACGGTGCTTCTGGGCATCCGGATCGGTCATGCCCATGAAGATGGCGACCTTACAGTCCGGGTGACCGATACCAGTGCTCCACCATTTACGGCCATTGAGCACGACCTCATCACCCTCAACCACGGCGGTGGCTTCCATATTGGTGGCATCAGAAGAGGCCACACCCGGCTCGGTCATGCAGAACGCTGACCGGATCTCGCCGCTCATCAGACGCGGCAGCCATTCGGCTTTCTGCTCCTCGGACCCATAGTGGATCAACACTTCCATGTTGCCGGTATCCGGCGCGTTGCAGTTGAAGATCTCCGGAGCAATGAAGCTGCGGCCAGTTTCCTCGGCAATCAGGGCGTAGTCGGAGTTGAGCAGACCACAGCCATGCTTCTCGTCCGGGAAGAACATATTCCACAGACCCTGGGCCTTGGCCTTCTCCTTCAACTCCTTGATGATCGGGAGAACCACCCAACGGTTGTCCTGGGACGCCAGCTCCTTGTGGTACTGCGCCTCAATGGGAAAAATCTCGTCGGCCATAAACGCCTTCACGCGCTTGAGATAATCCTGGCCTCTCTCGGAAATATTGAAATCCATCGCCCTATCCTCGCTGAAATCCTGACGGCTGGTGCATTGAAATGAACACGATGAAGCCAGTCTAGGACCGCTCAAACTATTACGCGACTGAATTATTCTTATCCTTTATCATTACCCGTACTTATTCACAGACACGGATCTCGACATGGCACTGAATCGCCTCGACCTGAACCTGCTGCACGTCTTCGACACCATCTATCGCGAAGGAAGCCTCACCCGCGCAGCCCGGGCCCTGCACCTGACCCAGCCGGCGGTCAGCCACTCCCTGTCACGGCTTCGAGACCACTTTGATGACCCCCTGTTCACTCGGCAGGGAAACCAGATGGTGCCCACCCCACTGGCCCGCCGATTCCTCGAATCCATGCGGCCCGGCCTAAACCAGATACAGGGTGCGGTAAACCAGTTTCACGCCTTTGATCCCGCCAGCCAGCGCAAAACTTACTCGCTGGGGCTGCGGGATATTCTCGAATCCACCTTTCTGCCGCAGTTAATGAAACGACTGGAGCCCTACCCCGAGCTGGAGATTGTCAGTCAGCGGATTCCGCGGCGGGAAATGGAAACCCAACTGGCAGCCGGGAAGCTGGATTTTGCGGTGGATGTGCTTTTGCCGGTCAGCAACCAGACCTCGCACCAGCTGTTGCGGCGGGATCGATTGGTGCTGATTGCCCGTAGCGACCACCCTTTAACTAAGGGCAAGTTGACGATGGAGGAATATCTGAAGGCGAAGCACGTGCTGGTGTCGTCGAGAACGGAAGGACCCGGCATTGAGGATTTCGAGCTTTCACGCCTGGGGGTGCAGCGGGATATCCGATTGCGCTGCCAACATTATTTCGCGGCCTGCCGGGTGGTTGAGGAAACCGACCTGCTTTTGACCATGCCCGAAACCTACGCCCGGATTATCGCCGAGCGGGCCAGCCTGACCCTGATGGATCCGCCGGCGGAGTTGCCGTCTATTGATGTGCACCTTTACTGGCACCGGGCCTATGAAAAGGAACCGGCCCTGATCTGGTTCCGGGAGCAGCTGCGAGAAATCGCCTGAGCTGCCGGAGCAACCCCGGTCACGGGCGCGCTTGCACCAGTGACCGGGCGCTGTGAAGCGAAGCGTCTGCTTAGCTTCCTGACGGGAAGGCCATCTGTGAGCCCTCTTGGCTGCCAGATTCCGGCCAGCGATAGGAAATCGCCTTACGGCGGGTGTAAAAACGCACCGCGTCCGGACCATAGGCGTGCAGATCCCCGAACAGCGAGTCCTTCCAGCCGCCGAAGCTGTGGAACGCGACCGGAACCGGCAAGGGTACGTTGACGCCAACCATGCCGACTTCGATACGGTCGGTAAACCGACGCGCGGCTTCACCACCGGAGGTAAACACGCAGGTGCCGTTGCCATATTGGTGGCGGTTAATCAGGGCGATGGCCTCGTCCAGGTTTTTAACCCGAACCACACACAGCACCGGACCGAAGATCTCATCGCGGTAGATCGACATGTCTTCGGTTACCCGGTCAAACAGCGTAGGCCCAACGTAATAGCCGGCAGACTCTTGCACCAGCGGATGCTTTCGCCCGTCCAGCAACAGCTCAGCGCCGGCCTGCTCACCCAGATCAATGTACCCGGCCACTTTGTCCCGGTGACTGGCGTTCACCAGGGCACCCATATCGTGCCCGAGTTCTGTACCCGGCCCAACGCGCAGGTTTGATGCCTTCTCGGCCACCTTTTGCACCAGGGTATCCGCGGTATCGTCGCCAACACAGACGGCCACAGAGATTGCCATGCAGCGCTCACCGGCACTGCCAAAGGCCGCGCCTATCAGGGTGTTGGCGGCATTTTCCAGGTCGGCGTCGGGCATCACAACCGCGTGGTTCTTGGCGCCACCAAGCGCCTGTACCCGCTTGCCGTGATTGGCGCCGCCCTCGTAGATCTTGCGCGCCACGGGGGTAGAGCCGACGAAGCTGAGAGCGCGAACGGCCGGATCCTCGATCAATGCCTCAACCGCTTCCGGGTCACCGTGCAGTACGTTAAATACGCCTTTTGGCAAGCCGGCCTCTTCCAGCAAGTCCGCCATTTTTACAGCCGCCGAAGGGGTCTGCTCTGAAGGCTTCAGAATGAACGCGTTACCGCAGGCAATCGCCATCGGAAACATCCACAAAGGAACCATGGCTGGGAAGTTAAACGGGGTAATACCCGCAACCACGCCCAACGGCTGGTGGTTTGAAAAGGTATCGATGCCGGGACCGGCGTTGTGGGAGTATTCCCCTTTCAACAGCTCAGGCACACCACAGGCGTATTCCACATTTTCGATACCACGCTTGAGCTCGCCCATGGCGTCCTCAAGGGTCTTGCCGTGCTCCTCACTGAGCAGCGCGACGATCGCATCGGCGTCGCGTTCCAGCAACATCTTAAAACGGAACATCACCTGGGCACGCTTGGCCGCCGGGGTATCGCGCCAGGCTGGCAGCGCGTCCTGCGCCGCCGCGATAGTGCGCTGCACCTGGGCACGGTCCGCCAGGCCGACCTGTCGGACAGCCTCGGCGGTGGCGGGGTTTTCAACGTCAATTGTGCGCGGGCCGGCGACTTTCTCGCCGGCGATACGGTGTTCAACCAGTGTCATAATGTCTTGATCCTTAGTTGATCTTTAGCTGGACTGGCCAAGCAGGCCTGCATCGAATGGATAGCGGGAGAGCTTCTCGACCCCGGTCTCGGTGATCACCACTTCTTCCTCGAGCTTGACGCCGTCAGCGGCGCCCTCTTCCCCGATGTAGCTCTCGACCGATACCACCATTCCCGGCTCCAGTACGCCGTCTTTGGAAAAGCGATCGAAGTCCATGTGATGGGCGACCAGCGGCGTTTCACCGTGCATGCCAACCCCGTGGATGATCGAGGGGTAACGACGGTTCAGGAAACGCTCGGGGATTTTCCAGGCCTTCTCGGCAATTTCCCGGTACTCGATGCCCGGCCCCAACAGACTCATGTTGTGATGAACCTGCTCATACGCCATCTGGTAAAGGCTTTGCTGGTATGGCGTCGGCTTGCCCGGCCCTACGTGGAAGGTACGGGAGAAGTCCGAGTAGTAGCCGTGCACGCCGATGGTGTCGGTATCCAGCGCCACCAGTTCGCCCGGGCGCAGCACCCGGTCACTGGCTTCGTTGAACCAGGGGTTGGTGCGGGGGCCAGACGACAGCAGGCGGGTTTCAATAAACTCACCGCCCTGACGGATCACCTCACCATAAAGCTCGGCGAACAATTCGTTCTCGGTGATCCCTGGGCGGATAGCCTGCTCAACACGTGCGACTGCCGCTTCACTACCCGCCATCGACTGCGCCAGACAGGCGATTTCTTCGGGGGTCTTGATCCGGCGGCAATGCAGGATGTCCTGCATGCAGTCGAATACTTCCAGGTCTTGGGCTTCCAGAGAGCGGGCAAGGTTCAATGCACACCGGTCCAGACCGACTTTCTTGTTACCGCGACCGTGCTCCGCCACCAGTTCGGCAATTTCCACACCGAACGGATCGCTGGACATGCCATCACGCTGGTTCACCGCGGACCACACCACCTGCGAGGTGCGTGACTCGTCGATGGTCTCAAGCCAGGTGGAAACGTGGGCACTGCCCGGGTATTCAAACAGAATCACAGGGCCTTCAAGAGGCACATAGATGTAGCGGGAAGAGTTGCGCAGGAAGTACCCGAACATGTTGCGCGAGCCAGTGGCATAACGCTGGTTGTACGGGTCGAACAGCACGACCGCGGCATAGCCCTGTTCGCGCATCATGTTGCGCAGGCGTTCCAGACGGCCAGCCCGGAGCTGCTTGGGATCGAATGCCGTCGGAATGCTGTCGCCGTTAGCCATCGGTGCCGAGGGAACCACCGGTATGGTGTTCGGCTCATTGTCGGTAAGCGGCTGGGTTTCTACCAGGCTCATAAAATTCCTCCTATCAGGATGGCTTAGTCGGCCAGGTTGTCGTTGCGCTCAAGCCCGTGCTTGAGAATCTCTTCGTGGATCGGCGCCATACGGCCAAAGATCCGCTGGGCCCGCTCGGGGCGACCGATAAAACCCGGCTCCTTGGCGTAAGCGAAGATCACGGTGTGACGTTCGCGCGGTCCTTCAACCGGCTTGACCCGGTGCAGGGAGTAGCGACCGAAAAAGATCTGCAGGTCGCCCGGTGTCAACTCCAGGGATTTCACCGACTCGTGGTTGCCGTCCAGTACTTCCTGAACCCCTTCAAAGTTCTCACCGGCTTCGCTGCGAATGCCCGGCACGTACTGGAACTGGCCGCCGCCCTCGGACTTGCGAGTCATCAGGGTGACGATGAATTCGTTGGTGTCGTAATGCCATGGATGCTGACAACCATCGCGCAGGACGTTGACCACCAGATCGGCGAGCGGGTCGGCGTAAGGGTGGATTGACTCCATCCCCACCACGCGGGCAATGAACGATTGGAACGCCGGGTTCTGATAGACCTGCCGGATGATGGTGTCCTGACCGATGCGGTCACCGGCGACAAAACCGTTGGTACGGTCATCAAACCGGTTCATGGGATGGCTGTCGGGCAGACTGTCATCGCCAGCATTGTTGTAGGGGTTGGTTTCGGTCTGGTTGTAGTGCGCTTCCGGCGACAGACGCTCGGTTTCCGGCTCCAGACGCGCCAGCGCTTCGTCCCGGATAAAACCATCGAGAACGACACAGCCGTCGTCATCAAGCTGTGCACGGCACCGTTCAATCAGGGCTTCCCCCGTGGTCGAATCGATCTGATCGATCGGATAGCGCTCCAGATTAACGACTCCTCCGAGCGCCTCGCGGATAGCTTCGGCATCCTGGGTATGCATGGTCACCTCTCCTGTTGGTGGCGTTGAGCGAATGGCCATATCCTAGAGAGCTTGTTACCATGAGTTAAATAAATAGTTGCCATGCATTCGATTTCAGATTCTCATACATATGGATACTCAGCTTCTTCGCACCTTTGTCACCGTGGCCGAAGCCCAGGGCTTTAGTGCCGCGGCCAAGCTACTTCACCGCACCCAGTCGGCGGTCAGTCTTCAGGTCAAACGACTGGAAGATCAGATGGGCGACGCCCTGCTTGAGCGCACTCGCAGGACGGTGACCCTGACTAACGCGGGGCGACGGTTGCTGCCTTACGCGCGCCATATCCTCAAGCTGGAAGACGAAGCAAAACAGGAGATGGGCGCCGACCATCAGGGCGAGCTGATCCGGCTCGGAATTTCCGAGGAACAGGCGACCACGTATTTACCGCAATTGCTGAAACGGTTCTGTACTCGGTATCCGCAGGTGCGCCTGGAGATCACCTGTGGCGTCAGCTCACGGATGGTGGATTCGTTTCAGGAAGGGCTGCTGGATGTGGTGCTCGCCATTCGCCACACGCCAACACAGACCGGCCAATTGATCGGCGTGGAATCCCTGGTGTGGGCCGCCGGCAAAGGCGTGAGCATAGCCGGCTGGAATCCCCTGCCCCTAGCGCTGAACCCCGAAGGCTGCGTGTACCGGGCCCACGCTGTTGCTGCACTGGGTCTCGCGGGCTTGCGCTGGAATGTCCGCTTCACCAGCTACTCGCCAACGGGTCTGAATCTGCCTGTTCAATCCGGCCTGGCACTCACCATCAAGACGCCGCGCAGCCTCCCGGAAGGCTGCCGAATAGTGGAGGAGCACGAGGGCTTGCCGCCGCTGGGTCAGGTTGAAATCGAGTTGCACCGCTCACCCAGTTACTCCAGTGAAGCCTACGAGGCATTTTGCGCCGACCTGGAAGACGTGGTTACCGGCGCAGAATCCTTCGCGTCACTGGAGGATTTGGCGGAAAAGTACGAGGAGGAAGCTTCACCATCACCATAACGAAAGCCAATAAGAAATTCAGACCGAATTTATTGGCACCCGAAATATAATCGCAACACATTGTTTTAAATGAACTTGCGATAAAACAAACCAGAAACCCTCATCAGAACTATTTCATTTATTAATAGTTAAACCCACTAAATCCTGCTCGAAATTTGCTAAGTTCCTACGCCTGAGTTTGCACTCACCGCTTTTTTCGCCCATCAGCCGATGGCCTTTCGTTTCTGACTAGAGCTTGATTGAGGAGCCCCGTGTCGTGGAGTTAGCCCAATACGCCCTGGACAATCTGGACATACTGACCACTCGCACCCTGGAGCACATAGCACTGGTAGGGGTCGCTGTCGGTCTCGCGACGCTCACCGGCGTACCTATCGGGATCGCGATCACCAAGAACGAACGGATGGCCCGGATCGTCCTGTATGTTGCGTCCATTATTGTCACCATCCCGTCGATCGCACTGTTCGGCCTGATGATTCCGGTACTGTCGTTAATTGGCCAGGGCATCGGCTACTTTCCGGCCGTGATCGCCGTGCTGCTGTATTCCCAACTGCCCATCATCCGCAACACCTACACGGCCATTAACAATGTTGATCCGGCATTGCGAGAAGCCGCGAGGGGCATTGGCATGAGCGGAAACCAGCGGCTCCGGCTGGTCGAAATACCTCTCGCGGTGCCTGTCATCATGGCCGGCGTCCGCACCGCCGTGGTGCTGAACATTGGGGTAATGGCTATTGCCGCCTACATCGGAGCGGGCGGACTGGGCACCTTCATCAGCCGTGGCATTTCCCAGTCTGACCCTCGCCAGCTCATTATCGGCGCCATTGCCGTGAGCCTGCTTGCCATCATCGTCGACTACGGGCTGCTGATCGCTCAGCGGCGACTGACACCCAAAGGCATGGATCTGGACGCGGCCAACACCCCGTGATTCTTCATTTAACCTATTCAATGACTGCAAGGGCTGATTCATGATCGAACTGGATAAGCTTACGAAAATCTTCGATACGCCCAAAGGGGCGGTTACCGCCGCCGACAACATCAGCATGTCGGTACCCGAAGGCGAAATCTGCGTGCTTCTGGGTCCGTCCGGTTGCGGCAAGACCACAACCCTGAAGATGATCAACCGCATTGTTCAGCCGACATCCGGCAAGGTGATCATCAATGGCGAAGACACCACCCAGCTCAACACTCAGGACCTGCGGCGGAATATTGGCTACGTCATCCAGCAGATTGGCCTGTTTCCTAACATGACGATCGAGGAAAACATCACCGTCGTGCCCAAGCTGCTGGGATGGGACAAAGCCGCGTTCAAAAAGCGCGCCCGCGAAATGATGGACATGGTCTCCCTCGACGCAGACGCCTTCCTGAAGCGTTATCCAAGCGAACTTTCCGGAGGTCAACAGCAGCGCATTGGTGTCGCCCGTGCCCTGGCGGCCGATCCCCCCGTGATGCTGATGGACGAGCCTTTCGGCGCGATCGACCCGATCAACCGCGCCAGCATCCAGGAGGAATTCCTGAAGATGCAGGCCGAACTGAAGAAGACCATTCTCTTCGTCAGCCATGACATTGATGAAGCCATCAAGATGGCCGACCGCATCGCAATCTTCCGCGAGGGCAAGCTGGTTCAGCACTCTGCGCCGGATGAGCTGCTCGCGGCGCCGAAAAACTCGTTCGTCGAATCGTTCCTGGGTGAAGATCGCGCCCTGAAACGTCTCAACCTGGTGAAAGTCAAAGAGCTGGCGAGTGACAACATAGGCGTTGTTCGCCCGGATGACACCCTGCAGACAGCCCAGCAGAAGATCGACGATTACGGTTATCAGAACTGCATTGTCATGGTGAATGCCGAAGGCCAGCCGGTGGGGCAGGTTCGTCGCTCCGTCGCCCAGACCACCAAAGGCTACTGCCGGGATCACTTCGAAAGCCTGTCCACGGTGGTCGGCCTGGACGATGACCTGAGGAAGGTCGCTTCCCTGATGTTTGCCCATGACATGACCTGGGTTGCCTGCGTCGATGACAGCGGCAGCCTTCGTGGGCAGATCACACAACGCGCGATCACCCATCATCTGGGAGCCCGATACCGTGCGGCTACCCATTCGACACCTCTTGAAGCGAGTCACAAGGAGTAATTCATGGCGAACCTGAAACTGGTCACCATGAGTCGCTGGCTGATTCTGCTGGGCGTGTTTGCGCTTGGGGTCTGGAGTCAGTCGAGTGGGCTGGTCGACGACTTCCTGTTTTATTGGCCTGACATCCGCTACCTGACGGGACAGCATGTATGGCTGACTGCAGTGTCTGGCGGCCTGGCCATTCTCGTAGCGATTCCCCTGGGCATTCTCTTGTCCAGGCCCGCGATGTCCAACTACGCCGAGCCCCTCATGCAAGTGCTGAACGTGGGCACGACCATCCCAACGCTGGCGGTGCTCGCACTGTCCATGAGCCTGCTCGGAATTGGTACGCTGCCGGCGGTGTTCGGGCTGTTCGTCGCGACCCTGCTGCCAATCACCCGCAACACCTATGCGGGTCTCAAGGGCGTGTCTCCGGCCCTGCTGGAGGCTGCCTCGGGGTTGGGCATGTCGGCATTCCAAAGACTCATCCGGGTGGAGCTGCCGAATGCGCTGTACGTCATTTTTGCAGGCATGCGCACCGCCCTGACCATCAACGTCGGTACCGTCCCCCTCGCCTTCCTGATTGGCGCCGGCGGACTGGGCGAACTGATATTCACCGGTATCGACCTGTACGACCCACTGATGATGCTGGCAGGCGCCATACCAACCGCAGTACTTGCGGTGGTTGTTGACGCATTTATCGCCTCGCTGGCATTCGTCGTTGTCCCACGTGAGGTTAACCCCTCACGCGGCTGATCCTCAGTCATTTAACGAAGGAGAAGATTTATGAACAAGATTCGCACTTTGCTAACGGGCCTGTTGGCCCTTGCCGTCAGCACCACGGTTCAAGCCGAATCCATCGTGGTCGGTGGCAAGAACTTCACCGAGCAGCAGATTCTGGCGAGCATGACCGCTCAATATCTCGAAGCCCTCGAGTACGATGTGGAAAAGAAATCCGGCATGGGCTCTGCGGTCCTGCGCCAGGCACAGGAGAACGGCCAGATTGATCTCTACTGGGAATACACTGGCACCTCGCTGATCAACTACAACGACATCACCGAGGAGCTCGGCCCAGAAGCTACCTACAAGCGCGTCAAAGAATTGGATAAAGAGAAAGGACTGGTGTGGCTTGAGCCATCGAACGCCAACAACACCTATGCCTTTGCCATGCGTGCCAAGGACGCAAAAGAGCGCGGCATTGAGACGCTTTCAGACCTGGCCCAAGCCGTAAATGACGGCAAAGAACTCAGCTTCGCCAGCAACGCCGAGTTCTACGCCCGTGAAGACGGCCTTCGCCCGCTGCAGCAAGCCTATGACTTCCGGTTTGGCCGCGAGAACATCAAGCGGATGGATTCAGGGCTGGTCTATAACGCCCTGCGCGACGGCCAGGTTGAAGTCGGTCTGGTATTTGCCACCGACGGCCGCATCAAGGCCTTCGATTTTGTCGTACTGGAAGACAACAAGCAGTATTTCCCGGCCTACGCCCTGACACCGGTTGTGCGTGAGGAAACTCTGGAGAAGCATGAGAAGCTGGACGAACAGATGAATGCCCTTTCCAGCCTGCTGGATGACCAAACCATGGCCACTCTGAACGCCCGGGTAGACGTTGACCGTCAGACCATTGAAAAGGTCGCCAGGAACTTCCTGAAAGAACACAACTTGATCTAAAGCCGAAACCGTTGCGGGGGCAAATCGCTGCCCCCGCAATTTGATCCAGCCATTTCCCCGATGGCAGAATCCCCCACCTGATTTTCCTATCCATTACTTTCCTGTCCGGGAGCTCTCATGCGTCCAACAGATCAGCTACGTGTCGGCGCGGCCCAAATTAATTGTGAACTCGGCGCGGTGGCCAGCAATCTCGAAACCCATCGCAAGATGATCGCTGAGGCACAAGAGCGGGCGCTGGATCTGCTGGTATTCCCGGAACTGTCGCTGACGGGCTACGCCCTGGGCCGAGGGGTTCCTGATGTTGCCATGCCGGCAGACGACGAAACCCTGCAAGAGCTGGCACAACTCTCGGGGCGCTTGCAGGTGGTGGTTGGCTTTGTTGAGGAAGCCAGTCCGGGGGAATATTACAACGCCCTTGCGATCCTGCAGGGCGGTCGGGTGATCGCCATTCACCGCAAACTGAATCTGCCCACCTACGGTGGCCTGGAGGAAGGCAAGTGGTTCACACCCGGCCAATCCCTGACCCAGCGTGACGTCAGCCCGGGCTGGCCGGCTCACTACCTGATTTGCGCTGACCTCTGGAACCCGGGGCTAGTGCACAGTGGCTTGATGAACCGCCCCGCGGTGCTGTGCGCTCCCATCAATTCGGCATCTGGCATCGTCAGCAAGTCGTTCTCGAACGAGAACAATTGGCTGGTCAATCTGCAGTTTTATGCGATGACCTACGGCACCCCCGTGGTCATGGCTAACCGCTACGGCCATGAGGGCGACGGATGGTTCTGGGGCGGATCCAGCATCCTGGGGCCACGCGGAGAAACGCTGGCAAAAGCCGAAGACAAACAAACTCTGATTGTCGCCGAGCTGTCGCGCCAGGAGATTGCCAGGGCCCGTTTCGACCTCCCCACCCACCGGGACGCCGAACAGCTGACTTATCGCACCGGGACTAATGGACCGGCGCTCTAATAGGCGCCCACGGCCATCAGAAAGCCGAAAAAGCCCAACCCGGTTATGGTCATCGCCGCCACCACAATGCCAAACCCCCACCAGATAGCGGCGCCATCAGAGATGTTGACGTCGTGGCCGCGTAGCGTCCGATAGAACGCCCAAGGCCCCAGTACGAAGGCACCAACGACCGCAAAAATCAGCCCCACGCTGATACCAGCAAAAGTCCACGTGGCCAACACCGTGGCACGATCTGAAACCTGATCGGTCACTCCGTGGCGCTCAAGAAATTTCTTGCAGAAGAACCACAGCAGAGCAAAAAGCGCCACCACGAAAACGAGGCCACCGATAAACGTAATAATGCGATACAGCAAAGAAGCACCCTGTCCTGTTAATGCCGCGCTCAGTTCGGATGAGGACCATCCAATAAGACCACGGCCTGGTTCACGAAACCTGCCCAAACGTGCGAAGGTGGGTTTGTTTTAGCAAAAACGTGCCGGCAAAGCCACCAGCGCTTGCAGAGCCCGGACGATCTAGCGTCCGAACTTTCCCAGCCATCCGGTGGCATCCCGCTCTTGGACGTCTAAACTGGGAGACTGGTGCACATACGAGCCGATTAAAAAAAGGAGTCGCCTGAATGGCTGAAACAACCCGCATCGCAGTCACCCCCGGTGATGGCATTGGTCCGGAAGTAGTGGGTGAAGCCGTCCGTTGCCTGGAAACTCTGCGCGCAAAACACGGCCTGGCGGTAGAGTGGACCCGGTTCCCCTGGCCGTCCCATGCCTGGCACGAGGAACACGGCGAATCCATGCCTGAAGACGCCCTCGCACAACTCCAGGCTTACGACGCGATTTTGCTGGGAGCGCTGGGCGACCCGGGCCCGATCGACGATGCAGAGCGCTATCTGCTCTCTGACAGCGTCTCGCTGGCGCCCCTACTGGAGATGCGCAAGGGCTTTGACCAGTGGGTCTGTGAACGCCCTGCCCGGCTCCTGCCAGGCGCCCGTCAATACCTGGCCGACGAGCGAGCCAAAGACATCGACATGCTGGTGATTCGCGAGAACTCCGAAGGCGAGTACGTCAGCCAGGGCGGCCGGCTGCGTAAAGGCACCGAGGATGAAGTCGCTACCCAGATGGAAGTGTTCACCCGCAAAGCCACTAACCGGATTATCCGCTATGGCTTCGAGCAGGCCAGGAACCGGGCTGCTGAGCGAGTGAAAGAGGGCCGGACACGAACCTTTCGCACACTCGATGGCCGCACCTGTGAAAGTCAGGTATGCCTGGTCACCAAGCGCAATGCGCTTCGGCACTGGGGCGACATGTATACCGAGGCGTTCGAGGCGATCAGTGAAGAGTATCCCGATGTGGCCGTCCACCACGAGCTGGTGGATGCCGCCTGCATGAAGTTCGTGCAAAGCCCCTGGGCGTTTGATGTGGTGGTTGCCAGTAACCTTCAAGGTGACATCCTGACCGACCTCGCCGCGGTATTATCCGGCGGCATGGGGGTGGCACCGTCGTGCAACCTGAATCCGACCGATCCGAACATGCCCTCCATGTTCGAACCGACCCACGGCAGTGCGCCGGACATTGCCAGCCAGGGACTTGCTGACCCAACCGCCATGCTGTTCACCACGGCGCGTATGCTGGAATGGCTGGGCCGGAAAGACCCGACCCTGGCGGCGGCCGGAAAGGAATTGTTCGATGCAGTGGCTGCTGACCTGGCCGAGAACGCTGGCAGCCAACGTGGCACCCATGAGATCGGTGTTGCTATTTGCAATCGCCTGACCGGCTGATTCCGCCAACGGCGGCGCATCTGCACAGCGCTGCCGTTGTCCTCTCCTCGAAAACTTCCGTCTATCCGATAGCTCTCTTCTACTTATCCGCCATCACGAATTCAAGTCGCCCCGGGGCAACCCGCACATCCACCGGCATGGCGCCGAACATTCGCTGAGCAAAGTTGGTCTCATCCAGACGATACACCGGCATGGTCTCCAGCATCTGGGCCACCGCCCGCATAACATTATCCGTTACTGGTTTCAGGTCACCCCGAAAAAACGGAGACTCAACACTGCTATCCAGCAACCGCAGTCGCCGAATGAAAATGGCCTTCTCGGTGCTGTCATAAACCGGTGCGCCCTCTACTTTCAATGAGATATCAACCGGCAGACGGGCCAGCATGGCATTGACCGCCACCTGCCCTTTGACGTCGATCACCGCTACGTCGCGGCCATCAGGGCCCAAGGTAATGTCGGCGTCACTCAGGCTCAGGCTCAGCGGCGACCCGCTCTTGAGTTGCTGGCGATCAAAATCGCTCACCACATCCTGAAGGTGGCGCTCCAGCTCGCCCTCGGATATTGAATACGGCGACAGGCTGGCACAGCCACTGGTCAAGGTTAGCGTAAGAAGAATCAGGGCCCAAAGGCCAGACTTGGAAAAAGTGTGCATGCGATCGCCTCCATGAGTTGCCCATCTATCCTGAGCCAAGGCGCCAACGGTGGGCAAGACGGAAAGATTAAGGATCGGTCAGAATTGCCCTGCGCTGCTATTCGTTCTCGGCGCGGGCTTCAACATGGGGCGTCAAATCTTCATCAAACAACACGCGTATGAGAATGGGCTGGCAGCAAACCTGGCAGTCTTCCACATACTCCTGCTCCTGCACTGACGGGTCGACGCTAACATCCAGCGTCTCCCAGCAGTAGGGGCATTGTATGAGGACAGACTCCAGGGCCGACATCACAACTCCTCAGAACTGTTGCTTCGCCATCCAAGGGATGACGCGATCAAAGGCTTCTTCCAGTTTCTCACAGGTCGTCGAGAAACTGATCCGCACGGCGTTGGTTGACTCCTCACCAAAGGCATCCCCCGGCACCATACACACGCCGGTTTCCTTCAACATCCGCAGCGCCAGGTCAGAACCATCCACATGGGGCGGCAGGCCCGGGAACGCGAAGAAGGCACCGCCTGGCTTGTAGCCGGTCATGTAGGGCGTCTGATCAATCAGCTCCACCACCTTGTCACGGCGTTCCTTGTAGATGCTGACCATGTCCTGCACGCACTGCTGATCACCGGTGAGCGCCGCCACACCGGCAAACTGGGACGGCGTATTGGCCACCGAAGTGGTGAACATGTGGTACCGGCGCAGGGATTTGATCGCCGCCTGACTCGCGATCACCCAGCCAACCCGCAACCCAGCCATACTGTAGGTCTTGGAAAAACTGCTGATGCACATGATGTTGTCCAGGTCCATGGAGCAGTTCAGGACGCTGGCGAAATCGTCGTCATCGAAGATCAGGTGATCATAGACTTCGTCGGCGTAGACCTGGATTCCCCGGTACGCGCACTCCTCCAGGATGGTCTCCACCGTGCTGCGCGGATACACCGCTCCGGTCGGGTTATTGGGGTTATTCAGGATCAGCGCAAAAGTACGCGGCCCCATGGCGCGGATGACTTCGTCCGGATCAAGCTGGTGATCGTTTTCGGCGTGGGTAGGTACAAACTTGACCTCACCACCGTTCATCCGGATCAGAGGTGCGTAGAGCAGGAATGACGGATCGGTCACAATGAACTGACGGCCCGGTGCCGACGTTGCCGAGATGGCCAGGTACATAGCCTCGGTGGCGCCACTGGTGATCAGGATGTTGTCGCGGGTCAGCTTCCGGTTATAACGCTTGCCGTAGTAATCCCTGAGAGCTACCAACAGCTCCGGCAACCCGGCATCCATGGTGTACCCGGTTTGCCCGGCGTTCAGCGCCTCAACGTAGGCATCAATAATATGCTTTGGCGTCGGCAAATCAGGCTGACCGATCGAAAGATGAATAACATCTTTCATCGAGGCCGCCATATTTACCATGCGGCGGATGCCCGGCACAGGAATCGCCTGCATGGCAGGGTTCCAGCTGGCCTTGTTCTTCCGGTACTTCACTTTACGTGGTCTGGACTGGCCAGTCTCGTAGTTGGCAGAGTCTGCCATAAAACACCTCCTGCGAGCGGGGCAAAAATAACCTACCCCTGCAGGTTAGCCAGTAAGAACAGGCCACACAAGACATAAACGCAGAAAGATTCCAACGGTAAAATTGCCCTACTCACAGTCACAAGAAGCCGACTTTCGCAGTCGCAAGTTGACCGTACCGCAGCGGGATACCAGACTGTCGTGAGACCCGGCTTCGGGGTCGCACATTAGCTCACAAGGCGGAGGTTCAATGACACAGCCAAGCACACCCGTGGTAACCGTTCTCACTGCCCCCGGCGAGCCGGAGCCACCGGGCATGGACGCACTCAGAGCGCGTGCGGAGGTGCGATTCGCCTGCGACGAGCAGACACTGAGAGACACCTTGCCAGGCACCGACGTGATGATGGTCACCGACTTCCGCACCGAGGCCCTGGAAGCGGCCTGGGAGTCAGCCGACAAACTGCAGTGGATTCACGCCACCAGCGCCGGGGTTGATGCGCTGATGTTTCCTGCCCTGATACACAGCGACGTGGTGGTCACCAACGCCCGGGGCATTTTCGACCGCACCATTGCCGAGTACGTGCTCTGCACCATCCTGATGTTCGCCAAGGATTTTCCGGGCTCCATCCGCTTGCAGATGAAGCATCAGTGGAAACACCGGGATACCGAACGCGCCGAAGGCAAACAGGTACTGGTGGTGGGCGCCGGCTCCATCGGCCGGCAGATCGGCCGTCTGGTCAGTGCCGCCGGACTGAATGCTCACGGAATTGCCCGGACACCCCGCCACGATGATCCGGATTTTGTTGCCGTGCACGGCAACGACGAACTGTTCGAACAGCTGGGGCACGCCGACTACGTCGTAATAGCCGCACCGCTAACGCCGCAGACCGAAGGCCTGTTCGATGAGAAAGCGTTCAAGGCCATGAAATCGTCGGCCCGGCTGATCAACATCGGCCGCGGCCCCATCGTCAAAACCGACGATCTGATTGCCGCGCTGCGGGATGGCGAGATTGCCGGGGCAGGCCTGGACGTATTTGAAGAAGAACCCCTGCCGGAAAATCACCCTCTTTGGGACATGGAGAACGTCACCATGACGGCTCACATGGCCGGTGACTTTATCGGCTGGAAGCGGGCGCTCACCGATCAATTCCTGGAGAACTTCGACCACTGGCACGCCAGCGGTGAGCTGTTCAATCTGGTCGATAAAGAGCTGGGGTACGCCGGCAGCAAATAACCTGCCGGCGGATGCCGTCAGCCGCGGTTGCTGGCGGCATACTGCTTCTGCAGAGGCAGCAGATCCACCACTCGCTCCGGGCGGTTCGGATCAACCAGTTCAGTGGACGACTTGTAGACCCGAGGCGTGGTGTATAACAGCTTCAGTGCCGTGCCGTGCGGCATCGCCACATAGCGGTCACCATGGTGCTGCTCGAGCCACGCCCGAACCCGGGGCGCCTTGTTGGAGGACATCTTCGGGAAGAAATGGTGCTCCACATGGTGACTGAAACGGAAGTGCAGCCGGTCAAGAACCGGATGACTGCGCAGGCTCATGGAATTGTCCAACGGGTTATTGGTGGCGGTCTGTGGCCGCAGGAAATGGTTGGTCAGGATATACCCCTGCCCCAGTGCGTTCGCCACCATGAATGGAATCAGCACCGTGAACACCGCCAGCGGACCCGACACCACGGCCAACACTGCCCAGGCAGCCACACAGACCACCGATTGGCGGATCGCGCGGGCCCGATCAAAGCCTTTGAACTGCTTTCGCTTGCGAGCCTGGAACCAGAGCACCAGCTGGGCGTGAAATGTGAATGAATACGTCAGGAACAAATAGCTGTACCAGGTGCCAGACCCCGGAGCGAGCTTGGTGAATTTCTTTTGCTTGGGATCGGCGCGGTAGCGGCGCAGCGTGCCAAAGCTGTCCGGATCGGTATCGCCGGCGTTGGTGTTGCCGTGGTGAATCACGTTATGCCACTTGCGCCAGAACTCCGGCGGTACCACAAAGGGCCCAAACCCGAGCCAGCCCAGGAAGTTCTGCCAACGCCGGCTCATCCCCAAAGCTCCGTGCAAGACCTCGTGGGCCAGCAAGGCCTGGCACCCAATGCTGTGACCAACCGCCAACCCCAGCATCAGATTGGCATACCAGGGCAAACCCGCCAGCAGAATCGTCGCGATCCCACCCCAAATCATCAACTGCAGCGGCACAAACCAAATCACCCGCCAGGTTTGCGTCTTGAAGGTATCGGCCGGCAGATCTTTCTTCATTCGGTCTCTGAGCTCACGCTCATCGGGCTTCCCATACACGGCTTGGCCCATGGCCTCGGGCTTTACGGCTGCGTTCATTCGTCACCTATACTCTTTCAAGAAGTCAGACTGGTGTACTCAAATCTTATATTGAGGGTACACCTGTGCGCTGAATTTACCGAAAGAAAATACTGATAACAATGCCTATCTATCAATTTCAATGTAAAACAGATAGAAATGCGTACACGTGTACTGATTAAAGAAAGAAAAGAGATGAACGTTCACAGCGACCGGACAACCACTCAGAACATAAAAAACGGGAGCCCAAGGGCTCCCGCTTCACATATACGCTGAACAGAGTTGTTATCAACTGCCAGACAGTGACTGATCCGAAGGATCGATCTCCATCTGCTGAATCGCAATGACCGCCTGAGTCCGGTTACGAACCCCCAGCTTGCGGAATACCGCGGTGATGTGAGCCTTGATGGTGGCCTCAGACACATCCAGATCGTAAGCGATCTGCTTGTTCAGAAGCCCTTCCGCCAACATGCCCAACACCCGGAACTGCTGCGGTGTCAGCGACGCCAACTTCTCGGAAAAATCCGTGGCGTCTGAGTGCATGCGCTCAATCTTGTCTGCCACGCCGTCTGGCAGCCAGACATCCCCTTCCAGAACGTCCTGAATAGCCTCGGTGATGGTGGGCAGTGGCGCCGACTTGGGAATGAACCCGGACGCCCCGTAGTCGATCGAGCGGCGCATGACCTGCAACTCCTCCGAGCCTGACACAACCACCACCGGCAATCCCGGGTACTGTCCGCGCATGAACACCAGCCCGGAGAAGCCGTGGGCACCCGGCATGTTCAGATCCAGCAAGACCAGATCCGCATCCGGGTGCGACTCTACCGCCGCCTGCAGAGCCTTGATGCTATCGACTTCAACCGTCTCGGCATCGGGCACCGCCTGACTGACCGCCTGCTTCAATGCTGCGCGAAACAACGGGTGATCATCAGCGACGATAATTGTTTGTGCCATTCAACAGATTCCTTAACAGGGTTACGGTCTTGGATGCGACCTTATTTAAATTCACGACTGCTGATCAGCTCATCAACCACACCTGGGTCTGCCAGGGTGGACGTATCGCCAAGCTGATCGTGCTCGTTGGCAGCAATTTTACGCAAAATCCGACGCATAATCTTGCCTGAACGAGTCTTGGGCAGTCCAGGTGCCCATTGAATCACATCCGGCGAGGCGATCGGACCAATTTCCTTGCGCACCCATTGCACCAACTCTTTCTTCAGCTCATCGGACGGTTCTTCGCCCTGCACCAGAGTGACATAGACATAGATGCCCTGCCCCTTGATGTCGTGAGGGAAGCCAACCACGGCGGCCTCAGCAACCTTGTTATGGGCGACCAGCGCACTTTCGACTTCCGCCGTACCCAAGCGGTGACCGGACACGTTCAGAACGTCATCGACACGGCCTGTAATCCAGTAGTACCCGTCTTCATCACGGCGCGCGCCGTCACCGGTGAAATACCGGCCCTTGTACGTGCTGAAGTAAGTCTGCTTGAAGCGCTCATGATCACCGTAAATGGTGCGCATCTGCCCCGGCCAGCTATCCATGATCACCAGGTTGCCCTCGGTCTTGCCTTCCAGGATGTTGCCATCGTTATCGACCAGCGCCGGCTGAACACCGAAGAACGGCACCGTCGCCGAACCAGGCTTAAGATCGGTAGCGCCCGGCAGCGGCGAAATCAGGATGCCACCGGTTTCGGTCTGCCACCAGGTATCCACAATCGGGCATTTGCTGTTGCCAATAACTCGGTGGTACCACTCCCAGGCTTCCGGGTTGATCGGCTCACCAACGGAACCCAGCAGCTTCAGACTGTCGCGCTTGGTGCCGTCCATGCACGACGCACCTTCGGCCATCAGGGCCCGGATGGCAGTGGGCGCCGTGTACAGGATGTTGACCTGGTGCTTGTCGACCACCTGCCCCATCCGGGAGCTGTCCGGGTAGTTGGGCACACCCTCGAACAGCACGGTGATGGCACCATTGGCCAGCGGGCCATAAAGAATGTAGCTATGACCGGTCACCCAGCCAAAGTCGGCGGTGCACCAGTAAACGTCACCGTCGTGATAGTCGAAGACGTACTCGTGCGTCATCGACGCGTACACCATGTAGCCACCGGTGGTGTGCAACACACCCTTAGGCGCGCCGGTGGAACCCGAGGTATACAGCATGAACAGCGGGTCTTCCGCGTTCATCGGCTCGGGCGGGCAATCTGCCGAGGCAGACTGCATGAGATCTTCGTACTTCACATCGCGGCTATCGCCCCAGGGCACCTCGGAATTACCGGTGCGGGTAACCACTACCACTTTTTCCACCGCATCGGCGCCGTCGATTTTCAGGGCCGCATTGACGTTTTTCTTCAGCGGAATCTTGCGGCCGCCACGAACCCCTTCATCGGCCGTGACCACGAACCGGGAGTTGCCGTTAACAATGCGGGCACCCAGGGCCTCGGGCGAGAAGCCGCCGAAAACCACAGAATGAATTGCACCGATGCGAGCGCAGGCAAGCATGGCGACCGCCGTTTCAACAATCATCGGCATGTAGATGGTGACAACATCGCCCTTCTTTACACCCAGCCCCTTGAGAACGTTGGCAAACTTGCTGGTTTCCTCGTGAAGCTCACGGTAGGTCACATGGCGGGAATCTGCCGGATCATCACCTTCGAAGATGATGGCGGTCTGGTCTCCTTTTTTCTCAAGGTGACGATCAAGACAGTTGGCAGAGGCGTTCAGCTCGCCGTCTTCAAACCACTTGATGGACAAATTATCGAAATCGTAGGTGGTGTTCTTTACCTTGGTGTAGGGCTTGATCCACTCCAGGCGCTTGCCGTGCTCTGACCAGAACGCATCGGGATTCTCAATCGACTCGCGGTACATTGCGTTGTACTGCTCCCGATTTACCAGAGCCCGTTGGGCTACCTCCGGCTCTACTGGAAAGACGTGTTTCTCAGTCATGGTGCTCCCCCTTTTCAGAGTCTATTGTCATTGTCGAAATGGAAAAAAGAGCGGTGCGGCCAGCTCGGGCCTGAAGTAAGACGAATGTCTGTAGTACAACACGGGTTCGACTGAACAATTAATTAGACTAACGTCCTAATGTGTCTGAACTTTTGATGCAGGTACCTATTAACTGTCGCGAGCCGCCACAGGCACGAAGCGGACAGGCTCACTGGACGAGAAATACCTTTAAGAATAGACAGAACGAGACTGTTCGCAACCCCAGCCGAAGCCAGTCAACAACGAGAATAAAAAAGCAGAAATGCGCGAGCCGGCCCAGGCGGGCCAACTCACGATGGCAGTGGTATTACGCCGCTTTCTTGCGGGTTTTAGCAGAGCGTAGACTGTACAACTTGCGCTCTTTCAACGCGTAGCGGTTCAGGCCGGCCAGATGAATCTTGCGCAGGTAGACACTCCAATCGATCTGACGGGCATCAACCGGGAACAACACGCGATCCAGTCCGCCCATCCGGGACGACAGGGCCAACAGAGCATCGTTCTGAAAAACATAATCCGGCGCCGTGTAGAAGCCGAAAATCGTGGCCAGCGAGCGAGTGGTATCAAGGTTTCTTAACGCCTTCAGCTCACGATTGTGGCCCAGAATCTTGAGAATCCGGCTGGTCAAACTCAACGGAATGCGTACACCACCAACCACGGCATCGAACAGCTTTCGATTCACGGCAACGAACGGCTTGGTGGGCTGACGATAGAACAGCTGGTCATAGTCCGCGTAACTGGCCTTGGCTTCGACCATCAGGTGATCAATGAATTCCCCGAGCGAGATCGGATTACTGCTACCGCTGCAGCATTGGTAAATGCGTTGATCAGCAGGCTCTGACAGTGCCTCGGCCAATGACAGAATGATACTGTTTGCCACCAGATCCACCGGAATCACATCAATGACACCGGAGCGCTTGCCGGGGAACAGGGTTACCTTTTCCCGCGCGTAGGCGAGGATAATGGCATCGGCCACTTTCACCCCTTCAATCCAGCCAGGTGCGGGCTCTTCCAGGGCACTTTCGATAATGGAGGGACGGACAATAGTCAACGATCGGCCAGCCAGCGCCTTCATCAAAAGCTGCTCACCGAGCCATTTGGTGAACGTGTATGTGTCGCTCCAGCCGTATCGGTTTGCTTCCCGGATACCAAGGTCTATCAGCTTCTTCTCCAGTGCCTTGCCAGAGTAGCGTGAGCGTACGTCAGCAATCTTGTCGTCCAGCAAACGCACCAGTTCGTCAATCTCGTAGTGGCCATCGACACTGCGCGGCAGAGCCTCGCCCGCCGGCTTGACCACCTCTTCGGACACTTGCCCGGAGTTCATGCCATTCACGTAGCAGGTCGAGACCTGAAGAACCGCTAGCCGGCTGTTCTGACGAGCCAGCTCGGCAATGTTATCGAGACAACGGGTGTTGATCGCCAGGGCCTTATCCAGCTCTTCCCGGAAGTTCACGCTGGCGGCGGAGTTGATCACGGCGTCAATGCCATTGGCCAGGACCTGGAATTGGTTAGCCGGCAGCCCAAACATCGGCTCGGTCACCTCCCCGGTCACGCAGTGCACTCGCTCTTCCACAAAGGCCTCGAAAGCCTCGTTGTCGTCGGAGCGCAGTCGCTCAAACACCGACGAGGTCGCAATTTCGTCAAGGAATCGCGCCCTCGCTTCGGGGTGTCGCTTGTTTCCGCGGACCAGCAGATGAATACCGCCGATATCTGGAACTGTCCGAATCAGTTTTTCAAGCACAACCTTGCCCAGAAACCCGGTTGTGCCGGTAATCAGGACATGCTTGCCACGGAGCTGTTCAAGAACTTTGGACGACGACTCTCCGGTATTCAATTGCGATGTTGCCATTAGAAGAACTCCTTCTCTATTACCTATATCTACAGCCGCTCTAACAGCCTGTCGGCGGAAACTCTGTTGATGAAATGCGCAGGAAATATCCACTGCATATTGCGGGCCACGATCGTCTACGGTGATTGATTTTCACACAACCAGGATTACAGTGCGGTGACACACTGCAAAATTACTCTACAAAAAAAGTAAAAGAAATGACTAAAAAAGGGGCAGGTATTAATCCTGATTTCAAGACTGACTGCGACCGTTTCCGGCCAGGGAGCGCAGCAGCTCATCGAGGGAGATTTCCGCGGGCTGTTCCCGCAGAGCCCGCACCAGGCGCTCCTGCTCGCCGAAACTGACACGGTCATAAACAGGATCTGACTGATCGGTTTTTTCTGGCGTCTCAGGAGTGCGAGGGGCAGTCGGCACAATCTGGTCGGCCAGATGTCGGAGATGGGTGGCCAGGTGCTGTCGATGCTGCTCGCTCAGCCTTTCCCATTCGAGCGAGCCGAGACCGGTCTGAATAATTTCGATGGTGTCACCGTCAGGCGCGCTCCCCAGCAGTGCAAAAAGGCGGGTAAATGCTTCATAACGCAGCATGGCGTTATCGGGCGTTTGAACCAGCACGGACTCAAGCTCGCTCACCGCCTGCAGACAGCGCTCCTTCGGGCTGGCCGGTCCGGTCGATTTTGCAGACGCCTGCCTGGCTTCCGATTGCTGGCGCGACACCCGATGCCAGTAGGCGGCTATGCCCGCCTTCCTTGGCGTTAGCTGGGCCAGGCGAACATTGAGCATGTCAGCCAGGGTATGGAATTGACGACAGGACGGATCGGCCACCGGCAATAATGCCACCGGCTTCTGATTCAACACCGATTGTCGGAGAGTTTCGTCACGCCAGATCCCGCCCATATTGTGAAGTGACAAACCCAGGTGACGCTGGGCCGCGCTATCTAGCCGCTGGAAAACCGAGCGGGCCTGACTGGCACCCTGCGCCATGTTTACCAACACACTGGGTACCCGCTTGTAGCCCCGACGCCGGATAACCTTGATCAGTGAGAACGCATCGGTCAGAGATGCTGGATCCGGGGTAACGACAATACAGGCAAGCTCCGCCGACGCAATCATGTGCAAGCTGGGCGCCTGCAGACCGGCGGCAGTATCCGTGATGACGTAGTCGTACTGACTTTCAAGCTGAGACAGCGCCCGCAGAACTCGCAAGCTCTCCGTCGGCCCCATGTCCATGCACTCCTGGACACCCGAGGCGCCCGGCACAATGTGCAGGCCGTAATCCGCTTCCAGCAACGTATCCTGAAGCCGACATTCGCCGGAAATCACGTTCGCCAGGGTTTGCTTGGGGTACATGCCCACCATGATGCTGACGTTGGCCAGATCGGTATCGCCGTCCAACAGCAGCACGCGTTTTTCCTGGCGAGCCAGGGTCAGCGCCAGATTGAGCGCAACCGACGTTTTGCCCACGCCGCCTTTGCCGCCGGTAATCGCTATTGTTCTGTGTTGGTTCGGCATCTGCTTTGCTGGCTCTTTTACAGGCATGACCGGAAATCTGTTCGACTACATGTTAGCATTCGCGCAGTGAAACCTGTAAAAAGTCTACACATATCACGCAACAGATAATATTCTGTTCAAAAAAACGACAACAAGTATTTAATAACGACGGATAATTGTCTAAGCTCCAAATTCAAAACAAGAACGAAAAATGCCGTCGACAACCAATTGAATAACCAAAAAACTAATTATGAATGGGGCGGACAGGCTTCATGGATTTAGCTCCTGATCTTCAGTTACCGAGTATTCCTGAGGTCACCCTTCGGGCGCTCGAAGCCTGCCAGCAAGAAGAAAGCTACCGCACTATCAGCGAAATCGTATCTGTCGACACTGCACTGGTTGCACGGGTCCTGGCCCTGGTCAATTCCCCTCTTTACCGACCCGAAGCCCCCATCAAGTCTGTCGAGCAGGCCCTGCTCAGACTCGGCATCCGCCGCTTCCATACCCTGCTTTTGACTGCCGCCCTGCGCCAGCTGCTGTTCGAACTGGGCGGTGACGAGTGGCAGCAGCTCCGCGACTTCTGGCGACACTCGCTGACCACCGCACTGACGGCTCGGGCGCTGGCTACCCTGACCCGATACCAGGAGCCGGACGAAGCCTTCATGCTCGGCATGCTGCATAATATCGGCGAACTGATCGCACTGAAAACACCGGCCCCGGAAGCGCAGGAATACTACGTCAGTCACCAACCCGAGGTAGCCGCTGAATTAGTGACCACCTGGGGACTGGGCGCCATGGCCGCCGATGCCATGCGCTACCAGCAGGCACTTCCAAATGAACTCCGGGATGCCAGTCACCTGGTCAAGCTGATCAGCCTGGCCACTCGTCTTGCCCTTTCTGATACCGCCGGCATTGCTGCGGCAACAACGGTTTTTGGCCTGAACGAAGAACTCACCCGGGAAATCAATCGCCGAATCGCCAACGAAGTTTCCAGCATGGCGGTCTCCATGGGCATCCCTCTGGATGACGACTATAACGGCGAAAGTGCCACTCGGAAACTCAAACAGACCATCTTGCAACAAGCCATTGCCAGCCAGGCTTTGGGGTTGGCCGATCTACAGGGCCCCGTGCATCAGGTATTGTCCGAAACGGTAAACAGCCTGACCCTGACTACCGGTCTTCCGGCGCTCTGCTTCGGCCACAGCGACGACAGCCTGGTGCTGCTGTCCGGCACCGCCGGCGACACTCCGCAGTTTGCCCTGTCGGCACAACCCGGCGGCAGCGTCCTTACCGAAGCATTCACAACGGGCCAGCCGGTAAGCCTGGGCACTCGCACACCAACCGTACTGGATCGACAGCTGCTGTCGCTGCTTCGCACGCCCTCACTACTGGCTGTGCCGGTCGTTACCGGCAATGCATGCCCCGGGGTGTTTGCGCTGGGTACCGATAACGCAAATCTACAGATCACCACCGAGCTTGCACTGCTATTCACCCGCCAACTATCAGCGAGCCTGGCTAAACAAGCACAAGAACCCCAGGACACCACCCAGCCAGACGAGATTCAACAAGAGCTGGCGCGACAGCACCTGCGCTCACAGATTCACGAAGTCAGCAACCCGCTGACCATCATCCGGCAATACATCTTCCAGCTTCGAAACCGACTGGACGACACTGAGGTTCAGCAGGAGCTGGACATCATTCGTGACGAGCTGGATCGCGCTGGCGACCTGTTGCTGAACATGAGCCGCAATGACAAAGCATCGGAGGAGACCGACAGCATCGAGCTCAACGCCGAAATCAAGGATTTGTCACGCATTCTTGAAGACAGCCTGTTTTCTGACGGGCGCAGCTCTCTCAACGTGCTACTTTGTGACCATCCAACCACGTTGGCCTCAGACGCTGCACCGCTTCGCCAGATTGTCATAAACCTGGTTCGTAATGCGGCCGAAAGCTTGACCGAACAGGGGGGCGAGGTGCTATTACGCACTGCCGCTCCGGTCTGGCAGAATAATCGCGCCTGGGTAGAGCTGGAGATTACCGACACCGGCGCAGGAATCCCGGACCAGGTTCGGAACTCCCTGTTTTCACCGGTAGCAACAACGAAAGGCAAGGGCCACAGTGGATTGGGCCTAAGCATAGTAAAACAGCTGATTGATGACATGGAGGGCATCATAGCTTGTCGCACGGGACACGAAGGCACCACCTTCAGGATATTGTTACCGGCGGCCTGCGATAAAAATAACCAGACCGACTGACGTAGAAATAACGGACACAGACCGATGGCACCTGAAGTCACTGCACAGCATTTCAGTAACGGGTTAGCAGCCCGCATTCTGGTGGTGGATGACGAACCGCGCCTGCTTGATACCCTCGCAAAGCTGCTGCGATCTCGCGGCTACGAGGTCACTGAGGCCCACGGCGGAAAACGGGCCTGCGCTCTTATTGATGCGCAAAGGTTTGATCTTGCACTGCTCGATTTGCGGATGCCCGAGGTGGACGGATTCGATGTCATGGCTCACCTGACCAATGTGCAGCCCGATTGTGGCGCCATTGTGGTCAGTGGTGAAAGCTCATTCAGCGCAGTCAGTCGCGCACTCCGGCGCGGCGCCCTGGATTACATCCGGAAACCCTTTGACCCCGATGAACTGCTGACCACAGTCGCCAGCGTCACCAGCAAGCAAAGCCTGCTCAAGGCGCACGAACACGTGCAACTGCGACTGGAAAAATCCGAAGCCCTGCACCGCTACATCGTCAACAGCTCACCCGACATCGTGTTCATGCTCGACGATAACGGCCGCTTCTGCTTTGTGAACAGCAAGGTTGAGAGTCTGCTGGGCTATCAGCCCGGGGAATTGTGTGACCGGCACTTCCGGCATATTCTGGATGATCGGGATATTGCCCGAGGCATGTACGCCCTGAACGGCCCCAACATCTCGGCCGACAACCCCAGAACCCTCGAAGTTCGGCTCAAGACCCGGGGCAGCCGACGCGCAACCCGACACTTCGAAATCACCGCGTTCCCGATCGACCCACAAACCTGGCCGCACTCAGATGCCACGCGCGGCGGCGGCAGCGGCAAATCGGCGCGTTATTACGGCACCGCGCGGGATGTCACCGAGCGTAAGGAAGCCGAGGCATTCATCAATTTCCAGGCCTACCACGACCTGCTGACCCGCCTGCCCAATCGAGCCCTGTTCAAGGATCGGCTGGAGCTGGCAATAACCCAAGCCCGACGCAGTGGCCAGAAGTTGGCCGTCATGTTCCTCGATCTTGATCGCTTCAAGGTGGTGAACGATACCCTCGGCCACGCCATGGGCGACCGACTGCTGCAGGCTGTGACCCATCGGCTGGAAGGCTGTTTGCGCAAGGGCGATACACTGTCCCGTTTTGGCGGCGACGAATTTACCTTGCTGTTGCCGTCGATCCACACCCATGAAGATGCCCGGCTTATTGCCAAGAAGCTGATCAATGCCCTGCGAGCACCGTTTCAGCTTGGTGAGCACGAGGTCTTCGTGGGAGTGAGTATCGGCATTGCGATTTACCCGGACGCCGGCCAAAGTATGGATCAACTGATCCAGAACGCTGATATCGCCATGTATCACGTCAAAGCCAAGGGCAAAGACGGCTACCGCTTCTTCTCCGAGTCCATGAGCATCGATTCCGCCAACCGCCTTAACCTTGAGCGCGACCTGCGCCTGGCGCTGGAGCGGGACGAACTGCGAGTGTTCTATCAGCCCCAGGTCTGCTCAACCACCAACCGGATTGTTGGCCTGGAGGCGCTGGTGCGCTGGCAGCACCCCGAGCGGGGACTGCTCTACCCCCGGGACTTCCTGCCGCTGGCCGAGGAAACCCGACTGATTGGCCAACTCAGCGAACGGGTGCTCGACCAGGCCTGCCAGGACGTGGGGCTGTGGATTCGCTCCGGCTACCCGGATCTGCGCTTGGCCGTCAACCTCTCACCGGTGCAGGTTGAGCACCCGAAGTTTGTCGAAACCTTGATGGAGCGGGTTAAGGCACATGATTTTCCCGCCGGTAATCTCGAAATTGAGATCACCGAAAATGTGATCATGAACGACCTTGAGCAAATCAGCCAGAAATTAAGGGAGCTGGCAGACCTTGGTGTGCGGATCGCCATTGATGACTTCGGCACCGGCTATTCCTCCCTGAATTACCTGCACCGACTCCCAATCCACACCCTCAAAGTGGATCAATCCTTTGTTAAGGCCATCCGCAGCGGCGACGACGGCGCCTGCATCGTCAACGCCATCGTCGCCATGGCGCACGGCCTGAAACTGGAAATCGTGGCCGAGGGTGTTGAAACCGACGAACAGCTGTCATATCTACGCAGCCTGGGCTGTCATCAGGTTCAGGGCTTCTTCTACGGGCCGGCACGGCCTGCCGCGCATATTTCCCGAACCCTGGGCCAGCCCACGACCAAAGCCACCACCACCCAGCCCGCCATCTGATTGTCCGACACTCCTATTTGAAACCATGAAGCGGTTTGCAGTGTGTTGCATTGCGTTATTTTTTGTATCCAGAAATGCGCAGTGCTGCACATAAATCCGCCAACCTGTTCCCTAAGCTCCTTATGACAGGCGTTGATCACCGAATTCCCGACAGGCTGTCAGGCCAATAACGACAACAACGGTGACAACATTTTGAGGAACAAGAACAGGCGGCAGTCATCATGCGCGACAAGTACAAGTACATTGGTCCGGTCTACGATTTCCTGAGCAACCTATACAGCGGCAAGAACATTCACCGGTGCAAAACCGCGATGCTGGATGTCGAAACCGTCAAACCAGGCGATCGCATCCTGTTCGCCGGCGTCGGTCATGGCCGCGATGCCATCCGGGCTGCCGAGCTGGGCGCCGACGTCACCGTCGTCGATCTGTCGGAAACCATGCTGCGCAAGTTTGCTGAAGCTCAGCAGAAGGAAGCTCCCCAGCTTTCAATTCGCCGCATTCACAGCGACATCATGAAGGTGGAGGAGTTTGAGCAGTACGATCTTGTCGTCGCCAACTTTTTCCTGAACGTGTTCGACGAGACCATGATGGTGCGTGTGCTTGAGCACCTGATCCGGCTCGGCAAAGCCGATGCCGGCGTGGTGGTCGGCGATTTCTGTTACCCCACCGGCAATCTTGTGGCCCGCCTGTTCAAAAAACTCTATTGGTACATGGCGGTATTCACGTTCTGGCTGTTCGCCAACAATGCCTTCCACAAGATCTATAACTACCCCGAACACATGCAGCGTCTGGGCCTTCAGGTCACCGAGAAGAAGCACTTCAAGCTTCTGAACATGGATTGCTACTGGTCCATTCTCGGACGCAAACAGGCCTGATTGATCCGGTCTTCCACCACTTCAACTCACGGGGAGTAATGACATGTCGGATCAGATCCTGGCACTGGACGGACTGCGTGAACTGGCGGACAACACGTTCTCTTTCACCGAACGGGTGGGTTACCTGAAAAAGCACGGGGTTCATTCCCAGTCGTTCTCCACCCTGCAACCGGGCATGCAATACTTCGACGTGCCCGGCGTCGGCTATATCGCCTACATGCGGAAGTGGGGTGGCACCTTTGTGTTGTCTGACCCGGTTTGTGCCCCGGAGCATTTTGCCGTCATCCTTGAGCACTTTCACAAGCGCTTCCCGAATGCCAGCTACATCCAGGTGTCCAAGGCGGTGGTCGATGTCCTGCACCTCCGATTCGGACTGTACGGCACCCAGTTTGGCAGCGAATCCCGTATCGACCTCGCGACATGGTCACTGACCGGTAAGAAGAAGCAGATCCTGCGTACCGCCCTGAACCAGGCCGAGAAAAACAACATCACCGTGAAAGAGCGGTTCAGCGACGATCACACCCGGGAAATTTCCGAAGCCTGGATTCGCACCCGCAAGTGCAAGAGCAATGAAATCCGGTTTCTGATCAGGCCCATGGAGATGTCGTATCGGGAGAACGAGCGTCACTTCTATGCCTACCAGGACGGCAAGGCGGTGGGATTCATCTACTTTGATCCCATTTACCAGAACAACGAAATCATCAGTTACGTGCCCAATATCTCCAGGGCCAACGCCGATTTCCGCCAGGGCATCTTCTACACCCTGATGGCGCATGCCATGGAAGTATTCAAAGCCGAAGGTGTTCCTTTTCTGGACCTGGGGCTTATTCCCTTGTCGCTCGATGCCGCCACCGAGCACCAGGAAAGCCGGCTGCTAAAGCGGCTCCTGCACCTGGTCTATGACCAAGGCACGTTCCTTTACAACTTCAAGGGGTTGGAGTTCACCAAGTCACGCTTCCGGGGCGAGGGTTTCAAAACCTACTGCTGTCACCGGCGCGCGATTCCGGCTCTGGAATTCCTGGCGATGTTTAAACTAACGCGCTTGATCTAACCGGCTCATTACACTCGGGCCAGTTATCGAGCACCGTCTGAGGACTCAGGTCCAGGCCATTCATGAAGTTGGCCAGGCCGCTCGGAGCGGGCCCGGAAAACAGCGCCGCACGTACCGGCGAGCCATTGAAAGCCCCCACATCGGCGGCACTGCCGTGCTTGCCATGCTCTGCCAACAGGTGGCTGACACGGCGGGCAATGGCCTCACCCGAATCAACCCAGAACCGAACCTCCGGCAGAACCTCCCTGAGCGCACTCAGCAGCAAGGGATAGTGAGTGCACCCCAGCACCACGGTATCCACTCCAGCCTCGCGGAAGTTGGCGACCGCCGACGCCAGCGCGGTTCGCGACACCTCGACGCCGCCAACCGACTCCTCCACCCAGCGAACCAGGTCGGGATGGCCAATGCGCTCCACCTGACAGTGACTGGCGAATTCCGACACCAGCTGGTCCAGATACGGACGTCGGACAGTTGCCGGCGTCGCCAGCACTCCGATCCGGCGGTTCTCGGTCTTGGCGGCCGCCGGCTTAATGGCGGGCACTACACCGACCACGGGCGTTGCCGTCATGGCCCGCAGGTGGGGCAGAACAACGGTACTGGCAGTGTTACAGGCGACCACAATGACGTCCGTGGCGTACTGCTCAATCGCCTTGCCTATCAGCCCGCAACAGCGCTCAACGACCACGGATTCGGGCTGGTCGCCGTAGGGAAATCCGGCGTTGTCTGCCAGATAAAGCAGTTCCGTGCCTGGAAGGTGCTGGCGCACACAGGCGGCGACACTGAGACCACCAACCCCGGAATCAAAAACCAGGACGCGGGATGCAGAAACCGTCGTCAAAGAGCTATGCCTCCCCGGGAAATCTCACTTTCCATGGCGCGGATCAGGCGCCCTGCAATGGTGGTTTGTGGTGGTACCGGCGGGGTATCTCCGGGTAGGAACCAGTCGGCATGGGCCAACTCATCTTCCTGCAGGATCAGTTCGCCGCCGTCGTAATCGGCAAAGAATCCCACCATCAGCTGGTGCGGAAACGGCCAGGGCTGGGACGACTGGTAGCGCACATTGGCGACATCCAAACCGGTTTCTTCCTTGACCTCGCGCGCAACCGCGCCTTCCAGACTCTCGCCCGGTTCGACAAAGCCCGCAATCAGGCTGTAGTAATGGTGCCGGGCACGTGCGTTCTTGGCCAGTAGCAACCTGTCGTCCCGCCTGATCACGACAATCACGCAGGGGGCCAATCTCGGATACCAGGGAATGCCACAAGGCTCGCACCACTTGGCGCGCTCACGGGGATGAAAGCCGGTTTCCAGACCGCACCGGCCGCAATAGCGATGGTCACGCCACCACTGCCAGACCTGAAACCCGGTGCTCAAAAGTTCCGCCGGTGCCTGCTCCATCATCAGCAGGGCGTCCCGGAGGGCTACTGGCTCCAGCCCTGCCCCATCCGTACAGTCGAGCTCGGTCACGTAGACCGGCACATCGTCCAGAACTCCAACCGAAACCGCTGCGTTAGCCCGGTCTCCAAGCCTGGCGTCATTCGCGGCCAACAACCAGCCCTGCTCCGGCTTGAGGATGTCCGACCCTGAGATCGCCAGGATCCAGTCTCCGGGGCGCGGCGCATCCGTGGTCCAACCCGGAGACCAGTCTGAAATTGAGCTCGCCATTGTCTGTTTTCACCTGCCTGATGAATGGACCAAGCTGAAATGTACCACACTGGGCAACATGGCAAGTAAGATCAACGGCTTTCCGCACCGTACTCAACCAAGTAAACTTGGCAACTGTCTGATTCACCGGAGCAACACTTTATGCGACTTTACCAGGGCATTCGCAGCCTGATCCTGACCATTCTCCGCAAGATACTTTTTCTGTGGGTCAGGACTGACGTTAGCGGCAACACCCTGGAAGCTCTGGGTATCGATCCTGACAAACCGGTTTGCTACGTACTGCAATACAGCTCCCTGTCGAGCCGGCTGGTGCTGGAACAGGAAGTCATCCGCGCTGGCCTGCCCGGTGCCACCGAGGCCCTGCCGGTCAAGAATGGCCCTTCCCATTCGTTCTTCTTCCTGTACCGGCGGACCGGAGGACTGTTTCGTCGGCGGCAGACACCGGTACCCACCAATGAATTCGAAGCCCTGATCCATTACGGCGTGGAACACACTGAGCAGGATGTTCAGATTGTGCCGGTATCCATGTTCTGGGGTCGCTCACCGGACAAGGAAAAATCATTGGTGAAGCTGCTGCTGTCCGACACCTGGTCGGTGGCGGGCCGGCTCCAGAAGCTGCTGATCATCATGGTCCATGGCCGCAACACCTACGTGCAGTTCAACCAGCCACTGTCCCTTAAACTGGTGGTCGACGAATACCGCCACTCGGAGGAACGGGCCAAACGCAAACTCGCACGGATCCTGCGCACCCATTTCCGGCGGGTGCGCCAGGCCGTGCTCGGGCCCGACCTGTCACACCGGCGCACACTGGTGGGCGGGCTGGTACGAACCCAGGCGGTCAAGGAAGCCATCCGGGAAACCGCGGCACGAGACGAAATCCCGCCGGAAAAGGTGCGCGCCAAGGCCTGGAAGTACGCCGATGAAATTGCTGCCAGCATGTCCGTTGTCACTATCCGTATCCTGGAAGTGGTACTGGCCTGGCTCTGGAACCGGATTTACAACGGCATTGCCGTCAACAACATCAAGGTGGTGAAGGAAGTCGCCCAGGAGAACGCAGTGGTCTACGTTCCCTGCCACCGCTCCCACATCGATTACCTTCTGCTCTCCTACGTACTCTACAAGAACGGCCTGATGCCGCCGCACATCGCCGCCGGCATCAACCTGAACATGCCCCTTGTCGGCCCTATCCTGCGTCGCGGCGGCGCCTTCTTCATGCGTCGCAGCTTCAAGGACAACCCGCTCTACGCCACCGTGTTCAACGAATACATGCACGTGATGTTCTCCCGCGGCTACTCCGTGGAGTACTTCGTGGAAGGCGGCCGCAGCCGCACCGGTCGCATGTTGCAGCCACGCCCGGGCATGCTGTCGATGACAGTACGGAGCTTCCTGCGAGATCACCGCAAACCGATCGTGTTTGTTCCGGTCTATATCGGCTACGAAAAAGTAATGGAAGGACGGTCCTACCTGGGTGAGCTGCGAGGCAAGAAAAAGCAGAAAGAGAGCGTGTTTGCACTGGCCAAGACCGTGCGCAAACTCAGCAACTCCTTCGGCCGTGTGGCGGTGAACTTTGGCGAGGCCATTCCCCTGGCCGATGTACTGGATAACGTTCATGAAAGCTGGCGTGACGAGGCCTATGACGCCGAGTATCGTCCGTCCTGGCTGAACCAGGCGGTCGATGAGCTGGCGCTGCGGGTCGCCTCTAACATCAATGCTTCTGTGGCCGTAAACCCGATCGGCATTACCGCTACCGTGCTGCTGGGCACCGATCGTCTCGCCATGGATGAACACCAGCTGATCCGCCTGATGGATCAGTACGCCGGACTGCTCAAGGCCTATCCGTACGCAGAAACAGTGACTCTGCCGGAAGGCAGTGGCAAGGACTGGGTGGCCTACTGTGAAAACATGGGCCTGGTAGCACGGCAACCGCAGAAACTGGGTGACATCATTGCCCTCGAGGGCAGCAACGCCACCCTCATGACCTACTACCGCAACAATATCCAGCACCTGTTTGCGCTGCCATCGCTGATCGCCAGCCTGTTTGAGAACAAGGACACCCTGCGCCGGGAGCGCGTAGTGTTCCTGGCCAGCGTAGCCTACCCCTATCTGCAGTCGGAGCTGTTTCTGAAGTATCAGGCAGACGAAGCCGAACAGGTTATCAACGACTGGATCAATGTGCTGATTGAGCAGGGCCTGCTTGAAGAACTGGATGACGACCGCATTGGCCGCCCTGAGGAAGGCACGGAAGCGATGCTTCGGCTGCGGGTACTGTCACGATTCATCATTCAGACTCTCGAGCGCTACCACATCGCTCTGGGCATCCTGCGCAAGTACGGATCGGGCAAACTCAGCGCGGCCGAGCTCGAAGAACAGAGCACCCTGCTGGCCGAACGCATGTCGATTCTGTTTGGCCTGAATGCGCCGGAATTCTTCGACAAGAGTCTGTTCCGCAACTTCATTGCCAATCTGCAGAAGAATGGTGTGATCACCACCGAGGAGAACGGACTGATTTGCTATGGCGAGGGGTTGGATGAAGTGGCGGAAGATGCCCGCCTGGTGTTGAGCGTCGAGAAACGCCAGGCCATACAGCAAGTCACGATGCTGGGCGCGTGAGGCGCCCTAGCGAGCGGGCAGCGCCTTGATGGAGTAGACATCATAGCGACTGCTTTTGCCCTCCACCCGGGTTGTCGGCTCGGGTCCGGCAATGGCCGGGGCCTTGCGCGGGCGCTTGACCACAACGCGGTAGCGCGCGCATTCCAGACCCGCCTTCAGCAGCGCCTCGGAATCATCGTCATCGCCAACCACTCGCTGGAACAGCTGCATCTCTTTCTTCACCAGAGCCGACTTGTCCCGGTGCGGAAACATCGGATCCAGATAAACCACATCGGCGCACTCCGGACCTGCAGACGCTAACCAGGCGATGCTGCTGCCCTCGCGCAGGTGCATGCGCTCGACGATGGGCGCGCAATCGACATTCAGCGATGCCCGCGCCAGCCCGTCCGCCAGCAAGGCATGAATCACCGGATTGCGCTCAAACAGGGTCACTGTGCAGCCCAAACTGGCCAGCACGAACGCATCCTGTCCCAGGCCTGCGGTAGCATCAAGCACGTGCAGATGAGCGCGGGTTTTATGCAGACCTACTGCTTTTGCCACCAGCTGTCCGGCACCGCCACCGTGTTCACGGCGATAGCCCATCTTGCCGGTGACAAACTCGGCGCGCACCGGTCCGGGCGCACCCTTGCCGGTCAATTGCAGGCCCAGGCCCTGATCATCCAGAAACAACAACAGGGTGTAGTCCCGCACGTCCTTTGGCCGCACCACGCCTAAATGCGGGATCGCCAGCGCCTCGCTCAGGGCAATCGCCTGGTCGGAATCGCCCAATGGACTGCGACCAACGGCGATATTCCCGGGAGTCTCAGAGGGGGCGGTTTTGTGCGAACGGGAGTCAGTCATCAGACCAGAATATCAATGCCGGCGAGGGAATTGCCGTCACCAGATTCCTGTCCGGCGGCTGCAACCACCGCGAAAGTAGACAGTGCCTGAGCGGTTGGCAAAGGCATGTCGTCGGCCCGGAAACGTTCCAGCCGGGCATCTTCAGCGGCTCGACGCGCTTCTATGCGCCGCTCCAGACTCTCGCCCGGCGTGCGTTCAATCAGGGTACCCGTGCGGGAATCGGCCAGGTCCCGCCGGGCATTTTCCGGCATTTTTTCCGGGGAGGCTGCCGGTGCACGGGCGACATCACTACGTTCCCTAATCGGGCTATTATTGCCTGATTGGGGGGGAAAGCTGCTGCCTGAATTTATACTGCCGATCATGACCCGATACCGCTGGCCTAATAACGAAAAAGATAAGACAAAGTATGGAAGAATCGGCCTTGGAAGAAAAGCGTTTGATCAGTTGTTAACCGACGCGCCGACCGAGTGCGCCCGATTATTCTCGTCCAGGCAGTTTTTTCCAGGCAACCTCATTGCGGATGTACGCAGGCTGGGCCTGCTCCGCCGGGACCGCCTGACCATTCCGGAACCCGATTTCGGCCAGTTTAGCGACCCAGGCTGCACGAGGAATCAGCGTGTCATCAGCGGCCACAACCCGGTCAGCCACCTCAGATGGCATGTCTTGCTGGAAAGCCCAGCCACGGCCAGCACCGGACCATGCTGACGCGTCGCCTTCAAGCGACACCAGAGAGGGCGCGCAGACTCGCTCCTCACCCTGCAGCACCGGCAGTCCGTCGTGGCAAACAAAACAGCCCCAGTACAACTCACCCATGCGGGCATCGAAAGCGATGGCAACACCGCTGTCTTCGCTGACTCTCATGGTTTCAATAGCACCAAGAGCGACGGTTGCCAGGGACGACACCGGCACGACCGGCACGCCCAGGCCCCACGCCAAACCCTGGGCCACGCCCGTGGCAATTCGAATACCAGTGAATGAGCCCGGACCACAGGCAAAGGCCACCGTGTCGAGCTCTGACGGCGCCACGTTTGCCTCTGCCAACAACTCTCTCACCATGGGCATCAAGAGCTTGGTATGGCCCCGGGGAGCAATTTCAAAACGTTCGGATATCTTGCCATCAATAAGAAGGGCTGCCGAGCAGCCCTCCGATGATGTATCCAGTGCCAGCAGTTTCACGGACGAAACGAAGCCTCAAGTCAGGATAACGAGGATTTATTGAAGCTTGGACAGAATCTGGTCACGGATGCTGTCGAGACTGCCAACCCCAGCCACACGCACGTACTTGGGTGCCGCAGCCGGGTTTTCGGCGGCCCAGTCCTGGTAGTAACCGACCAGCGGCGCGGTCTGATCGTGGTAGATCTTCAGACGTTTGCGTACGGTTTCTTCTCTATCGTCTTCACGCTGAACCAGCTGCTCGCCGGTTTCATCGTCCTTGCCCTCGGCCTTGGGCGGATCGAACTTGACGTGATAGATCCGGCCGCTGCCTTCGTGAACACGGCGACCAGACAGACGGCTGACGATTTCTTCGTCATCAACGGAAATCTCAACCACGTAATCAATAGCAATACCCTGATCTTTCAGTGCTTCAGCCTGGGGAATAGTGCGTGGGAAGCCGTCGAGCAGAAAGCCGTTTTTGCAGTCCGGCTGCTGAATACGCTCCTCGATCAACGCAATGATGATGTCATCGGACACCAGACCGCCGGTCGCCATCACTTCCTTAACCTGCAATCCGAGGTCAGATTCGGCCTTGACCGCCGCACGCAACATGTCGCCGGTGGAAATCTGGGGAATGTCGAAGCGTTCGGTAATAAACTGTGCCTGCGTCCCCTTGCCGGCGCCTGGCGCCCCTAACATGATGATTCGCATAACGTTGTGCTCCCGTATAAGTCATTATCATTGGAAAAGTTGCGGCAAAGACCCTCGCCTTTGCGACAACCTCTCAGCACCGAACGGTTGTTAGCCGGGCTCGGAGCCAGCGCATTATACGAAGTCCGCCCCTATAGAGAAAGTCGACCTCCGTATCATGCACGGAGAAGGGGCATGAGGTACATGAACCCTGACAACACTCAGGATGACAGGGAGTTGGCCAGTGCGTCCAGATCCGGAGCCACACGATCAATTTCACGCTCCAGATTGGCCAGTGTTTCGGGCGCCAAACCCAGGGCTTCCAGCAGAGCGGGAATATCGTCTGGATTGAATTCATCACCGATGCCCCGCGGCTTCAGCAGTGCATTCGCCAACTGCACCATCAGTACGTAGATTTCATGATCGCCGTGGTAGCCCGGATGCTGATGCATGGCGGCGGTCTTAATCACGGCATCCGGCAGTTGCCAGAGTTTGTGCAGGATGCCACCAATAGCACCATGCCCCACGGCAAGGATCTGCTCTTCACGGGCATGGCCAAACACCTGCTGCTCCAGGGAATGCAAGCTGGCCTCAGGATTATCCGTGTGCAGGGCATTGAGTTCTTCAAACTCGGACGGGAACAGGTGGCCGATCAAGAGCAGGCCGAAGTTATGCAACAAACCACACAGATACGCCAGGGCCTTATCGGCGCGACAATGCACCGCAAGATTCTGGCAAACAAACGCACTATAGAGAGAGTGGCGCCAGAAGTTATCCATCCCCAGTGGTCCCTTACGGGGGACATCAAAGGCCCGTACCGAAGCGATCCCCATGGCAATGTGGGCAACCCGGTCGAATCCCAGTACCCGGGTAACCGCCTCCTGCACGGAGTGAACCTGGCCGGGATAATTGAACAGCGCTGACCTTGCATAGCGCATGATCTGGGCGGTGAGGCTGGGATCGAGTTCAATCAGCTCCGCAAGCTCCCGGGCCGTGGCTTCGCTGTGTGCCGTCAGCCGCAAGATCCGCAGTGCCAGGGCTGGCATCGGTGGCAGCCGATACAGTCGCTGGAGCTTATCCGCCACTTCATCAAGGCTGAGTGCAGCCCGGTCGCCGTTGCCCTGGCCCCGAATTACCAGATGACCATTCCTGGCGCCGGCCAGAGCCAGCCGGAAATCACGCCCCTCCATCTTGACCACACCATGGTTGGCGCCGCCAGTGAGCACGACCCGTTCGGCATACGCGACGTCGTCGTCGATGAGAACCGGCAGGTCGTAGGCCGTTCCGATGGGCGGCACGAATCCCGGATCACAGTCACCGAACAGTCGCAGGGTCTGGCGCGCCGTCAGAGGCTGTAGTCGGCGGCCGGTCAGTTGGAACACCGCCTCCAGATCCAGGGTGCTGTCTAAACCATGCGCCACCAGCAAGGCGCCGCCGACATCAATCAGGACGGTTGCCTGAACGAAATCCGAACGGGGCTGACCCGACGCAATCACGGCGCCGTCAAGATCGTCGGCCTGCGGCGTCGGCAGCTCCGAGTACGGAATGCCCTTACGGGCCAGAAAACGTTGCAGTCGCGCAGCGAGAGCCACAGCTTACTCCTGTTACCTTGATCAGCGGCTATCTGGCCACCGTTCTTATTGTGTCCGGCTTAGCCGGTGTTGCGCATGCCCGCTGCGATACCAGCCATGGTCACTTTCAACGCCCGCTCGACCAGATCCTGAACATCCCCCTTGCCTTCGCTTTCACGATTGCGACGCAGCAGTTCCGCCTGGAGATAATGCAGTGGATCGGTGTAGGGATTGCGTACGCGCATGGAGTGCGCAAACACCGGCTCGCCTTCAAGCAAGGCCGACTGCTCCTTGAGCTCCAGCAGCCGCTGGATACAGCGCTGCAACCGCTCCCGGAGGTCGGTTCCCAGCGCTTGCAGCTTATCGTCGTCCAGCAGGGTCTGCTCGTAATAGCTGGCAATGCGCAGGTCCGATTTGGCCAGCACCATCTCCAGCATGTCGACGTAGGTCCGGAAAAACGGCCATCCCTTCATCATGTCACGGAGCTGCGGTAACCGGTTGTCCTGGGCCGCTGACTCCAGCGCCACATCGCTACCCAGCCAGCTAGGCAGCATCAGCCGCATCTGGGTCCAGGCGAAGATCCAGGGAATCGCACGCAGGCTCTCTACACCACCGGTGGCCTTGCGGCGGGCCGGCCTGCTACCAAGGGCCAGCTTGCCCAGGGCTTGTTCCGGAGTGACCTGCCGGAAGTAAGGAACAAAGTCCGGATTCTCCCGCACCACGTCCCGATAGGACTTCAACGAACGTTCAGTCAGCCAATCCATGGTGGCACGCCATTCCGGCTCAGGCTCGGGCGGCGGCGCCAGGGTGGCCTCAATCACCGCGGTGGTGTAGAGCGTCAGGCTCTGCACCGCCAGGTCCGGCAGGCCAAACTTGAAGCGGATCATTTCGCCCTGCTCGGTAATCCGGAAACTGCCGTTAACAGAACCCGGTGGCTGCGACAGGATCGCCCGGTTGGCAGGCCCACCTCCGCGACCCACAGTGCCGCCCCGACCATGGAACAGGGTCAGGTGCACATCGTACTGTTTGGCGATCCGGGTCAGTTGTTCCTGGGCCTGGTACTGCGCCCACGCCGCCATCAGCTGGCCGGCATCCTTCGACGAATCCGAATAGCCGATCATCACTTCCTGGCGACCCTGACAGTAGTCCCGGTACCAGTCCACCTCGTACAAGGCCGCCATGCTGTCGGGCGCGCCTTTCAGATCATCCAGGGTTTCAAACAGTGGCACCACCCGCATCGGGAACTTCATGCCGGATTCCCGCAACAGAAGGATCACGCTGAGTACATCCGACGGCTTTGAGGCCATGGAGATAACATAGGAACCCAGTGCCTGCGGCGTCTGTTGCGCCACAACCTCGCAAGTGGCGAGAACCTCGCGCACCGACTCGGAAGCCTCCCAGTTGCGCGGCACCAGCGGCCGACGCCCGCGAAGCTCCTTGACCAGAAACTCCTGACGCTCCGCTTCCGACCACGACAGGTAATCCCCCAGCCCCAGGTAGTCCACCATCTCCGCCACTGCCTCAGCATGGCGCGAGGCTTCCTGACGAATATCCAGGCGAATCAGCGGCAGCCCGAAGGTGTGGGCGCGGCGAATGGTATCCAGCAGCGGACCATTGGCAATGCTTTCCAGCCCACATTCAACCAGCGAGCGGTAGCACAGCTCCAGCGGCCCGGTGAAATCCTCATTCTCGAACAGAATGTCGGTGGCGTCGGCCGTGGTGCCATTAACCCCGGCCTCGGCCCAATCACGGGTCTTCACCAACCGCTCGCGCAGCTCCGCCAGAACCTGGCGATAGGGTTCACGGGCATCACCCACCCGCTCCCGAAGTTCGTCACTGGCCTGCCACATGGACAGCTCTGCCCGTAGCGCTTGGATGTCACGCAAGTACAGGTCCGCTGCCATCCAACGGCCGAGCAGGAAAACCTTGCGAGTAACCTGGTGAGTTACATTAGGGTTTCCGTCCCGGTCGCCGCCCATCCAGGAGGCAATACGAATCGGTGATGCTTCCAGGGGCAATCCGCGCCCGGTCGACTCGATGAGAGACGCATCGAGACTGCTCAGAAACCGAGGCAATGCCTGCCACAGGCTATTTTCGATGACCGCAAAGCCCCATTTGGCCTCGTCCACCGCCGTCGGCCGTTCGTGTCGTATCTCATCGGTATGCCAGGCCTCGGTGATCAATCGGGTCAGCCGATCAATAACTTCCTCACGCTCCGACGGCATCAGATCATCGTGATCGAGCCGGGCCAGGCACTCCGACATCTCGTCGTACTTCATGATCAGGGTGCGGCGCGCCACTTCGGTCGGGTGGGCAGTCAGTACAAACTCGATACGCAGGTTGGACACCCGATCATGCAGTTCGTCTGCCGACACACCACCCGCTTTCAATCGGTCAAACACCTGGCCCAGAGATTCCACCATCAGGTCAGACTGGTGCCCCTTCTTGCGGCGAATGCCGTGATATTGCTCGGCCAGATTGGCAAGATTGAGAAACTGGTTGAAGGCCCGGGTTACTGGCAACAACTCATCGTCGCTCAGCTTTCCCAGCAGGTTGACCAGGCGCTGCCCGGAACCACTTTCCTGGCGCCGGTCGGCCTTGGCCGCAGCGCGGATCTCCTCGATCAGTTCGTAACAGTCCTGGCCTGGGTGGCGCTGGATACTCTGACCCAACAATTCGCCCAGCATGCGCACATTTTCTCGAAGATCGGGGTGAAGCTCAGTCACATTGACGTCCTTTTAATTGACGGAGGCAAAGTAAACTTACGATACTAAGGAATAGTCGAAAAAGTCTATTGGCGATTGGAGCCTATAGCCGCAAGGAGTACTGATGAAAGTTACCGATTTGCCCAAGCACTGGGAAAACCAGAAAGCGCCCGTGGACCGGACCCACGACTACAATCTGAGACTGCCTCTGGAGGATGCGGCAAGGATTGCGGCGCTGGCGGAACTGTACCCGGACCGGACCGAAACCGACATTCTAAATGACATGATCGGTGCCGCGCTGGACGACCTGGTTCGGAAAACGCCCCTGAAAGATCGGCTTGAGAACAAAGACAAGTAAGGAATACGAGGGGTACTGAAACGGAGTGGCGGACGCCACTCCGTGCAAAGATAAACGATCGGGCCAGATCGAATTCAGGTCGTTAGGCGACCGATTCCAACTGGCGGGCCTTGAGGCGCTGGATGTGCTTCTGGCTCAGACTCACAAACTTCGGGGTTAAGCCCTGATCCTCATAAATTTCGAAACCGTCCTCGTCGTAGGCCACCACCTTGGTGCCCTCAACGTATGGGAAGCTGGTTTCCATCTCGTCCAGCGCAGCCGAAATCAGATCCCGCATCAGATCCTGCGGCGATTTCATGGGATAGAGCGCGGCCAGTTTCTCCAGACGCTTATGATGCTGGTCAGACAATGCCATAAAGTAGGCGTCGCGAGTCAGACGACCGCGAGCGTGCTTGTCCCAGTAGTTGACCAGATCCTTAATTTTCATGGTGCCCTCACTCCTGCATCTTATTGATGGCGCACGGCGCACAACATCAGTGCAGCCACACCTCGAAGTGTAGACGAAGCCAGCGCCTCGGGAACCTGCTAATTGGTAACGGATTGTACTTACCGGAGACCAACAATCAGTGCCCGGAGCTGCCCTTCTCTACCCCCTTGACCGTCTGGTAGACGGCTTCCAACGCGTCCAGGCTTTCCTCGTCCATGTCCCGACCCTCGCGGGTGAGAATCCGTTCAATGGCCCGGAATCGGCTATCGAACTTATGGTTGGTACGTTTCAAAGCCTGCTCAGGATTCACCTTCATGAAGCGTGCCAGATTGACACAGACAAACATCAGATCACCCAGCTCGTCTTCCACCGCATCGTGGTCCCCTGCTCCAGTCTGGGCGGCGTGCCAGGCTTCTTTCAGTTCGTCCAGCTCCTCGTGCAGCTTGTCGAACACCGGCTCGATCTCTGGCCAGTCGAAACCGTGCCTGGCAGCCCGCTTCTGCAGCTTCTCGGCCCGGGCCATGGCTGGCAGGGTGCGAGCGATGCCATCCAGCCGGCTCACCGGCTCATCGGAAGGCGGCGCCATGGCCCGCTCCTCGGCCTTGATCCGCTCCCAGCTCTCCTTGATCCAGGCTTCATCGGGTCGGTTTTCCGGATCAATTTTGCTGTCCAGCGTGCCCGCCGGAAAGACGTGGGGATGGCGACGAACCAGTTTACGCACAAGGTTGTCGACGATGGCGTCGAAATCAAAGTGGCCATCTTCCTTGCCCATCTGGGCGTAAAAAATGACCTGAAACAGCAGATCGCCCAATTCGTCCTTGAGATGGGGATAGTCTTCCCGCTCGATGGCATCCGCCACCTCGTAGGCTTCCTCAAGGGTGTGCGGCACGATGGTCTTATAACTCTGCCTGGTATCCCACGGGCAGCCGATCTCCGGATCCCGCAGCCGTGCCATCAGGGTTTTCAGGTCGTCTATGGTGTAACTCATCCGCGCTTGCGCCTTACGTCAATGATGTTTGGCAGGTTACGAATCTGCGCCAGCAACCGGGCCAACTGCTCAAGGCTGGAGATCTCCAGCGTCACCGTCATGGTGGCGGTGTTCTCGTCCTTGTTGGTCAGGGTGTTCAGTGCCAGCACATCGCTCTTGGAGGTAGACAGCACCTGGGTGATGTCCCGCAACAGGCCGGAGCGATCGTAAGCCTGGATTTCCACATCCACCGGGTAAACAGCCGCAGGCTGGCCACCCCAATTGACCTCGATGATCCGGTTAGGCTCAAACTCGCGCAGATTCAGGAACGTCAGGCAATCCTGCCGGTGCACGGTGACTCCGCGACCGACGGTAATGTAGCCGCCAATGGGATCGCCGGGTAACGGCTTGCAGCACTTGGCGACCTGGGTCTTGAGCTTGCCAACACCCTGGATCTGAATATCGGTGGCAGTGTCGTAAGGGGCACGACGCTGGCTGCTGAGCTTCAGGTCCAGCTGCTCGGATTTTGGCTCGAGCATTTGCTGCGCGACATTGGCCACGTGCGTGGGCCGCAGATCCCCAGCACCAACCGCGGCAAACATGTCCTCCGAGCCGTGATAGTTCACCTTTTGGGCGAGCTCGTTCAGGTTCACGTCATAGAGCGACAGCCGCTTGAACTCGTCTTCCAGAATAGCCCGGCCATCGACGATGTTGCGGCCACGATCCTGCTCCTTGAACCAGTGCGTCACCTTGGCCCGGGCACGGGAGGTCTGCACGTAGCCCAGGCTCGGGTTCAGCCAGTCCCGGCTCGGAGCCGCGTTGTTGGAGGTCAGGATGAAAATCTGGTCGCCGGTTTTCAGCGGATAGGTCAGCGGTACGATGCGGTTGTTGACCCGCGCACCGCGACAGGCGTGGCCGATTTCCGTGTGCACGCGGTAGGCAAAGTCCACCGGTGTTGCACCTTGTGGCAGGTCGACCACATGACCTTCCGGGGTAAAGACATAGACTCGGTCCGAGGCCACGTCAGACTTCAGATGGTCGGCCAGCCCGGACAGATCACCCAGATCCTCCTGCCACTCCAGCACCTGCCGGAGCCAATTGATCTTGGCGTCATAACCGGTCGATTTGTTGCTCTTGTCCGTGCCTTTGTACAGCCAGTGGGCACAGACACCCAGCTCCGCCTCCTCGTGCATCTTGTGAGTACGGATCTGAACTTCCATCACCTTGCCTTCGGGCCCGATCACGGCGGTATGCAGGGACTGGTAGCCGTTTTCCTTGGGGTTGGCGATGTAGTCGTCGAATTCGTTGGGAATGTGGCGCCAGATACCGTGCACAATGCCCAAAGCGCCGTAGCAATCCCGGACTTCCGGCACCAGGATGCGAACGGCACGAACATCGTAAACCTGGGAAAAATCGATACCCTTGCGCCGCATTTTGCGCCAGATACTGTAGATGTGCTTGGCGCGACCGGACAGGTCGGCGGTGATCCCCGAGGCTTCCAGTTCCGCCTGCAGAGTCTCGATAACCCGTTTGATGTAGCCGTCCCGATCGAGGCGCTTTTCGTCTAACAGCTTGGCGATCTTTTTGTAGGCCGTTTCATGCAGGTAGCGGAACGACAGGTCTTCCAGCTCCCACTTGATGTGACCGATGCCGAGCCGGTGCGCCAACGGGGCGTAGATATCAAATACCTCACGCGCGACCCGCATGCGCTTCTCTTCCGAGACGTTCTTGACCGCCCGGATGGCACAGGTCCGCTCCGCCAGCTTGATCAGCGCGACCCGGACATCGTCAATCATGGTGACCAGCATCTTGCGGACGTTATCCAGCTGGCCCTCACTCTGGCCCAGAACATTGCCCTTGAGCGGATGATGGATCGAGGAGATCGCCGCCATCTGCTGAACGCCATTGATCAAACCGGCAATCTCGTCGCCGAACTCCTTGCGGATATCTTCGAGGGCTACCCGTTCTTCCCGAACGGCCCGATACAGTATCGCCGCCACCAGGCTGGCCTGATCCAGATGCAGCTCAGCCAGCACCTGGGCCATTTCAATACCAATACGAAAGCTGCTGGAGCCCGGTGCCCACAGGCGGTCCTCGCGGAACGCCTCCAGATCGATTTCCGCAGCCTTCTCACAGGCACGGCGAAACTGGTCGACATCGTCCAACTGAGTCTGGGCGGCGATGTGCTGGACACAACGCTCGATGTCCACCTCGCCATCGCCGGTAACGGCATAATCTTCGCGAACTTTTACCATATCGGTTTTACTATTCTCGGTCGTTCCTGCCGCCACCCGGGTGGCGGCGCCAATCCTTTAGCCGGAATCCCGCTCAAACAGGGCGATGGATTCGACATGAGTGGTGTGAGGAAACATATCCATCACGCCAGCACGCACCAGCCGATAACCATTGCGCACCATGACACCAGCATCCCGTGCCAGTGTTGCAGGGTTACAAGAAACATAGACGATTTTACTGGCCCCGAACGCCGTCAGGTATTTGCAGATTTCCTCTGCACCCGAGCGAGGCGGGTCAATCAGGATCTTGTCAAAGCCCTCTTTTGCCCAGCTCTGGCCGGTGAAATCACCGTGCAGATCGGCACCGTGGAAGGCCAGATTGTCGAGGCCGTTCAGTTCCGCGTTTTCGCGACCACGAACCACCATGGCGTCGTCACCTTCCACGCCGACGACCTGGCCACCCTTGCGCGCCAGCGGAAGAGTAAAGTTGCCAAGTCCGCAGAACAGATCGAGCACCCGCTCCCCCGGCTGCACGTCGAGCCAGTCGACAGCCCGGTGCACCATGGTGCGATTAATACCAGCGTTGACCTGGGTGAAATCCATCGGATGGAATTTCATGGTCAATTGGAACTCGTCCAGCCGGTAACTGAGCCGCTCATCATGCCGCCCGGCGGACTCCGGCCAAATCCGGTGTACCGTGTCCGGTCCTTTGGGCTGCAGATAAATATGCAAATCGTGGGCCTGACCAAACTCGACCAGGCTGGCCCGATCACTGTCACTCAAATCGTCCATGTTGCGGAATACCATGACAGCCTCGTCATCGCCGCAGGCCACCTCGACCTGGGGAATGCGATTGTAGGCATCGAGGCCATGGAGTAGTTCACGCAGGGGCAGAATGCGCTCACCGATGCGCGGATCCAGCACAGCACATCTGTCAATGTCGGTCAGGAAGCTGTTGCGTTTTTCGCGAAAACCGACCAGCACCGATTCCCGCGCCGGTACATAGCGCACGCCCAGGCGCGCCTTGCGGCGATACCCCAGGCTGCTTTCTGAACGCATCGGCGCCACCCATTCTTCCGGCTCAATGCCCCCAAAATGGGCAAAGTGTTCGCGCAGGGTGTCTTCCTTGAACTTAATCTGGGCATCGGCACTCATGTGCTGAAGACTGCAGCCGCCACACAGGTCGGCAAATTCGCACGGCGGTGTCTGGCGCTCCGGTACGCTTTCCAGCACTTCCAGGCTCCGCAGTTCGTCAAATTTGCTGCGGGTACTGATCATCTTTGCCATCACGGTTTCACCCGGCAGGGCACCGTCTACGAACTGGGTCTTGCCGTCCTGGCGGGCAATACCCCGGCCGTCATGACTCAGTTTTTCTATTTCACAGCGCACTGGCTCTTTAGGAAGAGCCTTACGGCGTCGTCTACTCATACTGACTACTCTTGGTGATAGGTCCTGGTCGTGAGACTGCTCAGGCGCCGGGAAAGACGCCAGTGGAGAGGTATCGGTCGCCACGGTCACAAATGATGGCCACGATGACGGCGTTTTCAACCTGCTCAGACAGCCTCAGGGCGGCGGCGATGGATCCGCCGGAGGATACGCCACAGAAGATACCCTCCTGGGATGCCAGGGCGCGCATGGTATTTTCAGCCTCTTCCTGGCCGATATCGAGCACCTGATCCACGCGGGCGGCGTCATAGATCTTCGGCAGGTACGCCTCCGGCCAGCGCCGGATACCCGGGATGGAGGCCCCTTCCTTCGGCTGCAGGCCAATAATCCGGATGTCGGGATTACGCTCTTTCAGGTAACGGGAAACGCCCATGATGGTGCCGGTGGTCCCCATGGAGCTGACAAAATGGGTGACCCGCCCTTCGGTCTGCGCCCATATTTCAGGCCCGGTAGTGCGGTAGTGGGCCAGCGGGTTATCCAAGTTGCTGAACTGATCCAGCACCTTGCCCTTGCCTTCGGATTCCATCTGCAGGGCAAGATCCCGGGCCGTTTCCATGCCCTCTTCCCGGCTCACCGTGACAATCTCGGCGCCGTAAGCACGCATTGATGCCCGGCGCTCTTCGCTCATGTTGGCAGGCATGATCAGCACCATGCGATATCCCTTGATTGCCGCTGCCATGGCCAGGGCAATACCGGTATTTCCGCTGGTGGCCTCGATCAGGGTGTCCCCGGGGCTAATCTCGCCGCGGCGCTCGGCCTCCTGGATCATGCTGATAGCCGGCCGATCCTTGACCGATCCGGCCGGGTTGTTGCCTTCCAGCTTTGCCAGGATGACGTTGGAGGTCTCGCCCGGAAGTCGCTGCAGGCGAACCAGAGGGGTATGCCCGACATAATCTTCAATTGTGGGGAAATTCATATCATTACCCTGTGGTACACTTTTGCGATCGCATGATACGCGTTATAGCTCCTGTCTCCCAATACAGCTTCTCGCTATATCCATGACCGACAGCTATAACCGAATCGACTTTTGCCGGGGCGCTGGGACTGATACCTCAGTCAATCGCCTACGGATCATCTATTCTGACAAGGACGTGACCCCGTAATTACATCTCGGGGCCCAGGCAATAAATCAGGAACCGGGTATGCGGCGCTGGGGCATTCGCAAAAAAGTATTGGTGGTGACCCTCATCCCCACCCTGCTAACCACTCTCATGCTGGGCATGTTCTTCACCTACAGCTGGGTGAACAACATCGAAAGCCTGCTGCGTGATCGGGGCGAATCCCTGTCGCGGCAATTAGCGGCAGCCTCCGAATATGGCCTGTTCACCGCTAACCGCAGCCTGCTCAGCAACCTGTCCAATGCCCTGCTGGAAGAGCAGGATGTCCGCTCCATTACCTTCTTCGACAGCGACGGCGCCCGCCTGTTGCACACCGGGCCAGGCAGCTCCGAAGTCGTTACCAGTGAAAACCTGGTGCCCAACACCGCGACCCGCCTTCCCCGGGAAGACAGCACCCGGTTCGTGACCCCTGTATCACTGCAGGAGCTGATGATCGAAACCGTGCTCGACCCGGACGTACGGGAGCTGGGGGCGCAACCGAGGCCTCCTCTGGGCTGGGTTGCGGTGGAAATGTCCCACGTTCGCACCGAGAAGGAAACCTATAAGGCACTGCTGATTTCACTGCTTCTGGTCCTCGCCGGCGTGGTATTGAGTCTGGTCGTTGCCCTGCGCCTGAGCCGGGCCTTTACCGACCCGGTGTTTGAACTGAACGAGGCGGTCGCCAAACTCAAGGAAGGCAAACTCGACACCCGCGTATTCACCCGGGCCGGTCCTGAATTCGAGCAGCTGGAATCAGGCCTCAATGCCATGGCGGAGGAACTGAGCAAGGCCCAGGCCGAGATGCAGCAGAACATCGACCAGGCCACCGAGGATCTCCGCGAAACTCTGGAGACCATCGAGATCCAGAACATCGAACTGGATTTCGCCCGCAAGGAGGCGCTTGAGGCCAGCCGCATCAAATCGGAATTCCTGGCCAACATGTCCCATGAAATCCGTACACCGTTGAACGGCATCATCGGCTTTACCGAGCTGCTACTGAAGAGCCCCCTGCCCCGCCAGCAAAGGGACCACCTCAGCACCATCCGCAAATCCTCGGAAATCCTGCTGACCATCATCAACGACATCCTGGACTTCTCGAAGATTGAAGCCGGCAAGCTGATCCTGGACCGGGTACCGTTCCAGCTGAGAGACATTGTCGAAGAAGTCATGGTGATGCTGGCACCGGCAGCACACGCCAAGAATCTGGATCTGGTACCACTGGTCTATAACGACGTGCCGGACAACATTATGGGCGACCCGTTGCGGGTCAAACAGGTGATTACCAACCTGGTCAACAATGCCATCAAGTTCACCCAGACCGGCGAGGTGGTGCTGCGCGCCAGCCTTGAGGAGGACTCTGAGGACAGCAATCAGGTGACCCTGCGCCTGAGCATTTCCGACTCTGGTGTTGGCCTGTCCCGGGCCCAGCAACAATCGCTGTTCAATGCCTTCAGTCAGGCGGACGCGTCCACCGCCCGCCAATACGGCGGCACTGGCCTGGGCCTGGCGATTTCCAAGCGGCTGGTGGAAGAGATGGGCGGCAAAATCGGCCTGGACAGTGAACTCGGCAAAGGCTCCACGTTCTGGTTTACGCTCACCTCGGAACTGTCCACCAGCGCCGAAGGCGTTGCGCCCCGTGATGGTCTCCAAGGCGAGCGGGTTATCTACCTGGAGCAACAGACCACAACCGGACTGGCAGTTGAGCACCTGCTGCGGGACTGGGGCATAACGGTCGACCGGGTCGCCTCCCCCGGCGCCCTGCAGGAACAGATCGAAGAAGCCCAGAAAAACCAGGCCGGCTACGCCCTGGCGATTATCGGTATCACCCGGCATCTGCTCAATTCCAGCCAGTACTGTGCCATGTTCCGGACCCTGGAGATTGAACGGGACTGCCGCACACTGCTTCTCACACCCACCCTGGAAACACACGACACCCCTCTGTCCGGACTCGCCAGCGGACACCTGACCAAGCCGATCTGCCGGGGCGCGCTCTACGACGAATTGCTGCTACTGGTACACGGCATCAGCTCTGGTGGCCACCTGGCACTGGATTTCGACCACCGCACCACCAGCCTGGCCGCTACCAATGTCCCCCGGGTGCTGGCGGTGGATGACAACGACGCCAACCTGAAGCTGGTAATGACCCTGCTGAGGGACTGCCAGATCGAGGCCGAAGGTGCCTCAAGCGGCTTTGAGGCATTGAGCAAGGCGCGCAAGAAACCGTTCGACCTGGTGTTCATGGACCTGCAAATGCCCGGCATGGATGGGGTGGAAACCACGGCTCGCCTACGAGACCTGGACCAGGCCCCACACCGCACGCCGATCATCGCACTGACCGCCCACGCCCTGGCCGACGAGCAGGACCGGCTGTTCCAGCAGGGCTTTGACGGCTATATGCCCAAACCCATCAGCAGCAGCCAGCTCACCAGCATTATCCGACAATACACCGGGTATGAAAGCATCGCGGTGGGCGAAAGCAAACAGATCCCGGTTCCAGAAGTTCGGGACACCGGGCGGGCCATGAGGCCATCCACCCGTACGATGGAGCAGGACTGCGTCAGTATTCGCGAGAGCATTCAATTGGCGGCGGGCAAGACGGATCTGGCAGAAGAATTGTTCAGCATGCTGCTGGAGCAGGTACACAATGATCAGAGCCAGGTAGCGGAATTCTGGCGCCGGGGCGATTTGGATGGACTACTGGAGTGCGTGCATAAGCTGCACGGCGCTACCCGTTACTGCGGCGTGCCGGAACTTCGAGCCGCCGCCAACCGGTTAGAAACCGCTCTGAAGTGCGCTGCTCCGGATATCGAGCACCACAAGGTACAATTATTGGCAGCGATGGAGCGGCTACAGAACTGGAGCGAACAAACCGACTGGCAACGGTTATTCCGGGCCCAGCCCCAACCGACCGAAACCAGCTGAGACCGGGGAAGGTTTAGGAAGGCTCAGGCCCGGCCGCGGGCCTGATCAAGAATCGCCTTCATGTCCCGCACTGCGTCCTTGAGCCCGGTGAACACGGCGCGGGCAATGATTGCATGGCCGATATTGAGCTCATTGATACCCGGAATCGCAGCAACCCGCTCGGTGTTGTGGTAATGCAGGCCGTGGCCAGCATTAACGATTAGCCCCCTTTTTCGGGCATAGGCGACCGCAGAGGCAATAGTCTGGAACGCAGACTCGGCCTCCTCAGGCGTCTTAGCCTCTGCGTATTCACCGGTGTGCAGCTCGATGACCGGTGCGCCACAGCGCACGGCGGCGTCAATCTGGGCAGTCGCCGGATCGATAAACAGCGACACTTCAGAACCCAGCTGAGCCAGGCGATCGCAGGCCTTGGCCACTCTCGCCTCCTGGCCCTCAACGTCCAGACCGCCCTCGGTAGTCAGCTCCTCGCGCTTCTCCGGCACCAGGCACACGCACTCCGGCCGGACCTGTTCGGCAAAGGCCAGCATGGCGTCGGTCACTGCCATCTCGAGGTTCATTTTGGTCTGCAGGGTTTCCCGCAACAGCAGGACATCACGATCCTGAATGTGACGACGATCTTCGCGCGGATGAATGGTAATCCCATCCGCGCCCGCCTCTTCCGCCATCAGGGCGGCCTGAACCGGATCAGGATAACGGGTACCCCGGGCCTGGCGCAGGGTTGCGACGTGGTCAATATTGACGCCGAGTAAGACTCTAGGATTCATGCCGTTCTCTCCGAAGGTGACTGAACAAATTGCGACTGTGGAGCGGACGCCCCTGCAACAGGTAATCGGTTAAGGCCCGCATGACGCGCTTGGCCACGCGCCGGCAAGGCTCGGCGTCCAGGTCGCCGGCCGCCAGCGCCTGCAGGACCTCCCCGGGAAGTTTCTGGACCCGGGCACCCGGACCTGGCTGCGCGACAATTCCCTGTTCCGGATCATAACAATACTGCTGACCCGCCTCGACGGATTGCCCGGTATCGGTGGCAAGGTCCCAGGAAAAATCAAAACCCAGCTCTGCGGCAAAAGCCCGCTCAAAGCGCCGCAGCACCGGTTCGATGTCGGTGGTTTCGGCCAACTCGGCAATGGCGTCGATGTACGCTGCGAACAGGGTGGGATGCGGATCCGCCGCCGGCAAAATCCGCTGCAGGAGTTCGTTCAGGTAGAGACCGCTGTACAACGACGCCGTGCGGTGCAGCGAGGGGCCAATGCGGGTATCAACCTGAGTCAGGGTTTTCAGGTCGCCGCGCCCGGCCCAGTCAAGCATCAGCGGCTGGAAGGGCTGCAGTTGAGCCTTCAGCGGACTCTTGGCACTGTTGGCGCCCCGGGCAATGACGGTCAACCGGCCACGATTCAGGGTGAACACATCCACCATGAGGCTGGTCTCCCGCCAGGGTCGGCGGTGAATCACGTAGGCGGGCTCTTGGTGCTCCGGCCCCGTCATAGCTGCCTCAGAGGTCGTTCATACCGAGGCTTTTCAGGGCCCGATCACTGTCAGCCCAGCCCCGTTTCACCTTGACCCAGAGCCGCAGCATGATCTTGCTATCAAACAACCGCTCCATATCGGCCCGGGCTTCCTGACCAATGCGGCGCATGCGCTCACCCTTGTCGCCGATCATGATCTTCTTCTGTCCTTCACGCTCCACCAGAACCAGAGCGGAAATGTGCAGGGTCTTGCCTTCGCGCTTGAACTCCTCAATTTCAACCGCCACGGAGTACGGCAGTTCGGCGCCCAGTTGCCGGGTGATTTTCTCCCGCACGATCTCCGATGCCAGGAAGCGCTCACTGCGATCGGTAATCTGGTCATCCGGGTAAAAGTGAATGCTTTCCGGCAGGAAACGGCCAACAGCCTCCTCCAGCGGTTCCAGGTTATTTTCCTTGAGCGCGGACAAGGGGATGATTTCGGCAAAATCCCGCTTTTTCGACAGCATGTCGAGGTGCGGCAACAGAGTTTCCCGCTTCTCGATCTTATCGACCTTGTTCACCGCCAGGATCACCGGACACTTGAGCTTGGCCAGTTTCTCCAGGACCAGCTCGTCCGCCGTGGTCCAGGACAGCTGATCGACCACAAACACCACGACATCAACGTCGATCAGCGCCGAGGTGGCCGCCTTGTTCATGTACCGGTTCAGTGCCCGGGGTTCTTCCTCGTGCATGCCCGGGGTATCCACATAGATAGCCTGAACCGGTCCCATGGATTTGATACCCAGAACCTGGTGACGAGTGGTTTGCGGCTTCCGGGAGGTGATGCTCAGCTTCTGGCCAAGGATATGGTTCAGCAATGTGGATTTACCCACATTGGGACGACCGACAATGGCCACGAACCCGCAGCGACTGTCCGGGTTTTCCGGCCGGGTAATATCATTCATTACTGATTCTCCACGCCCAGTTCTTTCAGGGCGTTTCGGGCTGCCTGCTGCTCGGCGACGCGGCGACTGTTGCCGGTTCCGCTGGTCTTGCGATCCAGTGACGGCAGCGCGCAGGTTACGTGAAAGGTCTGGTTGTGGGCTTCACCATCAACCGAGATGACGTCGTACTGTGGCAACGGAAACTGGCGCGACTGCAGGTATTCCTGCAGACGGGTCTTGGGGTCCTTCTGGGTGTCCTGCAGGTCCAGGTTCCTGAGCCGTTGCTCGAACCACTGCAGCACCTTCTCGCGGCAAGTGTGGAAATCACTGTCGAGATAGATGGCACCGATGATCGACTCCACCGCGTCGGCCAGGATCGACTCGCGGCGAAACCCGCCACTCTTGAGCTCGCCGGACCCCAGACGCAGATAGCTGCCCAGCTCGAACTCGCGACCGATTTCAGCCAGGGTCACGCCTTTGACCATGCGCGCCCGCAACCGACTCAACTGCCCTTCCCGGGCCTTTTCGAAGTGCAGGAACAGATACTCGGCGATCACCATGTTAACAATGGAGTCGCCCAGAAACTCCAGGCGCTCGTTGTTCTGGTTGCCAAAGCTGCGATGGGTAAGCGCCAGCAACAGCCGCTCTGGCGATTTAAACTGATAGCCTATGCGGCGTTGTAACTGATCCAGATCCGGTTGCGAACTCACTTGCCCTTCATCTCGTATTCATGCTTGAAGTGAACGATGGTATCGACATTGCTGAACAGATCGTTGCGAACCTCATAGTCGACCAGGATCATCACAGTGTCCCCGTCCTTCTCGACGGTGATGTTCTTGGCATCAAAGCCGCGAACGTTGTTCACGCTCAGGCGCTTGTTGATCAGAGTGCGTACCTGCGCCGGCCCCATGGTCGACAGACCGTCAGTGCCATCGAGGCTTTCCAGCGCCTCTTGAATGGTGATGTCATCCAGATAGATCGGACCGAGCTTGATGGCCAGGGTTAACAGGCCACCGAAAAACAGCACCATCACCATCATTGTCAACGCCGAAGCACCTGTTTGCCGGGTCATGGCGGAGAGATTATTTTTCTTCATTATGACTGCACTCCAGAATTGTCGGAATTACTCGATACCGCCCACACGATCAAAGGATGGCAGACTGGTAAGCGATTTCCAGTGCATCCAGATGCCAAAAGCCTTGCCCACAACCAGCTCATCGGGAACCATGCCCCAGTACCGGCTGTCGTTGCTGTTGTCGCGGTTGTCGCCCATAACGAAATAGTGATCATCGGGCACTACCCATTCGCCCTCGCCACTGGCGCCGGGCCGACCCATGGTCAGGAAAATATCGTGCTCGACATCACCAAGACTCTCGCGGCGTAACTCGACCGGCGGAAGACGGGCGACAAACTTGCTCTCAACCTGCTCACCGTTGATGAACAGCTGCTTGTCGCGGTAGCGGATAGTGTCACCCGGCATACCGACCACACGCTTGATGTAGTTGGTGGCGCCATCCTTGGGGTAACGGAAGACCATGACGTCACCGCGCTCGGGGTCGCCGAGTTCCAGTACCTCGGTACCGGCTACTGGCAGCCGAAGCCCATAGGCGTATTTGTTGACCAGGATAAAGTCACCCACCTCAAGGGTCGGCAACATGGAGCCAGACGGAATCTGAAACGGCTCCACCAGGAATGAACGCAGCACCAGCACAATCGCCAGAACCGGGAAAAACGACCGGCTAAGATCAACCAGATAAGGCTCTTTCGGCTCGTCCGCCTCGTCGACAGTGCCGACCTGGGCATCAGGGGAAGTCGCCTGGCCATTGGCCCGAGCCGCTTCCAGCCTGCGCTCACGCAAAAACAGTTTGTCCGCCAGCCAGATCAGACCTGTCGCGAAGGTCAGAACTACCAGAACCAGGGGAAAATCGATGTCCATCCAGGCGCCTTCTATTTATCCACTTGCAATACGGCCAGAAACGCTTCCTGAGGCACCTCGACATTACCCAGCTGCTTCATTCGTTTCTTACCCTCTTTCTGCTTCTGAAGCAGCTTCTTCTTACGGCTGACGTCGCCGCCATAACACTTGGCCGTTACGTTCTTACGCAGGGCCTTCACAGTCACCCGCGCCACCACCTGGGTGCCAATGGCAGCCTGGATGGCGATATCGAACATCTGTCTGGGGATCAGTTCTTTCATCTTGTCGATCAGCTGACGTCCCTTGTAGTGCGCCTGTTCCTTGTGAACAATCAGCGCCAGTGCGTCAACCCGCTCACCGTTGATCAACACGTCCAGACGCACCAGGTTGGCTGCCTGGAAGCGAATAAAATGATAGTCCAGAGAGGCAAAGCCACGACTCGCAGACTTGATACGATCGAAGAAATCCAACACCACTTCCGCCATGGGCAGCTCGTAGGTCAGCTGCACCTGGGTGGACATGAAGTGCATGTTTTTCTGTACACCACGCTTTTCTTCACAGAGCGCAATCACGTTGCCAAGATGTTCCTGGGGCACCAGGATGCTGGCCTCGACGATGGGTTCACGCATTTCCTCGATGGAACCAACATCCGGAAGCCTGGACGGGTTGTCCACCGAGAGCGTCTCACCCTGTTTGGTCTCCACCTCGTATATTACCGTGGGCGCCGTGGTGATCAGGTCGATGTCGTATTCCCGTTCAAGCCGCTCCTGGATGATTTCCATGTGCAGCATGCCAAGGAAGCCACAACGGAAGCCAAAGCCAAGGGCATCGGAGCTCTCGGGTTCGAAGAACAGCGAGGCGTCGTTCAGCGTCAGCTTTTCCAGAGCATCCCGGAAATCGTTGTAGTCATCGGCACTGACCGGGAACAGGCCTGCATAAACCTGCGGCTTGACCTTCTTGAAGCCCGGCAGCATCGGTGTCTGCTCGGAAAACTTCTGATGCACGATGGTGTCACCGACCGGCGCCCCGTGGATATCCTTGATACCCGCAACGACAAAGCCCACATCGCCGGACTCCAGGACATCGGTGTCTTTCGGCTTGGGATTGAAGATGCCCACCTTTTCGGCGTTCCAGGATTTTCCGGTGGACTTGATGACAATCCTGTCCCCTTTGCGCATGGTGCCTTCGGTAACCCGTACCAGTGACACCACGCCGAGGTAGTTGTCGAACCAGGAATCGATGATCAGCGCCTGCAATGGCGCGCCCCGATCGCCTTTGGGAGGCGGGACACGCTTGATCAGGTCTTCCAGCACGTCCTCGACGCCGATACCACTCTTGGCACTGCAGCGGACCGCTTCCGACGCCTCGATACCAATGATGTCCTCAATTTCGGCCGCCACCCGCTCGGGCTCAGCCTGGGGCAGGTCCATCTTGTTCAGAACCGGGACCACTTCGAGACCCTGCTCGATGGCGGTGTAACAATTGGCTACCGACTGGGCCTCAACACCCTGTCCGGCGTCGACCACCAGCAGGGCACCTTCACAGGCATACAGGGAACGGGAGACCTCGTAAGAGAAGTCGACGTGCCCGGGGGTATCGATGAAGTTCAGTTTGTATTCGTGACCGTCCTTCGCCGTGTAGTTGAGCGTGACGCTCTGGGCCTTGATGGTAATCCCGCGCTCCCGCTCCAGGTCCATGGAATCCAGGACTTGCTCGGCCATTTCGCGCTCGGTCAGGCCACCGCAGATCTGGATAAAACGGTCCGCGAGGGTGGATTTACCATGGTCAATGTGGGCAATGATGGAGAAGTTACGGATTCGGCTCAGTTCAGTCACAGACAATAAATACTCGTATAGACGAAGGATTGAGCCCGGAAGGGCCGGTGCCGGGATCCGGGAACGCCGTGATTTTACCGGTTACCGGCCGTCATTGCCATGATCAGGACATCAGCGGCTTCTCGTACTGGCGAATCAGGAAGCCAATCAGGGCATCTTCATCCAACGGGTAGCTGAACAGGTTACCCTGACACTGGGCACAGCCTGCAGACTTGAGGAAGGCGAGTTGCTGCGGCGTTTCCACCCCTTCGGCTACGACCGTCAGGTGCAGCTTGCGCGCCAGGGCGATGACCGCCGAGGCCACATCGGTAGCGCTGACATTGTAGGGAATGTCGCGAATAAAGCGGTGATCAATCTTGACCACATCCAGCGGCAGTTGCTGCAGTGACACCAGGGAACAGGAGCCAGTTCCAAAATCGTCCAGAATCAGGCACACCCCCAGATCGTGCAGGGCGGTTAACAGCTCGCGCAGGACTCTGGGGTCTTCATTCAGCAACTCGGCCGGCATTTCCAGCTCCAGGCGTTCCGGCGACACCCCTGTCTCGGTAATTACCTGCCGGATCATGTCCAGGAACCCGGCATCGGTGAGCTGCCGCACGGACAGGTTAATCGCCATCTTCAGGGACTCGAAACCGGCCCGCTCCAGTGCCTGCACCTGAATACAGGCCTGGCGCAGCGCCAGTTCACCCAGCTGGAGAATCAGACCGGTTTCCTCGGCCAGACCAATGAACTGCTGCGCCGAGACCAATCCCTTCTCCGGGTGATGCCAGCGCAAAAACGCCTCAACGCCAATGACCCGCTCGCTGACCAGATCCAGTTTCGGCTGGTAATGCAAAACAAAACGATCGCCTTCCAGCGCTGCCGCCAACTCTTCCTGCTGCAGCAGACGGCGAGCCGCCTGGATATTCATGGCCGGCGTGAAGAACTGATAGGTATTGCGGCCCATTTCCTTGGCACGGTACATGGCCAGGTCCGCGTACTTCATCAATGTCCCGGGATCCTCACTGTCCTGCGGAATCATGGTGATACCGATACTGACAGTGATACCGACTTCATGCTCACTAAGGCGGACACGCTGGCACAACCGGTGCAAAATCGTTTCCGCCACCTTACCGGCAGCCTCCGATTCACCCACCCGGGACAGCAAAACAACAAACTCATCGCCACCCAACCGGGCTACCGAATCCTCCTCGCGGACACAGCCTTCCAACCACTCGGCGACCTGGCGCAACAACTCATCGCCGGCATCGTGCCCGAGGGTATCGTTGATCCGTTTGAAACCATCCAGATCCAGGAACATCAGTGCCGCGGGCTCGCCACTGCGCCGGCAACGACGCACGGCATGATTAAGCCGATCACGGAATAACTGGCGGTTCGGCAGTCCGGTCAGCGGATCGTAAAACGCCAACCGGTGCAGCTCTGTCTGGGCCGCCTTCAGCTGCGTCAGGTCGCGCAGGCTGAGCACCACGCCATTCACGCCTGGCACCGAGAGCATGGCGGTAAAGGTGCAATCCATATCGCGCCAACGGCCTTCCGAGTCACGGACACGGGCCCGAATCACTGGCTGCTGCTGGCCGGGAGCCCCGATGGCGTCCTCGAAGCCTTGCTGCAACTTCGACCAGTCGTCGACATGGACCAGGGTTTCAAGGTTAAGCGCCGCGATCTCACCCGGATCGAAGCCCAGAATTTCGTCGCTGGAGGGACTGGCGTAGGAAGCCTGGCCGGCCCGATCCAGTACCAGGGTCACACTGGCCGCACCTTCGGTGATGGCCCGATAGCGCCCGGCACTGATCTGCGCCATCAGGCGCGACCGGATCAGGGCCAACACAAACAAAAACAGCAGAACACTGATAACAATACCGCTGCCCAACACAATCGGTGGCCGCGGGTCCGAGGCCAGGAAATCAAAGGCGGGCGTGGACCGGGTCTGGAGCAGCCATTCCCGGCCGCCGGCATTCAGCGTCTGGCTCATCTGGAAACTGAAGTCGTTATCCAGGGAGCCCAGGTTCGAGCCGTACATCAGGTTGTCACGGCTGACCGTTCCGTTGTCGTAGATACGGACATCCAGAAAGGGTGAAATCAGCCCGACGATGCCATCAATCAGGTTATTCATCCGGAACGCACTGAACACAAATCCCGCCAGCATCATCTGCCGTTCGTTGCGAAGCTCCGGCACCGCCCCGCCCTGGTACACCGGGTAGTACATCAGGAAGCTGGCCTGATCTTCGGCCACCTCTTCCTGAATCAGCACGACCTTGGCGGTCACCGTCGGCTTGGCTTCGTCCCGCGCCAGCTCCATGGCCCTGCGATGCACTGGATCGCTAAAGGCATCGTAGCCCAGGGCCCGGTGGTTGCGGTCGGTGCCGGGCTCCAGGTATACCATCGGGTAATAGTAGGGGCCGGTACCCAGCGGACTGACCAGGTAATTGTAGACACCTTCTTTTCGCACTGAAGAGATGTGGTCGGCCATCTGCCGGACCCCGATGCGCTTGACGTAACCGATCCCCTGGATACCCGGGTAATAGCGATCAATGTCGACCTTGTCGACGTAAACGCGCCATTCGTCACGGGAGACATCGCCTGCAACGGAGAACAGGCCAGCGCTGCCCGCCAGCACTTGCTCGTAGTTCAGCAAACGTTCTTCTATCGCGGTTTTAAGCTGGAGGGTCTGAGTGCGAAAACGGGCCTGGGTACGCTCATCGACCAAGTGGATCGACACCTGCCAGAGCAACACAGCAACGCCAAGCACGACAAAAAAAATCAGCCAGGCAATCCACGCGTTACGAAATTTCAGCAGCTGTCGTAGAGGAAGATCCTTTGTGTTCGTCATCTGTTCTGGTCCGATCCATGGCCATGATTTTGTTGGAGATGCGCCAGTATAACAAAAGCCCCAAAGTGTGTCGTTTATGACAACACCCGGGGGCTTGAGTTCACCGCTCAGTGCGTGGTGACAATGCTAATGGGCTGGCGGCTCAGGGTTTCATGACCAGATACACCGCCCGGCCCTGACGAATTACTCGCACCGACACCGCCCGGTCCTTCGGGAGTGCCTCAATCACCTCACGGAACTCCTCGACCGACGTTACCTTCTCCCGGTTGATCTCGGTGATCACGTCGCGCGGCCGAATACCGGCCTCAAAGGCGGGCCCGCGGGCGATATCAGACACCACCACACCGCCATCGACGCCAAGGGAGTCGGCCAGTTCAGCCGGGATAGGCTCAACGAGCATGCCCAGCGGCGCCGACGATGACTCCCCCGAGCCATCTGCCGGTGCGGCTTTCTTCTCGCCGCCCTGCTCCGGGAGCTTGCCAATTTCGACGTCCAGCTCAATCTCTTCACCACCACGAAGCACCGTGAGCTGAGCGGTTTCTCCAATCGGCGTTCTGCCCACCATGGGCGGCAGATCGGACGACAACTGCACGTCCTCGCCATCATAAGCCAACACGATATCGCCCGACTGCAGTCCAGCCTGTTGTGCCGGCGAGCCTTCCATCACTTCTGCCACCAGCGCACCACGGGGCCGCTTCAGACCAAAGGATTCAGCCAGATCACGATTGACCTCCTGGATCAGCACGCCAAGCCAGCCCCTTGCCACGGTGCCGTTGTCGCGGATCTGCCGGAATACGTTCATGGCGTCGTCGATGGGGATGGCAAACGAGACTCCCATGAAACCACCGGAGCGGGTGTAGATCTGGGAGTTAATACCGATCACATCGCCATCCAGATTAAATAACGGGCCGCCGGAATTTCCCGGATTGATAGCAACATCGGTCTGAATGAACGGAACATAGTTTTCGGTCGGCAGTGACCGGCCGAGAGCACTGACAATACCAGCGGTTACGGTGTAGTCGAACCCGAAGGGCGAACCGATCGCGAACACCCACTCGCCCACCTTGAGATCGCGGGAGCGGCCAATTTGTACCACTGGCAGATCATCACCGTCTTCGATCTTCAGTACTGCCATGTCCGAACGGGGATCGGTTCCCACCAAAGTCGCCGGCAGTTCGCGGCGATCGTTCAGGCGTACGATGATTTCATCAGCACCTTCCACCACGTGGTTGTTGGTGAGGACATAACCATCCCGGGACACAATGAACCCTGAACCCATGGAGCGGCGAGGCTGGGACTTGCCCGGACCGCCACCAAAGGGCGACTGGGGGCCCCGGAAGAAATCCTGGAAGAACTCGGGGAGTTGTTCGAACTGCTCCTGATCAAATGGGGTGCCATCAAAGCCTTTGAAGCCCTTGAATCCCTGCGAGCCACTTTTTGGCGCACTGGTGGTGGCAATATTAACCACTGCACTGGAGTTTTCCTCCACCAGCTCAGTGAAATCAGGCAGGCCTGCAGCCGCAACCCCCTGACTCCAGAAAACCGAAACCATGACGGACAGCATCAGCAGAGCACAGAACCCTCTCCATACCCGGTTGGCAGGTGCAGGTTGAGCGACCTCTGTCAGTATTGTCGGCATGTTGTTCTCCCTTAGATTTATGTCATCACACTAATTTTTTAAGGTTGACGAAGCGGATTTCAACTTAAAAAACGGTAGGATTTCGATACAGATCAGGCCCACTGACCCGTAGCGATGCGATTGACCCGAAGCAGCCGGGGCTGGTAACGGTCACCCCGACCAGCCTGGAGCCCTCTGCCGATCCAGAAACCGGCAGCCATCCCAGCCACCGCCCCCGCAATAGCCCCAGCGTCCATACCGCCGGATAACTGATGGCCGGCGATGCTTGCCAGCACCATCAGCAGCAGCGGCACTGCATAGACCACCAGTGAAGCGGACAGCAGGGCCTGCTCGTCAATACCGAGGGTTACTTCATCACCAACCTGGGCCCTCACCGTGTTTTCTACCAATACTTGATTGGCGCGCCCGCCAGAAGCCGATGCCAGCACTCGCTGACCGCAGCCATTGCGGGCCGAGCAACTTTCACAGGCACTCTGTCGAATCGTCTGAACCCAGGCCTGCTCACCTTTGAGCGCAACGACAGTTCCGGTTTCAGTAATCATGAATCATCCGAATGGAGTGCCAGGGCATCATCAACGCGCACCGATTCCGCCACCTTACGCGCGGTTTTTGGCGGTACTTCGCCCACCACGGTCACAAGGAACCGGCCATCGCCGGCATCAAGCTCCCGCATGTATACGGTGGTGGCACCAATACGGGAGGCACCAACCGGCATTCTGATCGCACCCTCCGGTTCAACGAACACCGAGAATGCTGCCAGGCCGTCGGAAAAGGCAACGGCTCGCCCAGGACCAGAGCGGGGTGCGGCAGCCGGCACAAACCCGGGCGGCTGCCACCCCAGATCCCAGCCTTTCATGACCGAGCTCTGAACCGGCTCCGGCGATGGCTCCTGCTCAAGATTGTGGGTCACTTCCCGGCCCTTGGTCTGGATCTCAAATTCGCTGTCTGCCAGGTCGTCCGTAATCTCCAGGCTGGTAAACTGGAAATGCTCCAAGACCTTGCCATGGGGCTCGCCCACGTGACTCTTGACCAGCAGGCCACTGGCTTTCTCAAGCCAGAGGCGATGATTGTAACGATGCGGATCCTTGGCGGTTAACGCGATGATCACCGAGTCATAGCCGGCCACACGATCTTCGCCGACCAGCTCAGCCTTATACCAGCGGCTTACCGGCACAAGCTCATTGGCGTAGGCCTCGGCAAAGGGGCCTGACGGAATCACCTGGTCCAGGCGCACCTCGCCATGCCGTGGCAACACACACACCACGTTCATGCCCTTGCGGACAATCTCACCATCGCCACCGTCCTGCAATACCAGGCGCTCGTGCACCATGCCATTCCTGAACCGGTGCGCGATACGCATGGAATGCACACGGTCGCCGCGGGCGTACACAAAAACGCCCCGATAAGAGGTCATATTCAGTGCTGGTCCCAAACGCTCCAGCCATTGGCTGGCCTGGTTCGGCTCGCTTGCTGCCGGTGGACTGGCGAAAAGCAGTACCAGTGCAGCTACGGCCATCAGATGACACCAGCCTCGATGCAGGAGCCCGGCCGGCCGGTTAGGCGCATTGAACTCTGCAACTAACATTAGTAACCGCTGCCTGTGGCACTGACCATGCGGGCATAGCCCACCGATCCACGACCGGCACCCACGCTGTTGTGCTGGGCATGTTCCAGCAAGTACCGACTCACGTGTTCCCACTGTTCCTGATCCAGCCCCTGCAACGCCACTTCATCCACCGCTTGCACCTCAGTGGACTTGTTGAGTTCAGCGCTTGCCACCGGCGCACCCTGATTGGTGTCGGCCGACTCCCATCCGGCACCGGCACCGAAGCCTATGAGCAGCGCCATGGTGACCATGGCAACCGCTGGCCACTGCCAGCGGACTACCGATCTGGGCGCTGCCGGACCCTTTTTGCTAATGCTCGGGGGCCGGCCATCGAGGACTTCACGGACGGCACCACTGACATCGACGCCCTCGGCCGGCGAGTGATTCTTGTGCATCAACCCCCGAACCTGCTGCCAACGCTGCCACTGATCGCAAACTTCGTCCTGCCGACCATGGGACAGCAGTCGACGAACCGACAGCTCGTCGGCTTCATCGTCCATCATGGCAGAAAGTGTTTCTCTGAGACGATCATCCATCGGATGTACCCTCAACTACGTCACTGAATGATTGAGCAAAGGCCCGAGATATCGATCAACGGAATCACGGGCCCGAAAAATACGCGAACGCACCGTACCGATCGGGCAGTCGAGAATCCGGGCAATGTCCTCGTAACTCAGCCCGTCATACTCGCGCAGCAAAAACGCCGAGCGTAGCTCTTCTGGCAACTGGGAAATCGCCTCTGACAACGCCGTCTGGAGTTGTTCCCGCTGCAACATCCGCTCCGGCGAAGCAACGTCCCGGAGCCGACCGCCGTCATCGAAATTCTCGGCCTCGGCCACGTCTGCACTGCCCTGCGGCCTGCGCCCACGCGACTCGAGATAATTCTTGGCGGTATTGACCGCTATCCGGTACAGCCAGGTATAAAATGCACTGTCACCGCGGAACCGATCCATGGCCCGGAAGGCTTTAACAAAGGCCTCCTGGGTCAGATCCATCACTTCCTGACTGTCGTAGACATAACGACTGATGATCGACGCCACCCGGGACTGATATTTCACCACCAGCAGATCGAACGCCGCACGATCACCATTTCTCACCTTGCGTACAAGCTGAAGATCGGTCTGACTGTCGCTTCGTTCACCCTGTCGTGGGTCTTGGTCAGGAGTCATGGACGGCTTGCCGGGCTTCCCTGTTTTCTCGGCCAAAGATTCGGCCTTTGCGAGATTTCGTTGATTCATTCTTGCTGTCCGGCGTCCATTTACAGAAGAGGGCGCACCACCCCGCAGGCGGCTGACCCATTCAGGCCAAATAGACAGCACGTGCAAAGTTTAGTTCAATAGGCGTCCACATTATGGCCCGCGATCACAACCCAATGCCACAGTCCTACGAATTCGATGTCCTTGTTATCGGCAGTGGTGCAGCCGGCCTGACCGTTGCACTCAACTTGCCCGAACACTTGCAGGTCTGCGTTATCAGCAAGGCCGACATTTCCAGCGGTGCGACGCTATGGGCCCAGGGCGGTATTGCCGCGGTGCTCGATGACGACGATTCCACCGAAGATCATATTCAGGACACTCTGGCCGCAGGTGCCGGGCTGTGCCACGAGGATGCAGTCCGGTTTACCGTCGAGCACGGCCGTGAAAGCATCGACTGGCTGATTAATTCCGGTGTCGATTTCACGAAGGATGAAAACGCCCATTACCACCTGACCCGGGAAGGCGGTCACAGTCATCGCCGCATCATCCACGCCGCAGATGCGACCGGCCACGCGGTGTCCACCACACTGACCGAGCAGGCCCTGGCGCGACCCAATATCGAACTGATGTCCAGCCGGGTGGCCGTCGACCTGATCACCAACCGAAAGCTGTCGTTGCCCGGCAACCGCTGTGTGGGTGCGTATATCCTGAACCTGGAAGACAACCACGTGGAACTCTTCCGGGCCCGCTTTACGGTGATCGCCACCGGGGGTGCTTCCAAGGCCTATCGCTACACCACCAATCCGGATGGCGCGTCCGGGGACGGCATTGCCATGGCCTGGCGGGCCGGCTGCCGTGTTGCCAACATGGAATTTAACCAGTTCCACCCGACTTGCCTGTACCATCCTCATGCCAAGTCGTTTCTCATTACCGAGGCGGTCAGGGGTGAAGGCGGTCTGCTGAAGCTGCCAGACGGTAGCCGCTTCATGGATCGTTTCGACGAGCGCGCGGAACTGGCGCCCCGGGATATCGTGGCCCGGGCCATCGACCATGAGATGAAGCGCCTGGGTGCTGACCATCTGTACCTCGATATTAGCCATAAACCGGCCGACTTCATCAAACACCACTTTCCGACCATCTATGAGAAATGCCTTGGTTTTGGCATCGACATTACCCGCGAACCCCTGCCGGTGGTGCCTGCCGCCCATTACACCTGCGGCGGCATCATCACCGACGAGCGTGCCCGGTCTGACATCAACGGCCTGTACGTAGTCGGCGAGGCGGGCTTTACCGGTTTGCACGGAGCCAACCGGATGGCCAGTAACTCTCTGCTGGAATGTCTGGTCTACGGTCGCTCGGCAGCGGCAGATATTGCCCGCCGGGAAGCGGACATCCCGCCACCGCCCGACGCCCCGGGCTGGGATGAAAGTCAGGTTCGCGACTCCGATGAGGACGTCGTGATCTCGCACAACTGGGATGAACTGCGCCACTTCATGTGGGACTACGTCGGAATCGTGCGCACCACTAAACGGCTGCAGCGCGCCAAGCACCGGGTCGATCTGCTGTCCCGGGAAATTGGCGAATTCTACAGCAATTACCGGGTATCCAATGACCTGCTGGAATTGCGGAATCTGGTGACCGTGTCTGACCTGATCATCTGCTCTGCCCTGCAGCGCAAGGAAAGCCGGGGTCTGCACTACACCCTGGATTTCCCCGGACTGACCGGTGAAGCGAAGGACACCGTGCTGGTTCCAACCACCTACCGTACGCTATCCCCCTGACCGGGGTGTATTTTAGCCAACAACCCATTCAACCCAACGGAATCCGCTATGCCCGAACACACTGCTTCCTCCGACAACGTCGATTTCAACCGTATGTGGTGGCACAGCCGCCGCGGCATGCTGGAATTGGACAACCTCCTCATTCCGTTTATCGAGGAGGTCTACCGAGACCTTCCAGACGAAGACAAGGCTCGCTATAAGAAGTTGCTCAGCTGCGAGGACAATGACATGTTCGAGTGGTTCATGCAGCGTAGCCGGCCGGAAGACCCGGATCTGCAGCGCATGGTCGACATGATTGTGAACCGTGTCCAGCCGGATTGAGTTACCACTCCGGCCATCGCTGGCCGCCGGCCTGGTTGCCTCGGCACCCTGGCTGGCGATGGCCTGCTTTATCCTGATAGCAGGTACTGCCAACAAAGGCCTGCTACTGCTGGGCCTCATCCCCACCCTGGCCGGCGCCCTCTTTCAGTTCCGTAGTACTGGGTTGCTGAGGACAAAACGCGCCGTGACCGCCCTGCAGGTTTTGGATGGGCAACTCTACGCCCAGCTAAGCCATTCCCGCACCACCGCCATGGAAATAGCCAGCTCCAGTCAGCTCGGTGCCCACCTGGCACTCTTGAAACTTCGTCCTGTCGGCACAAAGTTGTACCCATATTCCGCGATTCTTCTGACCGGCACCGGCCCTGTTCGTGGTAACGTGCCGGAAGATGAATTTCGTCGCCTGCGGGTATGGCTCAGACTGGGCCGATCTCAGCCAAGCCCCGTGTAACGCCCCGAGTTGGAGTACTCCATGACTGACGCGAAATCCCCGGTCACCGCAGACAGTGGTTCTGACCAATTGACCGCCGATTTTCCTTTGCCCAAGACCGGCTGGTCGAGCTTGAGCAACCAGCTGCTGGTGCGCATCAGCGGACCGGGCACCGACAAGTTCCTGCAAGGTCAATTCAGCCAACACCTCGATGAAGTCGTCACTGGGTACTCACCCCGCGCGGCCGCCGCCACGCCCAAGGGCCGGGCCTACTGCCTGACGCGCATGGTTCGTGACGGCGACGACGTGCTGATTGACCTGCAACACGACTCGGCTGACGCCACCCTGACCCAACTGCGCAAATACCTGATGCTGTTCCGGGGTACGTCGGCAGAGACAGTCAACGAAGGCCGTGTCATGGGTCTGTTCGGCACCTCGGTGGCAAGCGCCCTGGCTGGTGACGGGCTCAGCGAGCTCAACCAGCCCGGCGATACGGTGGCCGTTGACGGTGGCTTCCTGATTCGCGTCGAACCAACTGCCGATGGCCTCGACCGGTTTGAACTCTGGCACACAGGGCCTGGTCAGACGGCCCTCGATGACACCGATGAACATCCCGAAGCTGACTGGCAAGCGTCGGAGATTGCCGCCGGAATTGCCAGTCTGACAGAACAGACCCGGGAAGCTTTCGTGCCCCAGATGCTGAACTGGCAGCACGTCGGTGGCGTGCACTTCAAAAAAGGCTGCTACACCGGTCAGGAAGTCATTGCACGAATGCACTTCCTCGGCCAGCTGAAAAAGAGTCTTTACCGCTGCCGGATTGGCAGCACTGAGACGCCGCAACCCGGGACTTCCGTCCACGCCGACGGCCGGTCAGTGGGCACCGTGGTCAATGCCATCGCGTTGGCCAACGGCAGCTGTGAATTACTCGCAGTGCTCCGGCACGATGCCGAAAACAAACCGCTATCGATAGACGGTTATGCCGACCTCACGCTGGAACAGCTGCCACTGCCCTACGCCGTACCCGAGCGAGAAAAAAGCGCTCAGAAAGATACATAAGTTGACAGGAAAATCTCGGCTGATTTGCTATAAAGTAACTCACTTATTTGATTTTTATGGGCACTGGCTATTTTTGACCGCCGAAGCCCACCCCTGACAAGCGGATTGCTACTGACCATGTCGAATATCGTCGAGACCATTAAGACCGAACTGATTGATGCCATTGAAAATGACAAGCTGCTGCTGCCTACGCTGCCGGAAGTCGCCCTGCAGGTTCGGGAGATCGCGGAGAACGAGGATTCGGGCATTGCCGATCTGGTCAAGGTCATCAGTAATGACACCGCCTTGTCTGCTCGTATCATTCGGGTCTGCAACAGCCCGCTGTTCCGGGGTAGCCGCGCCATTGAGAACCTGAACATGGCGGTCAGCCGGTTGGGCATGGCCTACACCAGCAACCTGGCGATGGGCCTGGCCATGGAACAGATGTTCCAGGCCACCTCAGACATGATCGACAAGCGCCTGCGTGCGACCTGGCAGACCAGCACCGAAGTCGCGGGCGTCTGTCACGTACTGGCGCAGCATTACACCCGACTCAAACCCGACCAGGCGACACTGGCGGGGCTGGTGCACCTGATTGGCGTACTGCCGATTCTTCGTTACGTGGAAGACCAGGACATCCAGATCAGCAGCATCATGCTCGACAATATCATTGATGAACTGCACCCACGCCTGGGTGCCACCATTTTGAAGAAGTGGGATTTCCCGCCCGAACTGCAGAATGTGCCGCTAGAATATGCCAAGTTCCAGCGCCAGGCCCCGGCCGCCGACTACGCCGATCTGGTCATGGTAGCCAACCTGCAACTGGTGTCAGGCAGCGAGCATCCATGGACGGAAATGGACTGGAATGGCATCCCCGCATTCGAGCGCCTGGGCCTTGATCCGAACATCGACATGAGTGAGGAAGAAGACCTGAACGCCCAGATGGAAGCCGCAATGGCGCTTCTGCAGTAACTGCTGGGAATGAGGGTCAAACTTGATGACCGGGGTTGATCGCTAGAACTGATAGTTAGCAAACAACTCGGCTTTGGAGGGCAGCGCCCAATCGATGGATGGCTGCCCTTTTTGTTGCAGCCATTGATTAGCGCGGGAAAAGTGGCGGCAGCCGAAAAAGCCGCGATAAGCACTCAACGGCGAAGGATGCGGCCCTTCCAGCACCAGGTGTCGATCTCGATCGATATGCCGACCTTTCTTGCGGGCGTAACCACCCCAGAGCAAAAACACCACCCCGTCACGCTCACGATTGACGGTCTCGATCACCTTATCGGTAAACGTCTCCCAGCCCTTGCCCTGATGGGCGCCAGCCTGACCCTGCGCGACGGTCAGCACACTGTTCAGCAACAGCACGCCACGATCAGCCCACGGCTGCAAACATCCGTGATCAGGCGTCTCGATACCGAGATCGCTGCGAATTTCCTTGAAGATGTTGACCAGAGACGGTGGCGTCGCCACCTCAGGCCGGACCGAAAAGCACAGCCCGTGAGCCTGCCCGGGGCCATGATAGGGATCTTGCCCGAGTATCACCACGGAGACATTGGCAAGAGGGGTACTGTTGAGGGCATTGAAGCAGTGATCGCGGGCCGGGAACAAAGCCGTGCCGGCCTGCTGCTCCGCCGCCAGAAACCCCGCCAGCGCCTTCATATAGGGCTGGCGGAATTCATTGCCGAGATGGTCGGACCAGCCCCGGTCAGGCCTGAGCTGATGCGCCAGAACCTCAACCGGATGCATGGCTCAGCCCTCGTTGTTGCGGGTTTCTGCCTTGTGCTCCGGACGCATGGCCGGGAACAGGATGACGTCACGGATTGACTGGCTGTTGGTCAGCAGCATCGCCAGACGGTCGATACCAATACCTTCACCGGCGGTCGGTGGCAGGCCGTATTCCAGCGCCATGACATAGTCTTCATCGTAGAACATGGCCTCGTCGTCACCGGCATCCTTCTCGGCGACCTGCTCCTGAAAACGTTCAGCCTGGTCTTCGGCATCGTTCAACTCGGAGAAGCCGTTGGCGATTTCGCGACCACCGACAAAGAACTCGAATCGTTCGGTGACAAACGGATTGCTGTCTTTACAGCGAGCCAGCGGCGACACTTCTTTCGGGTACTCGGTGATGAAGGTCGGCTGAATCAGTCGATGCTCGGCCGTGGCTTCAAAGATCTCGATCTGAACCTTGCCCAGGCCCCAGCCTTCCTTCAGGTGGATACCCAAATCCTTGGCAACCTGTCTGGCGGAGCTCTCGTCGGCCAGTTGCTCGGCCTTCACGTCGGGGTTGTAGCGCAGAATGGCTTCAACGACAGTCAGGCGTTCGAACGACTTACCGAAGTCGTACTCCACCGACTCCTCGGTGCCATCGGACAAGGTTCGGGTGTTGACCACCGTGGTGGTATCCAGAACTTTCTGGGCAATGGTGCGGATCATGTCCTCGGTGAGGTCCATCAGGTCGTTGTAGTCAGCGTAGGCCTGATAGAACTCAACCATGGTGAATTCCGGGTTATGCCTGGTCGAAAGTCCCTCATTCCGGAAGTTCCGGTTGATCTCGAACACCCGCTCAAAGCCACCGACAACCAGACGTTTGAGGAACAGCTCCGGCGCGATGCGCAAGTACATGTCGATACCCAGGGCGTTGTGATGAGTCACAAACGGACGAGCGGTGGCGCCACCTGGGATCACCTGTAGCATTGGGGTTTCCACTTCCATGAAATCCCGGTCGGTGAAGTACTGACGCATGGTACTGATGATTTTCGAACGGGCGTGGAACACCCGACGGCTGTCTTCATTGACCATCAGGTCCACGTACCGGTGGCGATAACGGGCCTCGGTATCGGTCAGGCCTTTGTGCTTCTCCGGCAGCGGACGCAGGGATTTGGTCAGCAGCACGTATTCGTCCATGGTGACGTAAAGATCGCCCCGGCCAGATTTCGACAAGGTGCCCCGAACACCAATGATATCGCCCAGATCCCAGTGTTTGGTGTCCTTTTGCACGTCTTTCGACGCATAAATCTGGATACGGCCAGACGCGTCCTGAACCACCTTGAACGCCTTACGATCCAGCATCATGCGGCCCGCGATGGCCACCTTGATACCCATGGACTCCAGCTCTTCCTTGGTTTTCTCGCCGTAGGTCGCCTGCAGCTCGGCTGCGGTGGCATCACGACGAAAATCGTTAGGGAAGGGATTGCCCTGCTCGCGAAGCTCGGACAGTTTGGCGCGACGCTCGGTAATCAGCTTGTTGTCCTCAGGCTGTGCATTCTGGGTGTGATCAGTCATGTTGGCTCACTAAAATCGGGAATGTCCGGGTTCTTTGGGCGCTGCTAATAATTACAGCGCCATCTTCAGGCTGGCTTCGATAAATTTATCAATATCGCCATCCAGTACCGTCTGGGTATTACTGGTCTCAACCTTGGTCCGCAGATCCTTGATGCGGCTGTCATCCAGCACATAAGAACGGATCTGGCTGCCCCAGCCGATGTCGGCCTTGGCGTCCTCGGCCTTCTGTTTCTCCGCGTTGCGCTCCTGCATCTCGCGCTCAAACAGCTTCGCCTTCAGCTGTTTCATGGCCTGGTCTTTGTTCTGATGCTGGCTTCGGCCAGCCTGACAGGCCACCACAATACCGGTCGGATTGTGGGTCAGACGGACCGCAGATTCGGTCCGGTTAACGTGCTGACCACCAGCACCGGATGCCCGGTAGACATCGACGCGCAGGTCCGACGGGTTGATCTCAATCTCAAAGCTGTCGTCCACTTCCGGCGACACAAACACCGACGAGAACGAGGTGTGACGACGATTACCGGAATCGAACGGAGACTTGCGAACCAGACGATGGACACCGGTCTCGGTGCGCAGCCAGCCATAAGCGTAGTCGCCCTGGATGTGAATGGTGGCACTCTTGATACCGGCCACGTCGCCTTCCTGCAGTTCGACAATCTCAGCCTTGAAGCCGCGACGCTCTGCCCAGCGCAGGTACATGCGCAGCAGCATGTTGCCCCAGTCCTGGGCTTCGGTGCCGCCGGAGCCGGCCTGGATGTCCAGGTAGGCATTATTGGAATCCATTTCCCCGGAGAACATCCGGCGGAATTCCAGCTTTTCCAGCTCTTTGTCGAGCGATTCCAGATCGGCTTCGATCTCCCCGACCGTGTCGGCATCCTCTTCCTCGGCGGCCAGATCGAGCAGACTCTCGGCGTCGCCCAGACCACTGGTGAGGTTGTCGATGGTTTTCACAATCAGCTCAAGATCGGAGCGCTCTTTACCTAGCGCCTGGGCCCGCTCTGGGTCGTCCCAAACGGTGGGCAGTTCCAGTTCGCGCTCTACTTCGACCAGTCGTTCACTTCGTTGATCGTAGTCAAAGATACCCCCTGAGCGCTTCAGTGCGCTCACGAAGGTCTTTAATCTTCGTCACAATGGGATTGATTTCCATGAAACCCTTACTCGCTCTATAAAATGATGAGTAAAAACAGAGGCGGGATTCTACCGGATTTCCGGCAGTAAATCAGCCTGCGGGCTTGCGCAGAGGTTCCAGATAGTCGACGAGCAGCTGAAGATTGGTCCGCCCGCGAAAGGTATTGGCATCCGGCTTGTACACCACCCGCGCTCCGGTGCGAGTGTAGTCCGGCACTTCGGGGCCGGTATTGAAAGCAATGCCATCGATGATGCCGCCACCCTCAAACGGCTGCAAAACCAGTTTGAGGTGATTCTCACCAACCACGCGCTGACTGACCACCCGGAATTCGCCATCAAAGATCGGCTCCGGGAAATGCTGGCCCCAGGGTCCGGCGCGCTTTAGCAGGGCTGCCGTTTCCAGGCGCAGCTCATCCAGCGCCAGCGGGCCATCGGTAGTGATCGCGGCTTCCAGGTCCGCGGCCACCAGAGTGTCGCGCACGACCTTGTCGAAGGCTTCGGAAAAGGCGTCGAGGTCGCTTTGGGCCAGGGTCATGCCAGCAGCCATGGCATGACCGCCGTATTTCTTCAGCATGCCCGGATGGCGGGCATCTACGGCTGCCAGGACATCGCGGATGTGCAAGCCGGGGATGGAGCGGGCTGAACCTTTGATGTCTTCGCCGTTATCATCGCTGGCAAAGGCGATGGTCGGCCGATTGGTTTGCTCTCGAATACGGGCCGCGAGAATACCAATCACGCCCTGATGCCACTCCGGATCATACAACGCCAATCCCCATGGCAGACCTTCCAGATCCAGTGACATCGAAGCAAGCAGATCCTGGGCCTGGGCTTTCATGTCCTTTTCGATGGTGCGGCGTTCCCGGTTAAAGGTGTCCAGCTCACGAGCCAGTCGACGGGCCTCATCGGGACTGTCGGCGAGCAGGCAGGCAATGCCGATACTCATGTCGTCCAGACGGCCGGCGGCGTTCAAGCGCGGGCCAACCACAAAACCAAGATCGGTGGAGCTGATCGCTGTGTGATCCCTTCCAGCGACCTCCAGCAACGCCAGAATGCCCGGCCGGGCCTCGCCCTGACGGATTCGGCGCAGGCCCTGTTCGACAAAAATCCGGTTGTTATGATCCAGGGGCACCACATCCGCGACGGTGCCTAGCGCAACCAGATCGAGGAGCGCGCCGAGGTTGGGTTCAGGTTGCGGCAGCAGCGACTGTTCACGCAGGTGCTTACGCAGCGCGGTGAGGACATAGAACATGACTCCGACACCGGCGGCATTCTTGCTCAGGAACGGACAGCCAGGCTGGTTCGGATTCACGATGGCATCGGCTTCCGGCAGGGTGTCGCCGGCCAGGTGATGATCGGTGACGATCACCTTCATGCCCATATCGCGGGCAGCCTTCACCCCTTCGATGGCGGAAATACCGTTATCCACGGTCACCAGCAAGTCCGGCAACTCGCCCTCATCCCGCAGTCGTTCGATGATGCCCGGGGTCAGACCATAACCATCGGCAAACCGACTGGGCACCCGGAAATCGACGCTTCGCAGCCCGAGCATCGACAGTCCCAGCATGGCAACAGCCGTACTGGTGGCACCATCGGCGTCGAAATCGCCCAGCACCAGAACACGCTGCTGCTGCCCGATGGCCTCGGCTAACAACTCGACGGCACGGTCGATGCCGCGCAACTCCATCGGTGAAGCCAGGGATTTCAGGGTATAGCTCAGTTGCTCATCGGAGGTAATACCCCGTGCAGCGTAGAGACGGCGAAGCAAAGGCGGCAGGTTTTGCCCCCAGGCCGGCGCGGTGTCCGGCTGGGGGCGACGCAGGATTTTTTTTGGTGTCATACCAAGTCAGGCGTTCTTCCAGTGCTTGGTAATAAACTCCTGCACACCGGCGATGTTGTTGTCGAGGACGGTGTAACGCTCCTCGCGCTCAAAAAGATCCGCCATGTGCGCGGGAAGCTCCGGCTTCACCGACACTCCAGATTCGGCAATGGCATCCGGGAATTTCGCCGGATGGGCCGTACCCAGGGTGATCATGGGCACCGAGCTATCGCGCCGGCAGTTACGAGCTGCCCGCACACCGATGGCGGTGTGGGGATCGAGCAAGTACTCGTTCTTTTCCTGAATCTCGCGAATGGTATCGCAGGTCGCCTTGTCGTCCACGGCATCGCTGTCGAACAACTTACGGGCGTGCTTCCAGCGGTAGTCTTCGATGCTGACCGGACCTTTGGTAGCGTTCTCCAGCAGCGTTTTCACTGCCTGGCCATCGCGGCCATGGAGATCGAACAGCAGGCGCTCGAAATTGCTGGACACCATGATGTCCATACTCGGCGACAAAGTATGTTCGAGCTGATGCTGCTCGTACTTGTTGCCACTCATGAAGCGGTGCAGGATATCGTTGCGGTTGGTGGCAATCACCAGCTGGGAGATTGGCAGCCCCATTTTCTTGGCCAGGTAGCCGGCAAAGATGTCGCCGAAATTCCCGGTGGGCACGGAAAACGCCATGCTGCGATCTGGGCCACCCAAAGCCAGGGAGGCTTGGAAGTAGTAGACAATCTGGGCCATGATCCGGGCCCAGTTGATGGAGTTCACCGCGGCCAGCTGGGTCTTGCCACCCAGGAAGCTCTGGTTGCCAAAGCTTTCCTTCACCATACGCTGACAATCGTCGAAATTGCCACGCACGGCGATGTTGTGGATGTTGTCCCCGGTCACCGTAGTCATCTGGCGACGCTGGACTTCCGACACCCGCTCGTGGGGATGCAGAATGAAAATATCCACGTGCTCACAGCGACGACAGCCTTCAATAGCCGCAGAACCGGTGTCACCCGAGGTAGCCCCCATGATGACCACGTGCTGCTTGCGCTTTTCCAGCACGTAATCGAGCAAACGACCCAGCAGCTGCAGGGCGAAATCCTTGAACGCCAGGGTCGGACCGCGGAACAGTTCCATCACCCACTCGTTGGAGTCCAGCTGGACCAGCGGCGCTACCGCCTGGTGGCTGAACACCGAGTAGGTTTCATCCAGCATCTTGCGGAAATCATCGGCCGGAATGGCGTCGTCCACAAACGGATGCATCACATTGAATGCTAGCTCACTGTACGACAGCCCGCGCCAGCTCCGGATTTCTTCCAGGCTGAAATGGGGCAAGGATTCCGGAACGTACAGCCCGCCATCGGTGGCGAGACCGGTGAGTAGAACGTCTTCAAAGCCCAGTGCGGGGGCTTCGCCCCGCGTACTGATATATCTCACGTGCGAGCTACCTGTCAGTTAAAGTTTTCAGCGCGGATGCGGACCACATGACCGTCGGTGTCAGTCAGGGCTTCCAGCTCTTCAATGGCGCGATTGATCTGCCGCTCCTGAACGGTATGGGTCAGGATGATGACCGGAATACGACCATCCTGCAGTTCGGATTCCTTCTGCATGATGGACTCGATGTTGATGCCATGCTCGCTGAGGATCGAGGCAATCTTGGCCAACACACCCGGACGGTCCAGGGCAGTAATGCGCAGATAGTACGCAGACTGGATGTCTTCCATGGACAGCACGTCCAGTTCCTCAAGAGCCTCGGGCTCGAAGCCGAGGTAAGGCACCCGCTGCTGGCTGCCGCTGGCGACAGCCCGTGCCACGTCGACGATGTCGGCGATAACCGCAGAAGCGGTTGCTTCGTCACCGGCACCCGGGCCGTAGTACATGGTCTGACCGACGGCATCACCATCCACCAGAACGGCGTTCAGCACACCATCAACCTGGGCGATCAGGTGACTCTGGGGCACCAGGGTCGGATGCACGCGCAACTCGATACCATCATCGCGGCGACGGGCAATGCCCAGGTGCTTGATGCGGTAGCCGAGGAGTTCGGCGTGGGAAATATCGTAGGGCGTAATCTGGGAAATGCCCTCGGTGAAACCTTTTTCAAATTGCAGCGGAACACCAAAACCGGCCGAGGCCAGGATGGTCAGCTTGTGGGCGGCATCGATGCCTTCCACGTCAAAGGTCGGATCGGCTTCGGCGTAACCCAGGTCCTGGGCTTCTTTCAGCACTTCGGTAAACTCACGGCCGGCGCGCATCTCGGTCAGGATGTAGTTGCCAGTTCCGTTGATGATACCGGCGATCCAGTCGATGCGGTTGGCCGCCATACCCTCACGGATAGCCTTCATCACCGGAATACCACCGGCGACACCGGCCTCGTAGGCTACAACCACGCCCGCTTTCTGGGCCGCCTCGAAAATTTCGTTGCCGTGCACTGCAATCAGCGCCTTATTGGCGGTTACCACGTGCTTGCCGTTATTGATGGCAGTCATCACCAGCTCTTTGGCAGTATCATAACCACCGATGAGCTCGACCACGATGTCCACGCCGGGATCATTTACGACGTCAAAGATATCAGTCGAAAACGGCACATCGCCCAGATCCATATCGGTCCGGGGACGACGACTGGCAATCCGGGTAATTCGGATGTTGCACCCTGCTCTGCCGGCAATGAGCCTGGCATTCCGGGTCAAGACATTGAATGTACCGCCGCCAACGGTACCCAGTCCGCAGATTCCGACACTGACGTCTTTCAAACTCTCACCTCTGATCCCGAACGGGTGCTGATGAATTGCAATTTTGGGGGGATAGTATACCGATTCAGGTGCCCGTGAATAAGCCCTGAACCGGAACCGTATCAAATCCGTGAAGGGCCCCGCATTGGAACGGAGCCCTGACAGGTTTTAGAGCAGACCCAGGCCCTGGGCAAGATTGTCAGCGGGCACGTAACCGCGAACCATGTTGCCGTCTTCCAGCACGATGGCCGGGGTTCCGGTTACGCCAACACGACCACCCAGCTGGTATTGTTCCAGCACTGGGTTCTCACAGCTGGCTGAAGCTACCGAACGGCCACCCTTGGCGGCATCCATGGCAGCTTGCTGATCCTCGGCGCACCAGACCGACACGTACTTGGTAAAGGAAGGGGTGCCCGGACCGGACCTTGGGAAGGCGTAGTAGTTGACGGTAATGCCGTAGGCATTGAGCTGGGGCACTTCGTCGTGGAGCTTCCGACAGTAAGGGCAATCGATGTCGGTAAAGACATGGATTTCAGCTTTTTGCTCGCCTTTGGCCGGGAACCGGATTACGCCGTCGTCACCAAAATTAGCCATGGTCTGTGCACGCTGACTGGCCCGCGCCTCTTCGGTCACATTGGCAATGCCGTTATCGGTGACCTTCAAAAGGTCCCCGGTCAGCAGGTACTGGCCATCGGCGGTGGTGTAGATGGTATCGCCGTTGTTGCTCTGGACCTCATACAAACCCGGCGCCTCGGATTCTTTAACGGACAACACCTTCAGGCCCGGCACGGCAGCGGTCAGGCGGCTGGCGATTCCGTCCTCGACCTCACCCGCCGTGCTCGGCGCGGCCGCCACAACACCGCCTAACAAGGCCGCACCTAAAACCACGTTCTTCAGATAATTTCTGGCAGACATAACTACATCCAGTCAGATGACATTGGGCCCCGGGCGCACCGGACAGGCCATGAAAACACGATACTGCGACACAGCGTGACCGCAAAAGTTCAACTCCGACACCTTAACCAAAAAACACCGGCTCAGCCACGAGGATGATGCGACTGGTGCAGCGACTGCAGACGTTGGCGGGCAACGTGAGTGTAAATCTGGGTGGTAGAGAGGTCAGAATGCCCCAGCAGCATCTGCACCACGCGCAGATCCGCACCGTGATTCAGCAGGTGGGTTGCGAAGGCATGCCGCAGGGTATGAGGGGAAAGATGCTTGCGAATACCAACCCGGCTTGCGTAGTGCTTGATACGGTACCAGAAGGTTTGCCGGGTCATCGCGGCGGGCCGATTGCCTGGGAACAGCGCGTCGCAGGAGCGCCCTTTAAGTAATTCCCCGCGGGACTCTTTCATATAGCGCAGCAGCCAATCCACTGCCTCCTCGCCCAGCGGCACCAGGCGCTCCTTGCCGCCTTTACCGGAAATCCGGACCACACCCTGACGCAAGTTGACCTGGTCTACCCGTAACTGGGTCAGTTCAGACACCCGCAAGCCACAACCATACAATATTTCCAGCATGGCCCGATCCCGCAGCTCAATGGGCACTTCAGGGTCCGGCTCGGCCAGCAGCGACTCCACTTCCTCTTCGGTCAACGAATCCGGCAACCGGCGCGGAAGTCTGGGGCTGTCGATGCGCAGAGTCGGATCCTCCGCAATTACGCCTTCGCGTAACAGAAACCGATAGAAGCGCCGCAGGCCGGACAATCGCCGGGCGGCAGTGGAGGTCTTTACACCTTCAGCCAGCGCCCTGGACATCCACGCCAGCAGATCGGTTCGGCGCACGGCCGTGAGCAAGGGCTGACCGGGCTGATCGTGTAACCAGCCTGCCAGGCGAACAAGATCACTGCGGTACGCTTGCCGCGTTTTCTCGCCCAACCCGTCCTCCAGCCAGATGGCATCGGTAAAACGGGCAATGATGGCCTCATCTTCGAGTCTCAATACTCAAATCCCATGCGATCGCTCAGACAGGAGCATGCCTGACCGAACAAACAGACACAAAAAAGGCAGCCAATGGCTGCCTTTTTTACAAGCGTTCTGCTCAGCGAATGGCTGATCAGCCCAGCTTTTCCTTGATACGAGCTGCCTTACCAGACAGGTCGCGCAGGTAGTAAAGCTTGGCCTGACGCACGTCACCACGACGCTTCACACTGATGCCGTCGATCAGCTTGGAGAAGGTCTGGAAAGTACGCTCAACACCAACACCGTAAGAAATCTTACGCACGGTGAAGGAGGAGTTCATGCCACGGTTACGCTTGCCGATGACAACACCCTCGAACGCCTGCAGACGCTCACGGTTACCCTCGGTTACGCGAACCTGTACAACCACGGTGTCGCCCGGCGCAAAGGCAGGGATCTCCTTGGTCATCTGTTCTGCTTCAAGTTGACTGATGATGTTGTTCTTGCCGCTCATCGTAATGCTCCTGATACCCAATCTTTTAATGCCCTGATGATTCAGAGGCACCCGGTTCGTTCAAAATCTCTTCCAGTAGCTGACGCTCTTCATCCGTAAACACCCGCTGTTCCAGCAGGTCGGGGCGTCGCTCCAGGGTTCGCCTCAGCGACTGCTTCAGTCGCCAACGCCGGATCTGATCATGGTGACCGCCCAATAAAACATCCGGCACCGCCTGACCTTCGTAAACTTCGGGCCGAGTGTAGTGCGGACAATCCAGCAAACCGTCAGCAAAAGAATCCTGCTCTGCCGACTGCGCATGACCCAGCGCTCCGGGGATGAGGCGTGTAACCGCATCAATGACAGCCATGGCCGCCAGTTCGCCACCGGACAAAACAAAATCACCCAGTGACACTTCCCGATCGACTTCCGTCGCAATCAGGCGCTCATCCACACCCTCGTATCGGCCTGCCACCAGAATCAGTCGTTCTTCCGCCGCCAGGGACTCAACAACAGACTGATTCAGCGTTTCACCTTGCGGTGACAAATACACCACACAGGCCTTACCAGGTGCCGACTCCCGTGCCGCACTGATAGCATCCCGGAGAGGCTGAATTTTCATCAGCATCCCCGGCCCACCACCGTATGGCCGGTCGTCCACCGTGCGGTGACGGTCATGGGTGTAGTCACGGGGATTCCAGCTTTGGAAGGTCAGAAGACCATCCCGAACTGCCCTGCCCGTAATCCCAACATCAGTTACCGCACTGAACATCTCCGGGAATAAACTGACTGCGCCAATCCACACCCGTCAGAACTCCGGATCCCAGTCTACGACCATCTGGCCCGCCGCCAGATCCACATCCCTGACCACTTGCTCGGGCAGGTAAGGAATCAGACGCTCGCGCTGATCGATGGAGCTTGCCGAAGCTTGCACCACGAGGACATCATTGGAACCCGTTTCAATCAGGTGGTGCACTGTTCCCAGGCACTCACCGTCGACCGTAGATACCTCAAGACCTTCAAGCTGAAACCAGTAAAACTCACCTTTCGGGAGCTCCGGCAGCTCATGGGTGCCGACTTTGACCTCTGCACCGCAGTACTTGAGAGCAACATCTCGATCATCAATGCCTTTCAGCCTGACGACGATCCCCTGCCCTTGGCGGCGACCCTCCTCAAGCTTGGCCGGAATACGTCTACCGTCGAGCTCTAAAGTCCAGTCGCGGTAGTTCAGGATTCCGTCCTTGGGGTCAGTGAAGGAGTAAACTTTTAGCCACCCCTTGACCCCAAACACCGAGGTAATCCGGCCGATCACAGTTTCCTGCGAAGTCTGTGTCATGCCTTAAACCCCGGTCTTAAGTCGTACTTACTCAGCGCCTTTCAGCAGCTGGGCAACGCGCTCGCTCGGCTGGGCGCCTTGGCCCATCCAGAACTCAACGCGCTCACGATCTACACGCAGACGCTCTTCCTGACCGCGGGCGACCGGGTTGAAAAAGCCAACTCGCTCAATGAAACGACCGTCGCGAGATTTGCGGCTGTCGGTAACTGTCAGATGATAGAACGGGCGCTTCTTGGAGCCACCACGAGCCAAACGGATGCTTACCATTTAACCAATATCCTGTTCTGTTGTACGAAACTTGTACGATTCACGCCAACTGAAACGCAGTTGGCGCGAAGACCCATACTCGAAAGGGGCGCTATTCTATGCTAATTAAGCGCCAATGAAAACAGCGAAACACGTTGATTCCCTGTTTTCGGTGTAAGGCTTTTTACATACGGCCAAACGGAGGCATTCCACCTCCACCACCGCCGCCGGGCGGCATCATACCACCAAGTCCGCGCATCATATTCGCCATACCACCCTTTTTGCCAAATTTTTTCATCATCTTCTGCATTTGCTTGTGCTGTTTGAGCAGACGATTGATGTCCTGAATCTGGGTACCGGAGCCGGATGCGATTCGACGCTTGCGCGAATTATTGATGGTATCGGGGTAGCGACGCTCCTTCGGAGTCATGGAGCAGATAATGGCCTCCATTTGCCCCATGGACTTGTCATTGACCTGCTGCTGCGCCATCTGAGCCATCTGCCCCATGCCCGGCAACTTATCCATCAGGCCACCGATGCCACCCATGCTCTTCATCTGCTGGAGCTGGTCCCGGAAGTCCTCGAGATCGAAGCTCTTACCCTTCTTGATCTTCTTGGTGAGCTTCTGGGCCTTCTTCTGATCCAGTTTGCGCTCTGCTTCCTCTATAAGGGAGAGCACATCGCCCATACCCAGAATCCGGGAGGCAACCCGGTCAGGATAGAAGGGCTCGAGGGCGTCGGATTTCTCACCCACACCCAGGAACTTGATTGGCTTGCCAGTGATGTGACGAACGGACAGCGCCGCACCGCCGCGGGCGTCGCCGTCGGTCTTGGTCAGCACAACACCGGTTAATGGCAGCGCGTCATTGAACGCCTTCGCGGTATTGGCGGCATCCTGACCGGTCATGGCGTCAACGACAAACAGGGTCTCAACCGGATTAACCGCTTTATGCAGTCGGCCGATTTCACCCATCATCTGCTCGTCTACGTGCAGACGACCGGCGGTATCCAGGATGACTACATCAATGTGTTTTTTGCGGGCCGCGTCAATCGCACCCTCTGCAATGTCCACTGGGTCCTGCTCGGCAGTGCTGGGGAAAAACTCCACACCCACTTCACCAGCCAGGGTTTCCAGCTGCCGGATAGCCGCAGGGCGGTAGACGTCTGCACTGACCACCAGCACTGACTTTTTCTGGCGCTCTTTAAGGAAGCGCGAAAGCTTGGCAACCGTTGTGGTTTTACCTGCACCCTGCAAACCGGCCATCATGATGACCGCCGGCGGTTGCACTGCCAGGTTAAGGGACTCGTTGCCCTCGCCCATGACACGCTCCAGCTCCTGCTGGACCACCTTCACGAACACCTGGCCGGGCGTCAGGCTGCGCTGGACTTCCTGGCCAATGGCCCGCTTGCGGACACCTTCGACGAAATCCTTGACGACCGGCAGGGCGACATCCGCTTCCAGCAGCGCCATCCGAACTTCGCGCAGCGTATCCTTGATGTTGTCGTCGGTTAGCCGCGCCTGACCGGAAATCTTGCGCAGGCTACCGGAAAGTCGGTCTTGGAGGTTCTCAAACATGTTGCTCTTCCGTACCCCGGATAAATTGAGTGCATGGAGTGCAGGTGCCGGCTCGGCGCCTTGATTCCAGTTGCATAATCGCGACATTATAACCAGACTATCGCCCTGAAACGACCAGCCCGGTCAAATCGGTGAAACGAACCACCGATCTCCTGTAATAACAGTGGTATATAAGGAAGTTATGGGAACGCTGATTCTCGCGGTCACCGCTCTTTTCCTGTACAGCGTGGGCACCGCGCTGCAGGCTTTGCATTTCAGGGGACGCATTACCAGCAATCTCGCCATCACCACCCTGATTGGGGTGCTCGCACTGATCAGCCACGGTTTGCTCATAGCCCAAAGCGTCCATCACGACGGCGGCTTCGACTTTGGCTTCTTTAAAAGCTCAGTGCTGATTTCCTGGCTGATCGTACTTATGTTGCTGGGCCTGAACCTTAGAAAGCCGGTTCAGAACCTGTTCCTGGTCGTTTATCCGCTGGCCACCCTGACCATCATCCTGGCCCTGGTGACACATACACCGTCGAGACTGGTCTCGGATGACAGCTACGGCATGCTGTCACACATCGCACTTTCGGTCACAGCCTACAGCCTGTGTTCTCTCGCTGCCATCCAGGCAACCCTGCTCTACTTCCAGAACCGTCAGCTGAAACGCAACTACAACAGTCTGCTGGTGCGGAATCTGCCGCCGTTGCAGACCATGGAGTCGCTGCTGTTTGAAATGGTCTGGGCAGGCGTGGTCATGCTGATCCTGGCCATCGCGACCGGCGCCCTGTTTGTGCAGGACCTGTTCGCCCAGGATCTGGCGCACAAAACTGTATTCTCCATGCTCTCCCTGCTGGTTTTCGTCGCCCTTCTGATCGGACGTTACACCAGGGGCTGGCGCGGCCTGACTGCGAGCCGCTGGACGCTGGCAGGCTGCGCACTGCTAATGCTGGCTTTTTACGGCAGCAAATTCGTCCTGGAACTGCTGTTCCAGAAAGGTGCCTGAGCCCGGACCTCATAACTTGACACCGACCTTGGCCACACCCTACTTTCCCCACTTGTCGGTAATATAAGGACGCTCCCCTTGAACGAAACATCGCTGACCGCGCTGTTTATCCTCCTCGTCGGCCTGATCATGCTGTCCGGTTTCTTCTCGAGCTCGGAAACCGGCATGATGTCCCTGAATCGATATCGCCTCAAACATATGGCCAAAACCGGCCACCGGGGCGCACGCCGGGCAGAAAAGCTGCTTCAGCGAACCGACCAGCTGATCGGGGTTATCCTGATCGGAAACAACTTCGTGAATATCTTTGCGTCGTCGATCGCCACCGTCATTGCCATCAAGATCTGGGGCGACGCCGGCATTGCCATCGCAACCATCTTGCTGACCGTGGTGATACTGATTTTTGCCGAGGTCACGCCAAAGACCCTGGCAGCGCTGTTTCCCGAAAAAATCGCCTTTCCGGCCAGCTACATCCTTGGCCCGCTGCTGAAAATCCTCTATCCCATTGTCTGGGCGGTGAACCTGCTCACCGGCGGCATCCTGAAACTCCTGCGCATCTCGCCGGAAGACGCCGCCACCGACCACCTCAGCCGGGAAGAGCTGCGCACCCTGGTGAATGAGGCTGGCGCGCTGATACCAGCCAAACACAAGGACATGCTGGTGAGCATCCTGGACCTGGAAAAGGTCACGGTGAACGACATCATGGTGCCGCGCAACGAAGTGGTGGGTATCGACCTGGAAGACGACACCGACACGATCCTGCGTCAGCTCCGAAGCAGTCAGCACACCCGCCTGCCCGTGTTCTCGGGTGACATTAACGAGATCAAGGGCATACTGCACCTGCGCAGCGTCTCCAAGCTGCTGCTGCACGAGGAAGTCAACAAGGCCATGATCATGCAGCTGTGCCAGGAGCCCTACTTTGTACCTGAAAGCACGCCACTGAATACCCAGCTGATCAACTTCCAGAAAGGCAAGCGCCGGTTCGGCGTGGTCGTTGACGAATACGGAGACGTGCTCGGCCTGGCCACTCTGGAGGACATACTGGAAGAGATCGTAGGCGAGTTCACCACCGACTACGCCGCCACCAGCCCAGACATCATCCCTCAGGACGATGGCACCTTTATTATCGATGGCACCGCTGCCGTGCGCACCATAAACAAGACTCTGGGCTGGAAGCTGCCGATCGATGGCCCGAAAACCCTGAATGGCTTGATCACCGAGACCCTGGAGAATATTCCTGACACCAACGTGTGCCTGAAAGTCGACGGGCACCGCGTTGAAGTACTCCAGATCAAGGATAACGTGGTTAAAGCTGCCATCGTCCATCCCCGAAAGCGCCGAAAACGCGCTGTGGCGAGATAATCACCGAACTCCCTATAGATCCCGGAGTTATGAAGAAGCAGACTTTAGAAAGATCAAATATTAACCACTTTCTTGACCCTTATCGATTAGCCACTAACACTTAGAATGGTGACGAATAAGCAATCTTAAGGAGCATGCCTCTGGACCCATCGCCAAGCGTTGGGTGGCTGCCCCATCCCAGAGCCCCTCAACCCGATGCTCCCCAGAATCTCACTGGCGGTACGGAGAACTGGGCCAGTAATACCGAATACAGTGCCTGACACATGCACCGTTTTTTGACGTCGGTCGCAGGTCTGGCTTTAGTCATGTTAACTTTGCTGAAAATGCGGTAAATTTGACCAATAATTAGAAAATCAGGATTTTTGCTCGGTCATGTATCCGGTTGAGGCGTAAAAGGAGTCTGCCATGAACAAGCAGTCCGGCATACATTACCTTCGCGAGCACAGGGAAGCGGGCAACAACAAACCGGTCCCCGCGGAGGTTACCCGCATCCGTGACACGGTGGTCGCCGGGCTGGGCGATCTGATGCAGGGCGCATTCGATGCCGTCGACGATTCACTGTTCGAGCTCGCCAACAATGCGCGCAGCAACAACGAACAGAATCGCTACTTTGAGGCCATGCGCGAGATCCGGATCAAGCGCAAGGGCGTTGAGCGCCACTTCCAGAGCGCGGTCGCCCACTTCTTCTCGAAGCCACCGCACACCGGCCACAGCCAGGAAGAGACCCTGAGCAAACAGGCCAGCTCCGAGAGTCTGTCGCTGGTCGGCGATGAGGATCTGGAAGAACAGGTCGCCCTGAATGCCATGATCACCAAGGCCAAGGCCCACTTCCAGGGCCCGCTGCTGCAATTGCAGACCCGATTCGGTCAAGTTTACTCCGAAGCGACCGAAGAATCCCCCGTCAACCCGATGGCGCCCGAGCATCTCTGCAGCGCCTTCACCGAAGCCATTGAAGCCCTGGAAATCCAGATTCGTGAGCGTCTCATCCTGCTCAAGCAGTTTGATCGCTACGTGGTATCCAACCTGGGCATGCTATTGGACGAGGCCAACCGGATCTTGATCCAGGCGGGTGTGATCCCGAATTTCCGCTACCACGGCAAAGCTGGCAAGCAACATACCGCCGAATCCGCCAAGGATGCCCCCTCCCAGGCACCAGAGGCAACGGAGCAAACCAGTGCCGAGGCCGCAAGCAACCGTGCGGTATTCGAACAAATTCGTCAGATGTTGGCCCTACAGCGGGCTAATGCCGGGATCCCGCCGCGCGCCTCCGATCCAGGCATTCGCCTGGTTGGCGATTCCGAGCTGGCGGACCTGCTGAACGCCCTACCCCTGCCGGATACCCGTCCGATCAACGGCAATCTCAGCGACGGCGAGCCAATCACCATTGATCTCCGCTACGTAGTCCAGCAGATCCTGTCCCAGGCCGATGCCGGCGATGGCCGGAAGCCAGCACTGGACGAGTTCGATGAGGACCTCATCAACCTGGTGTCCATGCTGTTCGAGTTCATCCTGGACGATTACAACCTGTCTGCGCCAGTACAGGTGCTCATCAGCCGATTACAGATCCCCATTCTGAAAGTGGTGATCCGGGACAAGACCTTTTTCAGCCAGGCCAACCACCCGGCTCGGCGCCTGCTCAACTCTATGGCCCGCGCAGGCATTGGCTGGAGCTCCAGCGATGAAAAGGCAAAAGACAAGCTGTACAACCAGATCCATAACATTGTTCAGCGGATTCTCAACGAATTCACCGGAGACGTGACCCTGTTCGAAACCCTGAACCAAGAATTTGACCAGTTTCTCGAGAAAGAGAATCGGAAATCCTCCCTCGTCGAGCAACGCACCCGTGAATCCGAGCGTGGCCGCATCAAGTCTCAGCGGGCGCAGGAGACCGTCGACAACCTGCTGAAGCAGAAAGTCTCCCGTTACAAACTGCCCGAAACCATTCACGATATCCTGATGAATGGCTGGAGCCGCGTAATGTTCCTTGCATATCTGCGGGACGACGTAGAGCATCGCTGGAACGAATCTGTGCGTGTCGTCGACGACCTGATCTGGTGCCTGCACCCGCACCAGGAAGACGACGAACGGGATCAGTGGGTACGGGTGGTTCCCAGCCTGCTCAAGACGCTTCGCGCCGGACTGGAAGAGGTCTCCTACAACTCATCGAAACTGGATGTGATGATCGGGCACCTCAAGCACGAGCTGGCAGAAGCCTTCCGGACCAACGCAGCTATCGAAGCGAGACAGGACTCCCCAACCGAGCCCGAGCAAGACATTGCCACGCTGCACCAGACCGCTGTGGAGCGTCAGCAAGAGCTGGAAGAGGCCGCGATTTCGGAGTATGTAGCTCAGATCGATACTATCGAAATCGGCAACTGGGTGGAATTCCGCCTGGTGAATGGCGCCAGTTTCCGCTGCAAGCTGTCGGCGATCATTGAAGAGGCGGACTGCTTCGTGTTTGTTAACCGCATGGGCCTGAAGGTCATCGAGAAGAATCGGATTGCGCTGGCGCACGAAATGCGCCGAGGCCGCCTGACCCTGCTCGAACAGGGTGCGCTGATCGACCGGGCCCTGGACGCGGTAGTCGGCAGCCTGCGGAGTAAAACAGCCTGAGTCTGATGCAGAAAACCGAAGGGTCCAAGCACAGCCTGCCGGCCGGCTATCGCATAGTACTGGCGATGTCGGCGGCCTTTCTGGCCCACACGCTGCTACTTTCCGGGTTTCCGTCGCCGTTTCAGGAGCCCGATGATATCCGCCATCGCGTCAGCGTGGAGTTGGTTGCCCCTGGCACAGTAACCCGTCCCGATCGCACTTCGGCAATGGCAAAGGCCAATACCCGCAACCCCAGATTCGAAGTCCCCGCCCTTAAGACCGAGACCACACAAACACGCTCTGAACCCGTTATCCGTACCACCAGCGACTCCAGCGTCAGTAGCCAACCCCAAGCTCAGGCCTTGACCAAGAATGCGCCGAACACACCAGGTGGCGGGGCCACTGCATCAACCTTCGCACCAACCGCCAGCACTCCCTCCCGGGCAGGCGAACAATCGACCAAGGTTAAGCCGCGCCCCGAAGCAACCACCACCCGAATAACGGAATCGCCGGACGAGCAGGACCCCTACCTCGTCAAACTGGCAGTCCACCTTGGTCATGAGCTTGAAAAACTGAGAGTGCCAGCAATCGCCCAGCTGTCGGAACGGCTGGTAATGGAAATCGAGTTGCAGTTGCTGAACAATGGTGCCCTGACACGGGCGAGAGTACTGAAATCGACGGGGCTTAAGCGAATTGACGATGCGGCTTACCGCGCATCATTGGCCGCCAGCCCCTATCCGGAGCCTCCGGTCGGCGGCCAGAGCCGGTTCGAGATTGAACTGGTGTTCTCCCCGAACCGGTTCTGAAGCGTTCAAATCAGGCTTCGGCCTGCTTGGCAGCGTCCTTGACCATCTTGGTCAGTTCACCGCTCTCGGACATTTCGAGGACGATGTCGCAGCCACCTACCAATTCACCGTTGATGTACAGCTGGGGATAGGTTGGCCAGCTGGAGTACACCTTCAGGGCTTCGCGGAGTTCCTGGTTGTCCAGAATGTTTACAAATGCGAAGCGCTCGCCACAGGCCATCAGAGCCTGAACCGTCTTGGCGGAAAACCCGCACTGGGGAGCCTGGGGGCTGCCTTTCATGTAAAGGATGACGGGATTATCGCCGAGCTGGCTCTTGATGGTTTCGTTAATGTCCATGAACATTCACCTCTGATCGGAAACGGAATTGCCAATGGGCAACGGACTTGCAGTCTATTGTACACGTCCAGCGAAGACCGCACCAAACACGGCACCGCGCTGGCCGCCTCAGCCGGGCGCCACAGCGTTGTCATCCCTGCTACGAAGGGCTAGACTTGTTGGCCCATTTTTTCAGGCAACGTATTCGCCAACTCCGGTGATGCCGGGCTTCGTTGACATAAGGGCCAATGCATGGCGGCACGACACTTTCTGACACTGAATGACATGACCACCACCGAGCTGGAAAGCCTGGTGGATCATGCCTCCAAACTCCGGGATGAGTGGCATCAAGGCAAGGTGCGGGACACTCTCAAGAATCGCGTCCTGGCGATGATCTTCGAGAAATCCTCGACCCGGACCCGGGTGTCGTTCGAAGCCGGGATGGCGCAGCTGGGCGGCTCGGCCTTGTTCCTGTCACCCCGAGACACCCAACTGGGTCGCGGAGAACCGATTGAAGACTCTGCAATTGTCATTTCCAGCATGGTCGATGCGGTGATGATCCGCACTTTTGCCCATGACACGGTCGAGCGCTTTGCTGCCGCTTCCCGGGCACCGGTCATCAATGCCCTGACTGACGATTTTCACCCGTGCCAGCTACTTGCCGACATGCAAACCTACCGGGAACACCGTGGCAGCATTCGCGGTGCCACCGTGGCCTGGATTGGCGACGGCAACAACATGTGTCATTCCTACGTCAATGCGGCAGCGCAGTTCGACTTCCATCTTAATGTTGCCTGCCCGGAAGGTTACGAGCCCGATGCCGAACTGCTGAAAGCCCATGGCGATCGGGTAACCCTATTCCGGGATCCGGCTGAAGCGGCGCGCAAGGCCAACCTTTTAGTCACCGATGTGTGGGCGTCCATGGGCCAGGAAGAAGAACAGAAGATCCGCGAGCAGGCCTTCCGAAGCTATCAAATCAGCCCCGCGCTGATGCAGGTGGCCGACAAGGATGCCCTGTTCATGCATTGCCTGCCGGCCCACCGTGGCGAGGAAATTTCGGCTGACATGATGGAACACCCCAGTTCAGTGGTTTGGCACGAGGCCGAGAACCGGCTGCACGCCCAGAAAGCATTGCTGGAGTTCCTCATCCTCAATCAGCTGGACTAATGCCATGCATACTCCCACCCATTCCCCGGACGGCTGGCTGCTCGAGGTGAACAACCTGTCCTGTGGTTACGGGGGTGACTCCGTGGTCCGAGACGTCAGCTTTGCACTCAGCCATGGTGACATCGGCTGTCTGCTGGGGCCCAGCGGCTGCGGCAAGAGCACCATCTTGCGGGCTCTGGCCGGCTTCCTACCTCTAAACAGCGGCGAGATCAGCCTGCTCTCTCAGGCCATCAGCCTGCCCGGCCGGACGTTGGCGCCGGAGAAACGCCGGGTGGGCATGGTGTTTCAGGACTACGCCCTGTTTCCGCACCTGACCATCGCCGACAACGTCGGCTTCGGCCTGCGCAACATGTCCAAGGCCGAGAAGCATCAGAAAGTGGCGGAACTGCTCGACGTGGTGCACCTGCAGGATCTGGCCAACAACTACCCGCACGAGTTGTCGGGTGGCCAGCAACAGCGCGTTGCCCTGGCACGCGCCCTGGCACCGGAGCCGACGCTGATCCTGCTGGACGAGCCCTTCTCCAACCTGGACGCAGACCTGCGTCGCCGGTTAAGCCTCGATGTGCGGGATATATTAAAGACTCTCGGCATCAGCGCCATCCTGGTCACCCACGACCAGCAAGAAGCATTTGCCATGTGCGATCAGGTCGCGGTGCTTCGCGACGGTCAGATCCAGCAGTGGGACGTTCCCTACAACCTCTACCACGAACCCTCGAACCGCTTCGTTGCCGGCTTCGTTGGCCAGGGCGGTTTCGTACCCGGGAAGACCCTCGGGCCGGATACCATCGAATCCGAGCTGGGTGTGATTCACGGCAACCGGGCCTACAACTGGTCAGCCGGCACCCTGGTGGATGTACTCATCCGCCCCGACGATATCGTCTATGATGCCGACTCCGAGCTGCGCCCCAAAGTCGTTGAAAAAACCTTTGCCGGCACCTCGACGCTCTACCGCTTCCGATGCTCGGAGGACACCGAGTTTGAGGCGCTGTTCCGAAGCCACCTCGATTTTCACCTGGGCGAGCACGTCCCCGTGCGCGTAGAAGCCGATCACCTCATCGCGTTTGAGCGCAACGCCTGACCGCAGTCAGTCGTTGCAGACTCGCTCAACAGCATCGATCCAGCCAGCGTACAGGGACTCCCGCAGCGAAGGCCCCATGCGCGGCTCGAATCGGCGCTCGCATTCCCAGAGTTTGGCGATTTCCTCAAGACTGGAGTAGACCCCCGTTTGCAGGCCTGCCAGATAGGCCGCGCCCAGAGCAGTTGTCTCGGTGATTTTTGGGCGGTCCACGGTGACATCAAGGATATCGGCGAGGAACTGCATCACCCAGTCGTTGACCACCATACCGCCATCCACCCGCAAGGTTTTCAGGTGGGCGCCGTCGTTCTGGATGGCCCGAATCAGGTCCTTGGTCTGGTAACACACGGACTGAAGACCGGCCGTCACGATTTCGGCTATTCCGGTATCCCGGGTCAGCCCCATGATTGCGCCCCGGGCATGCGGGTCCCAGTGTGGCGCGCCCAGACCGGTGAACGCGGGCACCAGGTACACCGGATTCTCAACACCTACAGACTCCGCATGCGCCGTCGATTCACTGGCGTGTTTGATCAGCTTCAGGCCATCCCTCAGCCACTGCATGGCAGCGCCAGCCACAAAGATGCTGCCCTCCATGGCATAGCAGGGCTTGCCATTAAGGCGGTAGGCCATGGTGGTTAGCAACCGGTTTTCCGATCGCAGCGCCTTATCGCCGGTATTCAGCATCAGAAAACAGCCGGTGCCGTATGTGCTCTTCGCCATCCCCGGCTCAAAGCACGCCTGCCCGATCAGGGCTGCGTGCTGGTCGCCGGCAACGCCGGCAATGGCAACCGGCGCCCCCAGCCAATCCACCTGGGTAGTGCCATAATCGGCGGCGCTGTCCAGTACCTCGGGCAGTAACGACCGGGGCACCCGGAACAGCTCCAGCAGCTTATCGTCCCAGTCCTGGTCGTGAATGTTGAACAACGCAGTACGAGAAGCATTGGTCGCATCAGTACAGTGGGACTCTCCACCGGTCAGATTCCACAGCAACCAGCTGTCAATGGTGCCGAAGGCCAACTCGCCGGTCTCGGCGCGAGCCCGCGCGCCCTCGACGTTATCGAGAATCCATGCGATTTTCGTGGCCGAGAAATACGGGTCGATCAACAGCCCGGTCCTCTCCACCACCGTATCCTCATGGCCATCAGTCTTGAGCTTTGTGCACACCGATGCGGTGCGTCGATCCTGCCAGACAATGGCGTGGTAGATGGGCTTGCCAGTGCTGCGCTCCCAGATCACCGTGGTTTCGCGCTGGTTGGTGATTCCGATGCCCGACAGGTCTGCAGCCGACACATTTGACCTTTCCAGGGCACTGCGACACACCGCCAGCGTACTTTCCCAGATCTCAATCGCGTCGTGCTCAACCCAGCCGTCCCGGGGGAAATGCTGATGAAACTCCTGTTGGTCAGAAGCAACACTGGCACCGGTGTCGTCAAACACGATGGCGCGGGAGCTGGTAGTGCCCTGATCGATGGCAAGCAGGTAGCGAGTCATAAAGATCTCCGTTTGTTTTTCACGGATTCTAGCAGCAGTGGAAATGCGAGGAGACCGAATGGGACAAAAAAGGAGGGGAAAATAAAAAAAGGGCCGGAAAACCGGCCCTCAAATGACGAATGAAACAAGGAAAGTTCCTAAGAACTACAACCTCAAAAGCCATCCCTTACACTCTTAGTATTAGCCAATCGGTGACGTTCGTCCGTAGCGGTTGTGTAGCGACTTTGTTACATCTGGTTAGACCCTGAGCTGCGGGTCACATAATCGGGTCAATCGGCTTCTTACGCGGCCACACCAGGCTGAAACGCGCCCCACCCAGCTCGTTACTGCGGCCTACAAAAGCCTGCCCGCCATGCCAGTACAGGATGCGCCGGACAATGGACAAGCCCAGGCCATATCCGCCAGAAGTACGGGTTCGGCTGTCATCAAGCCGTGCAAAGGCGGTAAACACTTTTTCCCAATCTTCCTCTGGAACCCCGGAGCCGTCATCTTCAACGTCAATCCGACAGTTGTCCTCGTCGATGCTGCAACGCACCAGCACCCGGCCAGCCGCGTACCGTCCAGCATTACCGACCAGGTTCTGAACAGCCCGGTGGATATAACGCGGCTCGACATCGGCAAGGGCCCATTGCTCGGAGGTCGGGTCAATATCTGCCTCGATTTTCAATGCCGGTCGAATCAGTTGCTGCTCTGACACCACTTGCCGAACCAGATCGGTGACCGACGCCTCCTGCAACGAGAACACCGGTCCGCCCTGCTCCAGCCGAGCGTAGGTCAGAATTTCATCAATCAACTCATCCAGTTCCTGGATATCGCCATCGATGCCTTCGAGCTGTTTCTGCAGCCGCCCTTCATCCTGGCAGTCCTCAATCATCTGCACGCCGAACCGGATGCGGGCGACTGGCGTGCGCAGCTCATGAGAGACCGCGTGAATCATTTCACGCTGCACATTAACCAGACGCTGAATGTGCTCTGCCATGCCGTTAAAAGAGGCACTGAGGCGGGCAACCAGGGTCCCGGACCCGGTTTCCACCCGGGCGCCCATCTCGCCGCGGGCAATGCGAATGGCCACCGACTCAACTTTACGCAGGTTGCTGTCGACGGCACGTACCCCAAGGAACACCGCGACCGCGAGCACTCCACCGACCACCGCTACCAGCAGCAGAATCACCGGCCAGGCCCAGGGCGTGAACGGAGGCGGCATGGCAATCCGGAACAGCTCACCATCATCGAGCTTCAACAGCACATGCCCCATGCCGATCGGACCCTGCTGGTAAAACACCAGGCCATCGCTGGCCACCCGCTCAAGCACCTCATCGGATGGGAGCAGGCCGGCATCATTCACCGGCACCACCTCAACATTAAGCGCCTCGGCAAACTGGGACGCCATGCTGGCACGCTCGTCCGGGCCGGATGCCCGCAAATGCCACCGCACGATCAGGGCAACTGCTTCAGCCACCTCCTGGTACGGATCGTCCAACTCCATCTGCAACACTTGGGCATCGGGACCGGCTGCCAGAATCCGGTAGCCAGAGGGGGTGGCCAGGGAGACAACCTGATTGTAGCCAAGGCGCTCCAGCGTTACCGGAGATAAGGCCAGCTCGTCAGCGGAAGTCACTTCGAAATCGTAGAGTGAACCGAGCCAGTGATAGCGCTCGGCCGCATCGGGGTCGGACTGGAGCCAGCGCATCAGCGGCTCGGGAAAACGCTCATGCCAGAACTGGGACCTGACCGAATTGACGCCCACAAAGAGAGCGACACAGACAACCAGAACCAGCATCACCAGGCCGGCAAAGCGCGCATAAAGCTTGAGAAAGAACATCAGGGGCATGTCATGAACCCTGGTACGGAACGCCGATGCCTTTCAGAGAGATCGCACCGGCTCCAGAGACTGAATTGTCAGGCTTCCTTTACAAAGAGGTAGCCTTTACTGCGGACGGTTTTGATTCGACGGGGATGGATGGGATCGTCGCCAATCTTTGGCCGGATGCGGGAGACCCGAACATCAATAGAGCGATCCTGACCATCGTATTCGATGCCACGCAAGGCGGTGAAGATTTCCTCGCGGCTCAGCACCCGTCCGGCGTTGCTCGCCAACAACCAGAGCAGGTCGAATTCCGCACTGGTCAGGTCGATACTGGCATCGCTTAACCAAGCCTCGCGCATGGACCGATCAACTACCAGGTCGTTGAACTGCAAACGAACCGGCTCTTCACCGTTGGCTTCGTCACTGGCGGCCTGCCCGGCTTCCGACACACGGCGCAGCATGGCGCGTATGCGAGCCAACAACACGCGCGGTTTAGCCGGTTTGCCGATGTAATCGTCCGCCCCCATTTCCAGGCCAAGGACCTGGTCCAGGTCATCGGTGCGGGCTGTCAGCATGATAATGGGGCCGGAATAGAACGGACGCACCCGACGGCAGATCGACAAGCCATCCTCGCCCGGCAACATCAAGTCCAGGACCACCAGATCCGGCTGCTCATTACGAATGCGCTCAACTGCCGCACCACCGTGGGTTTCGAGCGAGACCTGAAGACCGTTGCTCTCGAGATACTCACGGGTCAGCTCGGCCAGTCGCTCGTCGTCCTCAACAATGAGAATTCGCCAACTTTCGTTTGTCTGTTCCACGCCATCCATCTCTGATTTTGTTTTTCCAATTGTGAGTCGTACCGTTTGCCCGACAATACAGACAACCTCCGGTAACAGCAATTATACATGCTATTCAGAAATATACATGGAACCAGGACTCTGTTACAGCCCGTGACAAAGCGCCTCGCCTGCATCAGCTAATCGCGACCTGTCATACAGACGTCACTCCCTCGTCATGGGTGTGTCACACCGGCTTCATAGGCTTGTCGGGAAATGGACACAAAAGAGACCATGCCATGACTGCACAAACCGCGAGACCACGTCGAAGCGCTCGTCGCCTGACCAGTGCCATCACCCGCAGCCCCGATTTGATTGAAGCGGCGCAGCGTCTGCGCTACCAGGTGTTTTCGGAGGAATACGGCAGCGACCTGGGCGCCGAGGTGCCAGGACTGGACCGCGATTCCTTCGACGCCGTCTGCGACCATCTGATCGTCACCGACGGTGACAGTGGTGAGCTAGTAGCGACTACCCGCATCCTGCACCAGGCCAACACCGAACTGGTCGGCGGCTTCTATTCCACTGGCGAATTTGATCTGTCGGCGCTGAACCAGTTGCCGGGCACCGCCGCCGAACTGGGTCGCACCTGCGTGCACCCCGACTACCGCAATGGCGCGACTATAGGGTTGCTGTGGTCGGCCGTGGCTGAATACCTGATGGCCCGCAAGGTTGACTATGTGATCGGTTGTGCAAGCATCAGCATGGCCGATGGCGGTCTGAAAGCCTGGCGGATCGCCCGTCAACTGCAGCACGAGTACCTGGCAGACGACGAGTACCGGGTATTTCCAAAACGAAAACTGCCGCACCTGACCCATGTTATTGATGACACCCGCACGGTCATGATTCCACCGCTGATCAAGGCCTACATGCGACTTGGCGCCAAGGTATGCGGCGAACCCTGCTGGGATCCGGAGTTCCGGTGCGCCGATTTACTGGTCTTACTGGAAGTGAACAATCTGGCCGCTCGCTACAGCCGCCACTTCCTGGGCAAGGCCTCTTAAGACCACTTCTTAAGACCTCCTCTTAAGGCCTTTTGACGGAGCTTGCAGACTGCCAGTAAGACGGCAGAAAACGGGAGACTTTCCATGGCATGGCTCAGACTCACCTTTCGGCTGACCGCCTTTTGCCTGTTCCTGGCCGCGACCGTGCTGCTGGCATCCAGCCTTCTGGCCTTCGATCTGCTGACCCGCCGGCGGGTTGATCGAACGCCCTGGGCGCGTCGATGCTTCCTGTGGGCGTGCCGGTGTCTCGGATTTGGAGTTCGGGTTCACGGCGCCCCACCCGAACGCAACGTCCTGTACGTGAGCAACCACATCAGCTGGTCCGACATCCCGATTCTGGGCAGTTTGACCCCGATCCTGTTTCTGTCCAAGGCAGAAGTGAGCGACTGGCCGATCATTGGCTGGCTGGCGCAACAGGCCGGCACCCTGTTCATCAAACGCGGGGGTGGGCGGGCCAGGCGGGTTCGGGCTTCAATTAGGGAAAAACTGCAGGCGGGGGAATCGGTACTGGTGTTTCCGGAAGGCACCACCGGTGTCGGCTTAACAGTACTGCCCTTTCACGGCTTGCTGCTCGGCGCCGCCACCGACTGCGGGGCGCCGATCCAGCCGGTGACGATCAGCTATCGCCGCTCGGGACGCCCGGACCCTCTGGCTCCGTTCGTAGGCGACGACACCTTCCACAGCCACCTGGTGACGCTGCTGAAACAGCCGCCGACTCAGGTCGATGTTGTGTTCCACCCGGCGATTGGGGTCGAGCCCGAGCTGACCTCGTCGCAATTGGCGCTCCAGCTCCGAAATACCGTTCAGGGAGGTCTGTCGCAAGTTCAGGCCGGGGAACTGGACCGCGCTGGGGACGACGACATCAGGACAGCGGACGGCCCTGAGCCATCTCATCCTCAGTAGCTTCCCGGCGGCCCACGACCTCCAGATCGAAGTACAGGGTGAAGCCGGCCAACGGATGATTGGCATCAACCTTAACCAGGTTGCCGTCAATAGAGACGACTTGAACGATCTGCGCCTCATCACCGGTATTGGTCTGGAATTTCATGCCGATCTGAAGATCCTCCACCCCCTCAAACAGCGAGCGCGGCACCTTGCGAATCAGCTCCGGGTTATGTTCGCCGTAGGCCATCGCCGGCGGCACCGTGACTTCCAGGCAATCACCGACGTTGCGATCCTTCACCGCTTTCTGAATACCCTCGATGATGTCCGGGCTGCCATAGATAAAGTGCAGCGGCTCGCTGCCTTCAGAAGTATCGACAAGTTCGCCGATCTTGTTTTTCAGCACGTAGTGAACGGTGAAAACGTCAGGTTTGGTTTGTGAGACATCCATCAGGCTTCTGGGTTTCCTGTGTCGGTTGGTGTGTCATTCAGTTGCAGACCGTAAATCACCAGGCGCTGATCCAGCTTTGCCCGCAGCCCCGATGGCTGCGCCAGCCCCATGCGTTCGAGCAATGAAGCAAAGCGGTTGTCGTTATCCCGGGCCCTGACAGCCTGCAGAAGTGTCCACAGTTTACCACGGCGGGTTGCCGTTGCGGCTTTCAGAGTCTTAAGGGCTTTCCCTAACGTCAGTTCCTCGTCAGTAAAGTCCCGTCCGAACGGGAACGCCGGAAACACATCGGTGTCGCCTCCGGCCGCAACAGCGGCCTGGACAGCTTCCGGCGTGTTGTCGCACCAGTCCGCCGGCAGGCGGAAATCTGCGGCCACCTTGCCGGCCTTTTGCGCCTGCTTCAGCAAGCCGGGCTGGAAACGGGAATCGGCAATGCGGATCAGCCGCAGATAAACCTGCTCGTCGGACTGGCCCCGCAAATCGGCGATGCCGTACTCGGTAATGACAATGTCCCGAAGATGCCGGGGAATGGTGCAGTGGGCGTAGTTGAAGACAATGTTGGAGACGGCCTTTCCACCGGACTGGCGAGTAGCCCGCAGAGTGACGATGGACCGGGCTCCGGGTAGCTCATGGGCCATGGCGACAAAGTTGTACTGGCCGCCCACGCCGCTGACCACGCGACCATCCGCCAGCCCGTCCGACACTGCGGCACCGCCCAGGGTATACATCATGGTGGAATTGACGAACCGGCTGTGGAGCCGCTGTGCCGCTTTCAGCCGCTGGTCGCCAAAGCGATGATCATACAGGTGATTGATGAAATTGACGCTGGTCATACAGATCTGGTCCCGGCGCTCGTCACTCAGGTCCCGCAGCGACTGATAAAACCTCTCTGGCCCGACGTAGAAGCCGCCGTGCATGGTTACTCCGCCCTTCAGACGCGACCCAAGCGCCAGCGACTTAATGGCCTCCCGGGCCTGGGGATCATCCAGATCCCCATCAACCGGCTGGGAGCCCACAAGCAAACGGCCGCCCCGGAATTCCACGGTATCCCGAAGGATGCCCAACCGGACCAGCCAGGCCACATCTCTGGCCCGCATGGGTGAATCGATCAGCTGTTCGCGACGAAGCACATCCAGGGATTCCATCGTCACCTGCTCACTCAGCTCGCCCCGATTGATCAGGATCTGCAAACCGGCATGGTCGAAGACCTCACGCCTTAGAATGCCCGCCTGCATCAGGTACAGAAAACCATCCACCATCATCTCGCTGCAGCCATACAGGCCTCGTTCGAACGGGCCAGTGCCACCGTCGGTTTCGGCCACGGGAAAGCGCTCGGCAATTCTTAGATCATCGTACACCGCACGCCAACGCTCGTTGTCCTGATGCCGGAGGATGGCGCTGTGCACCAGGGCGGCCCCCAGGGAACCTATGCCCACCTGCAGGGTGCCGCCGTCTTTCAGCAAGGCGCTGGCGTAAAAGCCAATCAAGTGGTCTTCCGGGCTGATGGCCATCTCCGGCGCCGAGAACAGCGGATGATCGGTAGAGGGCTGTTCAAATACCACATCGAACTCCGACTCTTCCACAGCGCAATGGCGGTCCATCCAGGGCAGGTTCTGATTCATTTCCGCTACCAACGCCACCGGTGAGCCCTGCTCTTCCCGGGCGCGCAGCTCCGGTATCAAGTCAAGAGTAAGATCCGGATTACAACTCAGGCTGACCATGCCCTCGCGATCTGCGAGTTCACCCGGAGCGACCATCTGAGCCACCACATTGACACCCTGCGCCATCAGATCGCGAACCGCATGGGTGTAATTGCTGCAGACGTAATGCCGCTGTTGTGATTTATTGTTGAGGTAGTTGCCGGCTTTAAAAAAGAACTCAGAGACCTGCACGTTATCGGGCAAGCGATTGGCGGAGACGTCCCTGGCGTAAGCCAATTCCGGAATCCGGCCGTAGAGCCGGTCGGCAAAGGGGGTCAGGAATCGCTTTTCCAGTGACGAGCCACCCCTGGGTGCCAAAAGCGACAGGGCGGTAACGATGTGCAGCTGGATTTCAGGATCAACTTTGGCACGCTGGTACAGGGCGTTAACGAAACGGATGGGTTTGCCAAGCCCCAGGGGCAGGCCGAGCGTGATGGTTTTCCCCACCCGGTCAATCACTGCATCAACACAAGCCTCTACATCGTTCGAACGTCGACCAGTATCAGTCGCCATTGCCAAGCTCCTTATGGATCAATCCGGCGGTTGTTACGGGCGATGATCACACGACACCTGAACGCTGGCAATGTGCCAGATCAGGTTTACGACAGAGAGATTGGCAATGCGAGGGCAAGAACTAACGGAATCGGGAGAGGGTCAGAAATTCCACTTCAGGTTCAGGCAGGCACCTTCATTCAGCAGCGCGATGCCATGATCGGGCTGCGCCGGCTCGGATGCATACCGTTTACCGCCTTCTTCGGAGCGGGTCAGGGTTAGCGTCAGCAAGCGGGAGCCAATCTCACTGACAGCCTCGAACGGGCCATCGTCAAAATCACCTGACATGCGTTCCTGGAGCTCGTAGACGTCCTCGACGGTGACGGTTTCACCCAATTCATCGAACACGCGCTCAGCGGCTTCGGCGCGGACAACAAAGGCGGCGAGATTAAGGGCTAGTAATGCGACAAAGATGCGAATAATCATGACACTTCAACGACCTGGAAACCGGGAGGATTGTAGAGATACCTAAGTCTAAAGTCTAATGATTAAACGCCGGAAAGATGTGAAATTGAACACAAAAGCGCCACTGATTTGTCAGCGAACACCTCCGTTTTTGTCAAAAAATAATCCAGGGTATTTCAGCGTGTAACAGACAACACGCCCAGCCTCGACATTTGCCGGGACTGGGCCGCCGGTTATGGGCAGGGGTAAGTAAACTCGGCGTGCAACGCCTCGATGGCGTCGAGCACGTCCTGATCAAGGGTGATGGCTGCGGAACCGATGTTCTCCTTCAACTGAGCCATAGAAGTGGCGCCCACGATGGTGCTGGTGACAAAACTGCGACTGTTGACGTAGGCCAGCGCCAGCTCCACCGGTGACAGCCCATGCTGTCGGGCCAGTTCCACATAGGCCCGGGTTGCGGCCATGCCGCGGCTGTTGCTGTAACGCTTGAACCGCTCAAACAGAGTGAGCCGGCCGTTCTCCGGCCAGCTCTCGCCCAGGTACTTGCCGGAAAGCATGCCAAATGCCAACGGCGAGTACGCCAGCAGACCGGCCTGTTCGCGATGGGCGACTTCCGCCATACCCACTTCAAACGACCGGTTCAGTAGGTTGTAAGGATTCTGGATACTGACCGCGCGCGGCCAGCCCTTTTCCCGGGCCAGTCGCAGATACTCCATGGTGCCCCAGGGGGTTTCGTTGGATAACCCGATCTGCCGAATCTTGCCCTCCCGGACCAACTCATCAAGGGCTTCCAGGGTCTCTTCAATGGGGGTCGAGCTCTCCTCCGGGTTGGGTTGGTAACCCAGCTGACCGAAGAAATTGGTGCTCCGATCCGGCCAATGCACCTGGTAAAGATCGATGTAATCGGTTTGCAGGCGTTTCAGGCTGGCCTCGCACGCCTCCCGGATGTGCGCGCGCGTCAACCGGGGGCCGTTTCGGAGGTAGGTCAGGCCATTGCCGGGCCCTGCCACTTTGGAGGCAATCACCAGGTCATCACGGCGACCGCGGCGGGCCAGCCAGTTCCCCAGGTACTGCTCGGTCAATCCCTGGGTTTCGGCCCGGGGTGGCACTGGGTACATCTCAGCAGCATCAATGAAGTTCACACCAGCCCCAGTGGCGTAATCCAGCTGTTCAAAGGCTTCCGACTCGGTGTTTTGCTCGCCCCAGGTCATCGTACCCAGGCAGATCAGGCTGACATCAATGTCAGTATTTCCCAGCTTTCGCGTTTGCATAGTGTCTCCGCATCGGATGGTGGAACGGGTAAAGGGATTGTCATGGGACTGTCGCAGAACTGTCACGCCCGGTTTCCATAGTAAGGACATGTCCGAGGAACCACAGGAATCATCGTGACCGAAACCGTTCAGGCCGCACGGCGCCAACAGCACATTACCATTGTATCTGAGACCTTTCCGCCGGAAATCAATGGCGTGGCGAACACGCTCAGACACCTGTGCCAGGGCCTGACGCAACGAGGCCACCGGGTTACCGTGATCCGTCCTCGTCAGCGACAAGAACGCAAGGGCCTGGTTGCCGAAGCGGGCCAGGCACTGTTCAGTCGAGAACACCTGGTTACCGGCCTGCCGCTGCCGGGCTACGCCGATCTGCGTTTTGGCCTGGCTCGAAGTGGAACTCTTCGCAAACTCTGGCAACAGGACCGGCCCGATGCCATCTACGTGGCCACCCAAGGCCCCTTGGGCATCGCTGCGGTGTCGGCGGCCCATAGCCTGGGCCTGGCAGTCAGTTCCGGCTTTCACACCAACTTTCACAGTTACAGCAACTACTACGGCATTGGTGTGCTCGAACGCCTTCTATGCGCCTATGGCCGCTGGTTTCACAATCGTACGTCGATCACCCTGGTGCCGACCCGGAAAATGGCACAGACCACCGCTGCCATGGGTATCAGGCCCACCGGTCTCTGGAGCCGCGGCGTAGACTGCACCCGGTTTGCTCCCCATAAACGGGATCAGGAATTACGGGCGCAATGGGGCCTGAAGGCCAATGAGCTCGCGGTGATCTACGTTGGTCGGCTTGCCCCAGAGAAGAATCTGCGCATGGCGGTGGCCTGCTTTGAGCGACTTCGCAACCTGCACCCTCGGGCCCGGTTCATCCTGGTGGGTGACGGCCCGATGCGCCGGCAATTGGCCGAGCAACACCCGGATTACATTTTTTGCGGCACCCGGCGCGGTGAGGACCTTGCTCGCCACTATGCCTCCGGCGACCTGTTCCTGTTCCCGAGCAAAACCGACACCTTCGGCAACGTGGTTCTCGAAGCCATGGCCAGCGGGCTGGCGGTGGTTGCCTTTAATGACGGTGCTGCCAGCGAACACCTGCGGAACGAGGAGAACGGCATGAAAGCCGACCTGCAGGAGGACGAGGACTTTGTCGACGGTGCCCTACGGCTGGCCGACCAGCCGACGTTACTGAATCGCATTCGGGCCCAGGCCCGACTGGACGCCCTCGAACTGGATTGGAACTCGCAAATTGAACAGTTCGAACAGTTAGTTTTCACGCAAACAGCCAGGACCCGATATCATGCCATCGACAACCAAAGCATCTCGCTTCTTTGAACTGGCGGACCAGCGGGAATACGCGTTCTGCCAGGCCATTAACCGTGTTGCCGGCGTCCCCTCGGTACTCGGCTATTTCCGACTGGTCAGCCGCCTCGGCGATGGCTGGTTCTGGTACGCACTGATCCTGACCACGCCCTTCCTGTGGCCAACTGAAGGTCCGGCGCTGGCTTTACTGATGACCCTGACCGGCCTGACCTGCACCCTGACCTACAAACTGCTCAAACGACACCTGATCCGAGAACGACCGTTCATTTCGTTCCCGTCCATAAACTGCGGCACGCCACCTCTGGACCGATACAGTTTCCCGTCCGGTCACACCCTGCACGCGGCCTGTTTTCAGACCATGTTGTTTATGGCCAGCCCCGCTTTTGCTCTGATCATCCTGCCCTTCACCCTCAGTGTTGCCGCTTCTCGGGTGATACTGGGACTGCATTACCCGACGGACGTTGCTGCCGGTGCCGTGATTGGCGGATTGTTGGGGTATCTGTCGATGCACTACTTGCTGGGCGACTTCCTGCTGCTGCTCCCGGGCTGAGTTCAGTCAAACAGCCGCAGCTGCGTCACCGGCGCATCGTCGTTGCGGAATCGCACGCCCAACCCCAGCAGTCGCACGGGTCGATCTTTCTCGCCCGCCAGCTCTTTGAACAACGGCAGATAGTCCTCGACTTCCGGCTCCTGCACATGCTCGCGGACCCGTTCGAGGGTATGGGTGGAAAAGTCGCTGTAGCGGATTTTGATGAACAGCTTGTGGATTGGTTTGCGCCCGCCCTTGCGGGTCAGCCGCAGATTCAGATCCGCGACCAGCGACGCCATCACCGTCTCGCAGGCAGCGCGGTCAGGCAGATCCTGGGAAAACGTGCGCTCAACACTGATTGATTTGGCAATCCGCGACACCACCACCGACCGTTCATCACGGCCGTGTGCCATCTCGTGCAGACGGTAACCCTGCTTGCCAAACCGGTCCATCAGCACTTCCGGGCCAATGGCCTGGAGATCGCCGCAGGTCTCGACACCCAGGGCGTTGAGCTTGGCCGCAGTCACCTGCCCTACGCCAAACAGCTTCTGTACAGGCAACGTGCGGACAAAGCCGTCGACGTCCTCAGGTCGGATTACGAACAGGCCGTCGGGCTTTTCCCAGTCACTGGCAATCTTGGCGAGAAATTTGTTGGGTGCAACACCCGCTGACACGGTAATCCCGACCTCGCGGCGAATGCGCTCGCGCAGGTAACGGGCCATCAATGTGGCGCTGCCTTTGTGATCGGTAACTTCGGAGACATCGAGGAAGGCTTCGTCCAGTGACAGCGGCTCCACCAGATCGGTCATTTCCCGCAGAATGGCCATGACCTGCTGGGAAGCCGCCCGGTAACGGCCCATGTCTGTGGGCACAGTCACCAGGCCCGGACACAGCCGTCGGGCCTCACTGCCCGGCATGGCAGAGCGCACACCGTAGGCGCGGGCCTTGTAGTTGCAAGTGGTCACCACACCCCGGCCGCCGTCGCCGCCCACGGCCAGCGGCACCTCCCGCAGGGTTGGATCGTCACGCATCTCCACCGCGGCGTAAAAGCAGTCGCAATCGACATGAATGATCTTGCGCTGGTGCATGGTGCCTGGAACTCGCGTCAACATTCTGTACATTTATACAGCCTTGTATCTTACGGTACTATGCTGAGAATGTCAGGAATTCCAGTGATCACGAATCGAACTCATCGCGAGGCCCCATGAGCAACCCTATTCCCGAATCCGATCGAACAGAAATTGAAGCTGCCGCCTTTCGTCGCCTGGTAAAGCACCTGCGCGAACACACCGAGGTGCAGAACATTGATTTGATGAACCTGGCAAGTTTCTGTCGTAACTGCCTGTCGAAATGGTACCGCGCCGAAGCTGAGCAGCAAGGCTTCGAGATTTCCGACCCGCAGGCCCGGGAAGAGATCTACGGCATGCCCTACGAGGAATGGAAAGCCCGTTACCAGACCGGTGCAAAACAGGATCACAAATAATGAACGTGAACGAGGCGGTGCGTATCCACCTGGCCTCCCTCGCCGCCGGCCATGCGGATTTCAACGATACGCTGGCGCTGATCGAGCGCCACTTCGAGTATCAGCCGACCGGTTTCCACAACGGCCCGCTGTATAACGCCGCCGGAGAAAATGCCGGCTCGTGCCGGGTCTTCGCCTTGGGCCAGCATTGCAATCTGACCGAGGCCGACACGCTGGCACTGTTTGCCCAGCACTACCGCCAGGTTCTGGATGAGCCCGCCGGCACCAGCCATGGCAATATCCGCCAGTTCGTCGGCACCGGCTGGTCCGGCATCCGTTTCGAGGACAGTCCACTGCGACCGCGCCCGTCGCCCAACACCATGGAAGAGACCCCTTCATGACCGATACCGCTACCCCCGGCGTTAAACAGGTTTTCCAGTTGAAAAGTGCCAGTGTGTCCATGACCGCATTGGAACTGCACTATTTCGACAACGACGACTTCGAGGCCACGCTTCGGGACAAGATCAGCCAGGCACCGGGGTTCTTCAAGGACATTCCGATCATTGTCAGCCTGGAAAAGTACGAAGGTCTGGACAGCGAACTGGATTTCTTCAAAATCATCGGCGCCTGCCGGCGCCACCAGATCCATGTGGTCGGCGTGCGCGGAGGCAATGACGACCAGCGACGACTGGCCCGTGGCGCGGCCTTGGCGCTGCTGCCGGGCAACAGCCACCGGGACCGGACCCATGCTCCAGACGCCTCAGCCGAGACCCCGGAATCCAGCAGTGCCACCGCTCCAGACGCCCCGGCAGCCGAACCAGCACCTGCGCGGGTGATCAATCAGCCAGTGCGATCCGGCCAGCAAATCTACGCGCCCGAGGGTGACCTGGTCATCCTGGCACCGGTGCAGGCCGGCGCGGAAGTGCTGGCTGCGGGCAACATTCATGTTTACGGTCCGCTGCGCGGCCGGGCATTGGCGGGTATTCACGGAGCTGAGTCGGCCCGCGTTTTCTGCCAATCTCTTGAAGCGGAGCTTGTGTCCATCGCCGGACACTATAAAATCTCCGAAGATCTTCAGGACAACGGCTGGAAAAAAGCTGTACAGATCCAGCTCAGGGACGACCTGCTGGTGGTGACGCCACTGGACAAGGCCTGATATCGAGACGGACTGCAAAAAATTGACCGGATAATTCCGCAGACACGACGAATCCACCGCGAAACAGGAATTTTACCTTGGCTAGAATCATTGTCGTTACTTCAGGAAAGGGCGGCGTTGGCAAAACCACGACCAGCGCCTCGATCAGCACCGGACTTGCCAAACGCGGCCACAAAACCGTCGTTATCGATTTCGACGTGGGCCTGCGCAACCTGGATCTGATCATGAACTGTGAACGACGGGTCGTGTACGACTTCGTCAACGTCATCCAGGGCGATGCGTCCCTGAACCAGGCGCTTATTCGCGACAAGCGGGTGGATACTCTGTACATCCTGCCCGCGTCCCAGACTCGCGAGAAGGAAGCCCTGACCAAAGATGGCGTTGAAAAAGTCATCAACGAGCTGTCGGAAACCTTTGACTACATCGTTTGCGATTCACCGGCCGGTATTGAACACGGTGCGCTGATGGCGCTGTACTACGCCGATGAAGCAGTGGTTGTGACCAACCCGGAAGTATCTTCGGTGCGCGATTCCGACCGTATCCTGGGCATTCTGCAAAGCAAATCCCGCCGTGCGGAAATGGGCCAGGATCCCGTCAAGGAGCACTTGCTGCTCACTCGCTACAACCCGCATCGGGTCGAGCGAGGAGAGATGCTATCAGTGGGCGACGTTGAGGAAATCCTGGCGATTCCGCTGCTGGGCGTGATTCCGGAAAGCCAGGTGGTCCTGAATGCCTCCAACCAGGGCCTTCCGGTCATTCTGGAAGGCGAGAGCGATGCCGGCCAGGCCTACGACGATGCTGTCGGGCGGCTTTTGGGCGAAGACCGGGAACACCGGTTCATGACCGCCCAGAAGAAAGGGTTTTTCTCACGGATGTTCAAGGGAGGCTGAGGGATGAGTTTCCTCGATTACTTTAAAGGAAAGAAGACGAAAACCGCCAGCGTCGCCAAGGAGCGACTGCAAATCATTGTCGCCCATGAACGCGGACAGCGAGACCAACCGGACTATCTGCCCAAGTTGCAGCAGGAGCTGCTTGAGGTCATTCGCAAGTATGTGCAGATCAGCGATGACATGGTGCAGGTGGAAGTCGACCGCAACGACAGTTGTTCGGTGCTGGAACTGAACGTCACCCTGCCTGAGCGGTAACCGAAGCTCGACGCCCGCCGGTTTACCAGCGGGCGTAATGGTCTTCCATCAATCCCCGTAGTCCGTCTACGGGGATTTTGTTTCCCGCATCGTCTCTGACAAATCCGCGGAAGGTGCCGATGAACTGCCTGAAGTTGGACGCCAGCACCAGCGCATTCAGCTTTTCCCGGCGCACGCCAGCTGGAACAAAGTGCAACGCCACTCGCCCGTCGTCAGTACTTACATACCAGTCGGCCCCTGGGCGGTAACGATCAAAGACAAACCGGGCCGTTCCGACCCGGATGCAACGCCCATCCAGCCAGATGGCGTTTTCAGTCATGCCAGTCTCATTGACTCCAGCCGCCAGGTTGAGCCCCAGTGAGCGCCCGTCGGCCAGCGTTCCCGCCATACAGGCCCAGTTCCAGGCTGTCTCCCGGCGCATAAAACCGCAGCTCCAATCGACTGTCGCCCGGGTATTGGTATCACACCGCCAGATACGATGATCCCAGCGAATCTCGCCCTCCACCGACAGGCCTGCGGATTTACGAGTGAATACCCAGCCATCGTAACCAGCTGGGCACACCAGCCGGAGCGGATCGTTATCGTCTTTGATCTCCAGATCAATCCGGATGCCACCGGGTGCCGAGACGCTGATGTTACGCCCGCCGACGGCGGCACTCACCCGAAGTGAGACATCACCTTTGGTGAAACTGGCGACACCATGCTCTGGCAGAGGCTCAATCCGGGTGCCGCGGGCAAAGGGCTGGAGGAAGGAACGTTCGTACTTGGTGCCGGTTTCAAAGTCATACAGATAGAAAAAACCATTGGCCACCAGCTTGAGATCCACCAGGGCCATACCAAAAACCCAACCGGGCGCCATGGCACTGACAAACTGGAACTGGTTGAAACGCCAGCGTCGAGCCAGGCGGGAGCGTGGGCGGTCCATGACCGAACGCAGGTCATAGTCGAGATAATTGATCTCCTCCACCGGGTGGTCAATCACCCCGGGAGTGAGCCTTCCCTTTCCATCAATGAGCTTGCGTAAAGTCATAATCGCGTCAGTTCGGGTCATTTGACGGGACAGGCTGCCCAGGGAGCTACCTGGTTCACAATCCCTTGTTTTGGTGGGCTTATCGGATATCGCCCCATGCTAGACTCCGGCCACCACTGTCAAGGAAGTTTACCCCATGAGAAAGACCGGAGCCCACCGTTTTTCGGGCTACGTTTCAGCCATCTCCGGCGGACTCTGCGCCTTACTGGTAACCGCGTTCGCGGCCGCCGGCGTACAGACCGGGTTACCGGCCGAAAACGACGATGGCTGGAGCCTGCGCAAAGAAGCCGACAATATCCGGGTGTATACCATCGACCACCACGACTCCAGTTTCAAGGCGTTCAAAGCTGTGGCCACTCTGGACGCGCCCATCGAAACCGTTATGGCGGTCATGATGAACCCAAAATCCTGCGTCGAATGGGTCCATAACTGCACCGAATCCTATGCCTTCGGCACCGGCAGCTTCCACGACCGCTACGCCTATTCCGTCAACGACATGCCCTGGCCCGTCACCGACCGGGATTACGTGCTGCATATCCGAACCCGGGGCAACCGGAACACCGGTGAGATCGTCATGAACCTGAACGCTACCCCCAACCAGCGGGCAGAATTCGACAATCGGGTTCGCGTGGACCGCTCCGACACCCTGTACCGTTTCATCCCGGAGGGTGGCAAAACCCGGATGACCTGGCTGCAGCACACCGACCCCAATGGCGCCCTGCCCGGCTGGTTGGTCAATTCGCTGCTGGTGGATATTCCCGTTCGCTCGCTCAAGGCCCTGGAGCAAGTGGCCGGCAAAGATCGGTACCAGGATTTCGAGCTGGTCTATGATGATCAGGATCGGCTGGTGGATGTGCGCCCAACCGAGCATTGAGGGATGACGCACATCCACTGACAGGCTAAGCTTGATCAAAATGAACACACAGAAGGCAGGCCCCGTTTAATGACCGTTCTCGCTTTCGAGATCATGACCCCGACCATCAAGGCAGTTCCCCAATCCTGGACCATGGACCGACTGGCTCGGTTCCTCACTGACAACGAAATCACCGGCAGCCCGGTCACTGACGAAGACGGCGACATCGTCGGTATCGTTACCCTCAAGGACATCACCGAATTCCGCTGGAACGCACACCGCTCTGGTGCCGATGCAAGTCTGACATCCGAAGAGCAGGAAGAAGCCCGCCGCCTGCGCATGGTGATTTTCGAGGAAATGGGCAAAGTTCCGGTCGAAGTCCGGGATATTATGACCCCAAGCATTTTATCGGTTGACGAGCAGACGCCCGTGCGCGACATTGCGGATATAATGATGCGTGAACACCTGCATCGGATCTTTGTCACCAGGGATTCAAAAATTACCGGTATCATAACGACTTACGACATGCTGAAGCTGATTTCGGACACCGCACTCACGCAACGGTGTACCGGTAACGACTGAGCCACCAGAGAGGTAGCGCCACCTATGCCCAGAGCACCAGAAGCTCGCAAAAAGATGTACGTCCTCGACACCAACGTTCTCATTCACGATCCCAACGCCCTCCTCAACTTTGAAGAACACGATGTCATCATTCCGATGACCGTCCTCGAAGAACTCGACAGTCTGAAATCCGGCAAGCAAGCGGTTGCTGCAGACTGCCGTCAGGCCATCCGGAACATCGATAAACTGCTGGGCGATGCCACTCCGAAAGAGATTGAGAAAGGCGTCCCGATTGTGCGTGGCAAAAAGGCCGAGCCGCTGGGCAAGCTCCTGATTCTGATGAGCACGCAGCATGTGAATTCTCACTCCTTGCCCGAACACCTGAACGACAACAAGATCATCAATACCCTGGCGGCGCTGCAGAACGAGCACCGCGCCCGGGACATCATCCTGGTCAGCAAAGACATCAACATGCGCCTGAAAGCGCGCGGCTTTGGCGTTGAAGCCCAGGATTACCACAACGACCAACTGCTGGACGACATCGACCTGCTGCCCAAAGGTTACCGGGAGTTCCCGAACTCGTTCTGGGACAACATCGAGAAGGTGGAAACCATCCAGCGCGAAGGCATTACCGAGCATATCCTCCGGCGCGAGGGTGAGCTGGCACGGCTGAACATCAACGAGTTCGTGATTGACCAGCAAGGCTTCGTCGGCAAGGTCTCCGACCTGTCCGAGACCCAGATAGTAATCCGGGACCTGCACCAGCATGACCTGATGAACGAAGAAGTCTGGGGCCTGGTGCCGCGTGATATATACCAGGCACTGGCGCTTAACCTGCTGCTGGACCCGGACGTGCATCTGGTCAACCTGACCGGTTCGGCGGGCTCGGGCAAAACCATCCTGGCATTGGCTGCCTGTATCGAAATGACGGTGGCCAGCAAGCTGTACAAGCGCATCATCGCCACCCGCTCAACTCAGGGGCTGGACGAAGACATCGGCTTCCTGCCCGGCACCGAAGCCGAGAAGATGGAGCCCTGGCTGGGCGCCATCGTCGACAACCTTGAGGCCCTGCACGAAGACGATGAAAACATGACCGCCAGCGTGGATTACATCCTCAGCAAGGTGCCTCTGCACTTCAAGTCGATGAACTACATTCGCGGTCGCAGCTTCCAGCACAGCCTGATCATCATTGATGAATCCCAGAACCTGACACCGCATCAGATCAAGACCATCATCACCCGTGCCGGTAACGGCTCCAAAGTGATCTGCCTGGGCAACCTGGCACAGATCGACACGCCGTACCTGAGCGCCCTTAGTTCGGGACTGACCTACATGACGGAACGCTTCAAGAGCTTCCGTCACGGTGCCCACATCCACCTTCAGGGTGTGCCACGCTCGGTTCTGGCGGAGTTCGCCGAGGCCAATCTTTGATCGGGCTACTATAGAGTTGGGCTAAGTTGGAGAGACCAGCAAGACACAAAAAAACCGGGGCCTAAGCCCCGGTTTTTTTTATTCCCCTGCCGACTACACCCGGTAGCGGCTGACCTGATCGGACATATCCGATGCCAAAGCCTTGAGTCGCTGGGTTGCGGCCCCCGCCCGACGGGTACCATCGGCCGTCTGTTCGGTGATCGCCACGATCTCGTGAACATTCTGATTAATGGTCTCGGAGACACTGGTCTGTTCTTCCGCCGCGCTCGCAATCTGGCTGTTCATGTCGTTGATGGTGCTGACTGCCTGATTGATCCGCTGCAGGGCATCGTTAACCTGACGAGTCTCTACCACAGTCGCCTCACTGCGCTCGCTGATCGAACCGATCAAGGTGACGGCATTGCTGGCGCCAGTCTGCAGACGTTCGATGGTTTCCTGAATTTCCTGGGTGCTCTGCTGAGTCCGGCTTGCGAGAGTGCGGACTTCATCCGCAACCACCGCAAAACCACGACCGGCCTCACCGGCCCGCGCGGCCTCAATCGCAGCGTTCAGGGCCAACAGGTTGGTCTGATCGGCAATCTCACGGATCACTTCCAGCACGTTATCAATCTTGCGCGAGTCCGACCCCAGCTTTTCGATAACCTTAACACCCTCTTCGACCTGCTCAGACAAACCACCGATGACACCGATGGTCTGGTGTACCAGGCCCTGGGCATCACAGACCTGAGCGTTGGCGTGGTCCGCAGCCTCGGAGGCCTCACTGGCGTTGTTGGCCACTTCCTGAGCCGCCGCAGTCATCTCGTTCATTGCCGTCGCGACCTGATCACTCTCGGACTTCTGGCGCTCAACACCGCCCTCGGCTTCCGCCATAACCTGGTTCAGCTCTTCGGACGCCTCGTTCAGGGTGCGCGTGGACGACAGCACCTGCTCCACCAGACCATGCACCTGATCGGCGAAACTGTTGAAGGCGGTAGCCAGCTGGCTCAGCTCGTCCTTACCATCAATCTCCAGACGTCGGGTCAGGTCGCCATCACCACTGGCGATGTCATTCATGGCGGATACCGCCGACTTCAGTGGCCGGATGATGCTGCGCACCACGATCAAAGCCAGCAATACAATCAGCGCCAGCGCCACGAGTGAGGTGGTGATGGAACCGAACACGGCGTCATTAAGGGATTCACCAACCTTGGCATCCATGGCGGCAATCTGGCCTTCCAGACCGTCCACCCAGAACCCGGTGCCAATCATGATGCCCCACTTCGGCAGCATTTCGGCGTAACCGAGTTTCGGTGCAACCTGACCGGTATCGCTGTTTTTCCAGCCGTAGGATACGTAGCCACCGCCACTACGGGCGGCCTTGACCAGCTCACGGATCAGGTAGGTGCCGTTGGGATCCTGAAAGCCCCACAGATTCTTGCCTTCCAGCGCAGGCTTAACACCATGCATGACATTCACACCGCTGGTGTCATAGGCAAAGATGTAGCCGGGGCTACCAGAATCGTTGAACCGCAGCTGGCGCAGGATGTCGTAGGCCTGGGCACGGATTTCCGGATCGTCAGCCGAGCCCGGCTGATCGTACAGATGCGCAATCGAAGTGCGCGCCAGCTCCAGATAGTTTTTCAGTTCTTCGCGTTTACTGGCTTCCATATCGGTAGAGAAACCGGCCACGGCTTCATTACCGATTTCCCGGGCCTGATTCAGGTTGTAGCTGGTGAGGAAAGCAGTCAGCACGATGACGGGCACCAATGCCAACAACAGCACCCGGGTCTGGATGGTCAGATTTTTCATAACAAAGGCTTCTTTTAATTCGATGCGCTGAATGTCCGGTGAATCCGGACTCATGAAAGTGCCGTAATGTTACCGAACCCTGCACCGATAAATCATTGGACATAATGCGTAATTTGGAAACAGTCCGTAACCGGAACGGACTGCCCACGGTGTTTTGCTCAGTCCTTGAACTGGGCCTTGTCCAATCCGTGCTTTTTCATCTTGTCGTACAGGGTTTTTCGGGCGATGCCCAGCTGTACCATGGTGTCCTTGATGCTGCCATGACAGGCATTGAGGGCACTGACGATGGCCGAGCGCTCAAAGCCGTCCATCATCTCAGTGAGGGTTTGGCGGCCGGCGACATCGTCAGCGCCATTGCCGGCATTGCCGTCCAGCGCGGCCGGCCCCAGCAGCACATAGCGTTCGGCCAGGTTGCGCAGTTCCCGCACGTTTCCGGGCCAGGAATGCTGCATGAGCCGGGCAGCCTGACTCGCGTCCAGGGGAATGCTCTCGCGATCGTAGCGGGCGGCGGCAATCAGCACGAAGTGATGGAACAGCAGGGGAATGTCCTCCTTGCGTTCCCGCAGTGGAGGTATGTCCACTTTCACCACGTTCAGCCTGTAGTACAGGTCCGAGCGAAACTCACCGACATCGCTCAACTCCTTCAGATCGGCCTTGGTGGCGGCAATGATGCGCACATCCACATCTATGACCTGATTACTGCCCAGGCGCTCAACTTTTTGCTCCTCCAGAACCCGCAGTAACTTGACCTGCAGGGCCATGGGCATGCTTTCCAGCTCGTCCAGGAACAGGGTGCCCCGGTGGGCGTGCTCGATCTTGCCGATGCGCCGCTTGTCGGCCCCGGTGAACGCACCCGCTTCATGACCAAAAAGCTCACTCTCAATCAGGTTTTCCGGCACTGCACCGCAATTAATGGCGACAAAGTTGTGGGCGCTGCGCTGACTGTTTTCATGAATATAGCGAGCCAGTGCGTCCTTACCGGAACCGGTTTCGCCGTGCAGCAAGACACTGGCGGAGATATCCAGAACCGGATCGATGGTGGACATCACCCGCTGCATGGTCGCCGATTCGCCCAGCAGCCGAGGCCCGGGGCGTGCCAAATGCTTTAACTGGGCCTTCAGGCGCCGGTTTTCCAGGGCCAGGTGCCGCTTCTCCAGGGCGTGGTGCAAGAGCTCGATCAATTCCTCATGATCGAAGGGTTTCTCGATAAAATCGTAGGCACCCTGCTGCATCGCGGAGACCGCGGTGCTGATGTCGCCCTGCCCGGTCAGGATTACCACTGGAATGGCGTCGTCCAGGCCACGGACCCGATCCAGCATGGCCAGGCCATCCATGCCCGGCATGTTGTAGTCGCACAGCACTACACCCCCGTAGTCGGCAGTGATGGTTTCCAGTGCGGAGGCTGCGTCCTCAAAACAGGCGACCTCCAGCTCCTCCAGTGCGAACGTCTGGCTGATGGCCTTGCGGATGTGTGGATCATCGTCCACGAAGATTACTGAAGGTTCTGTCATTCCATGGTCTCCCGTTTTTTCAGGGTCAACACAAACTCCGCGCCAGGGCCGTCGGTCCGGTTGTTCCCGGTCAACCGACCACCCAGGGCATCAACAATCTGGCGCGAGATGGACAAACCGAGCCCAAGCCCCTGCTTGACGGACTTGGTGGTGAAGAAAGGCTCGAATATCTGCTCGCTGTTGCCGGGCAGACCGGAACCGTTATCCCGCACCACACATTGCCAATGCTCACCCCGGTCCTTGATATCGATGCTGATCCGGGGTTGCTCCCGATCTTCAACCGCCTGTACCGCGTTGGCCAGGAGGTTAACCATCACCTGTTCAATGCGGATCAGGTCGCCGTGGCACAAGACCGGCTGCTCTGGCCGATGCCAGTGGATTTCGACACCGCCGCTGCTGGTCTGGGCTTTGATGATTTTGAGTGCGGCATCCATAGGCTGACACAGATCCACCACCGACGGCGGACCTTCGGACTTGCGGGCAAACACCTTGAACTGCCGGGTCAGCTCGGACATCTTGTCACACAGGCTGACGATCTCCTGCAGATTGGCATCCACCATCTCGGTGGCGCCCTTGTCCAGAAACTTGCGGCTGTTGCGGGCGTAGGTCTGAATGGCGGTCAACGGCTGGTTCATTTCATGGTTCAGGCCCGCCGACATCTGCCCCAGAACCGCCAGCTTGGCGGCCTGAATCAGCTCTTGCTGGGTTTCCCGCAGCTCGGTCTGGGTGCGCTCACGTTCCTGAATTTCTTCCAGCAGCTTTTCATTGGAGCGTTCCAGATCCACCGTGCGCTCGGCCACGCTGCGCTCCAGCTGCTCGCCCCGCAGCGCCAGTTCCGCCTCCCGGCGGTAGCGCTCGCGCAGATACAGCCAGGTCAGCAGCCCCCCGAAGAAGACCGCCAAACCGCCACCCACGAAAGCCAGCCGCATCCAGACCACCGGCTGGGTACTGACCATCACCTGCAGGGTCCAGTCCAGCCGAGGCAACTCGGTGCGAACACTGAGGTAGTCCCCCTTGTGCCCATCCCCGAGGATCCGGATTTTGCTGGACTGTTCGGACAGCCCCCAGGGCCGCCCCAGCGGTTCAAACTGGATCGGCGCCAGTTCCCGGTTGGGGTAGCGCTGGCGCTCCGTTGCCCCCATCTCGGCATCGGGTTGGAAGTCCCGGTAAAGCCAACGTGATTTGCTGGCCAGAAAGCTGATACCGGATGGATCCAGCACCACCATTTCCGCCTCGGTCAGAGACGCCGGCCGGTGCCACTGGGATTCCAGCTCGTGCACCAGGACTTTCACCGCAATAACACCCAGAACCTTTCCTTCCGTGCCCCGGATCGGATGAGAGAAATACAGGCCGCGCACCCCAGACATCAAACCCAGGGCAAAATAGACCGCGGAATCACCGGTTGCCAGGGCCTCGGAGAAGTACGGACGAAAGGAAAAATTGCGACCGACAAAACTGTCGTTCTGCTGGTAGTTATTGGCGGCGATGGTCAGGCCGGAAGTATCCATCAGATAGACATCGGAACTGCCGACAATGGTGGCCATTCGCTGCATTTCCTCGTTGGCCAGCAGGATCAGCTCCGGGTTGTCAGGTTGGCGCAGCGCCTCTTCCAATAGTGGGTGCTCGGCCATCAGTTCAGGGATCGGCAGGTAGCGGTTCAGCTCATTGGCCACCAGCTGGCGATAACGAAAAGATTCTTCGAGGCTTTCCTGTTCGACCTCGCGGTAGCCCACCCAGCCGCCAAGGGTCCAGGCCAGTAATAGGGTCAGAACAAGCAGTGCGATCGCACCAATCCGGTAGGGCATAGGGCCGGTTCCTGCAAAAGCCGCTAGGGTAGCGCCCGGAACCGGGCCGAACAACCGCAGTGAATGCGTCTGCCCAGCCCGCTCCGGGCCAACCGTCAGGCCGGCGCCATCCCAACAGCGCGCTGGCGCTGCATCAGAAACGCCACGATGGCGAGACCAATACCGGCCAGATCGGTCCAGATTCCGCCTTCAATCATCATCAATGCGGCGACGATGAGCAGTACGCGGGTAATCCAGGGCGCCGACACCCGGGCAAACCAGCCCAGCACACCACCGGACAACATGTACACGCCGAAGGTGGCGGTCACCAGGGCCCGGGCAATCTCGAACCAGGTCGCGTCCATCAACAGCGCACTGTTGTAGAAGAACATGAATGGCACGATGAACGCAGCAATACCGATACGGAACGAGGCTACCGAGGTTTCCATGGCGTTGGCACCGGAGATACCGGCCGCCGCGTAGGAAGCCAGCGCCACCGGTGGGGTGATCGCCGACACCACAGCAAAGTAGAACACGAAGAAGTGCGCAGTGAGCGGTTCAATGCCCAACTGGACCAGACCCGGCGCCACCACCGACGCTGCCACGGCGTAGGCGGCCGTGGTCGGCATGCCCATACCCAGCAGAATCGAGATGAACATGGCAAAGATCAGCGCCAGCAGGTTACTGGCAGCAGCCACATCCAACAGCAGCACCGAGAAGCGCGCGCCAACCCCGGTCAGGGAGATAACGCCAACGATAATGCCGGCGGCAGCACACACAACAATGATCTGGACCGCCATGTAGGACGCAATCTCAAAGGCCCTGAGGATGGACTTCAGGCCCATCTTGTGAGGCGATATCCAGCTCACTACGGCAGCAGACACGGTCGCCAGGGTACCGGCCCGAATCACCGAGTAACCCTGGAACAGGGCCACGATCAGGATCACAATCGGAATAAACAGGTAGGCCTGTTTTGCCAGCCGCTTCAGGTTCGGCAGCTCGTCCTCGCGCATGCCGCGCATGCCCAGCTTCTTGGCTTCAAAATCCACCATGAAGTACACCGACGCGAAATACAGAATGGCCGGGATGATCGCGGCAATAGCAATTTCGGTGTACGGAATGCCGGTAATCTCGGCCATGATGAACGCACCTGCGCCCATGATCGGCGGCATGATCTGGCCACCGGTTGAGGCGGCTGCTTCCACCGCGCCGGCGGATTTCTTGCTGTAGCCCACCTTCTTCATCAGCGGAATGGTCAGCGACCCGGTCGATACCACGTTACCGGCACTGGTACCGTTGATCATGCCCATCAGGCCCGAGGCAAAGATGGCAACCTTGGCCGGACCACCACGGGAGCGGCCGGCGGCGGCAAAGGCGAAGTTGACGAAGTAGTCACCCACTTTCGAGGCCTGCAGAAAGGCTGCAAAAATGATGAACAGGATGATGTAGGTAGACGATACCGCCGTGGTCGGGCCGAGGATGCCAGCGTCGGTATAGACCTGGCTGAAGAACCGCTGGACCGACAGCCCGGGATAACCCAGGAACCCAGGCAGATAGGGCCCGGCAAAGACATACACGAGAAAGACCAGGCCGATGACTACCAGGGCCAGCCCGGCCACCCGCCGGGTGAGTTCCATGATCAGCGCGGTACCCGCAATGGCTGCAAACGAGATGCCGATGGGCGCAAACGAGGTGCCCGTGGACATGCGCATGGAGGTGTTATAGACCACCAGAAAATAGGCCGCGACGGCAATGGAGCACACGATCAGCACCAGATCAGGCACGCTGAACAGGGAGCGCTCGCGCTGGTGGAACCAGGACATAATGATACCGAGTCCGGTGGCCGCCAGCAGAGGCCAGCCAAAATGCCAGGTTTCCAGTTCCACCGGAATCCGCGGGGTTCCACCCTGCACCAGCTGATAGAACGAAAACGTCTGGTACAACGCGTACAGTGCAGGCAGTAGCGCTGCCGCAGCGAACCAGGTGGTCCAGCGATGGCGGGCCGAACCTTCTTCTGCGGAAACAAATCGGGCGCCGGCAAACAACATGAAGCCCAGTACCAGGGCACCGGCAATGTGGACAATCCGGAACGACCAGGTTTCCAGCGGAGCAATGTTCAGGGTGTACAGATGGAACGCTGAATAGGCAATAGCCAGCAGCGTTACGAATTTCAGGAGGCCGCCTTTAAATAGTCGGCGGTTGGCCTCAGCCGGCTCCTCGTCCACATCGTGCGCCAGAATATGATCGTCTTCAGGCATGGCGGTGTCGGCAGACTGGGGGTGGTCGGTTTTGGAAGTGTGTTCTGTGGTCATGATAAACCCTGCTTACAGGAAAGCTGTCGTTGGCCTGAGGCCAACGGCATCCAGGGCGGGCCGCCAGCGCGGTCCGCCCTGTCGGCGATGGTTACTGCTTGATGCTGCCGTCTTCGATCGGGTAGCCGTTCTCATTGAACCAGCGAGCGGCGCCCGGATGCCAGGGCAGTACGTTGTTCTTGCTGTAGTTCTCAGGAACCGAGTTACGAGCTGCCTTGTGGATGGAGACCATCTTGTCGTTGTTCTCCATGGTCAGCTTGGTGATTTCGTACACGAAGCTCTCCGGCATGTCGCAGTTCACCATGGCGAAGTTCCACATGGACACCACGCGAGAGGACTCGTTCAGGGACTGATAAGTATCGGCCGGAATAGTGAACTCAGAGACCGGGAAGTTTTCAGTGATCTTCTTGGCCTCGGCGTCGTTCATGCCAATGATGTTGACGTCGGTCTGCACTTCCAGCTGACTGACCGCGGGGATCGGAATACCCGCGGCGAAGGCCACCACATCAATCAGGCCATCCTGGAGCTGACCACCCAGGTCAGACCAGCTGCCATTGCGGCGCTCGAAGTTTACACCCAGGGTTTCCATCATACGTGGGAAATAGGTATCGGAGGTGGAACCGGCAGGGCCGAAACCGATGGTGGCACCATCCGGAATCTCGTCGATGGAGGTAATGCCGGAGCTGGTCAGTGCGGTCACCGAGAACGGTGTCTCGTACATCGGGAACATGGCGCAGACGTTGTCCATATTCATGCCCGGTGCCAGTGGACTTTTGCCCTCCATGGACTCACGAGCAGGGCCCATGGTAGTCAGGCCGAATTTCAGGTCGCCGGTGTGTACCAGGGCCATATTCTGCATCGGGCCGCCGGTGATTTCAGCACCGCCAGATACACCCAGGTTCTCCGCAACAAAGTTGGCCCAACCCGAGCCATAAGCGAAATAAGTGCCGCCCTGACTGGCGGTACCAACGGTGAAGCTTTCCGGCCATCCGGAACGGTCTTGCGCAAATGCGGTTGGTGCAACAACGAGAGTGGAGGCGAACGCGGCCGCCATTACGGCTTGGGTCTTCATAGAGGATGCTCCCCGTTTCATTTTGTTTGTTGGGTGCTTATTAGAGCCATCAGAAAGACCAACGGCTTCAGGCTAAGGAGCAAGGAGCAGACCAGTTCGAAAAAATCGTTTCAAACCAATGCAATACGAAATGCACTGGGCAATCCCTGCTCGGAAATGGGTGAACTTCCACCCATAATTTTCGGGCAATGGGTGGAAACTCACACTCAGTGTAGAACGGATTGGCAGACTCGTAAGGCGGGAAGGCGAGGCCGGGGATTTACCATCGCCCCTGCAGGGTTGCGACCAGGCGACGGCCACCGGCGTGGTCCCGGTGCTCGCACAGATAGATGCCCTGCCAGGTGCCCAGGGCCAGCCGACCATGATTGACCGGCAGGGTCAGGGAGGGGCCTATGAGGATGCTTTTGATGTGCGCCGGCATGTCATCCGGCCCTTCCAGCACATGCTGATAGTGGGGCGCATTCTCGGGAACCATAACGTTGAAATGCCGTTCAAGATCGCCGCGGACATCCGGATCAGCATTTTCGTTAACCGCTAGCGACGCCGAGGTATGTTGGATAAACAGGTGCAATAGCCCCACCTCGCAGTTGCTCAGGTTGGGCGCCCGGGCCAGAACTTCATTAGTTACCAGGTTGAACCCCCTTGGCAGGGGCTCCAGGTCAATAAATGTCTGGTCCCAGATCATCGCTAGCCTCCCGTCATTTCTAGTTTTCGTCCCACGGGTGCACCGGCACTACATCATCGGCCAGATCCGACTCATAACTGCTACGGAAATGCTTCATGGCGGCTTCGGCCTCACCTAGCTCGTCAAAGCGTGCGATGTGGTAAATCGCCTCGCCTTCGTTGACCAGCGGCAGGTTGTTGACGCAGATGACAATGCCGGAACAGGGTGACAGCACCGCATTTTCTGACTCGCCAAACGGGTCGGCCACCATCGCCAGCTTCTGGCCTTTCCGGACCCTCTGCCCCAACCTCGCCACCGGGCGCATGATGCCGTCGATATCGGTGCGCACCCACTGGGAGTTGGCGGCAGTTTCCGAGCGCGACTTAGGGGCGCCCGGGCCTTTCTTGGCGGGAATCATTTCCAGCTCCCGCATCACGCGAATCACGCCTTTCACGCCGCTGGAGATAACGACCTCATCGAACCTCAAGGCTTCACCGCCCTCGAAGGTGATAACCGGGATGTCCTGGGAATCCGCATAGGCCCGCAGACTTCCCTCGCGCAGGCCAGCGTTAATGATGATCGGTGCGCCAAAGGCCTCAGCCATGCGAATGGTTTCCGGGTTCTTCAACTCGGCCCGAATCTGGGGCAGGTTGAAGCGATGAATCGCACCGGTGTGCAGGTCGATGATGTGCGACACGTTCTCCATGATCTGGGTGCGCAACAGATAGGCGATGCGACCACCCAGCGAACCGGATTCAGTGCCCGGAAAACAGCGGTTCAGATCCCGACGGTCCGGCAGATAGCGAGTGCGCTGCACGAAGCCAAAGATGTTCACGATCGGAACCGCCACCAGGGTGCCACGCAGATGGCGCAGGGCGGAATTCTTCAACACGCGGCGAACAATCTCCACACCGTTGATTTCATCGCCGTGAATGGCCCCACACACCATCAGCACCGGCCCGGCACGACGGCCGTGCACTACCTCCACCGGAATGTGCAGTGGCGTATGGGTGTACAACTTTGCGACCGGCACTTCGACTGTCTTTCGGGTACCGGCCTTTATTTCGTAATCGGCAATGACAAACGGAGCACGAGCTGCCATCTTAGCCGCCCCCGCCCTTGGTTCGGGTTTTCCAGGGCTTCTGGTTCTTTTCGGTCCAGTTGATGATCATGCCGGCGATGTTCTTGCCAGTCGCATTCTCAATGCCCTCCAGGCCCGGTGACGAATTCACTTCCATCACCAGCGGCCCGCGGCTCGATCGCAACAGGTCGACGCCGGCCACGTTCAGACCCATGGCCTTGGCAGCGGCAATTGCTGTGCGTCTTTCCTCGGGCGTAATACGCACCAGAGAAGCACTGCCACCTCGGTGCAGGTTGGAACGGAATTCACCTTCCGCACCCTGACGCTTCATGGAGGCAATCACCTTGTCACCGATGACAAAGCAACGAATATCGGCGCCGCCGGCCTCCTTGATGAATTCCTGCACCAGGATGTCGGCTTTCAGCCCCATGAAGGCCTCGATCACGCTTTCCGCAGCCTTCCGGGTTTCCGCCAGTACAACACCAATGCCCTGGGTGCCCTGCAGGAGCTTGATGACCACCGGCGCACCACCCACCATCTTGAGCAGCTCAGGTACGTTATCCGGCTTATTGGCGAAGCCCGTCACCGGCATGCCCACGCCTTTTCGAGCCAGCAACTGCAATGACCGCAGTTTGTCCCGGGAACGGGTAATAGCCACCGACTCGTTCAGGGGAAAAACGCCCATCATTTCGAACTGGCGCAATACCGCCGTACCGTAAAAGGTCACCGAGGCGCCAATCCGGGGAATAACCACGTCGTACTCTTCCAGCACTTCCTCGTGGTAATGGATCTGGGGCTTGGCCGAGGTGATGTTCATGGAGCAATGCAGGCAATCAATCACCCGCACGTCGTGCCCCCGATTGATGCCCTCTTCCACCAGACGGCGGGTGGAGTACAGATTCTTGTTGCGCGACAACACCGCTATTCTCATTTCTCGGTCCTTAGCGCCGGCTCGCCGGCCAAATAAGAGGCTTCAGGGTAAATCATGGAGCGTCCGGCCATGGCGGTGCGCCCTAGTAGCATCCGGAATCGCATGGAGTCCCGGTTGGTCAACGTCATTTCAATCGGCCAGCTCTGATCACCCACCACCAGCGTGGTTTCGATCACTAACCGCAATTCTCTGTGGCCACCGGAATCCGACACGTCACGTTCGTCCAGCACCTTGGCATCGCACTCTACCACCTGCTGCAAGTTGTTCTGGACCGGATGAACCCAAAATCGAACCCGGCGCTCGCCATTGGTAGTGTATGGCTCAGTGCGAAAGGTATGCAGGCACGAGGTCCGGGCTCCGGTATCTACCTTCGCCTTGATCCGGCCAATATCCAGATCCGGCAGTGCAATCCACTCCCGCCAGCCCAGGGCAACCTTATTGTCGTTGGGTTTCGGCGGGATTGTCTTGATCATCTCAACGGTCTTGGTCGACATCCAGCGGTTCCTTGTTAGCAGTGGTCTCCGGCCCCAGCAACTGCACCCGGAACGGCTCAGAATGACTGCCGGCGTAGATACTGGTGTGTGGGAATGGAATCTCGATCCCGTCCCGATCCAGTGTCTGTTTGATTGCCACCATCATACTGCTCCGGCCATCCAGCACTTTGTCCTTGGGCACCCAAAAGGAAAACTGCAGATCCACCGACGACGGACCAAATGCAGTCACCAGCACAAAGGGCTTGGGCTCTTCCAGGCAAACGGGGTTCTTTTCGGCCAGTTTCAGCAACAGGGCCTCAACTCGCGCTACATCTTCAGCGTAGGCAATACCCACGGTCAGGTCGAGCCGGCGAATGGGGAACCGCGACCGGTTGACTACCCGGGTTTTGATCAGGGTTTCATTCGGGATGCGGACATACAGGTTGTCCGGCGTCCGCAGTTTCACGCTCAGCATGTCGATGCCTATGACCTCTCCGATGGTGGCGTCGGCCTCAATGACATCACCAATTTCAAACGGTTTTTCTACCAACAGGAACAATCCGCTGATCATGTTAGAGGCGGAGGTCTGGGAGGCGAAACCGATGGCCACCGTCAATATCCCGGCCGCACCCAGCACCACATCCAGCGAGAAACCGGCTTCTCGTAGCGCGGCAACGGCGAACAACAGCACGATGACGTAAAACACCAGCCGGCGCACCATCACGGTGTGATGCCGGCTGCTGCGCTGTTCCATGAACCGGGCCGCACTGCGCCCGGCCACGGAGCCCAACACCACGCCCAGCACCAGCAGAAACAGCGAACTGGCCCAAACACCCCAGGCAATATCGGTGAACACCGACATCACGCCGGCCTGAATTTGTTCTAACAAAACAGTGACTCCCTCAAACGGGGTTAACCAAACATGCGATCAAACGCGCGGACAAGACGACCACGAGCAACTGGCTCACGGGCCGGACCTACCTGTTGGCATGGCCCTGCCGCTGCCAACAACGACTGGTCCACGTTCAGACTGGCCGAATTCATTTCGGTTTCACACACTACCGTCACCCCGGGTGTCCAGAGCTGCCCGCGTTCATTCAGGTGCAGGGACAGCAACGGCGTGGGCAGGCTGAACCGCTCCAGCAACAGCGGCTCTGTCCGTTGGTTCACGATGGTGACCGGCGTAACCGCCCGCCAGGGCCGCTTGGGCACGGCTTCCAGCACCAGCCGGGCAAAGCTGGACGACGAATAGCACAGCTCCCCCTCCATGGTGTTGCGCCCGACCCACGTGAGCGAAGGCATTCCCAGAGGCACCTCGGTCAGAACTGTTTTCGCCTCTCCGACGCAGACCTTCATCCAGACCACCGTGCCGACGTAAATTACGCAGCGGCCACCGGCGGGGATGGTCAGCGGTTGGAAAGGTCGGATGACCGTGGGCAGGGACGCAACACCGGGGATAAAGGTCACGACATTGGAATCACCGGGGCGGATGAAACGCTGCAGTTCCACGTCGGACGATGGCAAGGTGTGCCCGATGCCCTGGGTCCAGGTGACGGGATCCGTCTCCGGCGCCCTAGTCTGGGACCGAAGCTGCCATTCCTGATCCAGAAGAGTCACCCAAAGACGCACTTGCCCCAGCTGATGATACTGGGTTTGTCCGGAAGCCAGGGTGTACGGCTGAGCCCACACACCGTCTTGCAGACCTTCGGTTTGGGATTCCATTTGTGCCACGGGGCTCCTTAGCGTCTCACTGGCAGATTTCACTCACTATAATCCAATCGTGGCAGCTCAGCGAATATCCAAGTCTGTGATTTTATTGAATCCTTGGCATGTATTTACCCTTATGCCTGACTTTATAAATGAGGTACTTCAAATGCACCTCCAAGAGAGCAACACGCGACAGGACTTCCCATGACACAGCTGGTCTGGTTTCGAAACGACCTCCGTACCGCCGACAACCCGGCGCTCACCGCCGCCTGCAAAGCCAAGAGCGGCGTGCACGCCTGCTTCATCCTTACACCAGAACAGTGGCAGGAGCACGACTGGTCCCCGGCCCGCGTGCATTTCGTCATTGCCCACGCCAATGCGTTGGCCAAGGAACTTGCGCAACTGGGCATTTCGATGACCTTTATTACTGCCAGGCGATTCAGCGACAGCATCGAATCCCTGGCGCAGCTTTGTCGCGACAAAGGCATCAGCCGTGTGCACTTCAACGAGGAATACGGGGTCAACGAGCGCCGCCGCGACAAGCAGCTGAAACGGCAATTGGGCGCTGAGGACGTGGGAGTCTGCAAGTACCGGGATCAGACCGTGGCCCCGGTTGGCGAGATCCTGACCCAGCAGGAAGAGCCCTACTCGGTGTTCACGCCCTTTTCCCGCAGTTGGAAAAAATGGATCGATGTTGCTCAACCGACGGTGCTGCCGATTCCCGAAGCCCAGGGCAAGCCGGTGAAGGCGGCGCGTGTGGACGAGATACCCGAGGCCTTTCGCGATGCCCCGCCAGCACTGGTGAAAACCGGTGAAGATGCCGCCCATGACCAGCTGGAGCACTTCCTCAGTGAACGCGCGGGCTCCTATAAGGAAGACCGGGACTTCCCATCACTGGACGGCACCAGCCAACTGTCGCCGTACCTGGCCAACGGCGTGCTGTCTGGTCGCCAATGCCTGTTGGCGGCACGTCAGGCCCAGGGCATGGGCGGCAATCAGGAAGGCCTGACCACCTGGATCAGCGAAATTGCCTGGCGCGACTTCTACATCAACATTCTTTACCACTACCCGCGCGTGAGCATGCATCGGGCGTTCAAAACCGACACTGAAGCGCTGACGTGGAATGAACCCGGTGAGAAGTTTGAGGCCTGGAAAGAAGGCCGGACCGGAATCCCGATCGTCGACGCCGCCATGCGGCAGCTGAACGAAACTGGCTGGATGCACAATCGCCTGCGCATGGTGACCGCCATGTTCCTGACCAAGAATCTATTCATCGATTGGCGCCTGGGCGAGGCCTATTTCATGTCGAAACTGGTGGACGGCTTTCTGGCATCAAACAACGGTGGCTGGCAATGGAGCGCGTCGACAGGCACCGATTCAGCGCCCTACTTCCGGGTGTTCAATCCGGTCACCCAGAGCGAGCGCTTTGATCCGAAGGGCTATTTTATCCGCCAGTGGGTGCCGGAGCTGGCCAAGCTCGACAACAAGCAAATCCATGATCCCGGCAGCAAAGGGGGCGTTATTCCGAAGGGGTATCCGCGACCGATTGTGGATCTGAAGGAAAGCCGGAAAGAGGCGATTGCCAAGTTTCGGGCGCTGAAGGATTAGTTCAGGGCGTGCCGCAAACCGGGCATTCAGGATCCCGCGCCAGTTTCATTTCGCGCCAGGCCATTTGCCAGGCATCGAGGATCAGTAACCGGCCAACCAACGGCGTGCCGACACCGGCAATCACCTTGAGGGCTTCCATGGCCTGGGCCGACCCGATCATGCCAACCAGGGGTGCGATCACGCCGGCTTCTGAACAGGTCAGTTCCTCATTGCCCTGCTCGGGATAGAGACAGTGGTAACAGGGACTTTGGTCATTCCGGGAATCGTAAACCGAAAGCTGGCCCTCGCCCCGGATCGCAGCACCGGATACCAGCGGCACCTTGGCAGCCACGCAGGCCCGATTTACCGCGAACCGGGTCTGGAAATTGTCACAGCAATCCACCACCAGACTCGCTTCCTCCACCTGCCGGGCCAGTGCATCACCGTCCAGGCGCTGGTTCAGGGCGGTGACTGAAATCAACGGATTGATGCGCTGCACCCGGTTAGCCAGGGCTTCAGCTTTCGACTGCCCCAGTTCCGACTGCTCGAAGCCAATCTGGCGCTGGAGATTCGCCAGTTCGATGTCGTCGTCATCCACCAGGGTCAGCTGCCCAACGCCCGCCGCACCGAGATACAAAGCCACTGGGCAACCCAGGCCGCCCGCGCCTATGACCAGCACCCGCGCCGATTTCAGTGCAGCCTGGCCAGCCACGTCGAAGCTGGGCATCAGAATCTGTCGACTGTAACGCAGCAGCTCGTCATCACTGAGCATGTCGCTCTCCTGTTTGCTGATTCGATGGTTCCGAACGACCGGCCCAACGCCCGAGCGTCATCCGGTCACGATCACCGTAATCTTTCCGGCTTTCAACCGCCAAAAAACCACGCGTCTCCAGCAACGAACGAACCGCACCGGCCTGCTCGAAGCCGTGCTCCATCAGCAGCCAACCACCGGGCTCAAGCCAGTCTGGCGCCTGCTCCACAATCTGTCGGATATCGTCGAGACCATCCACACCAGACACCAGCGCGGACGACGGCTCGAACCGGACATCACCTTCACGGAGATGATGATCGGTATTGGCAATATAGGGAGGGTTGGACACGATCAGATCAAATTTTCCCGGAGTAAGGCCGTAAAACCAGGAGCTCTGCATTACCTCAACCGACAGCCCAAGCTCTTTGGCGTTTCTGCGGGCAAGTGTCACTGCTTCGTCCACACAGTCGCAGGCGGTTACCTGCCAATCTCGCTGTTCACTGGCCAAAGCCAGGGCAATGGCACCCGTGCCGGTGCCCAGATCCAGAACCCGGGCTGCCGCCGGAACCGGCAGCGACAACGCGACTTCCACCAGGCACTCGGTGTCGGGACGGGGAATCAAAGTAGAGGGGCTGACCAATAAAGGAAGAGACCAGAATTCCTGGTGCCCCAGAAGATAAGCCACAGGTTTTCCGGCAGCGCGTTCAGACACCAGGGCATGAAATTCTGCCGCCTGGTCGGCGGTAACCTCGCGCTCTGGCCAGGCGCGGAAACTGGTCCGGCTCAGGCCAGTAACGTGGTTGAGCAGCAACTCCGCATCCAGGCGGGGGCTGTCACCGCCAATCTGCTCAGCGGCCTGGCGCAGCATGTTCTCACAGCTCAGCGGGGTGCTACTGGTCATCAGCCAGTGACGCCAGCAACTCGGCCTGGTGTTCCTGCTGCAACGGCACCAGCACCGCATCCAGATCACCGGACACCACTTCGTCCAGCTTATACAAGGTCAGGTTAATGCGGTGATCGGTCACCCGGCCCTGGGGGAAGTTGTAGGTGCGTATCCGCTCGGAGCGGTCGCCGCTGCCGACCAGGCTTTTGCGAGTTTCGGCCATGGATTTCTGCTGCCGTTCCAACTCGGCGTTTTGCAGCCGGGACGCCAGAAAACTCAGAGCCTTCGCCCGGTTCTTGTGCTGCGACCGTTCTTCCTGACACTCCACCACAATCCCGGTGGGCAGGTGGGTAATGCGGATCGCGGAATCGGTCTTGTTAACGTGCTGACCACCGGCACCGGAGGCGCGGAAGGTATCAACCCGAAGGTCCGACTTGTTAATTTCTACCGCCTCGGCTTCGTCCGCCTCCGGCATAACCGCCACGGTGCAGGCGGAGGTGTGGATGCGGCCCTGGGATTCGGTTTCCGGTACCCGCTGAACCCGGTGAGCACCGGATTCAAACTTCAAGGCGCCGTACACGCCGTCGCCGGCAACCCGGGCAATGACTTCCTTATAGCCGCCGTGCTCGCCCTCACTCTCGCTGACAACCTCTACCTGCCAGCGGCGGCGCTCGGCATAACGGCCGTACATGCGGAACAGATCGCCAGCAAAAATAGCGGCTTCGTCGCCGCCGGTGCCAGCCCGAATTTCCAGGAACACGCTTTTGCCGTCGTTGGGGTCTTTCGGCAGCATCAGCCGCTGTAGCTCTTCGTCCAGCTCTTCGTTTTTCTGCCGGGCAAGCGCCAGTTCATCAGCCGCCATTTCCCGCATATCGGCATCGCTGTCTTCGGCCAATTCTTTGGCCGCTTCGATGTCGTTCAGGGATTCACGCCAGGCTTCGAAGCAATGGACAATCGGCTCTATCTCGGCAAATTCACGGGAAAGATCCCGGAACTGGCTTTGATTGGAGATAACGGATGCGTCGCTGAGCAACGCGCTGACCTCCTCGAAGCGGTCAGAGAGCTGTTCGAGGCGAGATTGAATCGATGGTTTCATATTTTTTCCGGGGTGGTCGGCTCGTCTGCTTCCAGAACATCCAGCTGGTGCAACTCACGCAGCCATTCGGTCACCTCGGGACGTCCTTCGGTAGTCGCCTTGCGGACCTGTACCGACGGTTCATGCAGAAGTTTGTTGGTCAGACCACGAGCCAGACTGCGCAGCACCGTTTCCGGATCGCCTCCGTTACGGAGAGTACGCAGGGCTTTTTCGGTTTCGACATCGCGCAGAACTTCGGCGCGTTGGCGGAATTGCTTGAGCGTTGATACCGCATCGAGCGCGCGGAGCTGATTGAGAAAATCCTGAACCCCGGAGTCGACCAGGTTTTCAGCTTCACGGGCCGCGCCTTCGCGGGACCGGATATTTTCTTCAATAACCTGGCGCAGGTCGTCAACGGTATACAGATAGACATCGTCCAGCGAGGCCACTTCCGGTTCGATATCCCGGGGTACTGCAATGTCCACCATGAAATAGGGCCTGTGCTTGCGCTTCTTTAACGCCCGCTCAACCGCGCCTTTACCCAGAATAGGCAACGGGCTCGCGGTTGAGGAAATGATGATATCGACGTCAGTCAGGTATTCCGGGATTTCCGACAGCAGAATGCCCTTTCCGCCATGCCGGCCGGCCAGGGTCTGGGCCCGCTCCAGGGTCCGGTTCGCCACCAGGAAATCCTGCACGCCGGCATCGGCCAGATGCCGGGCCACCAGCTCAATGGTCTTGCCAGCACCAATCAACAATGCCTTGTTGCGGGACATGTCGGCGAAAATGTGGTGCGCCATGCTGACGGCGGCGTAGGCCACCGACACCGGATTTTCACCGATCGCAGTTTGTGTCCGTACCCGCTTGGCTACCGAGAACGCCTGCTCAAACATTCGGGACAGGAAGGTACCACTGGCGTTGTTTTCCCGCGCCAGGGCATAGGCATCTTTCAACTGCCCGAAGATCTGCGGTTCGCCCAGCACCATGGAATCAAGGCCTGCGGCAACCCGCATCACGTGCCGGACTGCCTCGGCATCCCGATAGACATACAGCGACTGCTCCAGCTCGGAGCTGTCCAGATCGTGAAAGCCCGCCAGCCAGCGCAGCACCGAAGGCGCGCAGTCGTCGTCGCCCGCCAGGTAGAGCTCAGTGCGGTTACAGGTAGAAAGGATGGCAGCCTCGGTGGCACCGGACGCCGCCCGCAATTCGGCAAAGGCGTCCGCCATGTGCTCCGGTGTGAACGCCACGCGCTCGCGCAGCTCTACCGGAGCTGTACGATGATTGATTCCGAGCGTTACCAGTGCCATGTCTTGGTTGTACAACCTTATGCCAACAGGGGTTAATGAACGACATTTTAACGACCAGCGCCCTCCGCTGCCACCTTATTGCCTGAACGCTGCGGCAAGTGCGGACAGGTTGGGCAAGATCAGGCGCTTATGCCATTATAGGGAACCGGCCACGGCCGCGAGCCGATCCAGCTCAAACCAACGGCGGGTTGGCGTCAATCTCTGAAGAGTTGTCGACAGAATCACGGGAAGTTGCATGCACAAATCCGCACCCTTATTGGTCACCTGCCTGCTGGGCCTCTCCCTCGCCGGCTGCGCCAGCCTGAACGGCTCCGGGCAAGAAACCGGCACCGAAGCCCCAGCCGCCGCCGAGGCCAAACCGGCCAGCGAGGCGAGCATTGCGTATGCCGACTTCGAGCCGGACGTTCTCTACCTTCTCCTTACCGGAGAGATTGCCGCACAGCGCGGTCGCTACGATGTCACCCTGGTGAACTACTTGAAGGCCGCCAAAAAGTCCCGGGACAAAGGCGTTATCGAGCGTGCCATGCGCATAGCCCAATCCCTTAATGGCGACAACGCCCAGAAGCAGCTCGCTGACCTGTGGCTGGAAGTCGACCCCGACAACATGCAGGCCCTGCGCGTATCTGCCATCCAGGCCATCAAGCGCAACGAACTGAATACCGCATTGGGTCACATGGAAAAAATCATGAACCAGGGTGGCGATGCTGATTTCGACAGCCTGGCTGCCATGGCTGGCAACCTGCCCCCGGAACAGCAACAAGAACTCCTGCAGCTCTACAAGGAACTGGCGGAGCGCCACCCGAATTCGCCCGAGCTCGACTACAGCATTGCGCTGCTATTAAAGGTAACCGGCGATCCTGGCCAGGCCTTGAATCGACTGACTCCTTTACTCGAGGAGCATCCCAACTTCCAGCCGGCGATCATTCTCAGGGGCGACCTGCTTTACCAGGAAAACGCCCAGCAGCAGGCGCTCGATTACCTGATGACCAATACCCGGCGCTTCCCGGCCAACCGCCGCATGGGCACACTCTATGGCCGTATGTTGCTGGGCGAGGGTGAATTGCAGGCCGCCCAGGACGAGTTCAAACGCCTCGTGCAGCAGTACCCGAATACTCCGGGCCTTCGCTTGTCCCACGCCCTGGTCGCCATGGAAAACGGCCAGACCGACCTGGCCAGACAGGAACTGAACCGTCTGATCCAACAGGGCCACCACACCAACGAAGCCAACTATTACCTCGGGCGCATGGAAGACGAGGCCGGCAATACCCAGCAGGCCATCAGCTATTACCAGAGCGTCTCCCAGGGCAACTACTATTTCCCGGCACTCGCACGCACCAGCGAATTGCTAGCCGAAGAGAACCGGCTAGACGATGCCGTTACCAACATTCGCAACCTGAAAGACACCAATCCTCAGCAAGCGGAGAACTTCTGGCTACTGGAAGTAAATCTGCTGCTGGACCAGGACCGCAATCAAGCCGCCCTTGAAACCGCCACCGAGGCACTGGACGAGTTCCCCGACAACATCCAGATTCGCTACGCCCGCGCCATGATGCTCGACACCATGGATCAGCCAGGACGCGCCGAGGAAGACCTCAAGCGCATCATCGACGAGGACCCGGGCAACGCCGTCGCCCTCAATGCCCTGGGTTACATCCTGACCACCCGGACTGATCGACTGAAGGAAGCCCGCAACTACATTGAGCGAGCCCTGGCCCTGGACCCGGAAAACCCCGCCATTCTCGACAGCATGGGCTGGGTTCTGTTTCAGGAAGGGCAACTGCAGCCGGCCCTCGACTACCTGGCACGGGCCTGGTCCGCATTCCCCGATCCGGAAGTCGCTGCCCACTATGGCGAGGCACTGTGGGTTAGCGGTGCCGAAGACCAGGCCCGCATTGTCTGGAAGGAAGGCCTGGAGCAGGATGCCGACCACAGCGTTCTGCGGGAAACCATTGACCGCCTGACCGATAACGGTGAGCTGTAATGCCACGAACGCTCCGTTTATGGCTGTTACTGCCATTGATCGCCCTGCTTGGCGCCTGCACCACCATCGACCTGGCACCCCTGCCTGAGGGGATGACCGATCAACCACCCGCCGACTGGGCCAAGCGTAGCCAGCAACTGACCCGCTTCGACCACTGGCAGCTGATGGGCAAACTGGCGGTGCGGCAACCCTCCGACAGCGGTACCGCGCTGATCAATCATTGGATTCAACAGGGCGAGGCCTACGACCTGGCCCTGTCGTCGTCATTCCTGGGCATGGGCAGCACCACTCTAAAAGGTGTGCCGGGGTTTATTGAACTGACCCTGCCCGGTGGCGACACCTACCGGTCCGGCGAACCCGAGGCGCTCGTGGCGGCCGCTACCGGCTGGCAATTACCCCTGAACCATCTGGTTTGGTGGATTCGGGGCCTGCCCGCCCCAGGCGACGATTTCCGGCTTCTGTTTAACGACGCCAATCAATTAGCGATCATTCGCCAGGCCGGCTGGGAAATCCGCTACGACCGCTGGCAGCAATTCCTGCCAGACCACCCCACCCTGCCGGCGAAAATCACCGCCCTGAAGGACGACAAGCGGGTGCGATTAGTGGTCAGTAACTGGAACACCCTGGACACCAAGCCGTGACTACCAGCATCACCCTGCCGGCGCCGGCGAAACTGAACCTGTTTCTGCACATTGTCGGGCGCCGGCCCGATGGCTACCACGAACTGCAAACCCTGTTTCAGTTTCTGGACCACGGCGACGACATCACCCTCACACTGACACCCGAGCGTCCGGGCATTCGCCTTGCCCAAGCCCTCGCCGGCGTTCCCGACCAGGGCAACCTGGTGGTGCGTGCCGCCGAGGTCTTGGCGAAACGGGCGAACTCGCCCCTGCCCGGCGTCGACATCAGCATTGCCAAGCGACTACCTATGGGCGGCGGTCTGGGCGGCGGCAGCTCCGACGCCGCCACTACCCTGCTGGGCCTGAATTATCTCTGGCAGCTGGGCCTCGATATTGACGAGCTGGCGCAACTGGGCCTGGCTCTCGGCGCAGATGTACCGGTGTTTGTCCGTGGCCATGCCGCTTTTGGTGAAGGTGTGGGCGAAAAACTGACGCCGGCGACACCGCCGGAGGACTGGTTCGTCGTTCTGAAACCCGGCTGCAACATCAACACCGGTAAGATTTTTTCCGATCAAGGGTTGACAAGAAACACCCCGAGAATCACAATAGCGCCCGCTTTTGAGGGAGACGCCTCGAGGTACCGAAACGACTGTGAAGATGCGGTTCGAAGACTGTATCCTGAGGTCAACCAAAGCCTGGATTGGCTTGCACAATTCGGACCTGCAAGATTAACCGGAACCGGGGCTTGCATATTTGGACGTTTCCCTACAGAATCCGCAGCCCGGATTATCTGGGAAAGCAAACCCTCCGGCATCACGGGGTTCGTAGCTAAAGGGGTGAACTATTCGCCTCTACACAAAAAGCTGACAGAGCTAAAATGATGCCAAAAAAGCACGATACTGGGGTGTCGCCAAGTGGTAAGGCAACGGGTTTTGATCCCGTCATGCGCAGGTTCGAATCCTGCCACCCCAGCCACCTTTCTCCCGCTTCTTCTGAATCAAACGCCGATACTGAGAAGGATGCCGTCGTGTCCAAACTGATGATTTTCGCTGGCAACGCCAATCCTGAGCTTGCCAAAGACATCGCACAGAAACTCCACATTCCCATGGGCCAGGCTACTGTCGGTCGGTTCAGCGACGGTGAAACCACCGTTGAAATCAATGAGAATGTTCGCGGCCATGATGTATTCATCATCCAGCCGACCTGCTACCCCACCAACGATAACCTGATGGAACTGATCGTGATGGCCGACGCCCTTCGCCGGGCCTCCGCAACACGTGTCACTGCCGTTATCCCCTATTACGGGTATGCACGCCAGGATCGCCGGGTACGCTCCACGCGAGTTGCCATCAGCGCCAAGGTAGTAGCAGACATGATCTCCAGCATCGGCGTGGACCGTGTCCTGACCGTCGACCTGCACGCTGACCAGATTCAGGGCTTCTTCGATATCCCGGTGGACAACATCTACGCCACGCCGGTCATGCTCGAAGACATCGAGAAGCAGCGCTTTGAAAACTTCATCGTGGTTTCTCCCGACGTTGGCGGTGTTGTTCGCGCCCGCGCCGTCGCCAAGAAACTGGACGATGCCGACCTGGCCATTATCGACAAGCGTCGCCCGAAGGCGAACGTGTCCCAGGTCATGCACATCATCGGTGACGTTCGCGACAAGACCTGCATCCTGGTGGACGACATCATCGATACCGCCGGCACCCTGTGCAAAGCAGCCAACGCTCTGAAAGAGCATGGCGCAGCCCGGGTTGTGGCCTATATCACTCACCCTGTTCTGTCAGGCCCCGCGATTGACAACATCAATGCGTCGGATCTGGACGAGCTGGTTGTCTGCGATACCATCCCGCTGGGTGACAAAGCTAAAAATTGTGATAGAATCCGCGTCCTCGGAATGGCCGGGCTGATGGCGGAATCTATTCGCCGCGTCAGCAACGAAGAATCGATCAGTGCCATGTTCGAGAATGCCTAAGCGGGCTTAACGCTTTAGCCCTCTGGCAAAACAAGCAGTTACCGAGTCGGGAGCCTAATCAGGCTCCCGACTCTTTTAGTCAGCCGGAAAAGCCGGCTTTTCAGAAACATCACCTGATCCAACGCCTGGTCGCGGGCAGTTCAGGTGACGATTGAGGTTATTACCATGTCTCAGGATTTTGTTATTGAAGCATTTCCTCGTGGCGATCAGGGGAGAGGTGCGAGCCGCCGCCTGCGTCGTGAGGAACGGAAAATTCCAGCCATCATTTACGGTGGTAACAAGGAAGCAACCGCGATTTCCATCTGGCACAACGAGCTGAAGAAGGCTCTGGAAAACGAAGCGTTCTTCTCCCACGTTCTGACCGTTGAACTGGATGGCAAGAAAGAAAGCGTGATCCTGAAGGATCTGCAGCGTCACCCGTACAAGCCTATCCTGACGCACGCTGACTTCCTGCGCGTAGACAAGGACCACGAAATCCACGTGAACGTACCGCTGCACTTCATCAACGAAGAATCTGCACCGGCTATCAAGCTTCACGGCGGTGTGGCTAACCACCAGATCAACGAAGTAGAAGTGATCTGTCTGCCGCAGAACCTGCCTGAGTTCATCGAAGTCGATATGAACGCAGTTGAAATGGACCAGGTTGTTCACCTGAGCGATCTGAAACTGCCGGAAGGCGTTCGTGTTGCTGCCCTGCTCCAGGGTGAAGACCACGACCTGCCGGTTGTCGCCATTCACAAGCCGCGCGGCGCGAAAGTCGACGAAGCGGAAGACGGTGAAGAAGGCGAAGAAGGCGAAGAGAAGGAGTAATCACTCCGGGGGCAACGGCGAATGGCACAGGATATTGTCATGGTGGTCGGACTGGGTAACCCCGGTCCTGATTACGAGAATACCCGCCACAACGCCGGCGCCCTGTTCGTCGAAGCGCTGGCCCGCCATGCGGGCCAGACGCTCCGTCCCGAAAAGAAGTACCACGGGCTCTATGCCCGCATTCAGTGGCAGGGACTCGACCTGCACTTGCTGAACCCCTCCACGTTTATGAACCGCAGCGGCCTGTCCATCAAGGCTCTGGCGGACTTTTTCAAGATTTCCCCCGAACAGATACTGGTCGCCCACGACGAACTCGACCTGCCCCCTGGCACTGCCAAGCTGAAAAAAGGCGGTGGTCATGGAGGCCACAACGGTCTGCGGGATGCCATTGCGCACCTCGGCAGCAAGGAGTTCCAACGCCTACGACTGGGCATCGGCCATCCAGGCGACAGCCGAAAGGTAACCGGATTCGTTCTCGGCCGACTCGGCAAGAAAGAAACCGAGGAGCTGACCGCGGTTTTTGATGAGATTATGCGGGTTCTGCCAGAGGCCGCCAGCGGCAAACTGGCCGCCGCCATGAACCGCCTGCACAGCTTCAAGCCTGCCCCCTGAGAGGGCATTTCCCCTTACTCGCACGTTCCGGCTGACACCGGTATAATCCGCCCACATTTTTAGTACCAGCAGAGGCATTCCATGGGATTTAACTGCGGCATCGTCGGCCTTCCCAACGTCGGCAAATCCACCCTGTTCAACGCACTGACCAAGTCTGGCATTGGCGCCGAGAACTTCCCGTTCTGCACCATCGAGCCCAATGCCGGTGTGGTAGCGATGCCGGATCCGCGCCTGAACAAGCTGTCCGAGATGGTCAAGCCGGAGCGCACGGTTCCCACTACCATGGAATTCGTCGATATTGCCGGCCTGGTTGCCGGCGCCTCTAAAGGCGAAGGCCTGGGCAACCAGTTCCTGGCCAACATTCGTCAGACCGACGCCATTGCACACGTCGTGCGCTGCTTCGAAGACGGCAACGTGATCCACGTCGCCAACAAGGTTGATCCGGCATCTGACATCGACGTGATCAACACCGAGTTGGCCCTGGCCGATCTGGACACCGTAGAGAAGGCTATCAAACGCGTTCAGCGCGTGGCCAAGAGTGGCGACAAGGAAGCCAAGGCACAGCTGGAGATGTTCGAGAAGCTGCTGCCAGTGCTGAACGAAGGCAAGCCGGTGCGCAGCATGAATCTGGACAAAGACCAGATGGCGCTAGTCCGCGAGCTGTGCCTGCTCACGGTGAAGCCAACCATGTACATCGCGAACGTCAATGAAGACGGATTCGAGGACAATCCACACCTGGATACTGTGCGCGAGATTGCCGCTTCCGAGAACGCCGTTGTCGTCCCCATCTGCAACAAGCTGGAAGCCGAGATTTCGGAACTGGAAGACGAAGAAAAGGCCATGTTCCTGGATGAAATGGGCATGGAAGAGCCGGGACTGGACCGCGTTATTCGCGCCGGTTACGATCTGCTGGGCCTGCAGACCTACTTCACCGCCGGCGTGAAGGAAGTTCGCGCCTGGACTGTCCGTATTGGTGCCACAGCGCCCCAGGCCGCCGCCGTGATCCATACTGATTTCGAGCGCGGCTTTATCCGTGCCGAGATTGTGGGCTACAACGATTTCGTCCAGTTCAATGGCGAAGCCGGTGCCAAAGACGCCGGTAAATGGCGCCTTGAGGGCAAGGATTACATCGTTCAGGACGGCGACGTTATCCACTTCCGCTTCAACGTGTAACTTTTCGGGAAAAAGTCAGCCCTAAGCCTTGACAGGATGGGCCCAAATACTGAAAATACGCGCCTCGTTTAGGGCAACGCCCGGAACGAAATGGCAAGGTAGCTCAGTTGGTTAGAGCACAGCACTCATAATGCTGGGGTCGGCGGTTCGACTCCGCCCCTTGCTACCAGACTTCGAAAAGGGTCACGATTCGTATCGTGGCCCTTTTTTCGTTGGGGACGACCCCACCCTTCCCGGGAACTGAACACGGGACGACCCGCCTTCGTAAGATCCTGCTATGAGAACGACCAGAGACAGAATTCGTCAGGCCATCTCGTTCGAACTTATTGGCCTCCTGCTATCCATTCCCCTGGCTGCGTTTACCTTCGGGTACGATCTCGGTAAAACCGGGGTCCTCGGTGTAATCGGTGCAACCATGGCAACGGTGTGGAACTATGTATTCAACCTGGCCTTCGATCACGGCCTGAAGCGACTGACCGGCTCCACCCGTAAAACCCTACCGGTACGATTCATTCACGCCATCAGCTTTGAGCTAGGCTTGATGATCGCATTTTTGCCGGTGATTGCCTGGTGGATGGGAATCGGACTGATTGAGGCCCTGATTGTCGACGTTGCTTTTGTACTCTTTTACCTGGTGTTCGCGTTTGTGTTCACCTGGTGTTACGACATCGTGTTTCCAGACCCGGATACCGGGGAAGAGCTGAACACACGGGCCTGACACTGAAAGCCGCGCTAGTACACTTCAGTGTCTGCGACTATGCTGAATGCAGAAACTCTAACCTGAAAATAAAAAGCGGGCGCGCAGGAGGCAAATTGAGCTCAAGGGACACCACCCCTACCGGTAGCGATGCCCGGCTGAACCCCCTCCTGAGATCCGTGTTCGACAAGCTGGATGTAGCGGTGGTTATCGCGAACCTCCAGCGTGAAATCGTCATGATTAACGCGGCCGCAGAGTCACTTTTCCAATATTCAGAGTTAGAAATCTGGGGCCGGAAAACCAAGGTGCTCTATGCCTCGTCAGAAGAGTTCGAGGAGCAAGGCCGCCAGCGTTACAACGCGGCAGCTCGTGAAACCTCGATTTACACCATCACTTATGCCCGTAAGAACGGCGAGACATTTGAGGGCGAAACACAGGGCGGCCCCATTCACGACGAGCACGGCAAGCTGATCTATTTTGTGGGCCTGATCCGGGACGTCTCCGCGAGACTGTCCGCCGAGCGCACCCTGAACAGCCTGCACAGCATTACCTCGAACCAGAGCCTTTCCTTTAACGAACGGGTGGACGCGATCCTGGAACTGGGCGCGGATCATTTTGGACTCCCAATCGCCATCTTCAGCAAGATCGATGACCCCACCTACACCGTGATGAGGGCGGTACACCCGGAGAACGTGTTGTCTCCGGGCATGACCTTTGAGCTGGGCAACACCTACTGCTCACACGTTTTTGAAGCCAACGATGTGCAGGGCTTCCACCATGTCGCCCAAAGCAGGATCAACAGCCATCCCTGCTACCAGAATTTTGGGCTGGAAGCCTATCTGGGCTCGCCCATTTTTGTCGACGGTGCCCGTTTCGGTACCCTGAACTTCTCCAGTCCCGAGAAAACCCGCCCGTTCACCGGCCAGGACATTGAGCTGGTCCGTTTGTTCGCAGACTGGATTGGCAATGAAATTCAGCGCCAGCGGCACCTGGACTCACTCACCACAGCCCGTGCAGAGATGGAGCGTATAGCAGCAACCGACCCACTGACCGGGCTGGGCAATCGCCGGATGATGGAAACATCACTGAAAAAGGAAATAGCCCGGGCCAAGCGCCACGGAACAACCTTCTCAATCGCCATCATCGACTTCGATCACTTCAAGCGCATCAATGACCGATTCGGGCACCAGGCTGGCGACGAGGCGCTCAAGGCATTTTCCTCCATTGCTCAGCGTGAGGCGCGGGATGAGGACTTGTTCGCCCGCTGGGGCGGTGAGGAATTCATTGCCGGCCTGCCCTGTACCACCAGCGCCGAGGCAGTCAAGATCATGAACCGACTCGCCAGTCAGCTGAGGAACGTCATCATTTCCGATGACGAGGGTGCAGCCAGGCTGACCATCAGCGTCGGTGTAGCCCAACTGCGCGCTAATGAAAGCATCGGTAGCCTGTTATCCAGGGCAGATGAGGCAATGTATCTGGCCAAAAGCTCCGGACGTGATCACATTGTCATTCACAGCTGAGGCACAGGCATCGAATATTCACTTCCCCGCCCGCTCGCAAATTACACAACCTTTGACAATCTAAACCAGGCTATTGCGGTAGTATCGGGCTCTGGCTTCCTGAACTCTTTTTGGTTAGTTCACATCATGCAATCGCGACAAGCCGAGTCCCTGTTCCTGATCGTTCTGGTAGTGACCGTTAGCCTGCTTTCAGCTGGAAGCAGCCTGAAAACGGTCGCAATCTCGCTAGTCTTGTTCGCAACCTGCCTGGCGGTGTTTTTCTACCCCTCTATCCACGACTACCTGAAGCGTCGCCGCCAAGACGAACAAGACAAAGGGCACTGAGCCCTTATTCTCAACTCAAAGTCCCAGATACCGAAAGCCCAGCGACTGCTGGAGCCGGCCTATATATTTTTCATCGATGCGTGTCACCACGCCCTCTTCGTAGGCGAGGTCGAAACAACTATCAAAGGCTTTCGCCAGCGCGGGTTCGCGAAATACCAATTTGTAGGGTGTGGGCGTGAAGATCGGGGCAAACTTCAGATCCGGCAGCTGATCCAGCTCAAATATTGAGGATGCTGAGGTCAGAATACGTCGGTTGATCTCTGCCACGATAAGCCCGTCGGCCAGAATGGCATCTACCCGCCCAAGCAGCAGTAAGTGGGAATGAATCCGCTGGTTCGCGAGCTCCAGAACTGAACCGAATTTGACCTCGTAATTTTCCAGTTCAAGCAGCTCAACACCATTTTTGAAGGTGACCACGTCCCGGCCCTGCAGATCCGCCACAGAGTTGACCCTCGGAATACGGTTAGCGTCGTACACGGCGCCGTTCTGGTACCAGATGTAAGCAGCGGTAGAGTATCCGGAAAGCTGAGTACCCAGGGGCACAGTCATCACCGCGTCGGCTTTATTGGAATCCCGGTAGGTAAAGATGTGGCGACCAAACGGCTGGGTCAGGAATTTGGCCTCATAACCGCACCGCTGCAAAACCCGCTTGACGGTTTCGGCATCCCGGCCCTTCCCGCCCGGCTCAGAGGTGCCCGGTAAATCCGGGGCGAGGATACGAAGAACGCCGGCCAGACTTAGAGACGAGAACGCCAGCAGGCAAACACTGAAGAGAACGGCAAACAACGTTTTGGAAGGGTTCATCGCTCTGATGTGGCGCACCATTCTGGGTAGAGAGTTCTAGCTCGCTACCTGAGAGTATACCTACAGCCAGCTTGATTACGAAATCAACGGATCTGAACCTGAATGCGCATCGTCGATTAGGATCGTCGCCCAATCAGTGGCCACCGGCGCGGGACAGCACGTTCAGCACAAACACCCCTGACACGATCAGTGCCATTCCGACAATACCCCAGGCGTCCAGCTTTTGATCGAACAACAACCACCCCGCAGCTGCCACCAGCACAATCCCCAGACCAGCCCAGATCGCGTAGGCGGTCCCCACCGGTATGCTTCGCAACGCCAGCGACAGCAGATAAAAGGCCACGCCATAGCCCACAACCACGATCAACGATGGCGTCAGCCGGGTAAAGCCATCACTCGCCTTGAGCGACGAAGTGGCCACCACTTCCGCGACAATCGCCAACGCCAGAAATACCCAATTTGTCATTTATCGTCACCTACCTTGGAATGACGCGCCATTGTGCTGATTGGCCGTCCGGATGTGAATCCCGGCATTTCCCTACCCGGCCTGATCTGCCACCCGCCACCCTTCTCGCCGCCGTCAGAATGGCATAAGCTCCGGTTTTACCCGAAGGAGTCCGTCATGCCCCAACCCAACGTTGTCGCCGGTTTGTCGCTGGATCGTCTGGAGCGCATTGCAAGTCACCTTGATGACAATTACATCAGTACCGGCAAGCTGCCCGGCGCCGTTACCCTGGTGGCCCGCCATGGACAAGTGGTCTGGACCCACGCCCAGGGCTTGATGGATGTGGAGCGTAGCAAGCCAGCCCGCAACGACACCATTTTTCGCATCTACTCCATGACCAAGCCGGTGACTTCCATCGCCATGATGCAGCTCTATGAGCAGGGGCGTTTCCTACTGGACGATCCGGTGCACAAATACATTCCGGCGTGGCGCAATCTGGCAGTTTACAAAGCCGGAAGCTGGCCGAATTTCGAGACCCAACCTGTTACCCGCGCCATGACCGTACGGGACCTGCTCACCCATATGTCGGGCCTGACCTATGGGTTTCTGGAGCGCACCGAGGTTGATGCCGCCTACCGCCAGCTCAAACTGGATGGCAGTGGCACTCTGACCCTGGACAAACTGGTCGATCGGCTGGCCGATCTGCCATTGGAGTATTCACCCGGCACCGCCTGGAATTACTCGGTATCAACCGATGTGCTCGGCTACCTGGTACAGAAGCTGTCTGGTCAATCACTCGACGACTACTTTCAGGAGCACATATTTGACCCTCTGGGCATGACTGATACCGGTTTTCAGGTACCTCAGGCTCAGCTGGATCGCTTTGCCGCCTGCTACCTGCACCAACCGGGTGACACCATGAAGCTGCAAGACGATCCGCAGCGCTCGCGCTACCTGAAAACCCCGGGTTTCCTTTCCGGTGGTGGCGGGCTGGTGTCCACGATCAGCGACTACCACCGGTTTGCCCAGGCCCTGTGCCAGGGCGGCGAGTATCAGGGCGAGCGCATCATCGGCCGAAAAACCCTGGAATTCATGCGCAGCAATCATTTGCCCGGCAATCAGGATCTGCCGGCGCTGTCGATTGGCGCTTTCAGTGAAACACCGTACGAGGGCAACGGCTTTGGCCTGGGATTCTCGGTTAAAACCGACGTCGCCAAGTCACACACCATCGGCTCCGTGGGCGAATACGGTTGGGGCGGCCTGGCCAGCACTAACTTTTTCGTCGATCCGGTGGAGGACATGGTAGTCGTGTTCATGACCCAGCTCATGCCTTCTTCAACTTACCCAATTCGCCAGGAGCTGCGAGCAATGGTGCACGGCGCACTCGTTTGACCGGTGTGACAATCCAGTCAATTCGACGATTTGAAACTCTGTGGCATACTGCTGATCAACACCAATAACTTCAACAAACCACAAGCAAGGAAGTTGCAATGAAACTCGAAACCCTGGCATTGCACGCGGGCTTCAGCGGAGACCCGGCAACCAACGCCGCCACCACCCCGATCTACCAGACCACCTCCTACACCTTCGACGACACCCAGCACGGTGCCGATCTTTTCGACCTGAAGGTACAGGGCAACATCTACACTCGCATAATGAACCCCACCAACGGTGTTCTTGAGGAGCGGATGGCCCAGCTGGAAGGCGGCATTGGCGCCCTGGCCCTGGCCTCGGGCATGGCGGCGATCACCTATGCCCTGCAAACCATCTGCAAGGTTGGCAACAACATCGTCAGCACCAGCCAGCTCTACGGCGGTACCTACAACCTGTTTGCCCATTCGCTGCCCAACCAGGGCATCGACTGCCGTATGGTCCCTCATGACGACTTTGACGCCGTTGAACAGGCCATCGACGACAACACCCGCGCCCTGTTCTGCGAATCCATCGGAAACCCCGCTGGCAACGTGGTGGACATCCAGCGCTGGGCCGACATCGCCCACCGCCACGGCATCCCGCTGATCGTGGACAACACCGTCGCCACCCCGTTCCTGTGCCGCCCGTTCGAGCACGGTGCCGATATTGTCGTGCACTCCCTGACCAAATACATCGGCGGCCACGGCACCACAGTTGCCGGCATCGTGGTGGATTCCGGTAAGTTCGACTGGAAAGCCAGTGCCGACAAATTCCCGATGCTGAACGAGCCGGACCCCTCGTACCACGGCGTGGTGTACACCGAAGCCCTGGGCGCAGCCGCGTTTATTGGTCGCTGTCGTGTGGTCCCGCTGCGCAACACCGGCGCCGCGCTGGCTCCGTTCAACGCCTTCCTGATCATGCAGGGCCTGGAAACCCTGTCCCTGCGCATGGAGCGTCACTGCGAGAACGCGGAAAAGGTCGCCAACTTCCTACAGCAGCATCCCTCCGTGGAATGGGTTAATTACGCGGCGCTGGCCAACAGCCCGTACAAGGCCACCTGTGAGAAAATCTGCGGCGGCAAGGCTTCCGGCATTCTCAGCTTTGGCATCAAGGGCGGCCACCAGGCTGGGGCGAAGTTTATCGACGCCCTGCAGCTAATCTACCGACTGGTCAACATCGGCGATGCCAAATCCCTGGCCTGCCACCCGGCCTCCACCACCCACCGCCAGCTCAGCCCGGACGAGCTCAAGAGCGCCGGTGTGAGCGAGGATCTGGTTCGCCTGTCCATCGGCATTGAACACGTTGATGACCTGATCGCCGACATCACCCAGGCCCTGGACGCCGCCCAGGCCTGATCAAACGGCGCCTTCTCTACCGGGTACGACCAATGTCGTGCCCGGTAACCCCGTGATTGCCCCTACCTGCCTTGTAACTGGCCCCGCCTGCCATTACCCTTAAAGGCTGACCAATTTTTCTGCCTGAATGCCCCATTGCATGTGCCTTAATGCATGCCCAAACGAGAGTCCCGTTGCTATGAGCGACAGCGCAAAACCCCGCATTACCAGTGGTTCCAAATTCCGTAACGAGCACGGCTTTTCCGCCATCAAGGATGGCATCAAACGCAGCTCGGGCGAGACCTCGGAATCCAAACCGGTAGAGCGCAAGCCCAAGTGGCTGCGGGCCAAGATGCCCGGTGGTGAGCGTTACGAGGCCGTTCGCAAAAACGTCAGCGATCACCGTTTGAGCACGGTGTGCCAGGAATCCCACTGTCCGAACATTGGCGAATGCTGGGCAGCCGGTACCGCCACCATCATGGTGATGGGTTCGGTCTGTACCCGGGCGTGCAAGTTCTGTGCAGTGGACACGGGTAACCCCAAGGGCTGGCTTGATCACGACGAGCCGGACAACACCGCCAAATCGGTGGAGCTGATGGGGCTGCGCTACATTGTTTTGACCTCGGTCGACCGGGACGATCTCGACGACGGCGGTGCCGCCCATTACGCGGCCTGCGTGTCGGCCATCAAGCAGCGGACTCCACAGGTGGCCGTTGAAGCACTGACCCCGGATTTCGACGCGGTGATGCCCCACGTAGAAAAGGTGGTGGACTCCGGTCTGGACGTATTCGCCCAGAACGTCGAAACCGTAGAACGCCTGACCAGCCGGGTACGTGACCCCCGTGCCGGCTACGAAAAAACCCTCAGCGTTTTGGCTCACGCCAAGAAACATCGCCCCGGCGTGCTCACCAAGACCAGCCTGATGCTGGGCCTGGGTGAAACCGAAGAGGAAATCCTGAAAACCATGGACGACCTCCGCGCTATCGGGGTGGATATCCTGACTCTCGGCCAGTACCTGCGCCCGACACCGAACCACCTTCCAGTAGAACGCTACGTTACGCCGGAAGAGTTCAACCGATACCGGGAACTGGGCCTGGAAAAAGGCTTTATGGAAGTGCCCTCAGGCCCGATGGTGCGCTCAAGCTATCGAGCCGATAAGGTCTTTGATCAGAACAACCTGGGCCTTGCCGTGCCAGAGGTTCCGCAAGTCGACAACGCCATGCAGATTCCGGTTAAAGCGGTCGACTGATCCGGCGCCGCCAGGCGCCAAACAAAGCCCGGCCAAAGGTCACAGTTCGCGGCACTTTGTGGCACACTCTGCACTCGTTTTCAGCTGAGTAGTTGCTTCATGAACCGGTTCGGTACCCTGTACGATCGCCTGATCCTTGCTCGTCCCCTGGTAGTTCTGGGTATTTTTGCTCTTCTGCTGGCCGTGGCTGCCGTCAAATTCGGCCAGTTCCGGCTGGACGCCTCGGCCGAGTCCCTGGTGTTGGAGAACGATCGGTCACTGGAGCAGTACCGCAAGGTCAACCGTCGCTTCACTACCTCCGACGATTTCCTTATCGTCACCTACACTCCCGAGAGTGAACTTTTTTCCGAGGACGGGCTGGGGCGGCTTCGGGCCCTGCGCGACGAACTGCAGGCCCTGCCCGCAGTGGGCTCCACCAACAGCATCCTGAACGTCCCCCTCCTGCACAGCCCCGAGCTGACTCTGGACACCGTCGACGCCGAAATCAAGACCGTAGACGAGGACATGGTTCCACCAGACACCGTCCGCGCGGCCCTGCTGGACAACCCGCTCTACCCCAACCTGCTAATCAGCGAAGATGCGCGGACCACCGCCATTCAGGTCAACTTGCCGACCCCGGAGCGGTATTTTGAACTGCTGCGGGAGCGGAACCAGCTGCGTGACAAGGTGGAGGCAGGCAATGCCTCAGCTGCCGAGCAGGAGCAACTCGAAGCGGCCCAGCAAGCCTTCATCGGCTTCACTGAAACCCAGGGTGCGGAGCGCGACGCCACCATTGGGCGCGTGCGAACCATCCTCGACAGCTACCGTGACGGCGCCGAGATCCATCTTGGCGGCGTGCCCATGATCGTGTCGGACATGATTCGCTTCATCAAGAATGACCTGTCCACCTTCGGGCTGGGGGTGCTGGCGTTTCTGGTGCTAACCCTGGTTATCATTTTCCGCCAGTGGCGCTGGGTGCTGGTGCCACTGCTGTGCTGTGGCTTTACCGTGTGGCTGATGATCGGTTTCCTGGGCTGGGCCCAGTGGCCAGTTACCGTGATTTCCGCCAATTTTATTGCACTGCTACTGATCATGACCCTGTCCCTGACCATCCACCTGATGGTGCGGTACCGGGAATTCCAGCATGACGACACCGAGGCCGATCCCAGGGAGGTTCTGCGGCAGACCCTGACGGCGATGTTCAAACCCTGCTTCTACATGGCCATCACCACCATTGTCGCCTTTGGCTCGCTGACTTTCAGCGGCATCCGCCCGGTGATCGACTTCGGCTGGATGATGACCCTGGGCCTGACCGTTGCCTTCCTGATCACCTTCCTGATCTTTCCGGTATTGCTGCGGCTACTGCCACCCAAGGCGGACTGGACCGTCACCTCTGACCGGGTGCCGTTTACCGATATCTTTGCCCGCTTCACCGAGCGGTTTGGCAAGAGCGTGCTAGTGGGCTCGGCGGTCATCGCCGTGCTGTGTGCCATCGGAGTCAGCAGGCTGACGGTGGAAAACAGTTTCATTGACTACTTCAAGCCGTCGACCGAAATCCATCAGGGCATGATCACCATTGACGACCGCCTGGGTGGCACCACGCCCCTGGACATCGTGATTACCGACGACCCGGCGCCAGAGAGCGCCAGCGCCGACAGCGACCCGTTTGCCAGCAGTTGCGATCCTTTTGTTGAGGATTGTGGCGACGGCGAGGAATATCGGGATACCTGGTACACCTACCAGAAAATGCAGCGTCTGGAGCAGGTGCACGATTACCTCGATAGCCTGCCGGAAACTGGCAAGGTACTGTCGATCACCACCACCCTCGATATTCTGGCCCAGATCAATCAGGGCGAGCCGCTGGATGCGCTGGAGCTGGCCTTTGTGCCGGCGGCAGTACCGGACGATCTACAGGACACCCTGCTGACACCCTACATTTCAGAAGAGCACGATCAGGCCCGGTTCAGCATCCGGATCCTGGAAACCATGCCAGAGCTGCGCCGACAGGCCCTGCTGGATCGCATTCGAACTCACCTGACAACGGAACTCGGCTACGAAGAGGATCAGGTGCTGTTTGCCGGCATGACCGTCATGTACAACAACATGCTGCAGAGTCTGTTCGATTCCCAGATCAAGACCATCGGGGCGGTGTTCGTGGTAATCACCATCATGTTCCTGCTGCTGTTCCGCTCGCTCAAGCTGGCCCTGATCGGCATTGCCCCCAACCTGATTGCCGCCGGCTCGGTATTGGGCCTGATGGGCTGGCTCGGAATTCCGCTGGACATGATGACCATCACCATTGCGGCCATTACCGTTGGCATCGCTGTGGACGACACCATCCACTACATCCACCGGTTCAAGACCGAGTTCGCCAAGGACCGGGACTACCTCGCCACCATGCATCGCTGCCACCGCAGTATCGGCCGTGCCATGTTCTACACCTCGCTAACCATCGTCGCCGGATTCTCGATCCTGGTGCTGTCCAACTTTATCCCGACCATCTACTTTGGGCTGTTCACCGGCTTCGCCATGTTCATGGCGTTACTGGGCGCATTGACCCTGCTTCCGCGACTGATCATTCTAATCCGTCCCTTCGGTCCGGGCGCGATCGAATAAAGGCACAAAAAAGGCCGCATCCGGGGATGCGGCCTTTTCTCTGTTCAGCGTAACCCGATCGGTTTACTGACCCTGCATCTGCTGCTGCATCATCTGCTGCTGTTGCTGACGCTGCTGCTGCATCTGCTTCATCTTTTTGTCCAGAGTGTCGCGCTGTTCTTCGGTGAACACACTGTCCACTTTCGCCTGCATCAAGGTGGACAGGGCTGCGATTTCTCCGGTTACATCACCAAGCTCTTCGGCGTTGTCACGGATTGAGTCCTCGTCGTACTCCGCCTTGATCTCTGACTGCATCTGCTGCTGCAGAGCGCGGGCTTCCTGGCGCAGTTCGTCAATCTTGTCCTGCTTGTCATCGATGATGCCGCGGATCTCGGTTTGCTGATCATCGGACAGGCCAACCATCTGCGCCAGCTGATCCACCTGATCCGGCTGACCACCGGCGGCTTGCTGTGCAACCGCAGGCGAGGACAGGCTCAGTGCAACAACAGCGGTACCAAACATCTTTGCGAGCTTCATAGAGTTCTCCGTTATCGGGGTGGCCACAATTTAAAACCACCGATTCATGCCAGTTGTGTTGTTCAGGTTGTACACCCTAAAACATCACGACGCCGATTTTCACCCCGATATCCCTTCTTTTTGTACATATTTCCCGGCCTGTTAGCGCTCAGCCCGCCACACGCGCGGGCCGAAACAAATGTGAAAATTTGGTCATTCCCCTTCATAATGGCGCCGACCAACGACCTCCGGAGTATATGAGATGGCTATTAACTGGTTTCCAGGGCACATGCACAAGGCCCGCAAGGAGATCAAGCAGGTCATGCCGCAGATGGACCTCATCATTGAGGTGCTGGATGCGCGCATCCCGTTCAGCAGTGAAAATCCGCTGGTACCTTCCCTGCGTGGCGACAAACCACTCATCAAGGTGCTGAACAAACGAGACCTGGCCGATCCGGAGATCACCCAGCAGTGGCAAAACTGGCTTGAAAAGGAACGGGGGGTGCGCACCATCACCCTGACCCACAACCAGCGCAACGAAGCCCTGGGCATTCTCAAGCTCGCCCAGGAGATGACGCCCGACCACGACCGTCAGAAAAGCGCCCTGCGGGTGATGATCCTGGGCATCCCGAACGTGGGTAAGTCCACCATCATCAATACCTTGGCAGGCCGGCCCGCGGCCAAGACCGGCAACGAGCCAGCGGTGACCCGGGCGCAGCAGGCCATCAAGCTGCCGGACAACATCCTGCTCTACGACACCCCCGGCTTCCTCTGGCCCAAGCTGTCGCCGGAGGCCTGTGGTTATCGCCTGGCAGTGACCGGGGCCATTCGCAGCTCGGTGCTGGATTTTGAAGATGTCGCGCTGTTCGAGGCGGATTTTCTCCGCCAGGCCTACCCGGAACTGATAAAAAACCGCTACGGTTTTGACGAACTGCCAGTCGATGGCCTGGCGGTCATGGATGGCATTGCCGCCAAACGCCGGTTCTTTGGTCGCGGCGGCGTACCAGACCTGCACAAGGTGTCAGAGGTTCTGTTAAATGAATTCCGGGCCGGCACCCTTGGACGGGTGTCACTGGAGACCCCGGCTATGGTCGAGCGAGAAGCCGAGGAGGCGGCCCGGGTCGCCGCCGAAAAGGCCGAACAGGAAGCTACGAACGAGAAGGGGAAGAAGAAGGGCCGCAGCGGCAAACGGTGAACGCACCGGTGGTCACGTATTCCGAGGGCATGGCATCGAACATGCCCCGGGCCGTGCGGACAAAATGGGGCTGGTCGTAGAAGCCTGCATCCATCGCCAACTGGGACATCGACTTGCCCCGCTCCCATTGGGCCAAAACCTGGTTCATTTTCAGGTGCAGCAAAAAGCGCCGCAAGGTCACGCCGGTTTGCTGCCGGAACAAATGACTCAGCCGCGACGACGACAACCCCACTGCCTGCGCCAACAGGGCGACATCCACCTTGTCCGGCAACTGGCTACGGAGCTCGTCACAGATCTTCCGCACTCTCCTGTCCATAGGCTCCGGCGGGCCACCCAATTGCTTTACTGCGCTCGACAGAGCCTGCAAGGCTGCTTGGCAATCACCGGGTCCCGCGCCGTGCAGGCTGGCCCGGGTTACCGAAATATCCACCGAGGACTGATCCCCCAGCCGGTGCTGAAGTGCCCGCCAGAAATCACTGTCCGGATCGAGCTGAGCACACCACATCCGGGTATCACCGGGATCAAGGGATTGTTCAACGTCCGGCGCCACCAGCGCAGCCGAGGTCGTGCGCCAGTGACCAGCAACCTGCAATCGGAAGGGGCCGTCGAGGCCGACCAGCCACGACGCACTGATGTGCCGATGAGGTCGGTTCGGTATCAGGTGCCCGATCACCTGCCAGTGATCGGGCCAGAGGAACAAGGTGCCACGCGGCGAATGGTGCATATCCGGGCCGGTTATCTGTTGGTTGGGATGCCCAAAGCATACCTCAGGACAGCCGTTTCTCCAGCCCTCGTGCGACCGCCCTACGTGCCATCCGGGAAAACGGCGCGGGAAATTAAATCACTCAGTGACCCGGAATCTGTCCCTCAGCGTGGTCTTTGCCGTGGCTGCGCTGGGCATGGGGCACAGGCAAACCAAGCTTGGATGCAAACTCGATACTGACAAAGATTGGCCCGATCAGCAGGAACACCAGGTCTTCCACAAACGATGGTTTTTTGCCTTCGATCTTGTGGCCATAGACCTGCAGGGCCCAGGCCGCGATCCATACCACGAGGCTGGTCCAGAACAGTGACCACCCGGCGGCGATGACACCCTGGATGATTAAGGCCGAGACCGCGAACCAGCCGGCCATCAACACAAACACTCCGACCGACAGGCGCAGGTAGACCAGGCCGGAGATCGCGGCCAGCAGGGTCGCGCCATTCACCCATTCGCCCGTTGTGCCGGTCAGGCCTAGCCAGCTACCGATAGGAATCAGCCAGAGTAGGCCGAGGGTAGAGAACACGATGGCGGGCACACACACGATGTGGACCCATTGGTTGAAATTGTTCTGGTGGCTGTCGCCATAATCACCCAGGAACTGCGCCAGTGTACGCATAAGCAGATCTCCGCTGTTGTTGTCGTTAATAACCGCCACTGTAACAGGGGCCCGGGCTTCAACCTTGTACGTAACGGCTATCCTGCGATCTACCAGACCAGCCTCCTGCCCCTTACCAAGGTCAAATATCCCGGGCCTGGCAAAGGGCCTACACTGGGGGACAACAGCATTGATCGCATGACGTCGCCCCACCCGGGCGAGTCGCACAGGAGGAATGTATGAGACGCGTTGTCGTCACCGGCATGGGCATTGTGTCCTGCCTCGGAAATTCGCTGGATGAAGTGCTGGACAGCCTGAAACACGGCAAATCCGGCATCCGCTTCAATGAAACCTATAAAGAAAAGGGCTTCCGCAGCCAGGTTTCAGGCTCGCCAGACGTGGACACCTCGGTGATCGATCGCAAGATGCGACGTTTCATGGGGCCCTCGGCCATGTACAGCTATTTGTCCATGGAACAGGCGATCGCCCAGGCCGGTCTGACCGAAGACCTGATTTCCAATGACCGCACCGGCCTGATTGCCGGTTCCGGTGGTGCGTCCTGCTCCAGTCAGGTCGAAGCGACCGACATCATGCGGGAAAAAGGCGTCAAGCGTATTGGGCCTTACATGGTGCCGCGGATCATGACCAGCACGGTATCCGCGTGTCTGGCCACCGCTTACAAGATTCGGGGCGTGAACTACTCCATGTCGTCTGCCTGCGCCACCAGCGCTCACTGCATCGGCCACGCCATGGAGCAGATTCAGGCGGGCAAGCAGGACATCGTTTTCGCCGGTGGCGGTGAAGAAGAGGACTGGAGCCTGACCATGATGTTCGACGCCATGGGTGCTCTGTCCACCAAGTACAACGATGCGCCAGCAACGGCCTCGCGCCCGTTCGACAGCGGCCGTGACGGCTTTGTTATCGCCGGGGGCGGTGGCATGGTTGTTTTGGAAGAGCTGGAGCACGCCAAAAAGCGCGGCGCCAATATCATTGCCGAATTGACCGGCTACGGCGCTACATCTGACGGCTACGACATGGTCGCGCCCTCTGGCGAGGGTGCCCAGCGCTGCATGAAGCAGGCCATGGCAACCATCCGCGGCAAGGTTCAGTACATCAACGCCCACGGCACCAGTACGCCAGTGGGCGACGTAGCTGAAATGGGCGCGGTACGCGACACCTTTGGCGCAGACGTACCGGCCATTTCCTCGACCAAATCGCTGTCCGGGCATTCCCTCGGCGCAGCGGGCGTGCACGAAGCCATCTATTCACTGCTAATGCTGCAGAACGGTCTGATTGCCGGCACTGCCAACCTGAACAATGTCGATGACAAGATCAGTAACATGCCACTGGTCGGCCCGGCGGCGCAAAACGCCGAGCTCAGCACCGTCATGTCCAACAGCTTTGGCTTTGGCGGCACCAACGCCTCATTGGTGTTTGAGAAACTGTAATACTGATTGGCATGACAGGTCTTAGGGCCTGTCATGCCTCGCCCGTCCCAATGCCCCTGCCTGCCATTCTCATTGGCAAAGCCCCGCTTTCGTATTATGGTAAGACATTGATCAGGGTCAATTTGGACGATCGTCATGGCCAACACACTACCCTTCCGCCAGGTCCCTGCCGCTCTGAAAGCCTCCTGCCATACGTGCAGTCTTAGCAACCTGTGTCTGCCGCTGGCCATCAATGAAACCGATCTTGAAAGCCTGGAAGACATTGTCCAGCAAGGACGAATTTACAACCGGGGTGAGCACATCTTCGATCAGAGCACACCCTTGCGCTCCTGTTTCGCCGTACGCAGTGGATCAGTCAAGACATCGATGGTTTCGGAGGATGGTGAAGAGCAGATAACAGGATTTTTCCTACCCGGAGAGCTGGTGGGTCTCGACAGTATGGGCGGAGATTACTACGCCTGCACCGCCAAAGCCCTGGAGCGAACCAGTATCTGCGAGTTCCCGGTTCAAAAGCTGGAGGAGTTAACAACCCGATTACCCGACCTTCAGCATCACATGTACCAGCTAATGAGCCAGGAAATTCAGCACAGCCACCAGCTGACTATGTTGTTAAGCAAGAACACCGCAGAAGAACGCATCGCCGCACTGCTGCTGTCGCTGTCCAGCCGTTTTCAACGCAGACGCCTGTCCGGCACCCGTTTCGACCTACCAATGGCGCGCAACGATATTGCCAACTTCCTGGGCCTGGCGGTTGAAACCGTCAGCCGGGTGTTTACCCGCTTTCAGAATCAGGGCCTGATCAAGGCCAGTGGGCGTGAGGTTGAGTTACTGGATGTACCGGCACTACAAGGGATTTCCCGGGAATTATCCCGGCGGGTTTGCCCCTAGCAGGCTGCTGACAGGGCTTAGTCGACCGACGCTTTCTCATCCTGCCCGTTCTGCGCCTTCATCATGGAGAACTCTTCCATCAATCCAGAGCGCCAGGGTAGCTGCTTGATGCCGAATGTGTTGCGGATCTTGGTGCAGATCAACGTGGTGTTAACAGGCTCCAGATGCCCCCAGCTCGGCACCTCATCAACCACCCGGATATCTTCGGGAATACCTGGCAGCCCCGCGATGGACAGCCCCAGCTCATAAAGGTTGATCTCCTCGGCACCGGCATACTGAAACGTACCCCAGACCTCGGCACCGCAATCGATCTGCTGAATCACCGCTGTGACCACCCGGGCAAGATCCCGGACCGCCACCGGCTGGCCACGGCAGCGGCCCGGCAACATCAGGGTTTCGCCGGATGCAGTGCTGGCCTGAACCTTGCGAATAAAGCGGGCCAGACTCCAGCCGGTGCGCAGAATAATATGCCGGGGCAACAAAGTCCGAAGGGCCTGCTCGCATTCCCACTGCCAATTGCCCAGCTCGTTACAGGGATGCCCCGGGTTCGAGGTGATATAACCCGTTTGCTTGCGTCCATCGAACACATAGCACGACGACAGCTGTAACAATGCCATGCCACGATCACGGGCAAACTCGGCGATCGCTACGGGCAGGGAAAAGGCAGCCTTATGAGTGCTCTCAGGATCATTCTGAGCCACTTCCGGATCAGACAGCCACAGCGCATTAACAATCAGATCGGTGTCTTCCGGAATCCAGTTCTCCAGGGCATTGAGATTGGCACCGGCAGGATCGCTGACCAGCAATGGGCTTACCTGTAGCGGCGTCTCGCGTAGACGCTCCAGCACCAATTTGCCCAAGGGCCCATAATCATGAACAACAAGCACGTGCACGAGGGGTCAAAGCCTCCAGAACTTCACTGATTTGACGGAATGGCCCAACCGGTCTGGCCAATGGTTAACGGAGATCGGTCTCTACAATAACAGCCAACTACAAGCGCTGGCAGTTTTTCTCTTTACCTTTTCTTTCAACAGTCTACAACAGCAGGATCCGAGATGCTGAAACAACAGAGCCACATCGTGGCACCGATTCCGGACGAACTGCGTACCCGGGCACTCTATACCGTGGAACAGCTGCGGGAGCGCGGCAAAGCCGACAAGGTCGCCATCGACCAGCTGTTTGACCTCATTGTGGAGTTGACCGACGCAGGTCTCGACTTCTTTTTCCTTGAACCACTGCGCCGGCTGAACGCCAGCAGCATGATGATGGGCATGGCCAGGGTAGGCACCAGCAGTATGCTCAAGGGCAGCAAAATGGTGGTACAAAAGGTTCTGAAAAAACTGGACGATCGAAGCCTGGCCGCGATGCTGGATTTCATTGCAGAAATCATTCATGAGCCGGAACCGGCCTGAACCAGTCCACGCTAACGGCTACAACAAGCTATCAGCTATAAATAGACCCGTGGCACCCGAGCCGTGATGCCCGTCAGCAGCTCATAGGAAATGGTACCGGCGCAACTGGCCACTTCATCCACGGCGACGGTTCCACCCCAGAGTTCTACCAGGTCACCGGCCCTGGCATCGGGCGCGTTGCTCAGATCCACCGCGAGCATGTCCATGGACACCCTACCCAGCAGCCGAATCCGCTGGCCATTGACCGCAGCGGGCGTGCCGGTACCGGCGTGGCGCGGGTACCCATCGCCATAGCCAATAGCCACCATACCCATCGGGGTATCCCGGTCGGCCACAAAGCCGGCACCGTAACCAATCGACTCACCGGCACGAACCGTGCGGGTGGTGATCAGCGGTGCTTCCAGCGACATCACCGGTTTTAGGCCCAGCTCCGGGCCGGTCTGAGCCAGCTTTGGTGAGCCGCCGTAGAGCATGATGCCGGGCCGGCTCCAGTCATACAGGGGCTGATCGTGGATGAAATGGGCGGCGGAATTACCGACGCTCTTCATCAGTTCGGGCCAGGCGGCAGTGGCTTGTTCAAAACACAGAGTCTGTTCCCTGGTCATTGAGCTGGCATTGTCGTCGGCGCAGGCAAAATGGGTAACGAAACCAAGCAATCCCGGGCGAGCGCCCATGGCATCCAGGCGTGTCATCACCTGCACCAGCTCATCGGGCTGGAAGCCGAGCCGATTCATACCACTGTTTATCTTGAGCCAGAACGCCGGTCGGGCGCCGGTCTGGGCCAACCAGTCTAGCTGATGATGGCCGTGCACCACCGGCTCGAACCCCCGCCGGGCACACAATTCAAAATCTTCCGGGGCGTGCACGCCCTGCAACATGACCACCGGTTGCAGCAGACCGGCATCTCGAATGACCTCCGCCTCACCGAGACAGGCCACTGCGTATTTGGGGGCGTCGTCGGCCAGGGCCTGAGCCACCGGCACAATGCCATGGCCATAGCCATCGGCTTTCACCACCGCCATCGACAGGGCCGGCGCGGCGCGCTCGGAAGCCAGCCGGTAATTATGGCGCAATGCCTCCAGATCAATGCGGGCAACGGTACTGCGCGGCATCAGTATTCACCACCATAATCGCCGTAGTTACCATGGGCGAGATCCTCGAACTTGGTGAACTTACCGATAAATGCCAGGCGAATGGTGCCGATCGGGCCGTTCCGCTGCTTACCGATAATGATCTCGGCAATACCCTTGTCCTGGGTGTCTTCGTTGTACACCTCGTCCCGGTACACAAACATGATGACATCGGCGTCCTGCTCGATGGCGCCTGATTCCCGCAGGTCCGAGTTCACCGGACGCTTGTTGGGCCGTTGCTCCAGGCTTCGGTTAAGCTGGGACAGGGCCACCACCGGGCAACTCAATTCCTTGGCAATACCCTTCAGGGACCGGGAAATTTCGGAGATCTCAGCGGTCCGGCCTTCGGTGTTGCCGGGCACCCGCATCAGCTGCAGGTAGTCGACCATGATCAGGCCAATCTTGCCGTCGTTTTCCCGGGCAATCCGCCGGGCCCGGGACCGCATTTCGGTCGGGCTCAGGCCCGGGGTATCGTCGATATACAGTGGCTTGTCCTTGAGTAGGCTCACTGCCGAGGTCAGGCGGGGCCAGTCATCTTCTTCGAGCTTACCGCCCCGGACCTTGGTCTGGTCGATCCGGCCAAGGGACGACAGCATCCGCATGGCCAGAGCATCCGCGGGCATCTCCATACTGAATACCAGCACCGGGGTACCGCTACTGATCAGTGCATTTTCAACAATGTTCATGGCGAAGGTGGTCTTACCCATGGAGGGCCGCCCTGCCACGATAATCAAATCGGCCGGCTGCATACCGGAGGTCTGGTCATCCAGATCCCGAAACCCGGTGGTCAGGCCAGTGGTCTGCTCACCGGATTCAAACAGTTCTTCAATCCGGCTCAGGGTCTTGGTCAGGATCGGGTTGATCCCCTGCGGGCCAGAACCTTCCTTGACCCGGGATTCTGCAATCTGGAATACGTTGCGTTCAGCCTCATCCAGAATCTCGTTACTGTTGCGGCCCTGGGGGTTGAAAGCCGAATCCGAGATCTTGCCGGACACTTCCACCAGTTGGCGCAGCACCGATCGCTCGCGGACGATATCGGCATAGGCCCGAATATTGGCAGCACCCGGAGTTTTCTCCGCCAGTTCGGCCAGGTACGCCAGGCCGCCGGCATCTTCGATATCCCCGGCACGCTCCAGGAATTCCGCCAGCGTGACCACATCCAGGGGTTCACTTTCGCTGGCCAGGCGCTCCACTGCCCCGAAAATCAGACGATGATCCTGGCGGTAGAAGTCGCCAGCGGAAATGATTTCCGACACTTCATCGAACCGACGGTTATCGAGCATCAGGCCACCCAGCACGGCTTGCTCGGCTTCAACCGAATGCGGTGGCACTTTGATGCGACTGGTTTCCAGATCACTACTGGCGGGTTTCAGATTGGGCTTGGCCATAACAACGTCTTCTGATGGGTAACACGAATGGTCCAGTTTACGGGGAACGCTTCGGGTTTGGGAGAGGCTGAGAAAAAACTAAGAATACCAGAAAGCAACGGGCCCGAAACCGTCGCCGGTTCGGGCCCGTTCAATCAAGCTAGGCCGGCAGTGCCGGCCAGGCTGGACGCTGCGACAAATTACGCCGCAACAACCGCCAGCTTAACAGTCACTTCTACGTCAGAGTGCAGCTGCAGCTCGATTTCGTACTCGCCGGTCACGCGAATCGGACCTTCGGGCAGACGAACTTCGCTCTTCTCGACGTCAGTACCACCAGCGGTGATCGCATCAGCGATGTCACGCACACCGATAGAACCGAACAGCTTACCTTCTTCACCAGCTTTCGAGCTGATGGTGAAGGCTGCGCCTTCCAGAGCTTCAGCGCGTGCCTGGGCAGCAGACTGCTTCTCGGCAGCGGCTTTTTCCAGCTCGGCGCGACGCTCTTCGAACGCCTTCAGGTTTGCTTCGGTGGCAGGTACAGCCTTGCCATAAGGAAGCAGGAAATTACGACCGTAACCGGCCTTAACCTTTACCTTGTCACCCAGGGAGCCAAGGTTTGCAACTTTCTCGAGCAGAATAACTTCCATCTCGTTAACCTCTTCGTGCTTTATTCAGCCGGCCCGGCAGGCGTTATACGCTTCCGGATATCCAGCCAGCTATCCACAAAAGCCAGAACCACTAACAGAATCATCAGGCTTGGGCCCAGCAAAACCAGCGCAATGTAGAACAGCACCAGCCACTGACCACTCAGCTTTTTACGTCCAACGATGCCATGAGTCAGGGCCAGGCTCGCCAAAAACAGCGGTGTCCCGGCTACCCAGACCAGCAACATGGCATTCAGCCCGAGTACCGGGCCAATCACCATGGTGACTGCACACACCACCGCAACGGCGGGCGACAGCTTCAGGGCATGAAATTCCGTGCGGAATCCACCGGGGTTATAAAGCCCCGCCTGCCACGACCTGGCCAACATCGTCATACCGATACCAGTCGCCAGGTAAGTCCCGGCCATACTGGCATTCATGGTGTCCCGAATAACCTGTTCCAGGTTGTCCCCGAGGGTTTGGGCCACATCGGCATTGTACTGTTCGTAAAAGCTGACCCCGGCCTGGACCAAATCGTCCAACAATCCGGGGTAGATCACCGGCAGCATAAGCCCGGTGACAATCGCCAGAAAGCTCCCTCCGAGAAGGGCTCTTTCCCAGGACAGCGTGGTTCTGAGCACTGACGCCATCAGCATTACCTGAAGCAGTACCGCCAGAGCCGTCGGGTCTTGCCCGAACCAACTCCAGCCGAGTGCCGGAAGCAATGCCCAGAGGCCGATATTAAGCCCCTGACTGATGCCAAGCCTGAGAATCACCAGGCCGACAACCGCTGCGCCAATCCAGAACAGCAAAGGTACCGCAGTTGTGACTGCTGCTACCGCACTGGCCTGAAGGGGACCGCGCATTACAAATTGTGCGAGTGCACGCATGGTCCCAAGTCCTGTTTATCTGTTACTTAGTTATCGTGGCTGTCCGAGTACGGCAGCAGTGCCAGGTAGCGGGCACGCTTGATAGCGGTAGCCAGCTGACGCTGATAACGTGCTTTGGTGCCGGTGATGCGGCTGGGCACGATTTTGCCGGTTTCAGTGATGTAGCCTTTCAGGGTGTCCAGATCCTTGTAATCGATCTCTTTAACACCTTCTGCCGTGAAGCGGCAGAATTTACGACGTCTGAAAAAACGAGCCATAACTTAACTCCTCAACTCCGGTTAATTACTCTTCTTCGTCCTGGGTCTCAGCTTTCTGACGGTCGTTTTGACGATCATCAGTTTCTGCTGAACGACGCGGACGGTCGTCTCCGCCGGAACGACGGTCCTCACGGGACTCGGCAGCTTTCATCGGAGACAGATCGGTAACAGCTTCATCGCGACGCAGAATCAGTTCGCGAATAATGGCATCGTTGAACCGGAAGTTGTGAGTCAGCTCGTCCATCGCGGCCTGTGAACATTCAACGTTCATCAGCACGTAGTGAGCTTTGTGAATCTTGTTGATCGGGTATGCCATATGACGACGGCCCCAATCTTCCAAGCGATGTACCTGACCGCCATCTTCGGTGATGACGCCGGTATAACGCTCGATCATCGCGGGCACTTGCTCGCTCTGATCCGGATGTACCATGAAAACGATTTCGTAGTGACGCATGAGTTCTCCCTACGGTTTAAACAGCTTTCTTTTTGACCGCCACTTCAAATATCGGCGGCAAAACGCGAAAGCAAGGAGGTGACAGCCTTAGCTGTCGGTTTCTTTTTGCTTTATCAATAAGGCTTTACGAGAAAGGCTTGATCAAAAGCGTGGCTGGTAATGCCTGACAAACAGACAATACAAAGCCACCCCTTGGAAAAGGGGTGACGTATTCTAGGCGGACGGGGGCTTCTGTGCAAGGGTTAACCAAGGCGCTGGCGCAGTGCCTGGTATAGGCAAACACCCGTAGCCACGGACACATTCAGGCTGTCGACATGCCCCAGCATGGGGATATTGATGAGCTGGTCACAATGCTCCCGGGTCAGCCGGCGCATGCCCTTGCCCTCGGCCCCCATCACCAGCGCGACCGGGCCCTTGAAGTCGGCCTGAAACAGCGTTGCATCCGCCTCACCGGCAGTACCAATCAGCCAGACCCCTTGATCCTTCAGGGTTCTCAGGAACCGGGCAAGGTTGGTGACCCGCACAAACGGCACGGTTTCCGCGGCGCCACAGGCTACCTTTCGAGCGACCGGCGTCAGGGACGCGGACTTGTCTTTCGGCACAATCACCGCCTGTACACCCACGGCATCGGCGGTGCGCATGCAGGCCCCCAGGTTGTGGGGATCGGTGACGCCATCCAGCACCAACAGGAACGGCGGCTTGTCACTGCCGGCCAGCTGGGCCAGCAAGTCGTCTTCGGTCCATTCCCGGCTCTCGCTGACCGCAGCCACAATGCCCTGGTGCACACCAGATACGCGCTCATCCAGCTCACGACGGTGGACCACCTTCCAGCGCACGCCCAAACCATCGAGCGCATCGGTCACGCTTTTGACCCGCTTATCCTGTCTGCCGGTCTGAATCCAGACCTGCTGCAATCTCTCGGGCTCACGCTTGAGAACAGCCTCAAACGCGTGCCAGCCAAACACAAATTCTCCGGACACTGACTCTGCTTCCTGTTATTTACGGGATTTGCGTTTTTTGTCGGCTTTACCGTCCTTGCCCGGCTTCTTGTCCTTATCCAGGGCAAGCTTGGCGGCCTGGGCCACCAGCTCATCCCGAGCAGACATCGGCTCGTCCGGGTTCGGCTTCGAGCTTTCCGGCTTGGGCTTGGCACTAGGCTTTGAGGCCGCAGGTCGCTTCCGAGGCGCCTTCAGCGGGGCGTCCGACTTTTTATCCGAACCCCCGGTCCGCGGCGCCTTGCCTGGAGCTTTCGCACGGCCCTCTGGCTTACCGCCTCCGGACTTGCCACCGGCCTTGCGCCGACCTTTCTTGACATCCGTACGATCCGGGATATCGAGCGCGTCACGATCTTCTTTACGGTGCACCGGCTCACTGACCAGCTCCAGATCGATCTTGCGATCCTCCATGCCAACTCGCATCACCTTTACCCGCAGCTCGTCACCCAGCCGGAAACTCATGGCCGTGCGCTCGCCGATCAGCCGATGCTTGGCGGAATCGTGATGGAAGAAATCACCGCTGAGAGTGGACACATGCACCAGCCCCTCAATGTAGACACCGGACAGCTGGACAAAGAACCCGAACGGCACCACGGCCGCAATCACGCCGTCGAACTCTTCGCCCACGTGGTCACGCAGGTACTCGCATTTGAGCCAGGCCATGACATCGCGGGTGGCGTCGTCGGCGCGGCGCTCGGCCATCGAGGTGTGTTCACCCAGCTGCTGCATGCGCGCGAAATCGTAGGGGTACTCCGCCAACTGCGGATCCGGCTTCGGCGGCTTCACAATATCCTTGGACTCTGACTCGCTGTGAATCACCGACTTGATGGCCCGGTGAGCGATCAAATCAGGGTAGCGACGAATCGGCGACGTGAAGTGCGAGTAACCGGAAAAGCCGAGACCAAAGTGACCGCCTTCCTCAGGGCTGTACACCGCCTGACTGAGTGAACGCAGCATAACCGTCTGGATGACGTTGGCATCGGAGCGATCCGAAATCTCTGACAGCAATGCCTGGTAGTCGGCGGAGCTGGGGGTATCACCGCCACCCAACTGCAGACCCAACTCACCCAGGAACAGCCGGACCGCATTCAGACGCTCTTCGGACGGACCATCGTGAACCCGATACAGCGCCGGCAGCTTATGTTTCTTGAGGAACTTGGCGGTGGCCACGTTCGCGCACAGCATGCACTCTTCGATGATCTTGTGAGCATTGTTCCGGGTAACCGGGACGATCTCTTCAATCTTGCGATCAGCATCGAAGACAATCTTCGTTTCCGTGGTTTCGAAATCAATCGCGCCACGCTCGGTCCGAGCCTTACGAAGCAACTGATACAGACCATAGAGGTTGTGCAGCTGGGGCAGCACATGGGCGTACTGCTCACACAAACGATAACCCGACTCGGTATCGGGATTTTCCAGCATGTCGCTCACCTTGTTATAGGTAAGCCGGGCATGACTGTACATCACCGCCTGATAGAAGCTGTAACCACTGATTTTGCCGGAAGCACTGATGGTCATATCGGCCACCATGCACAAGCGATCGACACCTGGATTCAGCGAGCACAGGCCGTTGGATAGCTTCTCGGGCAGCATGGGTACCACGTGGTCCGGGAAGTACACCGACGTACTGCGGTTGACCGCCTCATCATCCAGCGGCGAGCCCGGACGGACATAATGGGATACGTCGGCAATCGCAACCAGCAGGCGGTAACCACCCCGTGGTCTTGGCTCGCAGTAGACCGCATCGTCAAAGTCCCGAGCGGTCTCATCATCAATGGTCACCAACCGGAGGTTACGGATATCAACCCGGTTTTCTTTGTCTTTTTCAGTGACCTCATCCGGAATCTTGGCGACCTGCTCCCCTAACGCTGGCGGCCAGCTGTTGGGAATGTCGTAGGACCGGATGGCAACATCAATTTCCATGCCTGGCGCCATATGCTCACCCAGCACTTCAACAATCTTGCCCAATGGCTGAGTTCGCACACTGGGCTGACGAATGATATCCACAACCACATACTGGCCGTGACGAGCTTCACCGGCATGCTCCTGCGGTATCAGCACCTCGTGATTGATACGGGCATTTTCCGGCACCACGAAACTGATACCGCTTTCCTGGAAAAACCGGCCCACGGTCTGATTGGTACGGTACTCGAGCACCTCAACAATGACGCCTTCGCGGCGCCCCCGATCGTCAACCCGATCCACCCGGGCAGCCACCCGGTCGCCGTGAAAGACTTGACGCATCTGACGTGCGGTCAGGAACAGGTCGGAGCCACCGTCATCCGGCACCAGAAAACCGAAGCCGTCCTTGTGACCAATGATACGACCAGTCACCAGGTCTGCTTCTTCAATGGGCAGGTAGGCACCACGACGGTTGCAGATCATCTGCCCGTCACGACACATAGCGATAAGGCGACGGCGAAGGGCTTCAACCCCCTCAGGCGAGGTTTGACCCAGCTCGTCGCACAGAGTTTCATGAGTTGCCGGCGCCCCTCTCTCTTTCAGGTGGGCGATGATGAACTCACGACTTTGAATAGGGTTTTCGTACTTCTCAGCCTCACGATTGGCGTGAGGATCTTGATCTTCTTTCTTCCTGGAAACCATTCGGATCCTTGCTACGATACGGAGCCTCGAAGGCTCATGTGTATAAGATTTGTGTTGCAGTATAACGTCGTGATGGGGTAGCTGCCTAACCGGAGAAGAAGAATAGGCACAAATACCTGCCCGTCTTTTTTAGAAAAAACGTTTGACAGCTTTTGCCGGAATTATTAAAGTACGCGCCATCGGTTGAGGGACACACCTCACCGCTGGCAGAAACGTCCAGTTTTTCAACTGACTAACGACGAGCTGCAAATCACCTGCCGAGGTGGTGAAATTGGTAGACACGCTAGCTTCAGGTGCTAGTGGGGGCAACCCCGTGGAGGTTCAAGTCCTCTCCTCGGCACCATTTCCTCCCCCAGGAAATGGCGAATCACCCAAAGCAATCGATCCTTTCCAAATGACGACCGACCCGCTGATCTGCGTGGCCGGACTGTTTCCGCTTTATCTCTGGTGGGCAATCGCCTACTGCAACAGCCCTATCAGGTAATCAGACAGCGACTGATAATCGTATTCGACCCGTGCGTAAGCCGATGTCGGCGTGCGCTCGAATTCGCGACCACAGAGCTTGTCGCCGTTGTGCCGAGTCAGATAGGCCTCCGCAATCAAGTTTGGCTGGATTGGCGTAAACTCCGAACTTCCCATCGGCGCGTAGTACATCACCCACTCAAAGCCCCGCGTCGCATCCACGTTGGCCAGACCGGCCGTCTGTGGATCCAGGAAACCATAACGCAGCAAACGATTGAACGTGACCTCGCCATTGGTATCGGGATCTAAGAGGGTGCGGATGTCCAGCTCCATTTCCAGGTCGTTGAATGACACTGGTTGCGGCTCATAACCGGAAAAGGAGAAAGGCTCGATTGAACTGACCACCACATCCAAATCTGCGACATTCTTTAGCTCTTCATCGGTCAAACAGACTCCGCCGGGGTCGGCCAGCTGCAGCGACATTATTTCAGCCATACCTTCATTCAGGGTGTGAGGAACAAAGCCGGCAACTCCGTTTGCAATGGCCTCTGACTCAAGAGTCCGGGTGGTCAGCACGGAGCCATCGGGGCGGAAAATGCGGGCTTCCAGCTCAACCCGGTCATCGCTATCCATTGTCCAGCTGTAGGTGATCTCTGGATTACCTCCCAATTCGCTGGACCCAGCAAAGATGCCCTCATGCTCATGACAGGTGGTCGCCGTTTCGAAATGGATTTGATCATTAGCCCAGTCGAACACGAGACGCTCATCGATGCCGGGATTGTCGTAATTAATCACACTCTGCTCAGACAGTGCCGCCGAGGGGAACCATTGAGTAGCGAGCCTGGAAGCATAGCCTTCAACCGCAACCAATCGAGCCAGCTCTGGCATCGACGGCGCCAGGCAGCCATTGGCCGAAATGGACTTGAGCTGCCCTGCCTCGTTGTAGTCAAACAGCAGTTCCGCCGACTGTTTCAGATCCGACACCCCGGTCGGCAGGTCGGCTGACAATTTCGGCTGGGCAAGTATGCGCTGACGGGTCAGCAAGGTCGGGTTACTGAGCTCCAGAGCGACTACCGGCAACTCCAGCGATTCCACCGCCACGGTGGCGTATTCGCTGCCGGCCACTTCATCGACGATATCCACGATGTCAGGGGCATGCTGCGCCAACGACACTCCCAGCAAAACCGCCGCATCTGCGCTCAGAAAACGCTCGGTACCGGTGCTGCCGGCATTGGCCAACAGCTGGTTATAGTCATCTGGAATCTGACTGGCCATGAACCGGGCCAGTGCCCGGGCGTAAGCGTGGGCACGCTCGTCTTCCGCCTGGACGTAATCCCGCCGGAGGTTCATCCCCACCAAACCTTCCGGAAGATTATGCGTTGACCCTTCCGTCAGCCCAGCCAAGGTCCGGAATCTGGCCAGGGTGGTCAGGGGCGTGACATTGCGCACCCCGGGCGATGCCGACAAAAGGTAGGCACTGGCAACCGCGACATTCCCGGCCGGCGTTTGCTCCAGCGTTTTGCCCGGCAGCGCCAGGGCATGCAGTGGGTAATCCCGGGGATCGAGGTCCGGCCCCACCTCCGGATCCTGCTCCAGCTCGGCCACATCGAGGGAAAAGTTGCCGTTTTCACCAGACATTGCGGTCGGCTCACCGGCTTCAAGCACCACTTCTGCGCCGTTATCCAGGGCAATGGTCATCGGCCCCGGGGTGTACTGGCCGTCACCGTCCATATCAAGCCAGACCCGGGCGTTGATCAGGTAACCATCGATGGCCTTGCCGGTGTAGGCCACCGGTTCGCTGTATTCGACACCGTCAAAGTCTCTGCCATCGACAGGCAGGTTGTCGGATTCCTCACCACACCCGGCCAGACCGAGGGCGAGAACCAGAAGTGACACACTGGGGCAATGGGCAGGCTTCATCACGGCAACCGTTTATCCTTGTTAGAGGTTGTGCCGACACTCTAAGGGATGTGGGGACCGGAGACCTTGATAGGTTTGGCAATTTGTAAACTTTGGTAACTCAACCTGTACAACCCCCGGCGCGCGGCACCGGGGGCTATCGATCAGAACGAGCGGGCGACGATTTCTTTCATGATTTCGTTGGTGCCGGCGTAGATTCGCTGCACCCGGGAATCGGCCCAGGCGCGGGCGATCGGGTATTCCCACATGTAGCCGTAGCCACCGTGCAACTGCACGCATTCGTCCATCACTTTGCACTGCAGATCGGTGGTCAGCTGCTTGAGCATGGCGGCGGTCGGGATATCCAGTTTCTTGTCCAGGTGCAGTTCCAGGCAGCGATCGGTAAACACGCGCGCGGCGGTGATTTCAGCCTTCATTTCCGCCATCTTGAAGCGGGTATTCTGGAATGAAATGACAGGTTTATCGAAGGCCTTGCGCTCTTTCACGTAGCCCAGGGTCCACTGCCACGCGGCCTCTGCAGCGGCAACCGCCGACAACGCCACCTGCAGGCGCTCAGCCGGCAGCTCCTGCATCAATTGCACGAAGCCCTGACCTTCCATGGAGCCCAGTAGATGGGTGGCCGGTACTTTCACGTCCTGGAAAAACAGTTCCGACGTGTCCTGGGCCTTCATACCTACCTTGTTCAGGTTCTGGCCCTTCTCGAACCCTTCCCAGGCCGCCTCAACCAGCAGCAGGCTGGTACCCTTGGCACCCGCTTTCGGATCGGTCTTGGCGACCACGATCACCAGGTCCGCCAGCTGGCCGTTGGTGATAAAGGTCTTGGAACCGTTCAGAACATAGTGGTCGCCGTTCTTGACCGCTGTGGTCTTTACGCCCTGCAGATCGGACCCGGCACCGGGTTCGGTCATGGCGATGGCGGTGACCATCTCCCCGGATACCAGCTTGGGAAGGTAGTGCTGTTTCTGTTCTTCCGAGCCGTAATTGAGAATGTACGGCGCCACGATGTCGGAGTGCAGGCCCCAACCGATGCCGGTCAGACCGGCGTAGGCCACTTCCTCAATGACCACCGCGCTGTAGCGGAAATCCGCCCCTACTCCACCGTACTCTTCTGGCATGGTCGGGCACAGGAAGCCCAGCTCACCAGCCTTGCGCCACAGCTCACGACTGACCTGGCCGTCTTTCTCCCATTGTTCGTGATAAGGCGCTGCCTCCTGCTCCAGGAATTTGCGGACGGAATCGCGGAAGCCTTCGAGATCGGCGTCGAACAGTGTACGTGGAATCATGGTGAACCTCGGTGAGTAACCCGTATTGTGATTGTCGTTCACCAAGTCTCGGCCGGGCGGCCGTTTCACTCAATGGTGAAAACCATCAATCGGGCTGACCAAAACCATCGCCGGAAAGCGTTAGTCCTGGCTGTTGCGCTTACTCTCCGAGCGGGCTTCGCCCCAACGGGGCATCAGGTCCTGAGCGATTCCCAGGTGGTCCAGCAGGCGGGCAACGATAAAGTCGACCAGATCCTGGACCGAATCCGGCTTATGGTAGAAGCCGGGGCTGGCCGGCATGATCACCGCGCCCATCCGGGTCAGCTTCAGCATATTCTCAAGGTGCACTTCGGAGAATGGCGCTTCCCGGGGCACCAATATCAGCTGTCGACGTTCTTTCAGGGCGACGTCGCCAGCCCGCTCAATCAGATTATCGCTGGCGCCGGTCGCCAGTGCCGACAGAGTGCCGGTGCTGCATGGGCACACCACCAGCGGGGCTTTTTCACCGGACCCGGACGCCGGTGGCGCAAACCAGTCGTCGCGCCCAAATACCAGAATCTGCCCGGGCTTGGCGCACGCCCACTCGGTCAGGAAATCCTGCATAGCCGGCGGCGTACCCGGCAGTTTCAGCTCGGTTTCGGTGGCAATCACCACCTGAGCCGCCTTGCTGACCATGACATTAACCCGACAACCCGCCGCCACCAGGCATTGCAACAGGCGCATGCCATACTGGGCACCCGATGCACCGGTAAAAGCCAGATTTACGGTTCGCGCCTGCGCTGCGGTCTCAGTCATGGTTCGCCTTGATCATAGGTGTGACAACAGAAAAATCAGCTCTGGATACGCTCAAGCTCGGCAACAAGTTTACCGTGGATACCGCCAAAGCCGCCGTTGCTCATAATCACAATGTGGCAAGGCGCGGGCAGATCGTCCAACACCTGGCCAATCAGTGCTTCGACTGAAGCCTCGACCCGATGCCGGCCCTCCTCTTCATGCGAGGCTTGCCACTCGGCGACCAGTGCCGGCAGCCAATCCATGTTGTTGAGGTTAGCCCAAAGCACCCGGTCTGCCATGGCCGCGCTAGGCAGCAGTGTCTGCTGGTGCACACCCTGCTTCATGGTATTGGAGCGCGGCTCGATCAACGCCACAATCGGCTCGTCTCCGACCTGCGCCCGCAGACCTTCAAGCGTGGTCGCGATCGCGGTTGGATGATGGGCAAAATCATCGTAGACCCGGACGCCGCCCACATCAGCCAGCAACTCCATGCGCCGTTTGACGCCGGAGAACCGGCACAGGGCTGCAACAGCATGATCCGGCGTGATGCCTACATGGCGCGCTGCGGCAATGGCAGACAGCGCATTACGCACATTGTGCATGCCGGTCTGCGACCACTTCAGGGTGGCCACTGGCTGCTCATGGTGAATCACCATAAACCGGCTACCGTCTTCAGAAAGCAGCTCGGCCCGCCAGTCGCAGGTTCGGGGCGTTTCACTGCCGATGGCGGTGTCCTGAACCGGGCTCCAGCACCCCATCTCAAGCGCATTGTCGAGATGCGAGTCCATGGCCGGGCGAATCACCAGGCCCTGGGATGGCACGGTGCGCACCAGGTGGTGGAACTGTCGTTCGATGGCCTCGACATTTTCAAAGATATCGGCGTGGTCGAACTCCAGGTTATTGAGGATCAGGGTGTGCGGCCGGTAGTGGATAAACTTGGAGCGCTTGTCGAAAAACGCACTGTCGTATTCATCCGCTTCGATGACAAAGAAATCGCTGTTGCCGAGCCGCGCCGACACCGGGAAATCGTTGGGCACACCGCCCACCAGGTAACCGGGCTGGAATCCGGCCTGTTCCAGAATCCATAACAACATAGAGGTGGTGGTGGTTTTGCCATGGGTACCCGCAACCGCCAGAACCCAGCGATGACGCAGCACCTCCCGGGCCAGCCACTCAGGCCCCGACATGTAATCGATGTTTCGATTGAGCACCGCCTCCACTTCGGCATTGCCGCGAGACATGGCGTTACCAATCAGTACCAGGTCAGGCTTGGGTTCCAGATGGTCGGCACTGTAGCCCTCCATCAACTGAATGCCCTGGGCTTGCAGCTGAGTGCTCATGGGTGGGTACACGCCCTGATCAGAGCCGGTCACGGTGTGACCGAGCTCCCGGGCCAGAACCGCAAGGCTACCCATGAAGGTGCCACAGATTCCCAGGATATGAATATGCATTCCGTTACTGCCTCTGCCATTGAAACCCGACAAGCCTCCCGTATCCGTCCGAGCCCGTCAAGAGCCGCGCCATCCGCAATCCTGCTCATGAAAATCCACGCGGTTTGGCGTATCATCTGCGCCAACGTTGAACCAGAGGAGGCTCCAGCCCAAGATGGCCATCAAGAACGCATTCTACGCTCAGTCTGGCGGTGTCACCGCCGTCATCAATGCCAGTGCCAGCGGTGTCATCCAGACCGCCCGCAAACACCCGGATAAGATCGGCAAGGTCTTCGCCGGCCGAAACGGCATTATCGGGGCGCTGCAGGAAGAGCTGATTGATACCAGCCTTGAAAGTGATGAAGCCATCCAGGCACTGATCCACACCCCCGGTGGTGCTTTTGGTTCCTGCCGTCACAAACTCAAGAACATCTCCGAGAACCGTCGCGAATACGAACGCCTGATCGAGGTGTTCCGCGCCCATGACATCGGCTACTTCTTCTACAACGGTGGCGGCGATTCCCAGGACACCGCCTACAAGGTATCGCAGATTGGCGAGAAGATGGGCTACCCCATCACCTGTATTGGCGTGCCCAAGACCGTCGACAACGATCTTCCGTTCACCGACTGCTGTCCGGGCTTTGGCTCTGTGGCCAAGTACATTGCCACCTCCACCATGGAAGCCAGCCTGGACATCAAGTCCATGTGCGAAACCTCCACCAAGGTGTTTATCCTGGAAGTGATGGGTCGCCACGCTGGCTGGATTGCGGCATCAGGCGGTCTGGCAGGCCAGGGTGAAGGCGAGCCGCCTCACATTATCCTGTTCCCGGAAATCCCGTTTGATCGCGACGCTTTCCTGGCCCGTGTTGATCACTGCGTGAAGGAATACGGTTACTGCGTGGTTGTTGCTTCCGAGGGTGCCCAGTACGAAGACGGCCGGTTCCTGGCCGACGCCGGTGCCAAGGATGCCTTTGGCCACACCCAGTTGGGTGGCGTAGCCCCAGCCCTGGCCAACATGGTGAAACAGGCCCTGGGCCACAAATACCACTGGGCCGTTGCCGATTACCTGCAACGCAGTGCCCGCCACATTGCCTCGGCCACAGACGTCAAGCAGGCCTACGCGGTCGGCGAAGCCGCCGTGGAAATGGCCATCAGTGGCAAGCAGGCGCTGATGCCTACCATCGTCCGCGAGCAGGCAAAACCCTACCGCTGGAAGATCGGCGAAGCGCCCCTGAGCGAAGTCGCCAACCAGGAAAAGAAGATGCCGATTCACTACATCACCGATGACGGCTTTGGCATCACCCAGGATTGCCGCGATTACCTGCAGCCGCTGATTGAGGGCGAAAGCTTCCCGCCCTTCGAAAACGGGCTGCCGCGGGTAGCGAAACTGAAGAATCAGCTGGTCGAAAAAAAGCTGAAAACGCCGTTCCAGATCTGAATTAATTGAACGATCTGAAGGCATAAAAAAACGCCCGGCGCTCATCGCGACCGGGCGTTTTTTCTTTGGGGGCCGACACTCAGTCCTGGAGCGCGGTTTCCCGACTGCGGACGAACTGGAAAAATTCGTCACATCCACCGACGTATTCATCGCCAACCAGAATCTGTGGCACTGTGTGAACGGGCCGGCCGATCTTCTCGGCAATGTCCGCCTTGCTCAACCCCTCAGCCGCCATGTCGATCCAGGTGTGGGTCAGTCCCTTGGCCTCACAAAGACCTTTTGCGCGGACACAGAATCCGCAGCTGGTGCGACCGTAGATTGTTACATGATCCATTAGGACCTCCTGAAATTCGAGAATTTGCGCGTGACGCTTTCGTGAAAACTTGGGCCACATGATCGCACGGTCAGAAAAAATTGAAAATTGATGCTCTGAATCAGGGTCATAGCGCAGGACCATACCGCCGGTCCTGGCCATGCCCGCCCTGCCCTCAGGTCTTCAGGCGACCCAGTTCCCGCTCCAGCACCTGAACCTGTTCATCCAGGGTGGACCCGCTGCCCTTGACCCGGGAGGCCAGCTCACGCAAATCATTGGCCGCGTCGCCGATGTGGGTCAGGTTGCGGTTGATTTCCTCACTGACCGAGCTTTGTTCCTCGGCCGCAGTGGCCACATGAGTAACGTGCTCGACAATAGTGCCGATACGCTCGACCACCGTCGCCAGCGAGTGGGCGGCTTCCTGGGTTCCATCAACCGCCGATGAGGCACGCTCAACGCCGTTCTCGATCACCGATACCGCGCTGTTCACATCCACCTTCAGACCATCAATCATCTCGCTGATCTCGTCCGTGGACTGCCGGGTACGCTGGGCCAGGGTCCGGACTTCGTCCGCAACCACTGCAAATCCCCGGCCCTGCTCGCCGGCCCGCGCCGCTTCGATAGCCGCGTTCAGCGCCAGCAGGTTGGTCTGCTCGGCGATCCCGCGAATCACGTCCAGAATCCGGTTGATGTCCTCACTGCGGCTGGCCACGTGACCAATGGCAGTGCTGGCCTGGCCCATATCGGTGGAGACCGCGTTCACGCCACTGACTGCCGACTGCAAAGTGTCCTGAGTAAATCGAATGCCGTCCTGGGCCATGCGCGCGTTTTCGGCCGCATCGCCAGCAAAGCCGGCTACCTCACCGGCTGCCGCCGACATCTCATTCATCGCGGTCACCACACTGTCGATGTCCTGGTGCTGACGCGAAGTCTGCTCGTCCGTCTCCAGAGCAATGGCTCCCACGCCCCGGGCCTGCTCACGGACCTGTGAGTTCACGTCCTTCAGATCATTGATCATGCCCCGCAGCCGGCCCAGGAAGGTATTTAACCCACCCGCCAGGTCAATCAGCTCGGCGTGGGTGTCGATGTCCAATTCCCGGGTCAGGTCACCTTCGGCACTGGCCAGGTTCTGCATCCGATCGCGGATTTCGTTCAACGGCCGGGTCACCGAGCGAACCAGCACAATCAGTACCAGCGTGGCCAATACCACCACCACGATACCAACCACGGTCTGATCGGTGGCAGTCGCGGCCACCTCATCCTTCAGCAAGCGCGTCATTTCCTGCACGCCAGCCAGAGCCGCGTCCCGGGGCAGCTCGATCAGCAACGACCACTGGCTATTGGCGAGACTGATCTCCACCGGGTAGGACACCGCCAGGGTTTCACCGTCGTCGAAGCTGCCTTCGCCCTGATGCAGTTGCACGAATTCGTCCGCCAGTTCCGGCAAGGCTTCATTCAGCGGGCGGCCCAGTTGGTCCTGGTAATGACTGGATGCGGCGATCAGGCCGCGCTGACTCAGCAGGGTGACCCGCGACTGGCCGTCAAACAGCGTCTGGCTGACCTCGGTGATGGCCTGCTGCAGGGTTGTAAGGTTGAGATCGGTTCCGGTCACCCCGGCGAACTCGCCATCATCCAGAATCGGAATGACGAGACTGGTCATCAACTCGGTGTAGCCTTTCTCGATTTCGTACTCGTACGGCTCCATGATGCACGGGGTCTTCGATTCAAGGGAGCACAGGTACCATTCGCCATCGCGGATACCGAATTCGTTGCGGGTTTCCAGGTACTTGAACGCTGTCTCTTCCGAGCGGTTAAACACCACGTTGCCGTCCGGTCCCCGGTAGTAATAGATTTCCAGGGTACCGTCGTTGCTGCTGTGCTCTTCAACACCGCCGGTAAAATACCGATCCTGACCATCGTAGGCGTCCGGCTCGAAATGGGCGTAAATAGAGCTCAGGCTGGTTTGCTCCTCCAGAATGGCGCCGATGGTCTCCTGCATGTCACGGCGGCTGATCCGGCCAGAGCTGTCGGCCTGGATATTGCGCGTGATAATATTGCGCACCACCTCGGGCGTGCGATAAGCCGTGGCAAACTGACCGCTGACCAGCTCGCCGTACTTGCCGGCGGTCGCGCTCAACTGGTCCATGACAATGCCCTGCACCGTGTCTCTGGCTTCGGACGTCAACCGGCCTTCCATACTGGCAAGTGACATCTGGGCGGTGACGACAATACTGATACCCAGCACCAACAATAGGGAAATCACCAGGGCATAGAGTTTGAACTGAAGGGATAGCTGTTTCATCGTGAGACAACCTGTTTGTCGCGGCAGCAACATAGTGAATTTCGAATCGAGGAGAACTGATTGGCGTATCTGACGCTCTTCCTGACGGCGTTTGCAGCCGCAACATTACTTCCGGCCTACTCGGAAATCATGCTGGGCACATTGGTGACGCAAGGATTTTCGTACTGGTGGCTGTGGTTTTCAGCCACCCTGGGCAATACGCTTGGCTCCGTTGTTAATGGGATTATCGGCCGACAAGTCGATCGCTTTAAGGATAAAAAGTGGTTTCCGATCAGCGAAATGCAGTTGCACCGCGCACGTAACCGGTTCAATCGTTACGGTCAGTGGTCACTACTGCTGGGCTGGCTGCCATTGGGTGGCGATGCACTGACCCTGGTGGGCGGCATCATGCGGGTGCCCTGGCTTAACTTCGTGATTCTGGTAGCCATCGGCAAGGGGCTGCGTTACGCCTTCGTGCTCTGGCTGGTCGCCGAGGCGTCCTCATCGTAGAGGTATTTGCGCAGCAACGGCTCGCCGTTGAATTCGGAGTGCAGCACGGCGACAAAGGTATACACGCCAATCAGTTTACGGTTGAGGAAGACAAACTCCTTGGGCGGCACCCGAAAATACCGGCTGATGGCCGAGCGGGCCGCCTGACGAGCCACCCGTGACGGCAGGTCACTCTGCTTCCAGCGGTACTCGCCGCGGCCATTTATCGCGTAATCCGGCCACTGCTCATGATCCGAGGCCAGCGGCTCCAGCACCGACATGCACACGTTGCCGAATGTCTCCAGCACATCCCGGGGCCAGTCCAGGCTCATGAACCGCAGCTTCACACCACCATCGATGACTGCCTCAAGATCCTGCTCATAAGAAGCCTGGATCATCTGGCGCACCGGATTCAGGAACCGGTCACTGTAGGATTGCACGGCGCCAAAGTCGAGCAGCACAATGCGGTCATAGCCGGGATCTTGGCCTTCTTCACCCGCGATCCGAATCCGGTAATTACCAAAATTGGGATCGGTCTGGATCTCGCCCCAGACAAACAACTCGCGGAAGAACAGCTCCAGAGCGGCTTTGCCCAGCGCGCTGCGACGTTCCAGGGGCAACTCCTTGACCGGCCCCGAACTCACTGAGTGGCCATGTTCGTAGGTAGAGGCAATGACGTGGGCGCTGGAGTATTCCTGAAGCACCCGCGGCACGATAAAGCGCGGATCGGAGGCCAGCATTTCCCGGAATTTCTCGGTGGTCCGGGCCTCCAGTCGATAATCCACCTCCCGATGCATCATGTCCCGGACTTCTTCCAGCCAGTCATTGAACTCCGGCCCAAAACTGACTAACCGGGCAATCTTCAATAGCTGAGCAACGGAGTTGAGGTCACTGTCGACGGCATCAGCAACCCCGGGATACTGAACCTTCAACACCAGTTCCAGGCCGTCACTGCGACGTACCGCGCGATGTACCTGACCCAGCGATGCCGCGCCGATGGGCTCGGGATCAACCTCCAGCTCCGCCAGACGCGCCGCCCCCAACTCTTCCTTCAGCACCCGCTCAATGGCGGACCATTCAAGCGAGGTGGTCTGATCCTCGAGCGTGTGCAAGGCTTCAGTTACTTCGTCGGGCAGGAAGTGTTCGCCGTACAGCGCCATAACCTGCCCAATCTTGACCACGCTGCCTTTAAGCTGACCCAGTTCATCCACCAGAAAGCGCGCTTGACTCGAAAGCATGGCGCGATGCTTCTGCTCCCGCTTTTCGCGATTACTGAACCAGTTGGTGGCCATGTGCGAGGCCATGCGGGTACCGGCATACAAACCGGCGCGGGTAAGACTGAGCCGACGCTCGAAGCTGCCGGTTTTAATGCGGGAGACCGATTTTCCTGGACGTCTGCTGGCTGACATGCGTGACCTGTCGGGATCCGAGAATTTCACCGCCACCGGCGGCTCTGGTCATTATACGGATGCGGTGCCTATCTGACCTACCTCTATCGACTCGGCAAAAGCGGCCATCGGGCCAATGCAAGCATGACCCGATACAGGGGTGGCGCTTACCAGCCCTGGCGGTGGTCAACCGCTGATGCGCCGAGACCGGCGACCAGCTGAGCCGCCAGGCAACGTTCAAGCTCGGGCACCGTGGCATCGGGGCTGAAATCGGAGACCTGGCTCATGGGCAGGCCGGCGTAGCCGCAGGGGTTGATGCGGCGGAAGGGTTCCATATCCATGGCCACGTTCAGGGCCAATCCGTGGAACGAACAACCGCGCCGGACCCGCAGCCCGAGCGAGGCAATCTTGGACTCGCCGACATAAACGCCGGGCGCGTCTGCCCGCGGCGCAGCCTCGATATCGAGCTCGGCCAGTGTGCGGACAATGGCCTGCTCGATCTGGTCCACCAGAGCCCGAACTCCAAGCTTACGCCGGCTCAGATCAATCATCAGATAGATCACTAACTGACCCGGACCGTGATAGGTGACCTGACCGCCCCGGTCCACCGGGATAACGGGAATGTCGCCGGGGGCAAGAATATGCTCGGCCTTGCCCGCCTGCCCCTGGGTGTACACCCGGGGATGCTCCAGACACCAGAGTTCGTCGGTGACGGTTTCATCCCGCTCGGCGGTGAAGGCCTTCATGGCCTCCCAGGTTTCCATGTAGGGCTGCTGCCCCAGTGAACGAACGATCAGGTCGGCCATTGTGGTTACAGCACCATATGAACCCGGCCGCTGGCCTTGAGCTCTTCAAACAGCGCTTTGAGCTGGGCTTCCCCGGTCGCCACGATGGTCAGCTGAACGGATGAAAACCGCCCTTTGCTGCTGTCGTTCACCGCGATTCTGTCCTCGGTAATCCCCGGTGCATGGCGCTCGACAACCTCGACGACAAAGTCGGTGAAATCCGGTGCGGCATTGCCGATGACCTTGATGACGTAGTCACAGGGAAATTCAATTTTAGGTGCGTTCGGCTCACTCATGCCGTCAATACTCCCGGAGGCATAGCGTCCCCCTCACTGAAACAACTGAACGAAAAAGAGCTTGATGGCATCCCAGATGCGCTTGAAGAAGCCGCCTTCGGGAACTTCCGTCAGGGCCTGTACCGGCTGGTCAACCAGAACCTCACCGTTCAGGGAAACCTTCACCCGGCCCAGCTCGTCTCCCACCTTGATGGGCGCTTTAATCACAGAATCAAGGTCAACCGTGGATTCCAGGTCATTGCGCGAGCCCCGCGGGATTGTCACGAACACGTCGTCATTCAAGCCCACGGACACCTGATCGGCCTGCCCCGACCAGACGTCGGCCTTCATCACTTCCTGGCCAGTCCGGAACAGGCGCTCGCTCTCGTAGTAGCGGAAGCCATAGTTCAGCATCTTCTGGACTTCCTGGGAGCGGGATTCGGAGCTGCTGGTGCCCATCACCACGGCAATAAACCGGGAATCGTTACGTTTCGCCGAAGCCACCAGGCAATAACCCGCTTCCTCGGTATGGCCGGTCTTCAGGCCATCAACCGTGTCGTCCCGCCACAACAGGCTGTTGCGGTTGGGCTGACGGATCTTGTTATAGGTGAAATGCTTCTCCGCGTAGATCGGGTAGTTTTCCGGGTAATCATTGATGATGGCGCGCGCCAGAATGGCCAGGTCGTAGGCAGTGGAAAAGTGCTCCGGCGAAGGCAGGCCGGTGGCGTTTTCAAAATTGGTACCCTTCATGCCCAGCAGCTGGGCCTGCTGATTCATGATGTCGACAAACGCGTCTTCACTGCCGGCAACAAACTCGGCCAGCGCCACTGATGCATCGTTACCTGACTGGATGATCACGCCTTTTAGCAGGGTCTCAACCGGAACGCTGGTGCCCTCACGGACGAAGGTCCGGGAACCTTCGGTTTTCCAGGCGCGGACGCTGATCGGCACCATGTCCGACATGCTGATCCGACCCTCGTCGAGCTCACGCTCGACAATGTACGCGGTCATCATCTTGGTCAGACTGGCCGGCGGCAGACGCTCATGGCTGTTTTCTTCCATGATGATGCGACCGCTCTTGGGATCCATCAGCACGTAGGAGCTGCCAGCAATCTGCGGCGGCGAGGGGATCAGAACTGACTGCGCTGTCGTTTTTCCAACCAGCGCCAGTGTCAGAACCAACAGTATCGAACAGGAACGGAGCAATGATTTTAGGGCCATGGGTTCAGTCATTTGTCGTTAGGTGTGTGTCTTTCTGGTTGTTTATCAGTGTGAATCAGTCAGCAGAATCGATTGGGCGAAGCCTCGCGATTCCAGCAGACTCTGCGCCCTCCGGGCGCTGGTTTCGTCGGAAAACGGACCTACCTGTACCCGGTGGAAGCGGCCCGAGCCGGTATCAATGGAACGGACCCGCAGCGGACTCTCAACGATAGTCTGAGCCCTGTCCCTGAGCTTCTCCGCCGGACCACGGCTGCTGAACGAGCCCAGCTGGACGAACAGGGCATCACCGCCGGCGGTCATCTCGCCGCTGGCAACCACCTGGGTCTCAGGATAGTTCGCGGCGTCACCGGGCATGAACGGCTTGCCCGCAAGCGACATCGAGCCATCCTTCCGGACGGTGATTGCGGCCACCTCGACCCGGGCAGTGCCCCGAGACTGGTAGCCCAGCTTTTTCGCCGCCGCGTAGGAGAGATCAATCAGTCGGTCGCCATGAAACGGGCCACGATCGTTCACCCGGACGATAACCGAACGTCCGTTATCCAGGTTCGTCACCCGGGCATATCCCGGAATTCTAAGGGATTTATGGGCCGCAGACATTGAGTACATGTTAAAGGTTTCGCCATTCGACGTCTTGTGGCCATGAAACTTCTCGCCGTACCAACTGGCAGTACCCCGGGCCACATAGCCATCATTGCTGCCAAGCACCTGATACTGCTTGCCCCAAACCGTATACGTTGACTTGTTGCCAGCCCGGCGCGGCACCTCGTAGACCGGCTTGGCATCAGACAACCCGGAAGCATCAAAATTGCCCGACGGTGCACGATCCTGGGAAATGCTGTAACGGGAAGATTGGTCGGTTTCCGGCGATGACGCGCACCCTGCAAGCAACAGGGCCAATGACAGCGCCAAAAGGGATGAGAACGAAGGCTTGAAAATCACAGTCCGGAATTCCTCTTGCACAACGGCCACCAAATCGACGGGTGGGCAGCCGTGGCTTATTGTAACGGGTTATAACCAAGGTTCACCATTACCCACTCGCCACCTTTACTTAGGCGCTGATCATTCGGCGGTGGGTATGAATGGACATCAGGACACCAAAGGCCGCCATCAGGGTAACACCGGAGGTGCCGCCATAACTGATTAATGGCAGTGGCACCCCTACCACTGGCAGCAGGCCACTGACCATGCCGACGTTAACAAAGATGTAGATGAAGAAGGTCATGGTCAGGGCACCGGCCAGCAGGCGACTGAACGAATCCTGGGCGGTTGCAGCGATGTAGAGACAGCGCAGGATAATCAGCATATACACCAGCATCAGCACCAGCATGCCAATGAAGCCAAACTCCTCCGCCAGCACCGCAACGATGAAATCAGTGTGACTCTCGGGCAGAAACTCCAGATGGGACTGGGTGCCCTGCAGCCACCCCTTGCCGTCAATGCCGCCGGAACCAATGGCGGTCTTCGACTGAATGATGTTCCAGCCGGCTCCCAGTGGATCGCTCTGGGGATCCAGCAAGGTCAGTACCCGCTGCTTCTGATACTCACGCATGACGAAAAACCACATCATCGGAGCTGAGACCGACACCAGGCCTACAAACGCCAGAATCAGCTTCCAACTGATACCCGCGAAGAAAACCACAAACAGACCGGCCATGCCGACCAGCAGCGAGGTGCCCAGATCCGGCTGCTGAATGATCATCATCATTGGCACCAGCACGATGGCCAGGCCGACGATGACATGACGAAAACGGGGTGGCAGAAAATGCCGCGACAGGTACCAGGCCGCCATCATCGGCACTACCAGTTTCATCAACTCCGAGGGCTGGAATCGGGGCAGCCCGGGAATGGCCAACCAGCGCTGGGCGCCCTTGGCCCCGACTCCTACCAGCAGCACTGCCAGCAGGGCGGCGATCCCGGCGACATAGAGCCAGGGCGCCCAACGCCGAAACACCGAGGGATCAAGCTGGGCGAACACCAGCATCACCACAAACGCGACACCGAGTCTGATGCCCTGAGCCTTGACCACGTCGATGTTGCGATCGGCGCCGCTATAAAGAATGAACAGGCCACCAGAGACCAGCACCAGCAGCAAGAACAGCAGAATCGGATCCAGGTGCAGCGCCGACCAGATACCACGGGGCCGACCCAGCGGATTGGTGGCCGTCGAATCGATAAAATCGTGCAGGGCCATTACTCCCCTCCCCCGGAGTCAACGCTGCCCACCAGCGCCTCGTCATCTGACTGCTGGAACTCCAGCAACCAGGCGTCAAACAGTTCGCGGGCCACGGGTGCAGCCGTACTACTGCCACCACCACCATTCTCAACGATGACGGCAACTGCGATTTCCGGATTCTCAACCGGCGCGAACCCGACAAACAGCGCGTGATCCCGGAGCCGTTCCCGCACTTCCTCGGCATCGTATTCCTCGTCCTCAGCCAGACTGAAGACTTGAGCCGTACCGGTCTTTCCCGCCATGCGGTAAGGTGCGCCAGCCCCAGCCCTACGCGCCGTACCTTTGCGACCGTGCATGACCTCGGCCATGGTTTCTACCACATACTCCCAATCACTGGGGTCCTTCAGCTTCAGGGGTTCGTGATTGCTGTCGGGCAGGAAGCCGGACACCGAGGTGTCGCCATCAATGTCTTTCAGCAAGCGGGGCTCGGCCCAGCTGCCCCGGTTGGCGATCAGGGAGGTGGCGGTAGCCAGCTGCAACGGCGTGGCCAGCATGAAGCCCTGACCAATTCCCAGGTTCACCGAATCACCCGGATACCAGGGTTCGTTACGCGTCGCCCGCTTCCAGTCCCGGGACGGCAACAGGCCACTGAGGGCACCGGACACGTCCAGCGCCGCGTCCTCACCGAAGCCAAATTGCGACAGGTAGCTGTACATGGTGTCGACGCCCATCTTGACGGCAATTTCGTAGAAGTAGACGTCACAGGACTCGGCCATGGCGTCCATCAAATCGACCCAGCCGTGGCCACCCCGCTTCCAGTCCCGCCAAAGCCGGCCGCCCTCCTTCAAACGGAAGTGCCCAGGATCCCAAATGGTATAGTCCCGGGTGGTGGCGTCACTGTCCAGGGCGGCGATGGCCATCATTGGCTTAACAGTTGAGCCGGGCGGGTACTGACCACGCAGGGCCCGGTTGAACAGCGGCTTGTCCTTGCTCTCGCTGAGTTCCCGGTATTCGGCGACGCTGATTCCGGTGACGAATTTGTTGGCGTCGAAACCCGGCACGCTGGCCAGCGCCAAGATGCCGCCGGTTGCCGGCTCGATGGCCACAATGGCACCACGGCGGCCGTCCAATAGTTCGTGGGCGCGTTTCTGCAGCCTCAAGTCGAGATGCAACTGCAGGTCTTCGCCCGGAACCGGATTCTCTCGCTCCAATACCCGCAAGGTACGGCCTCGGGCATTGGTTTCCACATGCTGATAGCCAACCTGCCCGTGCAGAATTTCCTCGTAGAAGCGCTCGATACCGGACTTGCCGATGTAGTTGGTGCCAGCGTAATTAACCGGGTCGATGCGCTGCAGTTCGTCGCGGTTTATACGGCCAACAAAGCCCAGGGCATGGGCGGTGAGTTCACTGTGAGGGTAATAGCGAACCAGCTCAGCCTTGACCTCAACCCCGGGCAACTGGTGCCGGTGCACGGCCAAACGAGCCATCTCCTGTTCATCAAGGTCGTAGCGTAGCGGAATTTCCTGGAACGGCCGGCGGGGCTCCTGCAGGCGACGCTGGAAGCGTTCAAGGTCTTCTTCAGAGACATCCAGAATGCGGTCGAGCTGAGTCAGAGTCTCGGCCATGCCGTCCACCCGCTCAGGCACCAGGGTGACACTGAACACCGGGCGATTTTCCGCCAACAGGGTCCGATTGCGATCGTATACGAGGCCCCGGGGCGGCGGGACGGACTGGACCTGCACCCGGTTCTTGTCAGACAGGGTGGTGTAAACCTCGTGCTCGACAATCTGTAACTGGTACATCCGGGCCAGCAGGGCACCAATCAGCACCAGCACGAACGTCAGCATGACCAGGGTGCGGCGCTGGAACAAACGGCGTTCGGCGGCAGTATCCTTGAATTCACCCCACGGCATAACCGCCCCTATGCCCGGTGATACGGGTGGTTACGGGTAATCGACCAGGCCCGGTACAGTTGCTCGGCAAGCAGAATACGAACCAGAGGATGCGGCAGCGTCAGGGGCGACAGCGACCATTGCTGATCGGCACGTTGACGGCAGGCATCCGCCAAGCCATCAGGACCACCGACGAAGAAGCTGACATCGCGGCCATCCTGTTGCCAGTTCTCAAGCTGACTTGCCAGCTTTTCCGTGGACCAGGGACGACCACCAACCTCAAGCGCGACGACCCGGTCTTTCGGGCCGGACGCGGCCAGCAGGGCCTCGCTCTCGCGTTGCATCAGTCTGGGGATATCCGGGTTTTTGCCCCGGTGTGCCAAGGGGATTTCGACCAGTTCCAGCGGCAGTTCCGGTGGCATCCGGCGAGCGTAATCATGATACCCGGCACTGACCCAGTCGGGCATCTTCTGCCCCACGCAGATCAGACGTAAGCGCATGCTTATTCGCTGCCCGCAACACCAAGATCCGGGGCATCACGCCAGAAGCGCTCCAGATCGTAGAACTCACGCGTGGCGGGCATCATGACGTGAACAATCACATCACCAAGATCCACAAGGATCCAGTCGCTCACAGTGTCGCCTTCCACGCTGTTGGCGCGAATGCCTTCGTCTCGGGCGTCCGAGACCACTGAATGGGCGAGGGATTTCACATGTCGGTTGGATGTTCCGGATGCCAGAACCATGAAGTCGGTGACACTGGTACGGTCACGGACATCAATTACGCTGATGTCCTGTGCTTTCACATCTTCGAGCGCGTTAACTACCAGATCTTTCAGTTGTTCTGCCTGCATAATCACCCTGTTAGACGGGCGTCAGCCGAAATGGCCGCCCGAAAAGTCTATTCAGACGCGATTGTAGCACTAAAAGTTGCCGTCAGGGCAGGCTCGATAGAGCCCCTGACGACGAATCTCCTGCCACACCGAATCCGGCACCAGGTAACGGGGTGAGCGTCCGGCTTCGATCCGTTCGCGGATGCCGGTCGCAGAAATTTCCAGCAATGGCAGCTGCAGGTCCAGCATCAAGCCGCAAGGCTGGGCATGCAAGGCCTGAGGGTCAGACACCCGGCGCTCGGCCAGCATCGCCGCCGGCAATCCATCTGGGTCGAGCTCAGCCCCGGGCCGACGAACCACAACAATGTGGGCAAGCTCGGGAATGGACTGCCACTTCCGCCATCGGTCAAAACTGGCGAACGAGTCGGTACCAACCACCATAGTCAGGGGGTGCTCAGGCCCCAGCTCTTCACGCAACTGGCGCAGTGTATCGGCGGTGTATGACGCCCCTGCCCGTTTGAGTTCGCGATCATCGACACGCAGCTGGGGCTCCCCAGCCACCGCCAGCTCCAGGAGCCGCAACCGTTGTTCGGCAGAGGCTCCGGTATCACCTCGGTGTGGCGGGATGTGGCACGGCACCAAATTGATCGGTGCAACTCTCAACCGATCACTGATTTCCAGGGCCAGCCGGAGGTGTCCGTGGTGAATCGGATCGAAGGTGCCGCCATAAATCACATGCATTGGCATCAGGTCCGGATGTGGCCGTCGCCGAACACCACGTATTTCTGGGAAGTCAGGCCCTCAAGCCCCACTGGCCCGCGGGCATGGATCTTGTCGGTGGAAATGCCAATCTCTGCACCCAGCCCGTACTCGAAGCCGTCAGCAAAGCGGGTGGAGGTATTGACCATCACGGAGCTGGAATCCACTTCGGTCAGAAAACGACGCGCCCGGGTGAAGTTTTCGGTGATGATGCTGTCGGTATGCTGGGAGCTATAGCGGTTGATGTGCTTGATCGCACCATCAAGGCCATCAACCACCCGTACTGCCAGAATCGGCCCAAGGTATTCCGCTTCCCAGTCAGCCTCGACCGCCTCAACGGCATCGATGATGCTCCGGGTACGCTCACAACCGCGTAGTTCTACTTCCTTTTCTGCAAAAGCCCTGGCCAACAAGGGCAGAATATCGTCGGCGATCTCGCCATCAACCAACAGGGTTTCCATGGTATTGCAGGTACCGTAGCGCTGGGTTTTGGAATTCACCGCAACACTCAGCGCTTTTTCCGGATCGGCGTGACTGTCGATGTACACGTGGCAGACACCGTCCAGATGTTTGATCACCGGCACACGGGCGTCACGACTGATGCGCTCAATCAAACCCTTACCCCCACGCGGCACGATGACATCCACGTACCGGGGCATGGTAATCAGCTCGCCCACGGCAGCGCGGTCGGTGGTTTTCACCACCTGAACCGCGGCCTCCGGCAAACTGGCCTCGGCCAGCCCCTGGCTCAGGCACCGTGCAATAGCCTGGTTGGAATGAATGGCCTCTGAGCCGCCCCGAAGAATGGTCGCATTCCCCGACTTCAGGCACAGGCTGGCAGCCTCTACGGTCACGTTCGGACGGGATTCGTAGATGATGCCAATCACGCCCAACGGCACCCGCATCTTGCCCACCTGGATGCCGGACGGACGATAAGTCATGTCAGTGATTTCACCAATCGGATCCGGCAAGGAGGCAACCTGTCGAAGCCCCTCGATCATGGTGTCGATTCGCTCCGGAGTCAGCTCCAGGCGATCGAGCATGGCGCCGTCGAGCCCGTTACTCCGACCGCTATCCAGGTCCTTGGCGTTGGCCTCGGCCAGCTCAGTGCGTGCAGAATCCAACGCCCGAGCCGTGGCCAGAAGGGCCTGGTTGCGCACCGCCGTTGTGGAGCGCGCCACCAGCGTCGCGGCTGCGCGAGCCTGCTCGCCGACCTCAGCCATGTAAGCTGCAATATCCATCCGTCTACCTTCGTGTTAACCAGCAAAATTCATTATCAGGGCTTAACTTTACCTTTCCCGTTTCAAGTACGCACCCCAAACAGATATTATAACCTTGCGATATGCCACATACTTAGGGAGTTTCCAAAAAGGACGGATACCATGGCCCAGTTGGCCGAAAACTTTTTGTTGAGCAGACTGTCGCGGGCCGGATTCGTGGTCCTGATTGCCATTTCGGCGCTCAGCGCAACGCTGGGTGAGCCCTTGACGGCGGCCGCTGCCGCCGCTGCGGCCGGCATCGTGATTTGCGCACAAACCTTTCACAGCAATCGTCAGAAACACCCCTGGCCAAGCGTCCAGCGGCTGTTCTTCGTAGCGCTTCTATTACTGATGCTGACCAGTTTCTGGACCGGCCCCTGGGCGCTCAGTCACTGGTTTTACGCCCTTCCCCTGCTGGCGTTCGCGCTACTGCCACTGCAACTGGCGATGGGAATCACCCTGGCGATGATGCTGCTTGCCGGCCTGGCTATCCCACTCGCGACTGGCCTGGCCGATCGACACCAGATGGTCAGCGCTTTTATGCTGACCACCCTGCTCTCGGGCCTGCTTGTATTCCTGCGCGAATACAAGAACCGCCAACTGGCGCCACTGCGCCGCACCGATGAGCTGACCCAAGCCGCCAGCCGGGAATATTTGTCGGCTGACCTGCACAAGGAAATCCAGCGTAGTGAGCGCGAAGGTACCGATATGTCGATCATCATGATTGGCCTGGACACCCACCTCAGCGACCGCAACCCGGATCAGGACATTCGCTCCATCCTGCCCCGCATCGGGCGCTACCTGCATTCCCAGATCCGGGACTTCGACACCTATTACCGGGTGGCGGACCTGCAGTTCCTGGTCATTCTGCCCGGCATCGCCACCCACGACGCCATCAAGCGTTCGGAGATCATACGCAATGGGCTGGGTAAGCTGCTGGAATCCCACGACATGACGCTGACGGTGAGCACCGGCGTGGCCGGCCTGAACATTGGTGACGATGCCGACAGCCTGCAGCAGAGCGCCGCCAACGCCCTGCGCCGTGCTCAGCAACAAGGCGGCAACCGGACCCAGGCCTACAGCGCCTGGAACCAGACCGGGAGCAAGACCTCACCGCCCGCACAAGGACCCACTTCATGACCGAGACCCGCCTGAGAACCTGGACGCATGGAACCGGCTATGTTCTGGCTACGCTCTTCATCCTGGCACTGGCAATGCAGAATCTCCGTTATGGCTTCTACGAGCTGTTTTACCTCGCTACTGGCATGGCAACGTTGACCCTGGCGGGGGTTGCGTATACCGCAGTATGCCGTCGTCACCAGTTGTCGGCACCGGGACACCTGATCATTCTGTCCGGCCTGAACAGTGGCCTGCTGGCCGCCATGCTGACACTCGACGGCCCCGGCATTACTCACTGGGCCATGCCACTGCTGATTCTGAACCTACTGATCCTGCCACTGCGCCAGGGCATGGCACTGTCATTTCTTCTGCTAGTACCCACGGCAGGGGTGGTGCTGTTCCAGCAACCCACTACCGATGCCATCATTGCCATTACCGGCCTGGCTATCCTGCTGGCCGCGGCGTCGCTTTATATATGGCACTACGATCACATGGCCCAATCCGCCGAAGATCTGGCCATTACCGATCCGGTGACCGGAGCCCATAACGCCCGCTTTCTGGATGAAACCCTGCAAAAAGAGATTAGCCGTGCCATTGCCACCGGACATCAGCTGTCGGTTATCGATCTCAGTATCGACTACGCCGACGAAGCGGCAGACCTGCACGGCAAGGCCGGCGTTCAAACACTGTTCCGCGACATGACCGAGCATCTGTTCGATGTCATCCGGGCCGGCGACACCCTGTACACCCTGAACGATTCGGAATTCTTCCTGATCCTGCCGTACACCCCAGAAGAAGGGGTGCGAGTGATTGCCGAACGAATACGCCGAACCATTGCCGAGCATCAGTGGGCCGTCGTAGGCAAAGCCACGGTCAGCATTGGCTGTACTACTCGAGGTAGCGGCGACACCCGCACCGACAGCCTGCGCAAGCGGGCTCACGCCGCCATGGAAGAGGCCCGCCGACGCGGTGCTGATTCGGTCTGGTTCAGTGCCGGAGAGACTATCGCAGCATGAGCGGGGACTGGCTCAGGGAGTTATCGGCCTGGTTAAGCCTGAACCCGGGATGGCTGGCCACCGCCCTATTCAGCACCGCCTTTGTCGAATCGCTAGCTATCGCGGGCATCATCGTGCCCGGGGTGGCAATCCTATTCGCCATCGCGGCGCTGGCCGGACAAACCGGCATGCCACTGACCGAAGCCCTGATCTGGGCCGGCCTGGGCGCCATTGCAGGCGACACCGCCAGCTTTGCCCTCGGACGCAAACTCCAGGGTCGGCTCGATGTGGTATGGCCACTCAGCCGCTACCCCATCCTGATGGCAAAGGGCCAGGCCTTTTTTCGCCAGCACGGCGGCAAGAGCGTGGTCATCGGACGCTTTGTCGGGCCTATTCGCCCGATCATCCCCCTGATTGCCGGTGCCCTGTGGATGCCCTGGCAGCGATTCCTGGCATTCAATATTGTTTCAGCGGTGGGCTGGGCGCCGGTGTACATTCTGCCCGGCTTTCTGGTGGGGAGTGCACTCGCCAGCGACCTTCAGCCACCGGCGTACTTTTACCCGGTGGTAGGCATCAGCCTGGCCGCTTTGACGGCGGTGTACCTGGTCTTGATCCAGTTCCAGCTGGGCCTGGGCAAAGGTGGACGGCTGTATCGCTGGCTGGAACGGCGCATGGCCAGATACGACGCTACCCACCGGTTCTGGCGCCTGTACACCAACCACCGCCCGGATCGGGGAGGCGAATTCCCCCTCGCCTCCATCATGCTGGCGCTGGCCGCCTCCGGCCTGTTCCTGCTCTGGGGTCTGCTGGCCACCCAGACCCACGGCCTTGAGCCATTCAATCAGCTGGCACTGGCCTGGTTTGATCAGCTCCGGCAGCCGCTGCTCGATGGCCCGGTGATTGTCGCCACCCTACTGGGCGATCCACCCGTTCTGACCGCCGCAGCGGTATTGGCCTGCCTGGCACTCGTCTTTCGGGGCTACTACGCCGCCGCCATTCATATCGTCATGGCCGCCGCGCTCGCGATTGTCCTGGTCTGGCTGCTTAAGTTTACCCTCGGTGTCGACCGGCCCGACGCCGTGTTCCGCCCGCCGTCGTCCGGCGCCTTCCCAAGTGGCCACAGCACCGGTATCACCGTGTTTGTCACTCTGCTGGCCAGCTTCGTCGCGGGCGAAAGCCGCAAGCGCCAACGCTGGCAGTTCTATGTCCTGTTTTCATTGCCACTGGTACCGGTCGCACTCAGCCGACTGTACCTGGGAGTGCATTGGTTTACCGATGTGATTGGCGGGATTTTGCTGGGACTGGCCATCACTGGAGTCGTGCGGGCGAGTTACAGTCGTTACGACCGGGTGCACCTGGCCCCGGATCTGTCGATGGCCGTGGCGACAGGCGCGTGGCTGGCGTTTGCTATTGGCTATGTGGTCCTGGCCTGGCCAGAGGCACAGATGAACCTGCGTCCTGCCTAAATTCTCTGGTTTCAGCCCTCTTCCAGAGCCTCCAGCAATTCCTGCAGGCGGCTCAGCCGCTCCAGCGGGTCCTGCAATTCAACCAGACGCTGCTTTTCCTGCTTATCGAGAGGCAACAGCTCGGTCAGGCGCCAGCCAACATGTCGGGCATCGCCATAGTCCACGTCCATATCCAGATCCCGCACCACCGGGTGGCGAAACAGCGCCCGTAGCACCGACGGCAGTTCGTTAAACCGGTCCGGCACTTCGCTGTCAGCCTCATCGAGCAAAACCTCGACATCGCCGACGTTGAGACCATCCTCCTGTTGCCAACTCCTGACCACGGTGACCTTCGCTGCCCCCTCCACCGTAATACCCAGCAAACCGTTCTCCAGCTGCTGAAAATCAATGATGCGAACGTAAGTGCCGATGTCATAGAACGACGCAGTCGGGCCAACTTCTGCGCCATCGCGCAGCAGCACGACAACAAAGCCCCGGTCTTCTTTCAGACACCGGGTCAGCATGTCGATGTAACGCGGCTCAAACAGCTGCAGGGGAATCCGCCCCCTTGGGAGGACAATGGAATTCAGCGGAAAGAGCGGTACATTCATATCAGCACAGGTCACCGAAAGGTGGACTCCAAAGTTAACAGACCCAGCAAGGTCATCGAATTGACAGCAATTGTTGCACTTCATCCACCCGCGCGCGGGCTTCCGTGAGGAGTTGCAGACTCCTCGACGCATTCAGTTCCAACTCGCCCAGCCGTCGATAGGCGGGCACCTGATCAAAACACGGCAGCCCGGCATTCTGCTGGGATCCGATCATCGAGTGCAACTGCGCCACAATGACCACGTCCGTGAGCTGGGGCTCGGCCGACCGGCACTCATAGTCCCAGCTCTCCGCGTGGCGCACAGCTTCAATGAATGACGCCGGGAACCCCCAGTTTTCCAGTACCGCCGTGCCAACGTCGGCACGCAGCTCGCTGATGGCATGGTGCAGATTATCCGGGTTGGCAAACAGGCCGGCATGGTGCTCCGCCTGTACCAGAATCGGTATCACGCCGATGTCATGCAGCAGGCCCGCCAGCATAGCTTCTTCCGGATTTAACCGGGTGGCATGATCCGCCAGCACCCAACACAGTGCCGCCACTTCCCGGGAGTGTCGCCACAACCGCTCCATTTCCTGCTGCAACGCAGGCTGGCGCGTCTTGAACACCTCTCGCATGGAAAACACTGTCACCAGCTGTCGCGTGGTGTGCATGCCTATGCGGACAACCGCCTCGCGCACAGTACGAACGTCACTAAACCCCCTATAAAGCGGACTGTTGCAAGCCCGCACCAGTTTGACCGCAATGGAGGGATCCGCCGAGACCGCATTGGCCACCAGTTCGGCACTGGAGTCATCCCGGTCCACCGCCCGACGCACCTTCCAGGCCACATCCGGCACACTGGGCAACTGGATCTGATTTGAACGCAGCTCAGAGTAGAACTCCATCAACAGCTCGCTCTCGTCATTCCCCTCGCTGGCTTCAGCGGCCATGGATTCGTTCGAGCCCATCCCTTCCTGCTCTACCGGCGCCGAACGCAGCATCTGGTTCAGGATATCCTGCTCGACGATGAGAAATTCGCACAGTTTGACTGCAATCACGTCGTACATCCGTGGCTGCAGTCTGGCGATGGGGTTAAGCGCCGCATTCGACTCTGCCTCGATCAGCGTTTTCCGCCCGTCCACCGACTCCAGCTCGACCTTGCCGGTAATCAGGAAGAAATCGAGACCGTCCCGGACGCCCTTCTCAACCACTCTCTGACCCAAGCCGTAGGTGCGGCGCTCAGCACGACTGGCAAGCAACACCAGCTGCGCATCAGTAAGCCGATTCAAGGGGTGGAATTCTCTCAGACGACGAAAAGGCAGGCTGTCCTCGCCGGCCATAGGCAAGCTCCTTGTATCATCCCGATCCAGTGACGATGATTGATTCCTGTTCTTCATTGTAAGCGCCGTCCGCCAAAACAACCATGCGATAGGTGTCTAATCTGGTATCCTTTGACGCTGCACAACGCCAACCAACAATCACCACCCGGTAAACACAGAGAGATCAGAACATCATGCCTCAGTATCGTTCGCGGACTTCCACCGCCGGTCGGAACATGGCCGGTGCCCGCGCCCTCTGGCGCGCCACTGGTATGAAAGATGGAGATTTTGGCAAGCCCATCATTGCGGTTGCCAACTCCTTTACCCAATTCGTACCTGGTCACGTTCACCTGAAAGACCTGGGGCAACTGGTCTGCCGCGAAATAGAACAAGCCGGTGGTGTCGCCAAGGAATTCAACACCATCGCTGTTGACGATGGCATCGCCATGGGCCACGACGGCATGCTGTACTCCCTACCGTCTCGGGAGATCATCGCTGACTCCGTGGAATACATGGTCAACGCCCACTGCGCTGACGCTCTGGTGTGCATTTCCAACTGCGACAAGATCACTCCGGGCATGCTGATGGCCGCCATGCGCCTGAACATACCGACCATCTTTGTGTCAGGCGGCCCGATGGAAGCCGGCAAAACCAAGCTCTCTGAGCACAAGCTGGACCTGGTCGATGCTATGGTGATCGCGGCCGACCCGAATGCCGACGACGAAACCGTGGCCGAGTACGAGCGCAGCGCCTGCCCCACCTGCGGCTCCTGCTCCGGCATGTTTACTGCCAACTCCATGAACTGCCTGACCGAAGCCATCGGGCTGGCACTGCCAGGCAATGGCTCCATGCTGGCCACCCACGCCGATCGTGAGCAGCTATTCCTGCAGGCTGGTCGTCAGATTGTGGAGAATGCGCGCCGCTATTACGAGGAAGACGACGCGTCGGTACTGCCCTTGAGTATCGCGTCCATGGCGGCCTTCGAAAATGCCATGGTGATGGACGTTGCCATGGGCGGCTCTACCAACACCATCCTGCACCTGCTGGCGGCAGCTCAGGAAGGCGGCGTGCCATTTACCCTGAGCGAGATCGACCAGCTGTCCCGCAAAGTACCGCAGCTGTGCAAGGTGGCGCCCAACTCTCCGAAATACCACATGGAAGATGTCCACCGTGCCGGCGGCATCATGGGCATCCTCGGCGAACTGGAACGAGGTGGCCTGATCAACACCGACTTGCCCACCGTGCACAGTAAGACCATGAAGGAAGCCCTGGAGACCTGGGACATCATGCGGTCACCACCGGCGAACGTGGTGGAGTTCTACAAGGCGGGACCTGCGGGCATCCCCACCCAGACCGCATTCAGCCAGAGCACCCGCTGGCCAACGCTGGACGGCGATCGTGAGACCGGATGCATCCGGGCCGTCGAACACGCCTACTCCTCCGAGGGTGGCCTGGCGGTGCTGTACGGCAACATCGCCCTGGACGGCTGCGTGGTGAAGACCGCGGGCGTGGACGAGAGCATCTTCGTATTCGAGGGCACCGCGCGGGTCTTCGAGAGTCAGGATTCTGCCGTGGCCGGTATCCTCAGCGATGAGGTTCTACCCGGTGAAGTAGTGATCATTCGCTATGAAGGCCCCAAGGGCGGACCGGGCATGCAGGAAATGCTCTACCCCACCAGCTACCTGAAATCCAAGGGCCTGGGCAAGGACTGCGCGCTGCTGACCGATGGCCGCTTCTCCGGCGGCACTTCCGGCCTGTCCATTGGCCACGCCTCCCCTGAAGCAGCCGCGGGCGGCGCCATCGGGCTGATCGAGAATGGTGATCGCATCCGCATCGACATTCCAAAGCGCACCATTAACGTGGAGCTGGATCAGCATGAGCTGGACCGTCGGCGTGAAGCCCGCGATGCCAAAGGCTGGAAGCCTGAACTGGCCCGGGACCGCAAAGTCTCTGCGGCACTGAAAGCCTACGCCCTGCTGGCCACCAGCGCGGATAAGGGCGCGGTCCGGGATCTCAGCAAACTCGACTGAGTTATCACCGGCCCACAAAAAAGCCCGCTCAGGAACACCTGGCGGGCTTTTTCTATTCTTGCTGGCTTACCAGAGCGACCAGCCACCGTCATCGTCCTCTTCAATGGCGCCTTCAGTCTTGTCGTCGGCCTCAACTGACGCTGAGGAATTCGATGCGTCGTCGTTGCTCGCAGACTGACTGGAACCGTTCGATGCTGCAGCGACCTGTACCGAGATCATGCCCAGAGCCTTCTTGGTCTCATCATCAAGCATACCGGTGGCCTGCAGACCATTGTCCTTCTGGAATTGGGTCAGGGCCGCACGGGTTGAGTCGTCCATTTGGGCACTGACATTCTGGATTTCATACCCGGCCCCGTAGAGCGCATGTTTTACCGCCACGGTGTTGTTGGCGGAAACCGTGGTCGCCAACCCGAGCATGATTACGGTGCCGGCGGCAATGGCCAGACGGCCCAGATTGTTGGTCATTTTTTTTGTATTACTCACCTGCATTACTCCTGATCTCATCGATACACTGGTCTTGTTATGTTGAGGTGCCCCCTCTGCACGATCCGGGGCGAACGCTGAAACCTTACCACATATTCATCTTCGTGCACCCAGGGCGATGCGGTGAACGTCAGACCGAATCCTCGTCCTGACGATTCGGCACCGAAATTGACGGTTGGTGATAGGATTCTTCGCCGAACTCCCGGATAAAGATGCCCCAAAAGGCCATGAACAGTGCGGCAACCAGAGGCCCCATGACAAACCCATTGACCCCGAACATGACGATGCCACCCAGTGTAGACAGCAGCACAATGTAATCCGGCAGCTTCGTGTCCCGGCCCACCAGCACCGGGCGCAACAAGTTGTCCGCCAGCCCGATCACCACCACGCCGAAGATGGTCAGAATGGTCGCCTCCACCATGTCTCCGATCGCCGCCAGGTAAATGGCAGCCGGCACCCAGACCAGCGCTGCGCCCACTGCGGGCAGCAAAGAAACGATGGCCATAACCACACCCCACAGCAGCGCGCCCTTGATCCCCAGAACCCAGAAGATCAGGCCACCCAGGGCACCCTGGATGATGGCGATCAACAGATTGCCTTTAACAGTGGCCCGGGTGACCTCGGCAAACTTGGCGAACAACAAACGCTCGCGTTCATCCCCCAGCGGCAGAGCCTTGATCAGCAACTCCACCAACTTGCTGCCGTCCCGCAGCAGGAAAAACGCCAGGTACACCATCAGTGCAAGACCAAGGAAAAACTGGAAGGTGTTCTGGCCGACCCCCAGCGCCTGCTTTGCCAGGAATTGGCTGCCGCCGACGAACAGGCTGACCACCCGGTCCCGAAGTTCTTCAAAACTGATATCGAAAGGCGCCAGAAACGCCTGGATGGCCGGGAACGCCCGGTTGACCTGGTCAACGTACTCACCCGGCCGTATTTCACCGCTCTGGATTCGCTGGTACAGGCCAACGCCCTCGGCGATCAGCGAGGTGATCAATACGAGGACGGGTATCACCACGATGACCATGCAGATCATCAGGGTAATAAGAGCGTTCAGGTTCGGGCGTTCACCCAGCTTGCGCACCAGCAATTGCTGGACAGGATGGAAAATCAGGGCAATGGCTACAGCCCAGAAAATGGGGCCAAAAAACGGCTTCATCAGCAACACAAATGCCAGGGATACACCCACCAGCATTGCGAGAAAAGTCCGTGTTTCAAGTTTTGCGTACATAGTTCTGGGTATTCCTGAGCAAGAAGCGAAGACGAGCCCACGGTAGTATCAGCCGTCGGACAGGCTTAGCCTATCACGGCAACGTGGCCACTGTAGCCTTCTTAGGGGTATAGTGGTCGGTTATTGATCAGCTAAACTAAGACAGGTTCTACTGTTGGAATTGGAAACGTTTACGCCGGAAACTGCCCTGGAAGCCGCCGTCGAATTGCGCCGGGTTCTGGCCGCCCGTACCCACCGTCGCAAGGTGATGGGACAGGAGGTGCTAGTGCCAGGTCAGCTGGGAGAGGCCTTACAACTGCCACGCACCATCAACCGGCTGCAAAGCAAACAGCTGCGGCAGCGGGAACTTGGCCTGGACGATTTTCACGAACTCTGGCCAACCCTGTCGCCGACCACCCGGGAAAAGGTTCTCCGGGCCATTGGCTGGTATGACCCGAAGGCGCTTGATTGGGAAGACAAGCGCTCCAACCGTCGACCGGTGGTCGATCCGGACAACTGAGGCGTAACACTAAGTCGTAATCAGGGACCCAATCTTTAAATTGTCACACTCCGTCCCTAGGTTGGATGTATCAGGAGGATGAATATGACTATGAATGACCAACAAATCTACACCGCCCACCTGGCCGAGGGCAGCACTGTGCCCACTCTACTTTGCGGCCACTGCCGTTCGATACTGTCCCGGGCCCGGATTTTCAGGAACCAGGGCGACAAGCAACACGACGCCGAATGCCAGACCATTGGCCTCTGTTCCGCCGACGACTGCGGTGCGGTGAACTGCTGCGATGCGGCCATGGCCCACATTGACAACCCGGAACTACTGCTCGGCATCGCGTCCTGATTCAAAGCGGCAACGCTCTGTTACGCAACTCAAACACACAAATTTTCCATCTGATTTATCCTGATCTTCGACGATTGTTTGAATCGGCCCGTCTTTCGGGACCGGCAGTCTCCGGCAATCACCACCCCATCAGTCAGGACAGTCGATGGTATGCGTATTCTGAGAACCGATGAAGCCCGCTTCGCAGGTCTTCCGGATTACCCGTTCGCTCCGCATTACATGGAAGTCGCGCCTAATCTGAGGATGCACTATGTGGACGAAGGGCCGAAGACGGCTTCACCGGTGCTGATGCTGCACGGAGAACCATCCTGGTCTTACCTTTACCGGCACATGATTCCGCTGGTTGCCAACGCCGGCCACCGGGTTTTTGCCCCGGATCTGGTCGGCTTCGGCAAGTCGGACAAGCCGGCGGAGGTTGAGGACTACAGCTACGACCGCCACATGACGTGGCTGAGCGCCTGGCTGGAAGAATTGGATCTGCGCAATGTCACGCTGGTGTGCCAGAACTGGGGTTCACTGCTGGGCCTGAGACTGGCCGCCGAGCACTCGCACCGCTTCAGCCGGATCATTGTGGGCAATGGCATGTTGCCCACGGGCGATGACCCGGTACCGACAGTGTTTTCACTCTGGAAGGCCTTTGCCGGCCACAGCCCCTGGTTTCCGATCGGCCGCATTGTTCAGCTGGGGACCGAGCGCACACTCACCAGGGCCGAGCTGGCCGCCTACGAGGCACCCTTCCCGTCTGCCGACTACAAGGCCGGCGCCCGGGCCTTCCCCCGACTGGTTCCGCTATCCAGCGACGACCCGTCCGGAGCGGCGAACAGAGACGCCTGGCGGGTGCTGGAGAAATGGCGCAAGCCCTTCATCACCTGTTTCAGCAGCGGCGACCCGATTACTCGTGGCGGCGACCGCGACATGCAACGCAGGATTCCCGGTGCCCACGGTCAGCCGCACATCACACTAAGGGGCGGTCATTTCTTGCAAGAGGATTCGCCGGAAGATTTCGCGCGCATTGTCATTGATGCAATGAAATCTGAGTTGGCGGCCTGAGCCGCCAACTACCCACGAAACTCCATTAGCCGGTTAACCAAAGACCGTCACGGTTTGCCGGCTAAAGGCAACCAACTCACCGCTGGCAGTCCAAATGCCAGCCTGGGTGTGGCCATAACCAGCACCGGCCTGATCGATACTGGCCTTATAGAGCAGCCAGTCACCGGGCGCCAGGGCCGGACGCGGGTGCACAATGTCCAGGGCCCAGCTCAGGGAGCTGGCCGGCGCCGGGCCACTCAGGTGCGGCAGAACCGCCGGCGGCCAGGCGTCAATCAAGGCAACGATGTGAGCGTCGGAAAAGCTCTCCGGCGTTTCCCGGAACTGCATCCAGCCACCCATCTCACGACCACCTTTGCCGCTGAAGGGCATGTGACCAAACGCCCACCGCATCTCGATGTGCTGGGTAAAATCCGGCGTCACGCCTGGGATGTAGGGCAATGACGGACATTGGTCGACCGGTTCGCAACTCGGCGCTGGCAGCGCATCTACTTGCACCGCAGATTGGCGGTCGCCACCAAAGCTGGCCAGGCACACCAGGCGCGGTTCGCCACCCTGCAGGATACGGCCCTGCACCTGACTGACCGCCTTGCCCTCTCGCAGAATCTCGGCTTCGAAGGTGGCCGCAACGCCCGGCTCTACCGGACCAACAAACGACACCTGCAGCGAGCGCATGGGCCGGCCGGCACTGACCAGATTTTCCATGCGATCAAACATGAGCGCTGCCACCAGGCCACCGAAACTTGCCCGGCCCTGCCCCCAACTGGGTGGGATCGCAAGATCCCCTTCCACTCGCACCGAAGACAACAACTGATCAAAAGTCATTCTGGATTCCTGTTAGCAACCTATCGGGAAAATGGGAGATTGCCGTAGTTACGCTGCCAACGCAATAATGGCGCACCGGCAACTACCTACAGGGTTCACGGGAATATGCGTATTAAAGAATTGCCAAAGAGGCTATAATGCGATCACATCATGCATTGCCTGCAATGCCTTACCTCCCGAATTCCGAGTGAATCAATGTCAGAATTGTCCTTTGCCGAACTGGGTCTGGACCCGGCCGTACTTGAAGCCGTGACCGCCGTTGGCTATGAAAAACCGTCGCCCATTCAGGCGCAGTCCATCCCCGCCCTACTCGCCGGAAACCATCTACTGGGTGTTGCCCAGACTGGTACCGGTAAAACTGCGGCTTTTGCCCTGCCGCTGCTGAGTCGAATCGACGCGTCCGTTACCGAGCCCCAGATTCTGGTGTTGGCCCCAACGCGGGAGCTGGCCATTCAGGTGGCTGAAGCTTTTACCACCTACGCCAGCAAGTTCCGCCAGTTCCACGTTCTGCCAATTTACGGTGGCCAGGACTTTTACCCTCAGATCAAGGGCCTGCGTCGCGGAGCTCAGGTTATTGTCGGTACTCCGGGCCGCATGCTGGATCATTTGCGCAAGGGCACCCTGAAACTGGACAGCCTGAAGGCTCTGGTTCTGGACGAAGCCGACGAAATGCTGCGCATGGGCTTCATTGACGACGTTGAGGCAATCCTCGCCAAAACGCCGGACAACTGCCAGCGCGCCCTGTTCTCGGCCACCATGCCGCCGCAGATCAAGAAGGTTGCCCAGACTTACCTGCGCAACGCCACGGAAGTGAAGATCGAGAGCGAAACCCGCACCGTCGAGCGCATTTCCCAGTTCGTTCTGCCGGTTTACGCCGAGCGTAAGCTGGATGCCCTGACCCGCATCCTGGAAGTTGAGCCGATTGATGCCGCCATCATCTTCGTGCGCACCAAGGCTGAGACCACCATGCTGGCCGAGAAGCTGTCAGCGCGGGGCCATGCTGTGGCACCCCTGAGTGGCGACCTGAACCAACGCCAGCGTGAACAGACCGTTGAGGATCTCAAGCGCGGCAAGAAGGACATCATCATTGCTACCGATGTGGCAGCTCGTGGTCTGGACGTGGCCCGAATTACCCACGTTATTAACTACGATGTACCCTACGATACCGAAGCGTACATCCACCGGGTTGGCCGTACTGGTCGTGCCGGTCGTACCGGTAAGGCGATCCTTCTGGTCACTCCGCGGGAGCGCAGCTGGCTGAAGACTCTGGAGCGCGCCACCAACTCGCCGATGGAAGCTTACGAGCTGCCCTCGCCGACCGATCTCAAAAAGATGCGCGAGCAGCAGTTTGAGAGTCAGTTGCTGGGCTTTGCCGAAGACAAGAAGCTGGCCAAGGCGATGTCGCTGCTGGATGAGATTGCCGAGCGCAACGAGATGGATATGGCCATGGTGGCTGGTGCACTGGCATGCTGGATGGAAGCCGCTCAGCCAGGCTCTCTGCCGCTGGAGCAACCAGAAGCCCTGCCGGTAGTCTCCGCCACTCCGCCCCGTCGTGACCGCAAGGGTGGTCGTCCGGGTGGTTTCAAGAACGGCCCGAAAGGCGGCTTCAAGAAGGGTGGCCCGAAAGGCCGTGGTGGTCCTGGCGGCCCCGGTGGTCGTGGCAAACCTCCCGGAAAGGGCGGCAAGCCCGCCGGCAAGCGCCCACCTCGCCAGGCTTAAGCCTGGCGCTGATAGACTACGAAGCTGTAGTCGTAAGGGTTGTTATCGGACGCGGAGAAATCCTCCCGTCCGATTTCTTCCCACACATCCCAGTTCACTTCCGGAAAGAACGCGTCCCCTTCCACCTCTGCGTGCACTTGGGTAACGTACATTCGATCCACCATCGGTAGCGCCTCGGTATAAATCTGGCCACCGCCGATGATCATCACTTCCTCGCCACCTTCCAGTTCTGCCTGCGCCTCAGCTTTGACCAGAGCATCTTGCAGTGACGTTGACGCCACTGTTCCAGCAGGGGCTTCCCAGTCCGGATTGCGGGAGATAACCACGTTCATTCGGCCCGGCAAGGGGCGACCAATAGAATCCCAGGTCTTACGGCCCATGATGATGGGCTTACCCATCGTTGCCTGCTTGAAGTAGCGCAGGTCACCGGGCAAGTACCAGGGAAGATTGTTGTTGCGGCCGATAACCCGGTTTCGGGACATGGCTACGATGAGGGCTTTCCTCATTTCGGGTCCTCTTGCATTGGAGTTAGCAAGGGGTGGGCCGAGCTGCTCAAAACCCGCTCAAGCACGTCCGTGTGACGCTTGAGCTCCGCCATCCATGGCTCCGCACAGTTTTGAGCAGCTCGCCCCACCCCTCGCAATCAAAATATGAGATAGCCTACCGCAACTTAGATCGCGATCGGCGCCTTGATCACCGGGTACGGCTCGTAACCTTCAAACTCGAAATCTTCCAGCTCGTACTCAAAGATCGAAGCCGGCTTACGCTTGATGACCAGTTTGGGCAACCCGAGCGGTTCGCGCTTGAGCTGTTCGAATACGATGTCGTCGGTCAGGTGGTTCTGGTACAGGTGGCAATCGCCGAAGGTATGCACAAACTCACCCACGTCCAGATCGCATTGCTGGGCAATCATGTGGGTCAGCAAGGCGTAGGAGGCGATGTTGAACGGTACGCCCAGGAATAGGTCGGCACTGCGCTGGTATAGCTGGCAGGAGAGCTTGCCGTCGGCCACGTAGAACTGGAACAGGCAGTGGCATGGGGCCAGCGCCATGCGACCTTCGCGCGCGTTGTCCTGGGGGCCGATGGATTCGTCCGGCAGTTCAGCCGGATTCCAGGCCGAGACAATCAGGCGGCGGGAGTTGGGCTTGGTCTTGATCTGCTCGATAACCTCGCTGATCTGGTCCACTACCCGGCCGTCCGGGCACTGCCAGCTGCGCCATTGCTTGCCGTAGATTGGCCCGAGATCGCCGTCTTCCAGCGCCCACTCGTTCCAGATCGAGACTTTGCGCTCTTTCAGCCAGTTATTATCCGTGGAGCCGTTCAGGAACCAGAGCAGCTCGTAAATAATGCTGCGCAGGTGAACCTTCTTGGTGGTCACCAGAGGGAAACCATCCTGCAGATTGAAGCGCAGCTGACGGCCAAACACGGAGCGGGTACCGACGCCGGTTCGGTCCCCTTTGTTGAATCCGTTATCCACGACGTCCTGCATCAGGTCGAGATAGGCTTTCATTCTGCAGTTCTCCGATAAGCAATAAACATGAGTACGGCGCCGGCCAGGATCATCGGTGTCGACAACACCTGCCCCATAGTCAGCCAGTCAAAGGCCAGGTAGCCCAACTGTGGGTCCGGCTCGCGCACGAATTCAACCAGGAACCGGAAGATCCCATAGAAGATCAGGAACATGCCGGATACCGCCATTCTCGGCCGGGGATTCGCGGAGAACCACCAGAGGATGACGAACAACGCCACACCTTCGAGGGCAAACTGATACAGCTGGGACGGGTGTCGGGCCAGGCTGTCCGGCGCCGTGCGGAACACCATACCCCAGGTCACGTCGGTCGGCTTGCCCCAGAGCTCGCCGTTGATAAAGTTGCCGATACGCCCGGCACCGAGGCCGACCGGCACCAACGGGGCTACGAAATCGGCGATTTTCCAGAAACCAGAACCGACCTTGCGGCCATACCACCACATCGCAAACATCACGCCCAGCAGGCCACCGTGGAAAGACATACCTCCTTCCCAAACTCGCAGCAACCACAGTGGGTCCGCCAGGAAGACGTCGAAGTTGTAGAAAATCACATAGCCGAAGCGGCCACCCAAAATCACGCCTAACGCCAGGTAGAACAGCAGGTCGCCCATTTGTTCTTCGTTGATCGGCGACCAGGGTTTGCGGGTGCGCAGCCGGCCCAGCCACCAACCCGCTACAAAGCCAACCAGATAGGTCAGGCCGTACCAGTGAATCTTGAACGGTCCAATGGCGACGGCCACCGGATCTATTTGGGGATGCTGCAGCATCGACTACCTCTTAACTCAGAAGGAAACGGAGCCCCACAACCAGCAGGACCACGGCGAAGATTCGTTTCAGCACTGCGCCATCGAGGCGGTGCGCCAGCGCGGCCCCGAAGCGAGCAAAGAACACGCTGGTCAACACAATGCCTATAAACGCTGGCAGATAAATAAAGCCGACGCTGTATTCCGGCAGGCTTGCATGATTCCAGCCGGTCCAGATGTTACCCAGGGCGCCGGCCACGGCGATGGGCAGCCCACAAGCCGCCGATGTTCCGACCGCCTGCTGCATGCGCACGTTGCACCAGTTCAGGTACGGCACGGTCAGGGTGCCACCGCCGATGCCAAAGATTGCCGACGCCCAGCCAACGAGTCCGCCGGAGGCCGCCAGTCCAGTATGACCGGGCACATCCCGGCCTGGTTTTGGATTGGCACCGGTCAGCATCTTGATCGCCACGGCAATGACAAAAATACCAATGACAAGTTCCAACGCTGGGCCACTAAGCAATGACGCCGACCAGGCACCCAGAACCGCACCAACCACGATACCCACGGCCATGGGCCGGAAGATTTCCCAGCGCACGGCGCCGCGGGCGTCATGCGAACGAATCGAACTCAGGGAGGTGAACACGATGGTCGCCAGTGACGTGCCGACCGCCAGGTGGGCCGTCACCTCGGGGCTCACGCCCTGGAGGCCAAAACTGAAGATCAGAACCGGGACAATAATCAGCCCGCCACCGATACCGAACAGGCCGGCCAGAGTGCCGGCCAGGGCGCCCAGCGCGAGGTAGGACGAAAACACGTAAAACAGGGTCATTACCTTGCTCACACCCCCAAGAAAACAAGGCTGGTATGATACACACCACAACTTGCAACTTCATTAACTCCCGGAGCGCCGCGTAACGCCATGTGCCTGATTGCTTTCACCCTAGGCCAGCATCCCGACTTCCCTCTCGTAGTGGCCGCTAACCGGGATGAATTTTTCCGCCGACCGACGGCGGCAATGGACTGGTGGACGACGGAACAGGGCACCGAGATCCTGGCCGGCCGTGATCTGCAATCAGGCGGAACCTGGCTTGCGGTGGACCGGGACGGCCGCGTCAGCGCCGTGACCAATGTCCGCGAAGGCTCCCCCGAAACCGGCCAGAGCAGCCGCGGCGAGTTACCGATTCGCGCCCTGGCGGAACCCATTCCAGTCCTTGCAAGCTCGCTGTCGAGCCAAACCGAACAGTATGCCGGCTTCAACCTGGTGCACCTGAACGACGCATCTGGCTGGTATTACAGCAACCGGGACGCCCACCCCGGCCGACGGGTGCATCGCGGCGCCTACGGGCTCAGCAACCATCTGCTGCAAACGCCTTGGCCAAAGCTGCTTCGGCTCCGCCAGAACGTCGCCGAGGTGGTGGCCTCGTCCGGTGGCGACCCGGACCAACTGCACCAGGCATTGATTCCTCTGCTCCAGGACACCACGCCGGCACCGGATGACCTACTTCCCGACACCGGCGTTGGCCTGGACACCGAGCGTTTCCTGTCATCACCGTTCATTGTCGGCGACGCCTACGGAACCCGTGCCACCACCATTGTAAGCGTGTCTCGCCATGGCCAGATCACGGTCAGCGAACAAGGCTGGGGCCCCAACGCGCAAGCACTTGAATATCGCCGTTTCCAGTGGCAGCGATAGCCCGCAAGCTCTGGTATAATCCGCCAAATTCTGACACCCGATCGGAGGGCCCTGATGGCCAGTGAACAAGGCGCCACATCCATTGCAGACTTCGAAAAATCCCTCGATGAACTGGAGAAGCTGGTTCGGGACCTAGAGCAGGGCGAACTTTCTCTTGAGCAGTCGCTCACCGCATTCGAACGGGGCGTCAAACTGACCCGGGAATGCCAACAAGCCCTGAAGAGTGCCGAGCAACGTGTGGAACAGCTGGTCCAGAACAGCGATGGCTCCCTGGAAACCCGACCGTTCAAGCCGGACGATGCCAACTGATGACTGATCAGAACAAACTGGCCATGGATTTCCTGGAGACCTGCCGAGTTCGCGTGGACGCGGAGCTGGATCGATGCATCGAACGAAGCGCAGCCTCCGAACGGCTCCAGGAAGCCATGCGTTACAGCGTGCTCGGCGGCGGCAAGCGCATCCGTCCTGCGTTGTGCCTGGCCGCGGCCAAAGCGGTTGGACAAGCCGGTGACCAGGGTCTGGCACCTGCCTGTTCGGTGGAACTGATCCACGCCTACTCCCTGATTCACGACGATCTGCCGGCCATGGACGATGACGAGTTGCGCCGGGGCCGACCCACCACGCACATTGCATTTGACGAGGCGACCGCCATTCTGGCCGGCGATGCCTTGCAGACCCTGGCCTTTGGCTTGCTGGCCGGCAACAGTGAAGGCAGTGCCGAGGCACGGCTGGCGATGATCCAGGAGCTGGCGCGCGCCAGTGGCTATCTGGGCATGGTTGGTGGCCAGGCCATCGATCTTGAGTCAGTAGGCAAAACGCTGTCTCTGAGCCAGCTCGAAACCATGCATCGGCACAAGACCGGCGCCCTGATCGAGGCCAGCGTACGGCTCGGCGCCTTGACCGCACCATCGGTGTCAGAAGCCACTTTGACGGACCTGACTGCCTATGCCCGCGCCCTGGGCCTGGCATTCCAGGTTCAGGACGATCTCCTGGATATCGAAGGTGACACCGAGGTGATCGGCAAACCCCAGGGCTCAGACGCTGCCCGCGCCAAACCGACATATCCGGCCCTGCTGGGCGTGGCCGGTGCCCGGGAGCACCTGGCCGCGTTACTTTCCGGTGCGCTCGAGAGTCTCCAAGCCTTTGGCCCCGAGGCGGACCCATTGCGGGCAATGGCGGATTACGTGGTGGCACGAACCCATTGAACCCCTGCCCCCGAAGGGCGCACACTGACTTTAATCAATGCGTAACAACTGGCCCGATTGGTGTGAAACAGGCAGCCCTGTTCCCCTATAATGCCAGGCAGTTACCGAACATTCCGAAAAAGACCCGAGCAGATGCAGGATACTTACACATTCAAGGAAATCCCGTCACAGCGGCCCAACACCCCGCTGCTGGACCGGATCGATGCCCCGGCCCAGCTGCGAGAGTTGCCGTCTGAGCAGCTTACGCAGCTGGCCCGGGAACTGCGCGCGTTTTTGCTGTGGTCTGTGGGCCAGACCGGAGGCCATTTTGGCGCCGGTCTTGGCGTGCTCGAGCTGACCGTGGCTTTGCATTACGTCTTCAACACTCCGGAAGACCGGCTCGTCTGGGACGTAGGTCACCAGGCCTACCCCCATAAGATTCTCACCGGCCGACGTGAACAGATGGGCACCATTCGCCGCAAGGACGGCCTGGCCGGCTTCCCGAAGCGCGCCGAGAGCGAGTACGACACCTTTGGTGTGGGTCATTCCAGCACCTCCATCAGTGCGGCCCTGGGCATGGCCATCGCTGCCCGCATGCAGAATACCGGTCGCAAGAGTATTGCGGTCATCGGTGACGGTGCGATGACCGCGGGCATGGCTTTCGAGGCCCTGAACCATGCCGGCCACCTCCACTCCGACATGCTGGTGATCCTGAACGACAACGACATGTCGATCTCCCGCAATGTCGGTGGACTCTCCAATTACTTCGCCAAACTGCTGGCCAGCCGGACCTACAATCAGGTTCGCGACAGCAGCAAGAAGGTGCTTCAGGGCACGCCGCACCTGATGGCCCTGGCCAAGAAAACCGAAGAGCACTTCAAGGGCATGATCGCCCCCGGCACTCTCTTCGAGGAACTGGGCTTCAATTACATCGGTCCTATCGATGGCCACGACTTGCCGTTGCTGGTCGAGACCCTGGAAAACATCCGGGAACTCGAAGGGCCTCAGTTCCTGCACGTGGTAACCACCAAGGGCAAAGGCTTTGCCCCGGCCGAAGCCGACCCAATTGGCTATCACGCCATTAACAAGATCGAGCCGGTTCCGGCCCACAAACCCGAACCAGTTACCCCCAAGCCGGCGAAGCCCAAGTACGCCAACGTCTTTGGTCAGTGGCTGTGCGACACCGCAGAGCAGGACGAACGGGTGGTTGGTATCACCCCCGCCATGTGCGAGGGCTCGGATCTGCTGGCGTTTGCCGAACGCTATCCTGAGCGCTATTTCGATGTCGCCATTGCCGAGCAACATTCGGTCACCCTGGCCGCCGGGCTCGCCTGCGATGGCGCCAAACCGGTCCTGGCAATTTATTCGACCTTCCTGCAACGGGGTTACGACCAGCTCATCCACGACGTTGCGATCCAGAACCTGGACGTGCTGTTCGCTATCGACCGGGCTGGGCTCGTGGGCGAGGATGGCCCGACCCACGCTGGCGCCTTTGATATCAGCTACCTCCGCTGCATCCCGAACATGCTGGTGATGACACCGTCGGATGAAAATGAAACCCGTCAGCTGCTGCAAACCGGCCTGATGTTCAGCGGCCCGGCTGCCGTTCGATATCCCCGTGGTACTGGCCCTGGCGCAGAAATCCAGCGGTCGCTGGACGGACTGCCCATCGGCAAGGGTCGACGCGTTCGTGACGGCAGCAGCATTGCCATCCTGAACTTTGGTACTCTTCTGACACCTGCGCTGGAGGCAGCTGAGGCTCTGGGTGCGACGGTGGCAGACATGCGCTTTGTGAAGCCACTGGACGAGGAGCTGATCGTGGCCCTGGCCGAGCAGCACGAGTTGCTGGTAACACTTGAAGAAAACGCCATTGCGGGTGGCGCCGGCAGCGCGGTAACCGAGTTCCTGAACCATCGCGAGGTACAGATGCCGGTGCTGCAGCTGGGCCTGCCGGACACCTTTATTGATCACGGCAAGCACGGCGAACTGCTGCATGACTGCGGCCTCGATGCCGACGGCATCCGCATCGCCATCGAAGGGCGCATGGAGCGCCTGCAGCGTCAGAGCCTGAAGGCGGTGAAGCAGTCTTGAACTGGTAGACAGTCTTGAACTGGGGAAAGCCCTGAACAGCTGCCACAAAAAAGCCCGCCATTTGGCGGGCTTTTTCATGCTACTGGCAAGAGCTCCCAACCTCAGTCGGTGAGATCGTCGTCCTGATGGGTTTCCAGCCAGTGCCCGAGTTTGCTCTGCTTGGTGTCCAGGTAGTGCTCATTGTGGGGGTTCCGGCCCACATGCAGCGGCACCCGCTCGGTGATATCGATGCCGTACGACTCCAGGGCTTTAACCTTCTTCGGGTTGTTGGTCATCAGCCTCAGGCTCTTGATGCCCAGATGCTCCAGCATGTCCTTGCACATGCTGTAGTCCCGAAGGTCGGCGGCGAAACCAAGCTGCTCGTTGGCCTCAACCGTATCGGCGCCCTGATCCTGCAGGTTGTAAGCACGGATCTTGTTCAGCAGGCCAATGCCACGGCCTTCCTGACGCAGGTACATGAGAATGCCACGGCCTTCCCGGGCAATACTGCGCAAGGCTTCTTCCAGCTGGTAGCCACAGTCACAGCGCATGCTGTACAGCGCGTCGCCTGTGAGGCACTCGGAGTGAGTGCGGGCCAGCATGGGCTCGTTTCTGTCCAGTTCACCCAGAGTCAGGGCCACATGCTCTTTACCCGTGTCCGGTTCCTCAAAGCCGTGCATGTCAAAAACACCGAACGGGGTCGGCAAACGGCAGGTCTGGATATAACGAACAGCCACAGTGGTTCCTCGTGGTTCAGTCAATCGGGCCGCGCATTCTAGCACGCGGCTGTCGGTGATACCCAGTGGCCGCTGCGTCCGCCCTTCTTTTCCAGCAGGCGCACGGCACCAATTTCCATCCCGCGGTCCACCGCCTTGCACATGTCGTACAGCGTCAGCGCCGCAACGCTGGCCGCAGTCAGCGCTTCCATTTCGACACCCGTCTGCCCTGAGAGTTTGCATCGGGTCTGGATATGCACCGAGGCACCGTCTTCGCCCGGCGCCAGCTCAACCTTAACCGAGGTCAGATTGAGGGAATGGCAAAGCGGAATCAGCTCGTGGGTCTTTTTCGCGGCCATTATGCCCGCAATGCGCGCGACCGCCAGCACATCCCCTTTCGGATGGTCACCGGCAACGATCATGTTCAGGGTTTCCGGGGTCATGCGAATGGTGGCCTCGGCCCGGGCTTCGCGCTCGGTTACGGCCTTGTCAGTGACATCGACCATGCGGGCTTCGCCATTATCATCAAGGTGCGTCAGCTTGCTCACGGTGTCTCCAGAACTGTCTTGAATGAGGGTTTCGATTGGCAGGATTAAAAGCATACCAGAGATGAACGCCACAGCCCCGGATAACGATTAGCCTTGCGGCCACCAGAACCGGATACCCGCAATGCCCTGACCACCCTCGTTGCGGACACGGTCAATGTCTTCAGGGTTCAGGCCGCCCAGCCCGAACACCGGAATCTGCGCGGCGGCGGTCAGGGCTCGAAACGCGTCCCAGCCGAAGCCCTCTGCCCCGGGATGGGTGGTCGTGGCCCGCAGTGGGCCCAGGGTGGCGTAGTCCGCCCCGATCTTAACTGCATGGGCCAGCTCACCAGCGCTGTGGCAGGACACACCGAGCCAGACCTGAGACGGAACCGGTCGGGACACGAGATTTGCTGCCTCGCGCCACGGCAGGTGCAGTCCCGCCGCACCCGGTGTATCGGCAAACCTTGCTGGTGCCCCGTGGACGATCAACCCGGTGCCGGAATCCTGGCATACCGCCAGAGCCTGTCGCGCCATCTCTCGGTATACGTCTGACGCCAGCTCCGGAGCCCGAAGTACGATCAACGACTGCTCTTGTTGCGCCAGCGCCGCCTGCAGGCTCGTCGCGCCGTGGTCAACGCTGGTGATGGTGCCGGTGATCGCCAACGCCGGAGGCAATCGCAGGGCCCGGATGATGGGACGATTGGCAGCCGGAAACTGATCATCCTGAAGCTCTTCTGGCGCCACCCAGGCGATGGGCTGACCCTCGCAGCCGACGGCCTCACCGGCGGCTGCTGTGGTGCGCCACACGTCCAGGAACACCCGCTTGTCACCGTAGTCGTGACGAATGCCGATAAGCGGCTCCAGCGACACCTCCGGCACTACCAGACCAGTTTCCTCGGCGATCTCGCGCACCAGTGCCTGCTGGACCGTTTCGCCCGGCTCGACCTTGCCACCGGGAAACTCCAGCAGCCCACCCTGGTGGGTATGGTCAGGACGCCGGGCAATCAGCACCCGGCCATCACGGATAATCACCGCGACGGCGACGTGAACCTCGCGGATCGGCGCTGCAGCGTCGGTCATGCTCAGGTCCGGTACTCGGCGTTAATGGTCACATAGTCGTGGGAGAAGTCGCAGGTCCAGACGGTTTCATTCACCGTGCCACGCTTGAGATCGATGGCGATGGTAATGTCCTCACGATCCATGACCGCCTGACCACGGCTTTCCGAGTAGTCGTCGGCGCGGCCACCGTTACGAACCAGGCAAACCTCGCCCAGGAAAATCTCCAGGGCATTGAGATCCAGATCCGGAACGCCGGCCCGGCCGACAGCGGCCAGAATCCGTCCCCAATTCGGATCGGAGGCAAACAGGGCTGTTTTCACCAGGGGTGAGTGCGCCACTGTATAGGCCACATCCAGCGCCTCCTGCTGAGTCGCAGCGCCGCTGACGTCAATGGTGACGAATTTGGTGGCGCCCTCGCCGTCGCGCACGATGGCGTGCGCCAGATCCAGGTAGACCTGGCGCAGGGCTTCGCGCAGCTTGGGCAACTCGGGGCTGTCCGCGGTAATCTCGGGCCCGGTGTACTGACCACTGGCCATCAACATGCAGCAGTCGTTGGTGGAGGTATCGCCATCGATGGTAATACGGTTGAACGACTTCTCGCCCAACTCATAGGCCAGGGTCTGCAGCAGTGTCGGCTCAATGCGGGCATCGGTGGCGATGAAACCCAGCATGGTGGCCATGTTTGGACGAATCATGCCCGCGCCCTTGCTGATACCGGAAATGGTCACGGTGTGGCCAGCGAGATCCAGCTGGCAGGATGCACCTTTGGGCCGGGTGTCGGTGGTCATGATGCCGCTGGCCGCTTCGGCCCAGCGGTTTTCGTCGGTACTGGCAAGTGCCGCAGGCAAGGCATCGACAATCTTCGCCACTGGCAGCGGCTCACCAATAACGCCGGTGGAGAATGGCAGCACCTCAGTGGCGCTGACACCGGCATGGTCCGCCAGCGCGGAACAGCAGGCCACGGCGTCGGTCATGCCCCGCTCACCGGTGCCGGCATTAGCATTGCCGGTATTGATCAGCAGATAGCGCGGCGCCTTTGCGGCCAGGTGCTGCCGGCTCAGGGTAACCGGTGCGGCGCAGAACTGGTTGCGGGTAAAGATACCGGCGACCCGGCTTTCCGGCGCCAGTTCGAACACTACGATATCCTTTCGGCCGGGCTTCTTGATACCGGCGCTGGCAATGCCCAGCTTGACACCGGCCACCGGGAAAAATTCGGGCAAGGTTCCGGGACCTACTGCCATCCTGTATCTCCTCTGACAATGCCTGAAACAGGCAATTCATAACGTAAAAACCCGCAGCCTGAGGATGTCAGGTTGCGGGTCTTGAACCTTGGTTCAGTCTCAACGATTAACTGACTTTACCATGGCATTGCTTGTACTTCTTGCCGGATCCGCACGGACAGGGTTCGTTGCGCCCGACCTTGCGCTCCTGACGGACAAAGGTCTCCGGCGTAGCGCCAGCCTGCTGCTCGCCCTGGCCGGCGCCTTCAGCCGCACTTTCTGCGGTGGCGCTGGTCTCGTCGTGACGCAGGCGGGCACGGGCCAGTTCCTGCTCCAGCTCCTGCTTGCGACGGCGCTCGACTTCTTCCATCTCTTCCCGGCTCTGCACCCGGACGTGGCAAAGCACCCGGGTAACATCGCGCTTCATGGTTTCGAGCATGTCCTCGAACAGGTTAAACGCCTCGCGCTTGTATTCCTGCTTAGGGTTCTTCTGGGCATAACCGCGCAGGTGGATACCACGGCGCAGGTGGTCCATGTTCGACAGGTGCTCTTTCCACAAGGTGTCCAACACCTGCAGGAAGACCTGCTTTTCGAACTTGCGCATAGCCTCGGCGCCGGCAATTTCTTCCTTGCCCTTATACGCGGTGACGATTTCATCGAGGATCTTCTGACGCAAATTCTCTTCGTGCAGGTTGCTGTCTTCGTCAAGCCACTTCTGCACCGGCAACTCGATGGACATTTCTGACTGCAGCTGGGATTCCAGCCCGGCCACATCCCACTGCTCCGGCATGCTCTGGGGCGGGATGTACTCGCTGACCATGGTGTCGACCACGTCGGAACGGATGGTATCGACCATCTCAGAAATGTCTTCCGAAGACATCACTTCGTTACGCTGCTCGTAGATCACCGTACGCTGGTCGTTGGCGACGTCGTCGTATTCCAGCAGCGTCTTACGCATGTCGAAGTTGCGGCCCTCGACCTTACGCTGGGACTTCTCGATGGCATTGGTCACCATCCGGTGTTCAATGGCCTCGCCCTTCTTCATGCCCATGGCCTGCATCAGGCTCTTGACCCGATCCGGCGCAAAAATTCGCATGAGGTTGTCTTCCAGCGACAGGAAGAAGCGGGAGGAACCCGGATCGCCCTGACGACCGGCACGACCACGTAGCTGGTTGTCGATACGGCGGGATTCATGCCGCTCGGTACCGATGATGTGCAGGCCACCGGCATCCAACACATGGTTGTGGCGCTCGGTCCATTCGGCCTTGATCTTGGCAACATCTTCCTCGGACGGATTCTCCATGTCCGCGACTTCAAACTCCCAGTTACCACCCAGGACGATGTCGGTACCACGACCGGCCATGTTGGTGGCGATGGTGACCGCACCGGGGCGACCGGCCTGGGCAATGATCAGGGCTTCGGAATCGTGCTGTTTGGCGTTCAGGATCTTGTGATCAATGCGCGCCTTTTTCAGCAGCATCGACAACAGCTCGGACGCCTCAATGGACGCGGTACCCACCAGGATAGGACGGCCCTCGGTGGTGACATCCTTGATCTCATCGATGATGGCGTGGAATTTCTCTTCCTGGGTCAGGTAGATCAGGTCATTGTAATCGATACGCTGGATCGGCTTGTTGGGCGGAATCACCACCACATCCAGGCCATAGATCTGGCGGAATTCAAACGCTTCGGTGTCAGCGGTACCGGTCATCCCCGCGAGCTTGTCGTAGAGACGGAAGTAATTCTGGAAGGTGGTGGAAGCCAGGGTCTGGCTCTCAGCCTGGATATTCACGCCTTCCTTCGCCTCAACAGCCTGGTGCAGACCTTCGCTCCAGCGACGACCCGGCATGGTACGGCCGGTGTGCTCGTCTACGATGACCACCTGACCACCCTGGACGATGTAGTCGACGTCCTTCTGGAACAAGTGATGGGCACGCAGAGCCGAATGGACGTGGTGCAGCAAGCTCAGGTTTGAGGCCGAATACAAACTTTCGCCCTCGGCCAACAGCCCCTGATCCAGCAGCAGTTCTTCGACGCGCTCGTGACCGGATTCGGTCAACTCAACCTGACGGGACTTTTCATCGATGGTGAAATCGCCAGTAGGTTCACCTTCTTCCGGCACTTCGCCCTGTTCCAGATTCGGAATCAGCTCGTTGACCGCCTTGTAGAGCTTGGAGCTGTCCTCTGCGGCGCCAGAGATGATCAGCGGCGTCCGCGCCTCGTCGATCAAGATCGAGTCAACCTCATCCACGATGGCGTAATTCAGGCCACGCTGCACCTTGTCTTCGGTGCTGAACGCCATGTTGTCGCGCAGGTAATCGAAACCAAATTCGTTGTTGGTACCGTAGGTAATGTCGGCCTGGTAGGCGGCACGCTTCTCTTCCTGCGGCTGACCGGACGCAACAACGCCGACCTGCAGTCCCAGGAATCGGTACAACTTGCCCATCCAATCGGCATCACGGCGTGCCAGGTAATCGTTCACGGTTACCACGTGAACGCCTTTACCCGGCAGAGCATTCAGGTACACCGATGCGGTCGCCACCAGGGTCTTACCCTCACCGGTTTTCATCTCTGCAATGTGGCCTTCGTGCAGGGTGATACCACCAACCAGCTGGACATCGTAGTGACGCATGCCCATGACCCGGCGGCTGGCCTCGCGAACCGTGGCGAAAACTTCCGGCAGCAAGGCGTCCAGGCTCTCGCCGTCTTCAATTCGACGTCTGAACTCAGCAGTCTTGCCTTGCAGTTCGGAGTCGGAAAAATTGCCAAACTGTTCCTCAAGTTCGTTAATGCGCACCACTGATTTGCGCATCCGCTTGATTTCTCTGGCATTTTTACTGCCGAACATCTTGGTTGCAAGCTTTGTGAACATAGACCACTGCTTCTTTGATTAATCGGAGGAAGCCGGCATTCTAACCTTATTTCGCGACAGGAAAAAAGGTAGCGCTCACGGCCGGACAGATTGGGATAACTTGTTGATGTTCCAACTGCCGGTCAAGGCGACGCTGAGGACGCCGGGACAGCAGTACGTGAGGGAAGGAACCCTCACGTGGAACGGAAAGGAACTTCAGTTGTTGGACCGGGCGATGTACTTTACCGGATCCTTGGAACGGCCGTTATGCAGCACTTCAAAGTGCACGTGCGGCCCCGTGGATCGGCCGGTGCTGCCCATCAGGGCCACTACCTGCCCTTTCTGCACGACGTCACCGACGTTGACTTCAATGGTCTTGCAGTGGCCGTAGCGGGTGACCAGACCGTCACCATGATCGATCTCAACCAGGTTGCCGTAGCCGTAGCGCTCGCCGGCCCAGGTTACGACACCGCCGGCGACCGAGATAATGTCACTGCCTTCCTTGCCAGCCAGGTCGACGCCGTCGTGCCAGGTGCGTTTGCCATTAAAGGGATCGGAACGGTAACCGTACTTGGAGGAGAGCCATCCCCAGGTGATCGGCCGGCCCTCAACAAACATTTCATCTTCGAGCTTCTGCCGCGATGCCAGCTTATCGAGTAGCCGCAACTGCTGCTCCCGGTCGTCCAGCTGGTCTTCCAGACGCTCAATCATCCGGGTCAGTGCCGGTGCGCTGAATGATTCCCGCTCCCCGCTGTCTTCCGGGCCACCAACGGCCGCTGGCTCGTCAAAATTGAACTCTTCACTGGCAACCAGTCCGGATTCGACAAAACGCTGCCCTAGCGCATCCAGCCGGAGTAGGCGGCCCTGTATCTGGCCCAGGCGAAGGGTCAGCGCATCAATCTGCTGCTGCACTTCCTGCTGTACCACCGACAATTCTGACTTCTGTTCGTCCAGCCGCGCCTGCCAATGGGCCACCAGGGCTGACGGGGTCGGTTTCGCGGCCTCAGCCTTGCTGACCGCAACCTGAAAACCTGCCCAGCCCGCCATACCAAGCACCGCCAGAAACAGGCAGAGCAGGCCAACGGCCACCGGCGCGTTCAGTGCCACCACGCGGGATTGCCCGTGATGCCTGCCAACAAGGATAATGTTCATATCATTTTCTGATTTCATCTTGAGTCGCAACCTGTGTCCTGTAGTGTTGCGCCCCGGAAATTTCCATATGGGCTTGCCATCCATGACAACAACTACGTACTGAAAAGTCGTAGCGCCCGGGTAGACATACTTCGTCTCGACAATGTAAAACGAGTCTAGTACAGGCACTACGCATAAACCGTGCCGAAGTGTAACCAATCGTAAACAAATTCGTCGAGTGAAAACCCGCCCATGAAGCGAAAAAGCGAACAGAAAGCAAGCTTTGACAAGCTCGGTGGCACCCCGGTCCTGAAAGAGCTCATGACCAAGGCGGAACTTCATCGCCAGGCCGAGGAACAGGTGCTGTCTGCCCTGCCCGGCTCGCTTGCCGAGGGCACGCGATTTGTCAGCTGCCAGGAAGGTGAACTGGTTTTGTCCGCAGAGAACGCCGGCAAAGCCAGCCAGATTCGCTTCCGCCAACACGAGATCATGGAGAACGTGCGGGAAAACGAACTGTTCAAGTTCGTCTGGAAGCTCAAGGTTAAGGTTGCCCCGCCAAGATTCCGGGACGCACCCAGGTTCAAAAAAGCACCCCTGAGCAAAGAAAATGCCCAGCTCCTCAAAGAGGAAGCCGGGCACACGAAGGATAAAAAATTACGCGAGGTTCTCGAAAAACTCGCAAGCCACGTCCGGGATTAGGCGTCCTGCCTTAAGCCGGGGCCGCCAGCACGGGTTTCATGTAAGAGATGGGCGCGGTCGCTTCGTCATCGAAGGTAACCACTTCCCACGCATCCTCTTCAGCCCTGAGCTTGCGCAGTAGCTTATTATTCAGATCGTGACCGGATTTAATGCCCCGGAACTCGCCAATCAGGCTATTGCCCAGCAGGTACAGGTCGCCGATGGCATCCAGCACCTTGTGCTTAACAAACTCGTCATCGTAACGAAGACCGTCTTCGTTAAGAATCTTGTAGTCGTCAACCACAATGGCGTTGTCCACGCTGCCACCGAGGGCCAAATTCATCGCCCGCAGCTTCTCAATGTCGCGCATGAAACCAAAAGTCCGAGCGCGGCTCACCTCTTTTACGAACGAGGTGCTGGAGAAGTCGACAGTTGCGGTCTGGGCACGACCCTTGAACACCGGGTGGTCAAAGTCGATGCCAAAGCTCACCTTGAAGCCTTCAAACGGCAGGAAGGTCGCCTTCTTGTCGCCTTCTTCAAGGGTCACTTCCCGCTTAATGCGGATGAAACGCTTGGCCGCTTCCTGCTCGGCAATGCCGGCAGACTGAAGCAGGAACACGAACGGTCCAGCGGAGCCATCCATGATCGGCACTTCAGCAGCGCTGAGTTCCACGAAGCAGTTATCGATACCGAGACCAGCCATTGCCGACAGCAAATGCTCTACTGTCGCCACACGAACACCGTCTTTTACCAGCGTCGTAGACAGCATGGTCTCACCCACATTTTCCGCGCAGGCACGAATCTCGACCATTGGGTCCAGATCGGTCCTCCGGAAGATAATGCCTGAGTCGACCGGAGCCGGCTTCAGGGTAAGGTAAACCTTTTCCCCGGAATGCAGCCCTACACCGGTAGCACGGATAGTGTTTTTAAGTGTCCGTTGTCTGATCATCGGTTCATTATTCCGTCACAAAATGTCGATATTCTGAGCAAAAATCTGCCCGGAGAATATCAGAAAGTAAGACTGAGTACCATTTAACCAACGCGGCTTTGCGTCAAATTTACAATAAGCCAACGCTTGGTAATCAGCGCACGTTTATCCGGATTAATGGTTCCCTTCGTCGCCCCAGTTCTCGAAGCTGGAACGGCGGCAGCCTAAACCGGATCACACTTGCAACAGATTATCAATCAGCCTGACGTCTCAGGAATGCGGGAATATCGAGATAGTCGACACCCTGCTCTTCGCTTTCCTTGCTCTGGTCAATCGCAACGTTGCCGTGAGACACAGCGCGACGACGCAGAACCGCCGGACGATCCAACTGGTTGTAATCGGTTGTGCCATCGAGTGTGCGGGAGTTGTCCACCACCTTGGTGGGCTTTTCCCGGTCACCACCGAGGCCAGTCGCTACTACGGTGACCTTCAGTTCGTCGGTCATTTCCGGATCAATCACCGTGCCCACAACCACGGTGGCGGAATCTGAAGCAAACTCACGCACAATGTCGCCAACCTCGGAGAACTCGCCCAGGTTGAGATCCATACCGGCGGTGATGTTGACCAGGATACCCTTGGCGCCCTGCAGGTTGATATCTTCCAGAAGCGGGCTGCGAACAGCGGCTTCGGCAGCTTCGCGGGCCCGGTTTTCGCCGGTGGCGCGGGCTGTACCCATCATTGCCATGCCCATCTCAGACATCACCGTCTTCACGTCGGCAAAGTCGACGTTGATCATGCCGTTGCGGGTAATAAGATCAGCGATACCCTGAACCGCGCCCAACAGCACATCGTTGGCTGAGGCAAAGGCGTCCAGCAGGCTGGTCTTCTTGCCCATGACCGCCAGCAGCTTTTCGTTCGGGATGGTGATCAGCGAGTCGACGCACTCTTCCAGCTCCTTCAGGCCGGACTCGGCGACACTCATGCGCTTGCCACCTTCAAATGTGAATGGCTTGGTAACCACAGCCACGGTCAGGATGCCCAGTTCGCGAGCCACTTCGGCCACAACCGGAGCAGCACCAGTACCGGTACCGCCACCCATGCCTGCGGTGATGAAGACCATGTCGGCGCCTTGCAGAGATTCAGCAATGCGGTCGCGATCTTCCAGGGCAGACTGGCGCCCAACTTCCGGATTCGCGCCGGCACCCAGGCCCTTGGTGATGTTGCCACCAAGCTGGATGATCTGGCGCGCATCCATGTCGGTCAGTGCCTGGGCATCTGTGTTGGCGCAGATAAACTCCACACCTTCGATGTCGCTGTTAAGCATATGACGCACGGCGTTACCGCCGCCTCCGCCTACACCGACGACTTTAATGACAGCGTTTTGCTGGACATTATCGACGAGTTCAAACATTTCCCCTACTCCTTCGTGCTGTTAGTTCAGCCTTTCCAGGCTGTTTATTCGAGAATGTTTATTCGAGATACCTTCGTTTTCTGCATTCCTGGCGGTCAGAATTGCCCCGTAAACCAGGCTTTCATGCGCTCAAACAGCGAGGGTGCATCTTCACCCTTGAGCACCGGCGCCCGCCCCAGATCCATCTGGCGGAAGCCATGGATCAGCAACCCGACGCCGGTGGCGTATATCGGGTTGTTGACCACTTCCGTCATACCCGAGACCGCCTGCGGACAGGCCAGCCTTACCGGCATGTGGAAGATTTCCTCGGCCAGTTCCACCACACCTTCCATGGTGGAAGAACCGCCCGTGATAACGATGCCTGCCGGGATCATGTCTTCGAACCCCGACCGGCGCAGTTCGGACTGGACCAGCGTGAACAGCTCTTCGTAGCGCGGCTCAACCACTTCCGCCAGAGCCTGACGGGACAGGTCTCTGGGCGCACGATCGCCAACGCTCGGAACCTTGATGGTCTCATCGGCACCAGCCAGCTGTGTCAGTGCACAGGCATACTTGATCTTGATTTCCTCGGCGTTCTGCGTCGGAGTCCGCAGCGCCATGGCAATGTCGTTAGTGACCTGGTCACCGGCAATCGGGATGACCGCGGTGTGGCGAATAGCACCACCGGTGAATACCGCGATGTCGGTAGTACCGCCGCCAATGTCCACGACACAAACGCCCAGTTCTTTTTCGTCCTCGGTCAGGATGGCGTGACTGGAAGCCAGTTGCTCCAGGATGATGTCATCCACCTCCAGGCCGCAGCGCTTCACGCACTTCTCGATGTTCTGGGCAGCGTTAACGGCACAGGTCACCAGGTGCACCTTGGCTTCAAGCCGGACACCGGACATGCCCATGGGCTCCTTGATGCCTTCCTGGCTGTCGATCACGAATTCCTGCGGCAGGATGTGCAGGATTTTCTGATCCGCCGGGATGGCCACTGCTTGAGCGGCATCGATGACCCGATCGATATCAGCCTGGGTCACTTCACGATCGCGAATTGCGACAATGCCATGGGAGTTCAGACTCTTGATGTGGCTACCGGCAATGCCGGCATACACCGAGTGAATACGGCACCCCGCCATGAGCTCAGCCTCTTCCACCGCACGCTGGATGGCCTGGACGGTGGTTTCGATGTTGACCACCACCCCACGCTTGAGCCCCCGTGAAGGGTGGGAACCAATGCCCACCACCTCAATGGTGCCGTCCATCTTGCGCTTGCCGACTATCGCAACAACCTTGGATGTTCCGATATCGAGGCCGACAATCATGTTTTCCGTTTCAACCGATGACATGTATCTCACCAAACCGTGGTCTGAATTAACCGTTGCTATGATTTCGGGCCGGAAGTGGCTTCTGCCGCCTTCCATTGCACTGCCACACCGTTGGTGTAGCGGGCATCGACCCGACTGACTTCGTCCGACCGTGACGCCAGTCGGGTTTCATAAACTGTGATAAACCGTTCGAATCTCTGCTCGACCTGATCCCGGCCCAGCACCACTTCGATGCCATTGGCCAGCTGCAGGGTCCAGGCACCTCGCTGCTCCAGCGACAGGCCCGCGAAGTTGAGGCCATGGCCGACCAAGTCTTCGCTCATGGTCTGAGCCATGCGAATAACATCCCGAACCCGTTCATCGGGCCCTGCCAGCTTCGGCAGACGGCCTGCCACTTCCGGGTTGGGCGGCAGAAACAGCTCGCCGGTGCGGCTGACCAGCCGGCCATCGGTCCAGTAGGCCAACGGCTTCTTTTCGCGAATGTCGATGGCCAGCCGATCCGGCCAGACCCGGCGCACCGCAGCTGACTCAACCCAGGGCCGCCGCTCCAGACTCTCCTTGATCTCCGACAGGTCAGTGGCGAAATAGCTTTTGCCAATCCAGTTACCGGCAGCACGCTCGATCGCGACCTTGCTGTCACCCACCAACTCGCCCTTCACATCGACTGCCAGAATCTGCTGATCCATGGCGCCCAGCACCTTGCCAGTGCCCCATGGCACTAACGCTGCGAGCAGTACGATCACCGCCCCCATGCCCACCTGCAACCAGGGCACGGTGGCCAGCACTGCTTTCAACACGCCAAACCGGTCCCGCTCCGGACCGAGGGACGTAGCCCCCCGGCGCCGCGGGGGATCGGACGGTTCCGCCCGACTCCGGATCAGCAGTGTTTCAAGCATCGCTACCCTCCTGGGGGTTAGAGGCCTGGGTGTCAGAGACCAGCGTGTCATGGAGAATCCGGACCACCAGCTCCTCAAAGCTGATGCCCGCCGCCCTGGCCGCCATCGGCACCAGGCTGTGATCGGTCATACCCGGCACCGTATTCACTTCCAGCAACCAGAACTGGCCGTCGCCGTCCTGCATGATGTCGACACGCCCCCATGTCCGGCAGCCCACCACCCGGAACGCATCCAGTGCCAGCTGCTGCAGACGGATCTCGTCGTCGGGCGCCAAGCCACAGGGAATCCGGTAGCGGGTGTCGTCGGCCAGATATTTCGCGTCGTAATCGTAAAACACGTGATCCGTGCTCAAGCCAATGGCCGGCAATGCCCGATCCTGAAGCAGGCTGACCGTAAACTCCGGCCCTTCAATCCACTCTTCCACCAACACCAGGGTGTCCAGCGCCTCGGCTTCCTCGTAGGCTTCCACCAGCTCTTCGGCAGTGTTGACCTTACGGATGCCGATACTTGAACCCTCGCGAGACGGCTTCACGCTCAAGGGTGCGCGAAGCTCCGCCACGATCTGCTCCGCCTCATCGGCGGACGACATGGTGCGGAACTTCGGCGTCGGCAGACCGCAGCCTTCGAACACGTACTTGGTGCGCAGCTTGTCCATGGCCAGTGCCGACGCCAGCACTTCACTGCCGGTGTACGGGATCCCAGCCTGGTCGAGAATCGCCTGGAGCGTGCCATCCTCACCACCACGCCCGTGCAGGGCGATGAAGACCCGATCAAAGTCCGGCTCTTCCACGGTCTTCAACAGGCAACCACGGACATCGACGGCAAAGGCATCAACGCCGGCTGATACCAGCGCCGCCAGCACCGCTTTCCCGCTTTTCAGGGACACGTCACGCTCGGCGGAATCGCCTCCCATAAATACGGCCACGCGCCCCAGCTCGCGCACGAGCTCAGGGGGCGCCTGATAGGGCTGGGGTTCGGAATGTTGCATGTCACTCACTAGCAATTACTCCTGCTGCGGCCAATCTGGCTGCCACACCACCAATATCTCCGGCGCCCTGGGTCATCAGCAGGTCGCCGTCCTGCAGCACATTCGCTAACAGGCTTTCAATTTCGTTGTTGTCTTCCACAAACATCGGCTCTACCTTGCCCCGCTGCCGGATGCTGCGGCACAGCGCTCGCCCGTCAGCGCCGGGAATGGCTTGCTCGCCTGCCGAATAGACGTCCATCAGCAACAGGCCGTCGACCTCGGACAGCACCCGCACGAAGTCTTCATACAAATCGCGGGTGCGGCTGTAGCGATGGGGCTGATAGAGCATCACCAGACGACGACCCGGCCAGGCATCGTGGGCAGCGCGAATGACCGCCTCAACCTCGGTCGGATGGTGGCCGTAATCGTCCACCAGGGTGATGTTGCCCTTCGGTGTCTGGTAATCGCCGTAGACCTGGAACCGGCGCCCGACACCAGCAAAACCTGCCAGGCCCTGACAGATGGCGGCGTCGTCCACACCCTCGTCGGTGGCGACGGCAATCGCCGCTACCGCATTCAGGACGTTGTGGCGACCCGGCATTTTCAGCTCTACCGCCAGATCGGACCGGCCACTGGGGCGCTTCACCACAAAGCGGGTACGCAGGCCGTCGGATTGAATCTGTTCCGCGCGGTAATCCGCCTCCGGATTGTCGATGCCATAGGTGATAATGGCGCGGGAAATACGCGGTATGATTTCGCGCACGTAGCCGTCGTCCACACACATCACCGCAACACCATAGAACGGCAGGTTGTGCAGGAAATCGACGAAGGTCTGTTTCAGCTTCTCGACGTCACCACCGTAGGTGTCCATGTGATCGGCTTCGATGTTGGTCACCACCGAAATCACTGGCGTCAGGTGCAGGAACGAGGCATCGCTCTCATCGGCCTCCGCTACCAGGTAACGGGAACCGCCCAACTGGGCATTGGTGCCGGCGCTGTTGAGTTTGCCACCAATAACAAAGGTGGGATCCAGCCCGGCTTCGCCCAGCACCGAGGCAATCAGGCTGGTGGTTGTGGTCTTGCCGTGAGTGCCTGCCACCGCAATGCCATGGCGATAGCGCATGATTTCGGCGAGCATCTCCGCCCGCGGCACGATCGGCACCCGGCGACTGCGGGCAGCAACCACTTCCGGGTTGTCCGCTGATACCGCGGTGGATACGACCACCACATCGGCCTTGCCACTGTTCTCGGCCCGGTGGCCAATGTGTACTTCAATACCCATGGCCTCCAGGCGTTTGGTGACCGCGCCGGATTTCAGATCAGAACCTGAAACGTCGTAGCCCTGGTTCTTGAGCACTTCTGCGATACCACTCATACCGGCGCCACCAATACCCACGAAATGGATGTGGCGGATACGGCGCATTTCCGGCACCTGGTAAACCAGCGGCGGATTAGTTGGGTCAGCCATTGGCGGCCTCCAGACAATAATTCACAACTCTCTCCGTTGCATCGGGGCGGGCCAACGTGCGCGCGGCCTTCGCCATGTTGATTACGCGGGTCCGGTCGCGTCCTAAATCAGCCAGTGTCTCTGCCAGGTTGTCCGGGGTCAGCCGGGTCTGGGGAATCAGTACCGCCGCGCCGGCTGCAACCATTTGCTGACCGTTCTTGGTCTGATGGTCATCAACCGCGTGGGGAAAAGGCACCAGAATCGCTCCAACCCCAGCCGCGCACAGCTCAGACACCGTCAGCGCTCCAGCACGGCAAAGCACCACATCGGCCCAGGCATACGCCTCGGCCATATCCTTGATAAAGGGCTCGACATTCACATCCAGCCCCTGCTGTTCATAGGCGGACCGGGCCGCCTCCATATTCTTTTCACCGCACTGGTGACGGATGACCGGACGGTCAGCCTCAGCCATTGCCGCCAGCGCTTCCGGCACTTGCCGGTTAAACACCTCGGCACCGAGACTGCCACCCACAACAAGTACCCGCAGCGCTCCTTCGTGTTCGGTCATGCGGTCTTCCGGGGTTGGCAGCCGGGCCAGATCCTGGCGCACCGGATTGCCCGTGCAGCGGGTAACCACACCGTTACCGAAACTGCCTGGGAAAGCCTCAAGCACCGTTTCTGCAAACCGAACCAGAATCCGGTTGGTCATTCCGGCAACCGCGTTCTGCTCATGAATCACCAGCGGTGTCCGGGTCAGCCAGGCGGCAACGCCGCCCGGGCCGGTGACGAAACCACCCATGCCAACCACGCAATGGGGGCGAATCCGGCGCATGATCGTGAACGCCTCTCCCAATGCCCGCATCAGGCGGAACGGTGCTTTCAGCAACGCCAGCTTGCCTTTGCCGCGCAGCCCGGAAACGTGAATCAGCGACAGCGGGATATCGGTATCGCCGATCAGCCGCTGTTCCATGCCACCACTGGCGCCCAGCCAGTACACCTGGTGGCCCTGTGCTTCGAGCGCCCTGGCCGTGGCCAGCGCGGGAAACACGTGGCCTCCGGTGCCACCGGCCATCATCAGGAACCGACGCTGCTCACTCATAGGCAGCCCCTCCCCGAGCTCGGCGACCGGACTTCTCGCCGGCCAGGCGCACCTTATCCAGACGCTCCATCTCGACTCGAGCCAGAACGCCAATACTCACGCACACAATCATCAAACTGGAACCGCCATAGCTCACCAGTGGCAGGGTCAGGCCCTTGGTCGGCAGCATGCCGGTACTGACTGCAATGTTGATGGTTGCCTGCAGACCAATCAGCAACGTAATGCCATAGGAAAAGCAGGCGCCAAAGGGCATATCTGCCTTCTCTGCCCGGCGGGCAATCACGAAGCCACTGACGACCAGCAGAGTGAACAGAGCCAGCACGATCAACGATCCCAACAGACCAAATTCCTCGGCGATGATCGCAAACACGAAGTCCGTGTGGGCCTCAGGCAGATAAAACAATTTCTGGATCGAGTTGCCGAGCCCGACACCACCCCAGTCTCCCCGACCAAACGCGATCAGCGACTGAGTCAGCTGATAGCCGCTGTCGAACTGATCCTTCCAGGGGTCGAGATAGCTCACCACCCGCTTCAATCGATAGGGCTGGGTCAGCACCAGCAGTGAGCCCAGCACCACCAGAATCACAATCAGCGGCACAAATCGGCTGAGCCGGACGCCACTGAGGAAAATCATGCCGGCGGCGGCCGATACCAGCACCACGGTGGCACCGAAATCCGGCTGAATAACCAGCAAAACCGAGGCAACCCCCAGCACGACCAAGGGCTTGAGAAAGCCCGGCCAGGTGTTCAACAGCTCGTCGCGGCGGCGCACTACGTATCCTGCCAGATAGGCGATCAGGCACAGCTTGGCAACTTCCGAGACCTGCACGTTAAACAGGCCAAACGGGATCCAGCGGGTGGAGCCGTTGACGGTCCGCCCCAGCGGCGTCAACACCAGCACCAGGGCCAGTAGCCCAACCCCAAGCAGCAGCCAGCCGCTGCGCTCCCACCAGGCAACCGGCACATTCACCGCCACCAGGGCCATGCCGCAGCCCATCGCGGCAAACAACAACTGGCGGATGACATAGTGGTAGCTGTTACCCATGGTCTCCGCCGCCATGTCCATGGAGGCGGAGGAAATCATCACCACCCCCATCACCAGCAGAGCCACCGAGCTGATCACCAGCATCGGCAGCGGCTGGATTTCACCCAGCCACTGATGTCGGTTTGGTACGGCGAATCCGGTCTGCATCAGAGCGCCTCCACCAATGCACGGAACTGTTCACCGCGATCAAGGTAATCCCGGAACATATCGAAACTGGCGCAGGCCGGTGAAAACAGCACACAGTCGCCAGCCTGGGCCAGTTTGCCTGCGGTTGATACCGCGTCCGCCAGCGTCTTGACCTGATGACACTCAACACCGGTGCCGACGGCGTCGGCAATCAGCCCGGCATCGCGGCCAATCAGCACTAGCGCCCGGCAGTTCATCAGTGCCGGTGCTTGCAATGGCGCGAAATCTGCACCCTTTCCATCGCCTCCGGCAATCAGCACCACCTTGCCCTGTTCCGGCGCCAGGCTTTCAATTGCTGCCACAGAGGCGCCAACATTGGTGCCCTTTGAATCGTTGATGTAGTCAACACCGGCCACCTGGCGGATAAACTCGCAGCGATGCGGCAGGCCGCCGAACTTGCGCGCCACCTCGAGCATCACATCCATCGGCAGTCCGGCGGCACGGCCAAGACCTAGGGCCGCCATCACATTGCTGACGTTATGGCTCCCCATGAGCGACAGCTCATTGGTTCGCACCAGGTTATCGAAGCCGAAGGTCACCCAGGTTCCGCCGTCGTCGTCGCGGGTACTGAAGGTCTCCGGATTGACCCGGTGGAATCCATAGCAGATGAACTGCAACCCTTCCCGAGCCATGGGCGTGCTCAAGGCATCGTCCAGATTCACTACGGCGGTTTTGCAGCCCTGGAAGATCCGTTGCTTGGCCTGGAAATAAGCCATTTTGTTCGGGTACCGATCCATGTGGTCGTCACTGACATTCAGCACAGTGGCCGCCAGTGCATGCAGACCCTCGGTGGTTTCCAGCTGGAAGCTGGATAGCTCCAATACGTACAGGTCAGCGCCACGGCCAAGCAGATCCAACGCCGGCGTGCCGATATTGCCGCCCACCTCGACCTTGCGACCCGCTGCCAGGGCCATCTCACCAACCAAGGTGGTAACCGTGGTTTTCCCATTGGAGCCTGTGATAGCCACGATCGGCGCATCCGCAGCTTCGGCGAACAAGTCAATATCGCCCCGAATTCGGGCGCCGGCCTGTGCAGCCTGTTTGATCGCAGACTCTGCAATGTCGATCCCGGGGCTAACAACCAGTTCGTTGAAGCCGGAGAACAGCTCTGCATCGAACGGCCCCAGGTGCACCGGCACATCTGGCCAGCCTGCGCGCAACTCGTCCAGGCCGGGAGGCGCTTCGCGACTGTCGGCGACCGTGATGTCACGGCCCTGCTCGGACAGATAGCGCACGCAGGAGAGCCCGGTTTTACCGAGCCCTACTACCAGTGTGCGACGATCCGAAACAATGACGCTCATATGCGATGCAAACCCTTAGCGTATCTTCAGACTGGCCAGGCCAATCAGGACCAGAACTACGGTGACTACCCAGAACCGCACGATTACCCGCGGTTCTGGCCAGCCTTTCAATTCAAAATGATGGTGCAACGGTGCCATGCGGAAGATCCGTCGACCGGTGAGGCGAAACGAAGCCACCTGCAGGATCACCGACACCGTCTCCATGACGAACACGCCACCCATGATGAACAGCACGATTTCCTGACGGACCACCACTGCAACCACACCCAGCGCAGCGCCGAGAGCCAGGGCGCCGACATCGCCCATGAAGACCTGGGCCGGATAGGTGTTGAACCATAGGAAACCGAGCCCGGCACCCACGATCGCACCGCAGAACACAATCAGTTCGCCGGTGCCTGGCAGGTGGGGAATGAGCAGGTAATCGGCAAACTGAGCGTGACCGGACAGGTACGCAAAAATCCCCAGGGCACCCGCCACCATCACCGTGGGCATGATCGCCAGGCCGTCCAGGCCGTCGGTGAGGTTCACCGCGTTACTGCTGCCGACGATGACAAAGTAAGTCAGCAGGATGAAAATGACCGGACCCAGCGTCAGCGACACCTGCTTGACGAACGGCACGTACAGGGAGGTTTCCTGCGGCATCGACGAGCTTAAAAACAAAGCGATGGCGGCCGCAGCACCAATAACCGACTGCCAGAAGTACTTCCAGCGCCCGGGCAGGCCACGGGGGTTACGCTCCACAACCTTGCGGTAGTCGTCGACCCAGCCAATGGCCCCGAACAGCAGAGTGACCAGCAGGGTGATCCAGACGTAACGGTTGCTGAGATCGGCCCACAGCAGCGTACTGATGCCGATACCCACCAGGATCAGGGCACCACCCATGGTCGGCGTGCCAGCCTTGCTCAGATGAGTTTGCGGGCCATCGTCGCGCACCGCCTGGCCGATCTGATACTGGCTCAGCTTGCGGATCATCACCGGTCCGATGATCAGTGAGATCAGCAGCGCCGTGAGCGTACCCAGAATCCCGCGCAGGGTCAGGTACTGAAACACGGTCAGTGCCGAGAAATATTGTGATAGAACCTCTGTCAGCCAGAGCAGCATGAGTTATTCACCTTGTCTTTAATTCCCTCTACCACGCGATCCATGGCAGAACTGCGGGACCCCTTCACCAACACCGTCAGCGGCGACTGCTTCGCGCTGATCACAGCGTTAACGGCGTCTTCGTGGGTCTGATATATCTCTGTCGCTGCACCAAAGCCCTCGGCATAGCCTTCACAACCGGGGCCAACGGTCAGCAAACGTTCAATCTGTTCAGTACGGGCGAATTCACCCACTTCCCGGTGCAGGGCGCTGGCCTGCGGGCCCAGTTCGGCCATGGCGCCGAACACGGCGATGCGTTCGCCCGCCTGCTTGGCCAGGACACTGAGTGCTGCCTTCATGGATGCCGGGTTGGCGTTGTAACTGTCATCAATAACGGTCAGTCCCGGCGCCAGTTCGATATTCTGCAGGCGGCCCTTAACCGGCGCTAACGCCGCTAATCCTGCGACGATGGCCTGATCATCAGCACCCAACTCCCGGGCGGCGGCAATGGCCAGCATGGCGTTGGTCTGGTTGTGCTCACCCGCAAGCGCCAGGCCGACGGTGCAACTCCACCCGTCCGGCCCAACAATCTGGAACGACTGGCCGGACGCCTGCGATTGAACGGCTTTAACGCCGTAATCGGCGTCTATGATCCCTTCCCGGCTGACACTGACCACGCGGCGATGCCCTGCCCGTGCCCGCCATTGGTCGAAGGCGGGGTCGTCCCGGTTCAGCACTACCAAGCCGCCATCTTCGACACCTTCGATAATTTCGCCCTTGGCCTGGACAATGTTCTCGTAGCTGCCAAATCCTTCCAGGTGCGCCGAACCTGCGTTGGTGAGCATCACAACGTGGGGCCGGGTAATGGCGACAGTGTGCGCGATTTCGCCCAGCCCGCTGGCACCCAGCTCAATGGCGCCATAACGGTGCTCCGGCGCCAGTCCAAACAGGGTCAGCGGCACACCAATGTGGTTATTCAGGTTGCCACTGGTGGCCAATGTCGGCCCCAGTTGCGCCAGGATTGCGGCGGTCATTTCCCGAACCGTGGTCTTGCCACTGCTGCCGGTCACGGCCACCAATCGGGCGTTGCTTTCGTTTCGATTGCCGCCGGCCAGCTGGGCCAGAGCGTCAACGGTATCGGCCACCACCAGTTGCGGCAGGTCGACGGTGGCATCGGCCTCATCCACAACCGCGGCCACCGCGCCACAATCACGGGCCATCTGCAGAAAACCGTGACCGTCAAAATTATCACCACGCAAGGCGACGAACAGTTGCCCCGGTCCAATTGAGCGGGTGTCCGTGGAAACCCCGGTAAACAGGATTCCCTCGAGCCCTGAACGGGTGCAGGCAGCACCGGTCCACTGCCGGGCTTCCGCCAGCGAGAAGGCGCGCATCATGCCACACCACCATTCAGGTTCAAGCCATGCTGAACCTGCTCTGCGTCGCTGAACGGAATTTTCTGCCCGGCCACTTCTTGATAGGCCTCGTGGCCTTTCCCGGCGATCAGAACCAGATCGTCCGGCGTGGCCATTTTTATCGCTGTCTGGATGGCTTCTGACCGGTCGTGAATCACCGACGCCCGGACTGGGGCAGAAAAACCGGCCACGATGTCATTGGCGATCACGGCAGGATCTTCGCTTCGCGGGTTGTCGTCAGTAACAATGACAATGTCGGCCCGGGCCTCAGCTTCACGCGCCATTTCCGGGCGCTTGCCACTGTCGCGGTCACCGCCACAACCGAACACGCAGATCAGGCGCCCGGTCACGTGGGGGCGCAGGGCCGCCAGTGCGTTGGCCAGCGCATCCGGGGTGTGGGCGTAATCGACTACAACCCGGACGCCATTGGCGCCGCTGAACTTTTCCAGCCGGCCTGGCGGTGGCACCAGGCCACTCACCGCCTGCTGCACGCGCTCAACGGGCACGCCCAAGCTCAGCACGGTTGCCATGGCTGCCAGGACATTGCTGGCGTTAAAGCTGCCCATCAGGGGAACGGTAATGTCGAACGATCCCCACTGGCCATCCACGGTCGCCTCGAAGCCTTCATCAGTGGCCCGGAAGGATTTCAGCCAGAGTTCGGTCTGGGCCTCGTGGAGACTGTAGCGAACCCGGTCGCACTGGCCGTCGAGCTGGTCATAGAGCTGCCGACCAAACGGGTCGTCAAAATTGATCACCGAGACGTGTACGGCTTCCCGGTCAAACAGGCGTGCCTTGGCTTCGCCATAGGCTTCCATGGAACCATGGTAATCAAGGTGGTCACGGGTAAGGTTGGTAAACACTCCTGCCACAATAGTGAGGCCATCGACCCGGCCCTGATCCAGGGCATGGGAGGACACTTCCATCACCGCAGCACGACCACCCTGAGCCAGAATGCGTGACAGCATCCGGTTGGTCTGCACGACGTCGGGCGTGGTGTGGGTAGCAGGCTGCAACGCACCGGGCATGCCGTAACCGAGCGTCCCCAGTACACCGCAAGGCGTTCCGGTATCTTTTAGCAGCGCCGCAATGTATTGGCTGACCGACGTCTTGCCGTTGGTGCCGGTCACGCCAATCAGGCGCAGACGCTGGGACGGGTGCTCAAAGAACCGATCGGCGATCTCGCCCAGACGGTCGCGCAGGCCGACCACCGGCACCAGCAAGGCACCCTGAAATTCCGAACATTCGCCCGACTCAGACGATTCCAGCAATACCACCGTCGCGCCTGCGGCAATGGCCTGTTCAATGTAATGATCCGCAGGCGTCGTGGCGCCAGCGAGAGCAACAAAGGCATCCCCGGACTTTACCGTTCGGCTGTCCGTTTTGAGCCCGTGAATGGTCACGTCGAACACCGACGGCACGGACACAATTCCCTGTAACAGCGTGCTGAGTGATGTGATGCACATAAGCTTACCCTCGCTCCCCGGCTGTCTTCACCGGCGCATTCGCGCCACCGACTTCCAGTTCAGGCTTCACATTCAACAGTCGCAGTGCGTCACTCATGACCCGGGCGAATACCGGCGCAGCAACTTCACCACCGTAATATTCGCCGGACTGAGGCGCATCCACGGCTACAACCGTGACAATTCGGGGGTTATCGATCGGAGCCATGCCAGCAAAAATTGCTTTGTATTGGCTATCTTCGTAACCCTGTTTTCCAACCAGGTGAACCGTTCCGGTCTTGCCGCCAGCAGTATAAAAGCCCGGCTGAGCGCGCTTACCGCTGCCACGGGAAACCACTTCCCGAAGCATGTTCCGAACCTCATAGGTCACCTTCTCTGAGAGTACCCTCTGCCCCTCAGGTTCCCGGTCCAGCTTAATCAGGCTCAGGGGATAGCGAACACCGCCATTGGCGATCACCATGTAAGCCTGAGCCAACTGCAGGGCATTAACACTCAGCCCATAGCCGTAGGACAGCGTGGCTTCCTCAACCGGACGCCATTTGGGCGGCGACGGCAATACACCGACAGCCTCGCCCGGGAAGCCGATGCCGGTTGGCTGTCCAATTCCCAGTCGGCTGTATAAATTGCGGATGGTGTCACCACCAATGTCGGTGGCGATCCGGCTAATGCCGACGTTGCTGGATTTAGCAATGATATCGGTCAGACTGATCACGCCGTAGTTGCGATGATCCCGAATGGTGAAACGGCCAAACCGGCGATAACCCGGCGACGTATCAATGGTGGTGTTAGTGGAATAGTCTCCGGTTTCGAGTGCCGCCGCCATGGCAACAGGCTTCATGGTTGAGCCCGGCTCGAACAGATCGGTAATAGCCTTGTTCCGGAGATTTTCCGGGGCCAGCTGACTGCGATCATTGGGGTTATAGGAGCCCTGATTCACCATCGCCAGCACTTCCCCGGTGTCCACATCCAGCATCACCAGGGTTCCGCCCCTGGCACTGTGCGCCTGAACCACGGCCTTGAGTTCGCGATAGGCCAGATACTGGAGACGAAGGTCAATGCTGAGCTGGAGGTTATGGCCAGGGCTGGCATCTCGAATTAGAGTCAGATCCTTGATGACGCGACCACGGTTGTCCTTGAGCACCCGCTTGCGACCTGACTCACCGGACAGCCATTGGTTGTAGGCCAATTCCATGCCTTCCTGGCCACGCTCATCAATGTTGGTAAAGCCAACGATGTGAGCGGTCACTTCCCCGGCCGGATAATAACGCCGGTACTCCTGACGGGAATAAACTCCGTCGATATCCAATGCCATGACTTCTTTGGCAAGACCAGGCTGAACCTTCCGACGCAGGTAGATGAACTCACGATCGACGTAGGTTTGCAGCCGTTCACGAAGACGGGCCTCACTGATATTGAGCAGCCGGGAAAGGTTAGTCAGGCGGGCCTCATCGGCATCCATCTCAGACGGGTTGGCCCACAGGGTCTGCACCGGCGTACTGATTGCCAGCGGCTCACCATAGCGGTCAGAGACAACGCCGCGATGGGCATCAATGGACTCGACGCGAATGGTTCGAACGTCACCCTGCTTACGCAGGAAATCGTTATCGACCACGTGCAGGTCAACCAAGCGCCAGCCCAGAGCCACGATCACCAGCAAGAAAACGCCCAGCACGGAGCCATAGCGCCAGGCCTTAAGGCCGGACGCCAATCGCTGGCTCCATGTTTTCTGCGTTTCCTGACCGGACAAATCAATCACCCTGACGGTTGTTATTATCGTGTATTAGTGCGCCAACGCCGGCGACATCAGTGGCACCAGAACGATATCCTGGCGCCCCGGAACGACCATCCCGAACCGCTCTGCTGCGAGTTTTTCCACTCGACCATGGGCGCTCAAGGCACTCTGCTCCAGCAGCAGCTGACTCCACTCCTGCTGGTAGCGGTCGCGCTCACCCTGCAGCTGGGACAACGTGTTAAATAATTCCCGGTTCTCATGGGCGCTGACCACAACGCCAATGGATGAGGCCACCAGCAACGTCACCAGTGCCATGGAAATCATGACGTTACGCTGCCGGGTGGCATCAAAAACCTGCCGGGAAATCCGCACAGCTGTGGCAACACCCACGCGCATCCGCTGCTTGTTGAGTTTGGCCGCTTTAACTGGTTGTTCGATTGCTACCGCACCCATGATTAGGCGCTCCCTTTCGGCTTATTATCTGAATCAATTCGTTCCAGAACGCGCATGACGGCGCTCCGGGCCCTGACATTGTCGCCAACTTCGTCTGCACCGGCTTTCGCCGCCTTGCCAATCAGGCGGAATGCCGAAGCTTCCTGATCGGCAGTCACCGGAATGCCTTTCGGCAGTTGCGGGCCGCGCGCCAGATCACGCATGAACCGCTTCACCACCCGGTCTTCCAGGGAATGAAAACTAATCACCACCAACCGACCACCGAGCGCGAGCCGATCGACGGCAGCCTTCAACCCTACTTCCAGATCCTCGAGCTCCCGATTGATGAAAATCCGGATAGCCTGAAAAGTCCGGGTCGCCGGGTGCTTATGCTTTTCTTTCTTGGGTACAGCCTCGCTCACCAATTCAGCGAGTTGGCGAGTGGTTTCAATCGCCTCTTCCTGACGGCGTGCCACCACCAAACGGGCGATACGGCGGGAGAAACGCTCCTCGCCGTATCGATAGATGACATCGGCAATGTCCTTTTCGTCCGCCTCGGCCAGCCATTCCGCCGCGCTCGGGGACTGCTGCGGATTCATCCGCATATCCAGTGGGCCATCACGCATGAAGCTGAAGCCCCTCGAGGCGTCATCCAGCTGCGGCGACGACACACCGAGATCCATCAAAACGCCATTGACGGCCGGCCACTGCTGCCGCTCGAGCGCCACGTCCAGATCCGCGAACGAGCCGTGAAACCAGGAAAACCGGGAATCTTCAGTGGCCAGCTCCTCGGCTACCCGAATGGCCTCCGGGTCTTTATCAATGCCCAGCAGGTGCGCCTGCTCACTCAAGCGCCCCAAAACCAACCGACTGTGGCCACCACGACCAAAGGTGGCATCAACATAGGTGCCTTCGGGATCATTGACCAAGTAGTCGACCGCCGAATCCAGAAGTACCGAGCGATGCGAGAACGCAGCCCCGGACTTCTGCTTGCGTCCGGAGGTCATAGGGAAAGTGCCTCCATCTCAGGGGGCATATCATCATCGTCGGAGGATTCATCGAGCCAGGCAAGCCAGCGCTCCTCACTCCACAGCTCCAGTTTTTTACCCTGACCAATCAACATCAGTTTCTTCTCTAGATGAGCGTAACTTCTCAGTGTCGGTGGAATCAGGATACGCCCCGCGGAGTCCAGCTCCATGGGCGCAGCATTACCAAGCAGCAATCGCTGCAACCGGCGCGCCGCCTTATTCATGTTGGGCAGCGCTTCAATCTTGGGGCGCAGCGCCTCCCATTCGGGCTCGGGGTAAACCAGCAAACACCTCTCTTCATCGGCATTGGCCGTCAATACAATGCGCCCACCACAGAGCTGCGCGAGCTCTTCGCGCAGCTTGGCGGGGATCGCTAGGCGACCCTTCGCATCCATATTGATGGCATGACTGCCAAGAAAATTGCTCATTTACGCCGTCTCTGAGGGCCTGAAAACCACAAAAAACCACTACTAACCACTTTTTCCCACTTATGCACACTATAGAAACACGCAATACACAATGCAAGCGCCGCGAACAGCGTCGTACTGGTAAAAGTTCCTTTTATGACAAGAGGTTACAGCGAGTGATCTGAGGAGGCGCCGAGATTACGATTAAGAAAAGAAGGAAAATCAAGTACCTGCAAAAAAGTCTGAAGAAGGCAAGTTAGGTTTGAGAATCTTTGGATATAACAGGTGCCGCCTTTGGCGGCACCTGTTATAAGAAGAAGAGAAATGAGTTCGCCGATAAGCCGGGTTCTGTCGTGGACAGTCATTCATCTAGGGTCTGCGTCACCACAGACCTCAAGCAACCTACCCGAATCCAGCGCGGGCCACGCCATTGGATTCCTATTTGGTCTTGCTCCAGGTGGGGTTTACCATCGCCGTGAACTGTTGCCAGTCACGCGGTGCGCTCTTACCGCACCGTTTCACCCTTACCGGCGCCCGAAGGCGCTTAGGCGGTCTACTTTCTGTTGCACTTTCCGTCGGCTCTCACCGCCCAGGCGTTACCTGGCACCTTGCCCTGCGGAGCCCGGACTTTCCTCCCCCGGTGAAACACCGGCGGCGACTGTCTGGCGAGCTCGGTCGAGACCATACTCCTGCGCCACAGGCCATGCAAGGAAAAGTGCCGGCGTAGAAATGCCTATTTCAGCTCCAGCGCCCGCTGATAAAGCTCATTCTTTGGCCGCCCACTCAGTTCAGCCACCAGCTTGGCCACCTTCTTAACTGGCAATTCGGGCAACAGCAGTCTAAGCAGGTGATCAACGTCCAAAGCCCCGGCGTCTTCGTCACTGGTCACCGGCTCCGCACCGTGAATCATCACCACGAACTCCCCCTTGGTGCCGTGCGGATCGGCCTCAAGGGTTGCCAACACCTCAGCGACGCTGCCCGAATAAAAGGTCTCGAAGGCCTTGGTCAGCTCACGACCCAGGACAACTTCCCGCTCCTCGCCAAACACCGCCGCAATATCACTCACAGCATCCAGAATTCGGTGGGGCGATTCGTAGAACACCAGAGTCGCCGTCTCCCGAACCTGCTGCTCCAGAGCGGCGCGCCGACCGGAGCGCTTGGCCGGCAAAAACCCGACGAAGAGAAAGCGGTCGGTGGGCAGACCGGCAGCACTGAGAGCCGCCACCAGAGCACAGGCCCCGGGAATAGGAGAAACCTTGAGACCGCGACTGCGGGCTTCACGGACGAGCACATAACCCGGGTCCGAAATGAGCGGTGTACCGGCATCGGAAATCAGCGCGACACTGCGGCCCGCCTCCAGCTCCTCCAGCAAACTTCCAGCCCGGTCACGCTCGTTGTGGTCGTGCAGCGCAATCAGGCGCTTGTGCAACCCCAGGTGCTGCAGCAACCGACCACTGTGACGAGTGTCCTCGGCGGCCACCACATCAACCCTGTTCAGCACGGACACGGCACGAGAAGACAGGTCGTCCAGATTGCCAATGGGTGTCGCCACAATATAGAGAACGCCTTGAGCCTTCTCTTTTTTGCCGGCTTCGGACACCGACTCCCTACCCTCAGATTTCAAATTCTATGCCTCATTGTCACTGATGCCTGCACGATGACACTTACGTCATGTGAATTAACCCCGGAGCTGTTAAACTTGCCACCGTCAGATCGGCGCCACAAGCCCATTTATCCGGAGTAGTTCGAGCTTGCCATGATCAAAAATTCCGTCAACCACCGAGCCCTCGCCACCGTCTTTGCCGTGGCCCTGTTGTCCGCCGGTTGTGCCAGCGTAAACCTTCAGTCCCACGTTGCCCAGAGCCCGCAGCAGGCGCTGGAGCTTGCCGGCCAGGAAGACAATCGCGAAACCGCGCAACGCTATCTGCTGCGTATTGCCAGTCGGTTTCAGGATCAAGGCAACCATGAGGCCGCGCGAACGCTACTGCAAAGCCAACAGTTAACGCAACCGGCACCGGCGCTGAAAAGCCAGAAACGACTGCTGGCTATGGCAAGCGCCACCGCCCTGGACGACAGCGACTGGGCGAGCACTCTCGCTGCCGGCTTGTCTCCGGACAGCATCACCGAGTACAGCCCGGACTTGATGAACCGGGCGGCGCGATTGCAGGCCGAGACCTACACCCTGGCCGGCGAGCCGCTGCCCGCAGCCATGACCCTGATCTTGCTAACCCAGACGGACAGCCAGGCGAATCCGCAGCAGCTGCATGATCAGATCTGGCAGCAACTGAAGACCGTGCCGGATCGGACACTGGAAAGCGCAAACAGCGAAGCTATCGGCTACGAAGCACAAGGCTGGCTGGAACTGGCCATGACCGTGCGCGCGCCCGGCATCGAGTTCGACCAGCAGGGCCGGACCATTCGGAACTGGCAAAACAACTGGCCCGGACACCCGGCAGCCCAGGTTTTACCATCAGAGTTGCAGCTGATTGCCAGCCTGGCGGAAAGTCGCCCTGAAAAGATTGCACTCGCGTTGCCGCTGACCGGCCCCTTGGGCGCCGCAGGCAAGGCGATCCGTGACGGTTTTATTGCCGCCTACTACGAAGATCCGTCCGTAGACCGCGACGCCACCGAGATCCGGGTGGTTGATACCTCGAGCACGCCGTTCAAGGAACTTTACGGCAAGTTGTCCGGAGAGAACGTTGACCTGATCGTCGGACCGCTCGAGAAAGAAGCACTGACCACCCTGAGCGCAATGAACACCCTTCCGGTTCCGGCACTGGGGCTGAACTACCTGCCCGCAGGCAAGAAAGCGCCCGAGGGTCTGTACCAGTTTGGCCTGTCAGCCGAAGATGAGGCCCGCCAGATTGCGGACCGACTCAAGGCAAAGGACATTCATCATGCCCTGGTCCTGATTCCCCAGGGCGAATGGGGCGACCGGGTTGAAGCGGCCCTGAATCAGCGGATGGCCGAAAACGGCAGCCGGGCCCTGGACATCGAACGCTTCTTCCGGGATGACAATCTGCGCGCGGTCACCGCCGACTTGCTGGGTATCAGCGTGTCCCGGGACCGGGCAATCCAGGTGGAGCGTACCATCGGCCTGGACGTGGAATTCGAGCCCCGGCGCCGGCAAGATGCCGAAGCCATCATCATGGTCGCCGAGCCGACCATTGCCCGCCAGTTCAAACCCCTGTTTGCCTACTACTTTGGCGGCGATCTTCCGGTGTATTCACCGTCAATCGTTTACGAGGGCAATCCCGATCCAGCCCGGGATCGTGACCTGGATCAGGTGATCTTTACCGATACCCCCTGGACCCTGGCCAAGGACAACAAGCTGCAAGCCGAAGCCAACAAACACTTATCCGGCACTCAGGGCCAACTGGGCCGCCTGTTTGCCATGGGGGCCGACGCCTGGCAGTTGAGCAAACGCCTACCTCTTTTACGCCAGGTGAAGTCGGCAACCATCGACGGCCAGACCGGCGAACTGAGCATGACCGACGACGGCAGCATTCATCGGGAGCAACTCTGGGCCCAATTCCGCAATGGCCGCCCGGAACTGCTACCAGAGCTCGAGGCTACTGAACCTGAAACGGCTGAAGAGGGAACTCTCGGCTCACCGGTTCAGGGCGAGTAAAACACCAGACAACGGATTGTTTTTGCCATGGACGGCAACAAAGCAGTAGGCAACCATTACGAGGGCGTTGCCGCACGATACCTGACTGGTCGCGGCGTGCGAATCATTGCCCGCAATGTCCACAGCCGCGGTGGCGAGATCGACCTGATCGGGCAGGACGGAGAAACACTGGTGTTTTTCGAGGTGCGCTATCGCGGACCCGGCAGTCTCGCCGACCCGGCCAGCTCCATCACCCCTCAAAAACAGCGCAGAGTCCGGCAGGCGGCGGCCTTTTACCTCCATCGCCATGGCCAATGGGACTGCCTGAGCCGCATCGATGTTATCGCCATCAGCCCGGGAACCGTAAAAAGATACCGGGTACAATGGATTAAGAACGCAATTGACGCAGGGTAAACACACGTAATGACGGACACCGAACACCAGATCAACCAATGGTTCGCCAGCCACATGGAGCAGACAGCGCAGGCGGCCAGTACGGCTGGGCCCGCCATCGAGGAAGTCGCCGATGCCTTCGTCAACGCACTGCTTCAGGATGGCAAGATCATCACCTGCGCCAACGGAAATGCCAACGTTCTGGCCCAGTATTTCTGCACCGCGCTATTGAACCGATTTGACCAGGATCGCCCGGCACTGCCCGCCATTAACCTGGGCGCGGACGCGACGACGTACTCGGCGATTTGCCGGGATAACCGCTTCAACGATACCTTTTCGCGCCAGGTGCGTGCCATTGGCAAGCCTGGCGACCTGCTGTTTGTCATTGTTGACGACGGACACAAGGCCAACCTGATTCAGGCTATTCAGGCTGCCCACGATCGCGAGATGAATGTGGTGGTGCTGAGCGCGCGGGAGAAATCCGACATCACCTCCCTGATGCACCCGGAAGACCATGAAATCGCCCTCAACAACCTCTCGCCCACCGAGGCAACACCGCTGCTGATGGTCATCATCAACGCCCTGTGCGGATTGATTGACAGCAAACTATTCGGGGGATAAAAAAAGCCAGCAATTGCTGGCTTTTTTGACGATCGATTCGCTATTTCACAACCTTGAGCGTAGGCCGGCCTGATGGCCGATCCTCTCCACCTGGGCCGGAATCGCCCTTGTCGGTGGTGCCGTCCGGATCTGGAGAGCCCGGCTCACTGCCAAACACCATACCCTCACCGTTCTCCTTGGCGTATATGGCCATGACCGCCTGCAGAGGAATGAACACCTGCATCGGCACACCACCAAAGCGCGCACTGAACTCAAGGGCACCGTTACCGACCACCAGACCTCGAACTGCCCCCGGGCTGATGTTCAACACGATCTGACCGTTCGCAACGTGCTCAGTGGGAACCTGAACGCCCTGAACTCCGGCATCCACTACGATGTACGGGGTACAGTCGTTATCCAGAATCCACTCGTTGAAGGCCCGGACAAGGTACGGACGGCTCGATGTCATGGTGATACTGTTATCAGGCACTGCCAATCTCCTGGACCGGTATAGCGGGTGTCGACCGTTTAGCTGCGCATGTCTTCTTCGAGGTCAGAAAGGCTGGCTTTGAAGCCCTCACGACTGAAGATGCTTTCCATGTACTTATGCAGCGGACGCGCCTGCTTGTCGTCCAGATCCACACCGAGCGCCGGCAGACGCCACAGGATCGGGGCGATGCAGCAATCGACGATGGTAAATTCTTCAGACAGGAAGAACGGCATTTCACCAAAAAGCGGCGCAGTCGCCAGCAGACTCTCGCGCAGCTCTTTACGAGCGGCATCTGAGGCCTTGGCATTCGGCTGGGCCACGATCTGATCAACCAGACCACACCAGTCGCGCTGGATACGGTGAATCATCAGACGGCTGTTAGCGCGAGCCACCGGGTATACCGGCAACAACGGAGGATGCGGGAAACGCTCGTCCAGATACTCCATCATGATGTTGGGCTCGTACAGCACCAGATCACGATCGACCAGCGTAGGCAAGGCGTTGTATGGATTCGTGTCCGCCAACTCAGCCGGCGGGTTATCAGGATCCACGTCCACAATGTCGACGGTAACACCCTTCTCTGCCAGAACAATACGCACTCTGTGGCTGTAATGGCTGACCGGATCCGAGAAAAACGTCATTGATGACCGCTTGGTCACAACGCCCATAAAACTACCTCACGAGTAAACAAACCGAAATGATTCCGAAAAAACGCAAAATTCCAGTGGGCCGGTTAATGCCCACTGGAAATCGGGAAACGGGATTATACCCTATTTCTTAGTGCACGTCCTTCCAGTACTCACGATTGAGCAGATAGGCAAAGACGAAGAAGATCGCGACAAAGATTAGAACGAATACGCCCAAACGCTCGCGCTCTACCCGTATGGGGTCGCCCATGTAAGACATGAAGTTGGTCAGGTCGTACATTGCCTGGTCGAATTCAGCAGCAGACATGCTGCCTTCGATAGCGTATTCCGGGCAGACGTCAGCGTTGTTGATGTTACCGCTCAACGGCTCGACACTGGCATCGACACCGATCTTCGGCTCTACCGCGCACAACCCCTGCAGACCCACCATAACGTGAGGCATACCAACATTGGCATAGACCACGTTATTCACGCCCAGCGGACGGCTGTCGTCCTTGTAGAACCCACGAAGATAGGAGTACACCCAGGACTCGCCACGCAGGCGGGTTTCCAGAGTCAGATCCGGTGGCGGTGCGCCAAACCAGTCCGCTGCCATATCCTTGTTCATGGAGTTCTTCATCAGCTCACCGATCTTTGCACCGGTGAAAATCAGATTCTCCTCGTACAGCTCGACAGGAATCTCCAGGTCATCGGACACCCGCTTATAACGGGCGTACTCCATGGAGTGGCAGCCCATGCAGTAGTTGGTGAACAGAGCCACACCACGCTGCAAAGATGCCTTGTCGGTGTGGTCCGTCTCGATGTTATCGAGCGGAACACCGCCGCCGGCAGCCAGCCCGAGGGCTGGCAGGATTGCGATGAAAAGACCAAAAATCAGCTTTCTCATTATCCTGTCACCCTCTCTGGCACTGGCTTGGTTTTTTCCATACGCGTGTAGAACGGCATGAGAATGAAGTAGAGGAAGTACAGCACAGTCAGGATCTGGGCGACGGTGGTACGTCCTTCTGTGGCCGGCACCAATCCCAGGTAACCCAGCACCACAAAGCTGACAACCAGGATGGCAAGCGCGACGCGGCTCATCCAGCCTTTGTATCGCATGGAGCGAACCGGGCTGCGATCCAGCCATGGCAGTACGAACAGGATAGCAATGGCGCCACCCATGACAACCACACCCCAGAACTTGGCCGGCAGACCAAATAGGTCGACCGTAACCGCACGCAACATTGCGTAGAACGGCGTGAAGTACCAGACCGGCGCTATGTGATCCGGCGTCTTGAGCGCGTTCGCCGGCTCAAAGTTGGGCTTCTCGATGAACAGACCACCCGCCTCCGGGAAGAAGAACACCACCACGAAGAAAATAAAGAAGAACACTGCCACACCCAATAAATCGTGCACAGTATAGTAAGGATGGAACGGAATACCGTCTTTGGGGTTGCCGTTCTCGTCCTTGTTCTTCTTGATATCGATACCATCAGGGTTGTTCGAACCCACTTCGTGCAGCGCCAGGATGTGCAGCACTACCAAACCCAGCAACACGATTGGCAGGGCTACAACGTGCAGGGCGAAGAAGCGGTTCAGAGTGATACCTGAAATCAGGTAGTCACCGCGAATCCACAAGGACAGGTCTTCACCGATGACCGGAATAGCACCGAACAGGTTCACGATGACCTGAGCACCCCAGTAGGACATCTGCCCCCAAGGCAGCAGATAGCCCATGAAGGCTTCCGCCATCAGCATCAGATAGATCAGCATGCCGAAGATCCAGATCAGCTCACGGGGCTTCTGATACGAGCCGTACATCAGACCACGGAACATGTGCAGATAGACGACAATGAAGAACGCAGAAGCGCCGGTGGAGTGCAGGTAGCGCAGCAGCCAACCCCACTCGACATCACGCATGATGTATTCAACGGACGCAAACGCCCCCTCGGCCGAAGGGTTGTAGCTCATGGTCAGCCAGATACCGGTGATTAGCTGGTTAACCAGCACCAGCATGGCCAGTGAGCCGAAGAAGTACCACATGTTGAAGTTCTTGGGCGCGTAGTACTTGCCTACGTGCTTGTTCCAAGCATCAACAACGGGCAGACGCTCGTCTACCCAGTTCAACAACTTGTTCATTACGCCGCCTCCGGATCAAGTCCAATCGTGAGGGTCGTATCATCGTCGTAACGATACGGGGGAACCTCTAGGTTCAAGGGCGCTGGCTGTGCGTCATAGACTCGACCGGCAAGATCGTACTTGGAGCCGTGACAGGGGCAGAACAAACCGCCGAGCCAGTCCTCGCCAAGATCTGCCGGAGCAACTTCCGGACGATAGGAAGGCACACAACCCAAATGGGTACACAAGCCGACAATGACCGCGATTTCCGGCTTGAGTGCGCGATAGATTCCCTCAATATAAGGTGGCTGCTGCGGCGTTTCTGACTGAGGGTCTTTCACCGTCTCATTCAGTTTTTCAATATTATCGAGCATCGCCTTATCCCGGCGGATAACCCACACCGGCTTTCCACGCCATTCGACGGTAATCTGTTGACCTGGTTCCAGCTTGCTGACATTGACAGTTACCGGTGCGCCGGCCGCTTCGGCCTTTGCGCTGGGATTCCATGACCCCAGAAAAGGAACCGCCGCACCAACAACGCCAACCCCGCCGACAGCTGCTGTAGCGCCAATCAGAAACCGGCGCCGGCCTTGGCTCACGTCGCCATTACTCATTATGGTTTTCTCCCATCAGGCGATGTCACAGCCCGCAACACAGCTGGCAATGTGCATCTAAAAGGACTTCACAACCCAAAAATATAAGCGACCAAATGGTAATGAAATTACCATGTGCTTACAAGTCGGAAAGCCGCTATCGGCGGCCGTTCCCCACTCCAGCTTAGCTGGCTTGCTCGGAAAACGGGCATAAAAAAACCCGACCAATTGGCCGGGTTTTTCGGGTTCTGCTCCAGCGGTATTAACGCTTGGAGAACTGAGGACGCTTACGCGCCTTACGCAGACCCACTTTCTTACGCTCGACTTCACGAGCATCACGGGTAACGTAACCCGCTTTGCGCAGAGCCGGACGTAGTGTTTCGTCATAATCCATCAGCGCACGAGTCAGACCGTGGCGAATAGCGCCGGCCTGGCCGCTAATACCACCACCTTTAACGGTGATGTTGATATCGAAACGATCAGCCGATTCCGCAACAACCAGCGGCTGACGAACGATCATGCGCAAAGTCTCACGACCGAAGAAATCTTCAATAGTGCGACCGTTGATAGAGATGTTACCGCTTCCCGGCTTGATAAAAACCCGAGCCGTGGATGTCTTGCGGCGACCAGTACCGTAATTTTGTGCTACAGACATATCCGCCTTCCGTTAAATGTCGAGTTCTTTGGGCTGCTGGGCTGCGTGAGGATGCTCAGCGCCGGCATAGATTTTCAGCTTCTTGAACATGGCGCGGCCGAGCGGGCCTTTCGGAAGCATGCCTTTGACAGACTTCATAATAACTTGCTCAGGCGCCTTGTCTACCAGCTTCTCGAAAGAGATGGACTTGATTCCACCCGGAAAGCCAGTGTGACTGTAGTACATCTTGTCAGATGCCTTTTTGCCGGTAACCCGGACCTGGCCAGCATTGATAACTACAATGTAATCGCCAGTGTCTACATGAGGGGTATACTCAGGCTTATGCTTGCCCCGCAGACGACGGGCGATTTCGGTTGACAGACGACCCAGCGTCTTGCCGGCTGCGTCTACAACGTACCAGTCACGTTTTACTGTTTCTGGTTTCGCACTCAGAGTCTTCATTGATTCCGCCTTGAACGCTATATAAGAAACGTTAAAACCTCCACCCGAATAGCTTGGTTCCGGGAGAGATTTGTACCTGTAATTACTGTGGCAGTGACACCGTTCGGGGCTGAGACAGTGACATCGCCTTGAAAAGCCAGGGCGCGAAGTATACTCGAACCACCAAAGAATGCCAACCCTGACCCTCGGTGTTTCGTTATTCCCCTATGCCAAAGGGATGTCACCGGGTCGCCAGCGGTATAGCGCGGCCACGTTATCCAACAGAATTGGCGCCAGCGCCTGCTCTGACATGCCCCGCAACTCGGCGAGCACGCTCAGGATCTGCCCGAGATTGGCCGGCGAATTGCGCCCGGCATCCACACCCTGGGGCGACATATCGGGCGCATCGGTTTCCAGCACCAGCGCCTCCAGCGGCAGCCGGGCTACCGCGTCCCGGGTCTTGCGCGCCCGTGGATGGGTAATGACTCCACCGACACCTATCGAGCAACCCAGCGCCACCAGCTTTTCCGCCTGCTGAAAACTGCCGGAAAAGCCGTGGACCAGCGCAGGCCCATTCCAGTTGAGGCGGCGCAACGCACCGTGAATCTCGTCGTGGGTGCGAACCGAATGAATCACCAGGGGTAAATCCAATCGCGCCGCGAGTCCGACTTGTGCCTCGAACCAGGGCCACTGCTCTGCCATCGTGCCGCGAAGCCGATCCAGCCCGCACTCACCGATAGCAAGAAAACGCTCAGGATGGTCATTGGCCAACTGCTCAAGCAATTCCAGGTCGCCGGCATCATGCTCGCCGACGTACCAGGGATGGATACCCAGGCAATAAGCTCCTTCCGGAAAAGCCACGGCGGTATCGCGCACCCGGGACCAGTCGGACCGACGGACCCCGGGGATAACCAAACCTACCAGGCCAGAGGCCCGTGCCTTCGCCAGCTCACCGTCGCGACAGTCGTCGAACTCCGGAAAGTCAAAATGACAATGGGCGTCGACCAGCTGCACAGCAACCTCCAACTCGGTAGCTTAATGCTCCCGGGTCTTGTGGAATTCCACATCCGGGAACCGCTCCTGGGCCAGATTCAGGTTAACCATGGTTGGCGCGATATAGGCCAGCCGGTCACTGCCATCCAGGGCCAGGTTGTCGTTGTTCTTGCGCTGGAATTCATCCAGCTTGCGCTCGTCCTTGCAGGTTACCCAGCGCGCTGTTGCCACGTTGATGGGCTCGTAGATCGCCTCAACCTTGTATTCGCTCTTCAAGCGGCTGACCACCACATCGAACTGCAGCACACCGACGGCACCAACGATCAGGTCGTTATTCCGCAGTGGCCGGAAGACCTGAACCGCGCCCTCCTCGGACAACTGAATCAAGCCCTTCTGGAGCTGCTTGGCCTTGAGCGGATCTTTCAGGCGAATACGGCGGAACAGTTCCGGGGCAAAGTTCGGGATGCCCGTGAACTTCATGTTCTCACCCGCTGTGAAGGTGTCACCAAGCTGGATGGTGCCGTGGTTGTGCAGGCCGATGATATCGCCAGCAAAGGCTTCGGCGGCATGGTCACGATCGCCAGCCATAAAGGTGAGCGCGTCGGAGAAGCGCACTTCCTTGCCAATACGTACGTGGCGAGCTTTCATGCCCTGCTCGTATTTACCGGAAACAATGCGCATGAACGCCACCCGGTCCCGATGCTGGGGATCCATGTTGGCCTGAATCTTAAACACAAACCCGGAGAAGCCATCGTCGGCGGGTTCCACCTCGCGCACATCAGTTTCCCGGGGCTGAGGTTGCGGTGCCCACTCAACCAGACCGTCGAGCATATGATCGACTCCGAAGTTGCCCAATGCCGTACCGAAGAACACCGGGGTCAGCTCACCGGCGAGAAACGCCTGCTGATCGAATTCGTGGGACGCGCCTTTGACCAACTCGATCTCATCCCGCAGGTCGGCGGCGTAGGCACCAATGACTTCATCCAGCTCGGGATTATCCAGACCGGCAATGATCCGGGTGTCCTGAATCATGTGCCCCTGACCTGACTGGTACAGAACAACCTCGTCACGGAGCAGGTGGTAAACGCCCTTGAACCCCTTACCCATACCGATTGGCCAGGTGATGGGCGCACAGGCGATCTTGAGCACGTCCTCGACCTCATCCATCAGTTCGACCGGGTCCCGAGTGTCCCGGTCCAGCTTGTTCATGAACGTCAGAATGGGTGTGTCGCGCAGGCGGGTGACTTCCATCAGTTTGATGGTCCGCTCCTCAACACCCTTGGCGCTGTCGATCACCATCAGGCAGGAATCTACCGCAGTCAGGGTCCGATAAGTATCTTCAGAAAAGTCTTCGTGACCTGGCGTATCCAGCAGATTGACCAGCTTGCCGCCGTAAGGGAACTGCATGACGGAGGTGGTCACGGAGATACCCCGCTCCTTTTCCATTTCCATCCAGTCGGACTTGGCATGCTGGCCGGATTTTTTACCTTTAACGGTACCGGCTTTCTGGATCGCCTGCCCGAACAGCAGGACCTTTTCCGTGATCGTGGTTTTACCCGCATCCGGGTGCGAGATGATCGCGAAAGTTCGGCGCTTGGCCACTTCCTGAGGAAGGTTCGACATAATAGAAAGACAACCTGAATCTGATGTTCCGAGAAAGGCGCTATTATAGGGGCTAAGGGATTCTGACGCGAACCGCTATTACCGAGACATCAAGCGGGGAATTGGAGCGCCATGACCCGGGCATCCTCACGGCCTTCGCCGTTTGGATAGAACTCCGGCCGTCGACCGATTTCTTCAAACCCCTCCACCGAATAGAGCCGGTAAGCGGCGTCGTTACTGAGGCGAACCTCAAGAATGGTCTGAACCATCTGCTCACGGGCGGCCTCGCTCAGCAAATGCCTGAGCAATCGTCGCCCGGCGCCCTGCCCCTGCCAGCGTGGATCCACGCACAGGTTCAGCAGATGGGCTTCGTCGAACATATAGGCGACCACGGCGTAGCCCACCAAAAGATCGCCATGGCAGGCAGCCCACAACCGATAGTTGGCCCGAAAACAGTCGCGGAACAGTGTCTCAGCCCAGGGGTAGGAATGCCCTTGGCGCTCGATCGAAAGAGCCCGGGGCAGGTCATCCGTGGTGAGGCCACGAATCAGAAGATCCCCGTCCAGCACCCGTTGGTAGGTTTCCGAGCCCCGCATCATTGACCAGCCAGCGGCTTCAGCTCCTGCCATAACGCACGCTTGAGCGCCGGGCTGGTGGCGAGTTCGGCGAGACTATGGTTGAAGCTGATTTCCGCACTGATACCGGCAATGTGCTGGAACCAGGGCTCATCGCCGCGGTAGTCATCCGGTGCAGTAACCCCGAGGGCAATCAGCTTCCGGCCGCCCAGATCCGACAGCGCGTACTCCAGCACAGCTCGAAGATCGCTCAGGGAATTGCCCGGCGCCCGGACGTTGTTGAAGACTGGCCAGTGAATGGGACCAACCGAGCGCAAATCGCGCTCGCCCACACTTTTAAGAATGTTTTCGACCAGAGTCTCCTGAAGCCGAAGACTGGCCTCCTTCGAGACACTGGCAATCACCGCCGTTTTCCGGCCAATCCAGACCTGCAGGTTCAGCGCCAGCACGACTTTTCCGGCAGCGGAAACTGACGTCTTTTCAACCGGCGGAGTGTCGGTAGTGATTTCGGCAGCAACCGCGGCCGATTTCGACGGCTGCGGCCGGTCAGGCTTCGACGCCGGTGTATCCATAAGCGCCTGGAGATTGGCCACGCGGGCACTGTCAGCCTCGGACCGCCCGGGCACAGGTGGCGCTGCTTTGGGCTGAGACCGGGACGGCGCCGGTGCCGCTTCCACCCACGGCTCTGCAACCACATCCGCCTCGTCGTCGCCAAACTCGAATTCGGGACTGGCCGCCGCGCCTGGCAAGGCATCACGGGCATACCACAACCGTATCCCTGCCGCGCCAAGATAGAACTGTCGTTCAGTTTCCGTTTGAATCATCCGGTTTGCCCAGTGTCGCCGCTAGATTGCATTTACACGTCCGCAACCTGGGGGTGTTGCCGGATACCGCCGCGGCTGATCAGGTTGAGTGCTTCTATGTAGGCTTTTGCCGAGGCGATGATGATATCGGTGTCAGCACCCACTCCGTTCACAATACGGCCTCCACGTTCCAGGCGCACGGTCACCTCGCCCTGGGCGTCGGTACCGCTGGTGATCGCATTAACGGAATAGAGCTGCAGATTGCAGCCGGAGTCGACCAGGGATTCAATCGCCTTGAAGGTGGCGTCCACAGGCCCACTCCCCTCAGCCTCTACCTTGTGCTCCTTGCCATCAAGGGTCAGGGTCATATTTGCCTTGGGCACCACACCGGTCTCGGAACAGACCTGCATGCACACCAAGCCGTAGCGCCCCACTTCTTCCTTCTGACGGGTATCGCTGGCAATCGCCTGGAGGTCCTCGTCGAAGATCTCGTGCTTGAGGTCGGCCAAAGCCTTGAAACGGGTGAAGGCTTCGTTCAGCTCGGTCTCGGTGTCGAACTGGATACCCAGCTCCAGCAACCGGGTACGGAAGGCATTCCGGCCGGAATGTTTGCCCAGCACGAGTGAATTGGTGTGCCAGCCCACGTCCTCGGCACGCATGATTTCATAGGTCTCACGGTGCTTCAGTACGCCGTCCTGGTGAATGCCCGACTCGTGGGCAAAGGCATTGGCACCCACGATGGCCTTGTTGGGCTGGACCGGGAAGCCGGTAATGGTGGATACGAGACGAGAGGCCGGAACAATGTGCCGGGCGTCGACCTGAGTGTCGATGTTGAACAGGTCCTGCCGGGTACGTACCGCCATAACGATCTCTTCAAGGGAAGCGTTACCAGCACGTTCGCCCAAGCCATTGATGGTGCACTCCACCTGACGAGCCCCCTGGGTTACTGCCGCCAGGGAGTTGGCAACGGCCAAGCCCAGATCGTTGTGGCAGTGAACCGAGAAGATCGCCTTGTCGGCATTGGGAATGCGGTTCAGCAACTGGTGAATGGTTTCACCGAACTGCTCGGGAATGGCATAGCCCACGGTGTCCGGGATATTGATGGTGCGGGCTCCGGCATCGATGGCCGCCTCAATGATCCGACACAGGAAGTCCAGCTCCGAGCGGCCAGCATCTTCGCAGGAGAACTCCACGTCGTCGACGTGACTACGAGCACGCTTCACCGAGCGCACCGCCTGTTCCACCACTTCGTCCGGCTGCATCTGCAGCTTGTGCTTCATGTGGATGGGAGACGTGGCGATGAAGGTATGAATTCGCCCCCGTTCAGCTGGCTGAATTGCCTCGGCCGCCCGATCAATGTCTTTGTCCAGAGCGCGGGCCAGGCTACAGACCGTAGATTCCTTGATGGACTCGGCAATGGCCTTCACTGCCTCGAAATCACCCTGGCTGGCGATGGCAAACCCGGCTTCGATGACATCGACACGGAGCTTCTCCAGCGCCTTGGCAATCCGGAGCTTTTCCGTCTTGTTCATGGTTGCGCCGGGGCTTTGCTCGCCGTCGCGGAGCGTAGTGTCAAAGATAACCAGATGGTCTTGGGCGGGCATTCGAGGGCTCCATCAAACAGTGTGGCTCAGTATAGCGGCAGTATACCATCGCCCGGGCTTTTCGTTCAGGCAATAAAAAACCCCAGCCTCGAGGAAGCTGGGGTTTTCGGTATTAAGAGTCTGACGATGACCTACTCTCACATGGGCAAGTGCCACACTACCATCGGCGCAGGCTTGTTTCACTTCTGAGTTCGGGATGGGATCAGGTGGTTCCAAGCCGCTATGGTCGTCAGACAAAACGGTTGATCACTGGGGGGACGAGAAAGAAGTGTGATGTTGATTTCGTTGCGTTATCCGCAATTGTCTTGGGTGTTATATAGTCAAGCCGCACGAGCAATTAGTATCGGTTAGCTCAACGCCTCGCAGCGCTTACACACCCGACCTATCAACGTCCTGGTCTTGAACGGCTCTTTAGGGACCTTAAAGGTCCAGGGAGATCTCATCTTGGAAGGGGCTTCCCGCTTAGATGCTTTCAGCGGTTATCCTATCCGAACATAGCTACCGGGCAATGCGTCTGGCGACACAACCCGAACACCAGCGGTTCGTCCACTCCGGTCCTCTCGTACTAGGAGCAGCTTTCCTCAAATCTCCAACGTCCACGGCAGATAGGGACCGAACTGTCTCACGACGTTCTAAACCCAGCTCGCGTACCACTTTAAATGGCGAACAGCCATACCCTTGGGACCGGCTTCAGCCCCAGGATGTGATGAGCCGACATCGAGGTGCCAAACACCGCCGTCGATGTGAACTCTTGGGCGGTATCAGCCTGTTATCCCCGGAGTACCTTTTATCCGTTGAGCGATGGCCCTTCCATACAGAACCACCGGATCACTATGACCTACTTTCGTACCTGCTCGACGTGTCTGTCTCGCAGTTAAGCGGGCTTGTGCCATTACACTAACCGCATGATGTCCGACCATGCTTAGCCCACCTTTGTGCTCCTCCGTTACGCTTTGGGAGGAGACCGCCCCAGTCAAACTACCCACCACACAGTGTCCTCAACCCCGATAAGGGGTCCAAGTTAGAACCTCAAACATGTCAGGCTGGTATTTCAAGGTTGGCTCCATGAGAACTGGCGTTCCCACTTCAAAGCCTCCCAGCTATCCTACACAAACATGCTCAAAGTTCACTGTGAAGCTATAGTAAAGGTTCACGGGGTCTTTCCGTCTAGCCGCGGATACACCGCATCTTCACGGCGATTTCAATTTCACTGAGTCTCGGGTAGAGACAGCGCCCCCATCGTTACGCCATTCGTGCAGGTCGGAACTTACCCGACAAGGAATTTCGCTACCTTAGGACCGTTATAGTTACGGCCGCCGTTTACCGGGGCTTCGATCAAGAGCTTCGCACGAATGCTAACCCCATCAATTAACCTTCCGGCACCGGGCAGGCGTCACACCGTATACGTCCACTTTCGTGTTTGCACAGTGCTGTGTTTTTAATAAACAGTCGCAGGGGCCTGGTATCTTCGACTGGCGTCAGCTCCACCCGCAAGGGGTATCACCTACAACCAGCGTGCCTTCTCCCGAAGTTACGGCACCATTTTGCCTAGTTCCTTTACCCGAGTTCTCTCAAGCGCCTTGGTATTCTCTACCTGACCACCTGTGTCGGTTTGGGGTACGGTCTCGAATAGCCTGAAGCTTAGAAGATTTTCCTGGAAGCATGGCATCAATGACTTCCCGCTCTAAAAGAGCAGTCGTCGTCGCGTCTCAGAATTGTGGACCCGGATTTGCCTAAGTCCACTCCCTACACGCTTAAACCGGGACAACCGTCGCCCGGCTCACCTAGCCTTCTCCGTCTCTCCATCGCAGCTATCCAAGGTACGGAAATATTAATCCGTTTCCCATCGACTACACCTTTCGGTCTCGCCTTAGGGGCCGACTCACCCTGCGCCGATTAGCGTTGCGCAGGAACCCTTGGTCTTCCGGCGTGCGGGTTTTTCACCCGCATTGTCGTTACTCATGTCAGCATTCGCACTTCTGATACCTCCAGCAAGCTTCTCAACTCACCTTCGCAGGCTTACAGAACGCTCCCCTACCCCGCATACAAAGTATGCAGCCGCAGCTTCGGTGACCAGTTTGAGCCCCGTTACATCTTCCGCGCAGGCCGACTCGACTAGTGAGCTATTACGCTTTCTTTAAAGGATGGCTGCTTCTAAGCCAACCTCCTAGCTGTCTGAGCCTTCCCACATCGTTTCCCACTTAACTGGTACTTGGGGACCTTAGCTGGCGGTCTGGGTTGTTTCCCTCTTCACGATGGACGTTAGCACCCACCGTGTGTCTCCCGGATAGTACTCACAGGTATTCGGAGTTTGCATCGGGTTGGTAAGTCGGGATGACCCCCTAGCCGAAACAGTGCTCTACCCCCTGTGGTATTCGTCCGAGGCGCTACCTAAATAGCTTTCGGGGAGAACCAGCTATCTCCGGGCTTGATTAGCCTTTCACTCCGATCCACAAGTCATCCCCTGGCTTTTCAACGACAGTGGGTTCGGTCCTCCAGTTGATGTTACTCAACCTTCAACCTGCTCATGGATAGATCGCCCGGTTTCGGGTCTATGCCCAGCGACTAAATCGCCCTATTCAGACTCGGTTTCCCTACGGCTCCCCTAAACGGTTAACCTCGCCACTGAACATAAGTCGCTGACCCATTATACAAAAGGTACGCCGTCACAGAACAAGTCTGCTCCGACTGCTTGTACGCATACGGTTTCAGGATCTATTTCACTCCCCTCACAGGGGTTCTTTTCGCCTTTCCCTCACGGTACTGGTTCACTATCGGTCAGTCAGGAGTATTTAGCCTTGGAGGATGGTCCCCCCATATTCAGACAGGATACCACGTGTCCCGTCCTACTCGATTTCACTAAACTCAGGTTTCGGATACGGGGCTATCACCCACTATGGCGGCACTTTCCAGAGCCTTCTCCTACCAATTGTTTAGCTTAAGGGCTAATCCCCGTTCGCTCGCCGCTACTTAGGGAATCTCGGTTGATTTCTTTTCCTCGGGGTACTTAGATGTTTCAGTTCCCCCGGTTCGCCCCTTACACCTATGTATTCAGTGCAAGGTACCCGACCGAAATCGGGTGGGTTTCCCCATTCAGAAATGTCCGGATCACAGCTCGTTTGCCAGCTCCCCGAACCTTATCGCAGGCTTCCACGTCTTTCATCGCCTCTGACTGCCAAGGCATCCACCGTATGCGCTTAGTTGCTTGACTATATAACCCCAAGACAACTGTGAACGAAGCAACGCTCGTTACCAGGCAAGCCTGATAAAGAGGTTATTTCGAGACAGTTCCTTGAAGCGATATCACAACCACTTCAACGACAACACCGGATAACGCTTGAAATCGCTATCACTTGAATACGTCCTCTCGGAGATAATGAGAGAATCGTACTCGTGTTCTTTCTCGTCCAATTTGTTAAAGAGCAAATCTGACCCAGTGATCAGAAAGAAGAACTTCGCTTAACAACCGATGTCATTAAACCGAAATGCTTGTTTCTGGACACTGCTAACCGAAGTTAGTCAGTAAATATTGGTGGAGCTAGGCAGGATCGAACTGCCGACCTCCTGCGTGCAAGGCAGGCGCTCTCCCAGCTGAGCTATAGCCCCATTTAAGCTACCTCAAATTGTCCAACTCCAGGAGTTGAGCAATTTTGGTGGGTCTGGGTGGACTTGAACCACCGACCTCACCCTTATCAGGGGTGCGCTCTAACCACCTGAGCTACAGACCCAATGGTACGGGCCTGATAGACCCATCTGCTCTCTTTATTAATCAACCAAGTAATTCGTGTGGACTCTGACCGAAGCATTCGGCTTCGTTTAAGGAGGTGATCCAGCCGCAGGTTCCCCTACGGCTACCTTGTTACGACTTCACCCCAGTCATGAACCACACCGTGGTGATCGTCCTCCCGAAGGTTAGACTAACCACTTCTGGTGCAATCCACTCCCATGGTGTGACGGGCGGTGTGTACAAGGCCCGGGAACGTATTCACCGTGACATTCTGATTCACGATTACTAGCGATTCCGACTTCACGGAGTCGAGTTGCAGACTCCGATCCGGACTACGATGCGTTTTGTGAGATTAGCTCCCCCTCGCGGGTTTGCAGCCCTCTGTGCGCACCATTGTAGCACGTGTGTAGCCCTGGCCGTAAGGGCCATGATGACCTGACGTCATCCCCACCTTCCTCCGGTTTGTCACCGGCAGTCTCCCTAGAGTTCTCAGCCGAACTGCTAGCAACTAGGGATAGGGGTTGCGCTCGTTACGGGACTTAACCCAACATCTCACGACACGAGCTGACGACGGCCATGCAGCACCTGTGTCAGAGTTCCCGAAGGCACCAATCCATCTCTGGAAAGTTCTCTGCATGTCAAGGCCAGGTAAGGTTCTTCGCGTTGCGTCGAATTAAACCACATGCTCCACCGCTTGTGCGGGCCCCCGTCAATTCATTTGAGTTTTAACCTTGCGGCCGTACTCCCCAGGCGGTCAACTTAGTGCGTTAGCTGCGCCACTAAGGATTCAAGATCCCCAACGGCTAGTTGACATCGTTTACGGCGTGGACTACCAGGGTATCTAATCCTGTTTGCTCCCCACGCTTTCGCACCTCAGTGTCAGTGTTGGTCCAGGTAGCCGCCTTCGCCACTGGTGTTCCTTCCTATATCTACGCATTTCACCGCTACACAGGAAATTCCACTACCCTCTACCACACTCTAGCCTGACAGTTCGAAATGCCGTTCCCAGGTTAAGCCCGGGGCTTTCACATCTCGCTTATCAAACCACCTACGCGCGCTTTACGCCCAGTAATTCCGATTAACGCTTGCACCCTCCGTATTACCGCGGCTGCTGGCACGGAGTTAGCCGGTGCTTCTTCTGTGAGTAACGTCAAGGCTAGCCGATATTAACGACTAACTTTTCCTCCTCACTGAAAGTGCTTTACAACCCGAAAGCCTTCTTCACACACGCGGCATGGCTGGATCAGGGTTGCCCCCATTGTCCAATATTCCCCACTGCTGCCTCCCGTAGGAGTTCGGGCCGTGTCTCAGTCCCGATGTGGCTGATCATCCTCTCAGACCAGCTACGGATCGTCGCCTTGGTGGGCCTTTACCCCACCAACTAGCTAATCCGACATAGGCACATCCAATAGCGCAAGGTCCGAAGATCCCCTGCTTTCTCCCGAAGGACGTATGCGGTATTAATCCGGGTTTCCCCGGGCTATCCCCCACTACTGGGCAGTTTCCTATGCATTACTCACCCGTCCGCCGCTCGTCAGCGGGTAGCAAGCTACCCCTGTTACCGCTCGACTTGCATGTGTTAAGCCTGCCGCCAGCGTTCAATCTGAGCCATGATCAAACTCTTCAGTTTAAATCATACAAGAATCCGAAGATTCTCTATTCTTGCTCAAGACAAAACTCAATTTCGACGAGTCACTGTCCTGATATTTCGTATCCGAAATACCTCGGCCAGCGCCCACACGAATTACTTGGTCAATTTTTTAAAGAGCGGTTGAGCTGCTGCTCAATCAAGGTGGCGTATTCTACATCGTGTCGCCGCCTTGTCAACCGTTTATTTTCAATGTTTTCCGTCTCCGGAAAGCGCCGAAAATCAACCGGCTTACTGCTTGTTTCGAGAGGCGCATTCTACAGCGAATCGAGCCTCTGTCAACCGCTTTCTGAAGAATTTTGAAACTCAATTTCTTCAACAATTTCAAGCGGTTGCCTTCTTCGGTAGCCGCTGCGTCAGTGGCTTGTCCCTCAGAAGTGGTGCGCATTCTACAGGCGTCAGGAAAACTGTCAACGCGCTTTGCGAAGAAAATTCCAAAACTACGGGTTTCCACGCATTAGGCAGGTCAACAACCGCACAACTTGAGCAGTGTTTAACCAATATCAGCCCTTTTTCAGAGGGACCAGGCTGGACCAGCCAGACCAATAACCTCGCACCCCCAACAGAATTGCCAATAACAGGCCGTAAATCACCATTTCACCCAGGTCACTTCTTGCTTGCCACAGGAAATGGAACCAGGCGACTACCACAGCCAGATAAATCAACTTGTGCAAACGCTTCCAATAAGGACCCAACCTGCGCATCGCACTCACTGGCGACGTTACAGCCAGCGGCACCAGACACAGGAAGGCCACCGCGCCGGCGATGATGTAAGGCCGCTTGGTAAAGGTGGCCCACAAATCCGACCAACCAAGAATGAATTGCAGAAAAGCCAGAACATGGAGCACCGCATAGAAGAATGCGAACAGACCGAGCATTCGCCGCACCCGCAGCCAACCGCCCCAACCGGTCCAGCGCCGGAGCGGAGTCATCGCCAAAGTTGCTAACAGGAGCTGGAAGGCGGCAAGGCCAAGTGCCTCGGTAATGATCTGGCCCGGATCCGGCCCCACGGCTCCGCTAACCATATCCCTAACCAACAACATAAGAGGCATAGATGCCAGCGCCGCCACCAGCCAGCGAAACCCCAACAGCACTCCTGCGCTTCGGCGCCACTCAATACCCAGCAGTCCCGGCATTAATAGAACTTCCGCAAGTCCATGCCCTTATAGAGACTAGCGACCTGCTCACCATAACCATTGAACTTTTCGGTCTCGATCCAGTTTGGTGAAAACAACCCCGATGGCAGGCGCCGCTCCCGCTTCTGACTCCAGCGCGGGTGGTCGACCTCAGGATTCACATTGGCGTAAAAGCCATACTCACTGGGAGCAATTCGCTCCCACGTGGTCTTCGGCCGCCTCTCCTGAAACCGAATCCTGACAATAGACTTGATACTCTTGAATCCGTATTTCCAGGGCAATACCAATCGAATCGGTGCGCCATTCTGTTTAGGTAGAGCTTTGCCATACAGGCCAACAGCCAGAAACGCCAATTCGTTCATGGCCTCATCCATCCGCAACCCTTCCCGATACGGCCAATCGATGGTGCTGAATATCGACTGCTGCCCCCGCATCTGTTCCGGGTCCTCCAGAGTTTCAAAGTAGAGATACTTGGCCTTGGCCGTTGGCTCCAGGCGCCTCACTACATCGGCAAGCGGTATCCCAACCCAGGGGATCACCATGGACCAGGCCTCCACGCACCGTAACCGGTAAACCCGCTCCTCATAGTCATGGGGCTGAAGCAGGTCTTCGAGGGCATAGGTACCCGGCTTGCCACACTCGCCATCCACAATCACGGACCAGGGATCAACCGACATGGACTCGGCATACTTGGCCGGATCGTCTTTTCCAGTCCCGAACTCATAGAAGTTGTTGTAGCGGATAACGTCTTTGAACGGAGTTTTTTCTTCCTCGGTGGAGAACCGGGGCGCACGGGTGAAGTCGAGCGGCTCGCCCTGAACCGGGGCCGCCGCTGCAGACAGCAACCCGGGCATAGCGAGACCCGCGGCGCCAGCGGCAACACCCGACATGAATCGGCGACGGTTCAGATAGATGTGTTCGGGGGTGACGTGACGGTGGGACAGCTCCCAGGAGGGGCGACTCTTTATCAACATCGAAACTCTCCACTCAAGTCGCCCGGGCATCGGGCGCTGGTAGGGTTGACCGGAGGTTCCGCATTTAATTCCCGGGCCACAGGGGCCCAGGACTCATTACCTTACGCAGACTCCTCCGCGCTACGCTTGGGCTTGCCTCTGAACAGCGCCCGCACCGGACCCGACAGGGCATACAACAGGAAACCCGTAAATAGTACGGTCGCCGGATCAAGCGCGATCACGACAAAGATCAGAACCACGAGCAGGATCGCCGCAAAGGGCACCCGTCCACGCATATCGAGATCTTTAAAACTGCGGTACAGGATATTGCTGACCATCATCACGCCCGTGCCACCAACCACAACAATCGTCAGTAGCGTCAGCCAGGATGATGGCTCGAATTCGTGGAAGCACCACACCAGGCCGGCCACGCACGCAGCCGCAGCCGGGCTCGCCAGACCGACAAAGAACTTCTTGTCGACGGAGCCAATCTGGGTATTGAAGCGTGCCAAACGGAGGGCCGCGCCGGCCACATAGATAAAGGTTATTGCCCAGCCTACTTTACCCAGGCCGTTCAGGGACCAGAAAAACGCCACCAAACCGGGGGCCACGCCAAATGCCACCATGTCGGCCAGGGAATCGTACTCTTCACCGAATTTACTTTGGGTGTTGGTCATCCGTGCGACGCGGCCATCGAGCCCGTCGAGAATCATGGACACGAAAATCGCGATAGCCGCGTTATCAAACATGCCATTGGCCGCAGACACGATGGCGTAAAAACCCGAAAACAGGGACGCTGTCGTGAGTGCGTTCGGCAAAAGGTAGATACCCTTGCGGCGAACCGGGGCGCCTTCTACCAGCTCCTCTTCAACCACTTCGCCGGCTTCCACTTCATACTCGGAAGCCTGTTCGTGCTTTTTTTCCGACGGCGCGTGCTGGGCGTCGGTTTCGGCATTCTTTCTTTCGTCAGTCATTCCCATTACTCCGGAAAGCGTTTGGGCGGAGTATATACGAAAAACGCGGCCACCCGGGCCGCGCTTCTCAAGAACTAGTCAGAAACCCGATCAGTTCTTGTCTTTATCCACGATCTTGTTCGCGGAGATCCAAGGCATCATGCCACGGAGCTTCTCACCCACGGTCTCAATCTCGTGCGCCGCGTTCTGGCGACGACGCGCAGTCATGGACGGGTAGTTGAGAGCGCCTTCAGAGATGAACATCTTGGCATACTCACCGCTCTGGATACGCTTCAGCGCGTTGCGCATGGCTTCGCGAGACTGCTCGTTGATGACTTCCGGGCCAGTCACGTACTCACCATACTCCGCGTTGTTGGAGATGGAGTAGTTCATGTTAGCGATGCCGCCTTCGTACATCAGATCAACAATCAGCTTCAGCTCATGCAGGCACTCGAAGTACGCCATTTCCGGGGCGTAGCCCGCTTCAGTCAGGGTCTCGAAACCTGCCTTGACCAGCTCAACGGCACCACCACACAGCACGGCCTGTTCACCGAACAGATCGGTTTCAGTTTCGTCTTTGAAGGTGGTTTCGATGATACCGGTACGGCCGCCGCCGATACCGCTGGCGTAGGACAGGGCAACGTTCTTGGCGGTGCCGGAAGCGTCCTGGAAGATGGCGATCAGGTCAGGAATACCACCGCCGTTGGCGAACTCGGTGCGCACGGTGTGGCCCGGAGCCTTCGGAGCAACCATGATGACGTCCAGGTCTTTACGCGGAACGATCTGGTTGTAGTGGATGGCAAAACCGTGGGCGAAGGCCAGTGTGGCGCCCTGCTTCAGGTTCGGCTCGATCTCGGCCTTGTACAGCTCGGACTGGAACTCGTCCGGGGTCAGGACCATGACCACGTCAGCGGCAGCAACGGCAGAAGGCACGTCGCTGGTCTTCAGGCCATAGGCTTCAGCCTTGGCAATGGAAGACGAACCCGGGCGCAAGCCAACGGTGACGTCAACGCCGGATTCTTTCAGGTTACACGCGTGAGCGTGGCCCTGGGAGCCGAAACCGATGACGGCAACTTTCTTGCCCTGGATGATGGAAAGATCGCAATCCTTATCGTAGTAAACCTGCATGACAAAACCTCTGTTATTTGTAATGGCCCTATCAGGCCATGATGTTCAATTCGTATCAATAGCCGTTACAGGCTGAGAACCTTTTCGCCGCGGGCTATGCCGGAGACACCGGTACGCACCACTTCGAGGACACCGGAGGTGCCGACCGCCTGGATGAATCCGTCGAGCTTCTCGCTGTCGCCCGCCAGCTGAACGGTATAAACCGAACTGGTGACGTCAACAATCTGGCCCCGGAAGATGTCCACGGTACGCTTGATCTCAGCCCGCTGGGAACCGGTGGCCTTGAGCTTGACCAACATCAGCTCGCGCTCGATGTGGGAGCCTTCGGTCAGGTCCACCAGCTTAACCACTTCAATCAGCTTGTTGAGCTGCTTGGTGATCTGCTCGATGACCTTGTCCGACCCGGTTGTGGTCACGGTCAGACGGGACAGGGTCTCGTCTTCGGTGGGCGCTACAGTCAGCGTTTCGATGTTGTAGTTCCGCTGGGAGAACAGTCCAACAACGCGGGACAATGCACCCGGTTCGTTTTCAAGCAAAACAGAAATGATTCGACGCATGATTACACCCTCTCCGTTTTGCTGAGCCACATGTCCTTCATGGAACCGCGGGCTACTTGCATCGGATAGACGTGCTCAAAGCGATCAACGTAGATGTCGACAAACACCAACTCGTCTTTCATCGCCAACACTTCTTTCAGCTTGGTTTCCAGATCAGCCTTTTTGTCGATCACCACACCCTTATGACCATACGCCTCAGCCAGCTTGGTAAAGTCCGGCAGCGACTCCATGTAGGACTGGGAGTGACGGGACTCGTAGTTCATGTCCTGCCACTGCTTGACCATGCCCAGGGCCTGGTTGTTGAGGTTGATGATCTTCACCGGGAGGTTGTACTGCTTACAGGTGGACAGCTCCTGAATATTCATCTGGATACTGCCTTCACCGGTGATGCACAGCACTTCATCGTCCGGGTGCGTCAATTTAACACCCATCGCCGCAGGCAAACCGAAGCCCATGGTGCCCAAGCCACCGGAATTGATCCAGCGATTGGGTTTGTCGAACTTGTAGTACTGGGCCGCGAACATCTGGTGCTGCCCCACATCGGAGGTCACGTAGGCTTCACCGTTGGTGAGCCTGCACAGCATCTCGATGACTTCCTGGGGCTTGATCACATCGTCGCTGGTTTCGTAGCGCATGCCGTGGAAGGCGCGCCACTCGTCGATCTGCTTCCACCAGGCAGCGATCGCATCCGCGTCCGGCTTTTCCTTGCTTTCTTTCACCAGCGCCTGCATTTCTTTCAGCACCGCATCAACCGGCCCCACGATGGGAACGTCAGCATCCACAGTCTTGGAGATGGACGCCGGATCGATATCGATGTGAATGATGCGGGCGCCCGGACAGAACTTCTCGGTGGCGTTGGTGACCCGGTCGTCAAACCGCGCCCCGACACAGAGAATCAGGTCCGAGTGGTGCATCGCCATGTTGGCTTCGTACGTGCCGTGCATGCCCAGCCAACCAAGGTGCTGCTTGTCGCTGGCCGGAAAACAGCCGATACCCATGAGCGTGTTGGTGATCGGGTAACCAAGAGTGCGAACCAGTTCGGTGAGCTGCTCAGAGGCCTTACCCAGAATGACACCGCCACCGGCATAGATGATCGGACGGCGGGCCGCCAGCATCATGTCGACCGCTTTCTTGATCTGACCAGCGTGGCCGCGAATGGCCGGGTTGTAAGAGCGCAGCTTGACCTTTTTGGGGTACGAATACTCGTAACGCTCATTCGGCGTGGTCATATCCTTGGGGATATCAACCACAACCGGGCCGGGGCGGCCTGTGGCAGCAATGTAATAAGCTTTGCGGATCACCTCGGGAATTTCTTCCGGATGGCGCACGCTGAGGTTGTGTTTAACCACCGGGCGGGAAACACCGATCATGTCGGTTTCCTGGAAGGCATCCTCGCCAATCAGTGTGGACGCAACCTGACCGCACAGCACCACCATGGGGATGGAATCCATAAAGGCGGTGGCAATGCCGGTAATGGTGTTGGTGGCTCCAGGACCCGAGGTCACCAGTACGGTACCTGGTTTTCCGGTCGCACGGGCGTAGCCGTCGGCCATATGGACCGCAGCCTGCTCATGCCTGACCAGAATATGTTTGACCTTGTCCTGCCTGAACAGCGCGTCATATATATGAAGGGCTGCACCACCCGGATAGCCGTAAACGTATTCGATCCCTTCATCTTGCAAGGAACGAATGAGCATGTCGGCGCCAGACAATAACTCCACGATTTTCTACCCTCTTCCTACGAGTGAATGAGCCGGGGTACACCCGGTTGCCTGGATTCACGGTTTCCCTGCTTCTTGTGAAAGCGGAACCGGCTGCTCCTCCACACTTTAATAAGAGGTTGTCTCATGGCCAGCCGCCCTCCTGAGGGTTGCGGAGAACGGCCAATCAACGGGTTGCAAGTAAGCAACAACCATCCCGCGACGACGGCGCGGTGCGTTCAGTGTGGTGATTAACGGGGGTTACTCGCTCGGGATTGCCTGCCGTATTGACCCCAGTCCTCAGGCAATCGGTAATTCTGACAGCGGGAAACTCCCTGTCAATAGCCGTCACGCCTTTATTGCCCCTCCATCGCACCCCGAAAAAGACGCCGGGCGACATTGTCTTGCGGAGTTTTGAACCAAACGGAAGAAAAATACTGACACCGGTGGCATGATGTCCTTGAATACGTACTAACACCGAGACAAATCCGGGCAGACAGATTTTGATCTGCACCGGGTGCAGTAAACCTATGATGAGTGGACTCATGAATAAGAATATCCTGACGCTGAGCTTGTTACTGGCAGTATTACCAAGTGTCTCGATGGGCGCTTCTGTGTACAAATGGACTGACGAGAACGGAGTGACTCACTTTGGTGACCGCCAGCCGACCGGCGCGCAATCAGAAAAGGTGAATGTGCGGTCAGGAAGTGCCTCGCCGGCATCCGCCAACCGTCCGAGCCCAACAGAGCGGGTCAACGCGTTGGAAGAACGGGAGCAGGAAGCGGCGGAGCAGCGGCGTGAATCTGCCGCCGAGGAGGCCCGCCAGAAACAGCGCGCAGCCAACTGCTCAGCTGCCCAAAGCAATCTTGAGGTGATGGCCAACAACGCTCGCATCCGGATTGAAGAAGAAGGCGAGATGCGCTACTTAACGCCGGAAGAAATTGCGGAAAAGCGCACCCGGTTTGAAGAGATCGTCGCTGAGAACTGCGGGCCTGAAGAAGGCTAACAGACCACTGACGTAAGAAAAAAATGGGGACCGGATCAACATCGATCCGGTCCGTACCCTGCTCAGGCCTTCGCAAACACCAGCTCGTGATCCTGAACCGTGGCCAGGATAGTATCCCCGGGCACGAAGTCTCCGCGCAGAAGTTTCTGCGCCAACGGATTCTCGATCATCCGCTGAATGGCACGCTTCAGCGGCCGCGCGCCGTAGACCGGATCGTAGCCAACCTTCGACAGCAACTCCATGGCAGCATCGTCCAGCTCGAGCCTCATCTCCTGATCTTTCAGACGCTTGCCAAGAGCCTCGATCTGAATCTTGGCAATGCCCTGGATCTGGTTCTCCGCCAGCGGATGGAACACCACCACCTCATCGACCCGGTTAATGAACTCGGGGCGGAAATGGGTGCCTACCACCTCCATCACGGCCGCCTTCATGGCCTCGTAATTTTCTTCACCGGCTTTTTGCTGAATGATGTCCGAGCCCAGGTTTGAGGTCATCACGATGACAGTGTTCCGGAAGTCCACTGTTCGGCCCTGACCGTCGGTCAGCCGGCCATCCTCAAGCACCTGCAACAGGATGTTGAAAACATCCGGGTGAGCCTTTTCCACCTCATCCAGCAGCAGGACCGAATAAGGCCGGCGCCGCACTGCTTCGGTTAGATAGCCACCTTCCTCATAGCCGACATACCCCGGAGGGGCACCAATCAGACGGGCCACCGAATGCTTCTCCATGAACTCCGACATGTCGATGCGGACCATCGCTTCTTCGGTATCGAACAGGAACGACGCCAGCGACTTGCACAGCTCGGTCTTACCCACTCCGGTGGGCCCCAGAAACAGGAACGAACCGTTCGGCCGGTTGGGATCGGACAATCCGGCCCGGGAGCGGCGCACGGCGTTGGACACCGCTTCTACCGCTTCGTCCTGGCCAATGACGCGGTCATGCAGCGCCTCTTCCATGCGCATCAACTTGTCGCGCTCGCCTTCCAGCATCTTCGACACAGGAATGCCGGTCCACTTGGAGACAATCTCGGCAATCTCCTCGTCGGTCACCCGGTTACGGAGCAGCTTCATCTCCATCATTTCGGCCTGGCTGGCCATATCGAGCTGACGCTCCAGCTCCGGAATCTGGCCGTACTGAAGCTCTGACATCTTGCCCAGATCACCGGCCCGGCGGGCATTTTCAAGATCAATCCGGGCCTGCTCCAGCCGACTCTTGATCTTCTGGGAGCCGTGCAAGGCCGCCTTTTCGGTATTCCAGACTTCTTCCAGGTCGGCGTATTCGCGCTCGACACCGGTAATGACACCGGACAATTCTTCCAGCCGCTTCTTGGAGGCGGCGTCGGTTTCCTTTTTCAGCGCTTCCCGCTCGATCTTGAGCTGGATCAGCCGGCGCTCGAGGCGGTCGAGGGCTTCGGGCTTGGAGTCCATCTCCATGCGGATCTGGCTCGCGGCCTCATCCACCAGATCAATAGCCTTGTCCGGCAATTGGCGATCGGCGATATAACGGTGCGACAGCTTGGCGGCAGCAATGATGGCGCCGTCGGTCACCTCGACCCCGTGGTGTACCTCATAACGCTCTTTGAGCCCCCGCAGGATGGCGATGGTGTCTTCCTCGTTGGGCTCGCTAACCAGTACCTTCTGGAACCGACGCTCCAGTGCGGCGTCTTTCTCGATGTTCTCGCGATATTCATCCAGGGTGGTGGCACCGACACAATGCAGCTCACCGCGGGCCAGGGCTGGCTTCAACATATTACCTGCGTCCATGGAGCCTTCGGCCTTGCCGGCGCCGACCATGGTGTGAATTTCATCAATGAACAGGATGATCTGCCCCTCTTGCTTGGACAGCTCATTCAGAACGGCCTTCAAGCGCTCCTCGAACTCGCCCCGGAACTTGGCACCGGCAATCAGGGCACCCATGTCGAGGGACAACACTTTTTTGTCTTTCAGGCCATCGGGAACCTCGCCATTGACGATGCGCTGGGCCAGACCTTCGACAATAGCGGTCTTACCGACACCGGGCTCACCGATCAGCACCGGGTTGTTCTTGCGACGGCGCTGCAATACCTGGATCGTGCGACGAATCTCGTCGTCCCGGCCAATCACCGGGTCCAGCTTGCCCTCCTCGGCACGTTCGGTCAGGTCAATGGTGTACTTGGACAGTGCCTGCCGGTTCTCCTCGGCGCCAGCGTCGTTCACCGCTTCGCCGCCGCGAGCTTCGTCAATAGCCTTTTCCAAAGCAGCCTTGTCGACACCCTGCTCGCGCAGCACTCGCCCCAGTGTCCCGCGGTCTTCCAGAGCCGCCAGCAGCATCAGTTCGCTGGAAATGAACTGGTCCTTGCGCTTCTGGGCAAGCTTGTCGGCAATGTTGAACAGGCGCCCCATGTCGTTGGACATGGACACGTCGCCGGCCGAGCCCTGAACTTCGGGCAGATGTTCCAGCTCACGGGCAATGGCCTGGCGGATACGCCCGGGCTCTGCCCCGGCCTGTTTAAGCAGCGGCTGTATGGCACTGCCGTCCTGATCCAGGAGCGCCTGCATCAGGTGCACTGGCTCAATAAAGTTGTGATCCTTGCCCACCGCAAGCGATTGAGCATCCGCGAGGGCGGTCTGCAACCGGCTGGTCAGCTTATCGATTCTCATAGGTTCTGTTCCCCGATTCGTAGGTCCGGGATGTCGGCCGAGCTCTGGGCTGAGCCAACTTCCGCACTGCTTTGAAGTTTAATGTAGGGGCAAGCGCAGGGACTTCAAGCGGCCAGGTCATTAAGCCATCCGGAAGTTGACCGGGATCATCCAACCCCGGCAGCGGGTTTCAGGGCTCGAGCCAGACCAGGGTTGCCATACGGCCAGTCTGGCCGTCTCGGCGGTAGGAGTAGAAACGCTGGGGATCGGAGACGGTACACAGATCGCCGCCGTAAACGGCACTGACACCCGCTTTTTCAAGCCGTTGCCGGGCCAGGCTATAAATATCTGCCATGAAATGCCCGGGGCGGGCGCCAGATACTGAAAAAGCCTCGGCGGCACGAGCGTCGACTGCCATGAACGCGTCCCGGACTTCCTGCCCCACCTCAAAGTGCGCCGGGCCGATGGCAGGCCCCAGCCAGGCAATGATCTCGGCTGACGGAGCGGTGAAGCTGGCCACCACCTGCTCCAAAATTCCAGCACAAAGACCACGCCATCCGGCATGGGCAGCGGCCACCTGCGTACCGGCTCGGTCACAGAGCAGCACTGGTAAGCAGTCGGCGGTCAAGATGGCGCACACCTGACCAGCCTGGGTCGTGGTGGAGGCATCCGCCTCCGGAATGCCATCAACCGGCGAGGTCACAAGGTCTGTGCCATGCACCTGGGATAGCCAGCCAAAGGCGGCCGACTCAAGTGACAATTCGCTGGCCAGCCGGGCTCGATTTTCGGTGACGTACTGCGGATTATCCCTCACATGTGTCCCGAGGTTCAGCGAGTGCCACGGTGGCTGGCTCACACCGCCGAGCCGGGTGGTACTTGCCGCCCGAACCCGATCAGGCGCAGGCCAATCCGGCCGAATCAGATCCAGCTCAGAAGTCATGGTTTTCCAGGTCTTGGACATGCTTTCGCAGCGCCGCCATCAGTTCCACCATATCCTCGGGCACAGGCACCTCCCAGGACACAGTCTCTCCAGTTTCCGGGTGCTCAAGGGTGAGTTGACGAGCGTGCAAGGCTTGCCGATTGAAGGCCGCCAGAGCTTCCCGAAGCTCTTCGGTGGTGCCTTTAGGCAAACGCAGCCGGCCGCCGTACATCGGATCGCCCACCAGGGGGTGTTTCACATGGGCCATGTGAACCCGGATCTGGTGGGTACGACCACTCTCCAGCTTGCAACGAACGTGCGTGTGCGCGGCGAACCGCTCAACCAGCCGATAGTGCGTCACTGCCGACTTGCCGCTGGGAACCACCGCCATTTTCTTGCGCTCACGGGGGTGACGGCTAATCGGGGCGTCCACCGTTGCCCCGCCGGTCAGGGTACCAACCACCACGGCATCGTATTCCCGGCCCATGGTCCGGGTCTGCAACTGGTCCACCAGGGAGGTGTGGGCAACCAGACTGCGCGCCGCCACCATAACCCCCGACGTGTCTTTATCCAGGCGGTGCACAATGCCGGCCCGGGGCAGGTTTTCCACTTCCGGTGCGTAGTTAAGCAGCGCATTCACCAGGGTGCCATCGGCGTGGCCCGCGGCCGGGTGCACTACCAGGCCAGCCGGCTTGTTGATCACCAGTAGATGCTCGTCTTCGTAGACGATATCCAGCGTGATCTCCTCGGCCTGCCAGCTCACCTGGGCTTCGGGCTCGGCATCCAGCTCCAGGCGGTCATCCAGCATGACCTTGTCCCGGGGCCTGCGCTTCTCACCATTAACAAGGAGCGCGCCACTCTTGATCCAGTTTTGCAGCCGCGAACGGGAATGCTCGGGCATCAGGTCAGCCGCGGCCTGATCCAGACGCCGGTCACTCAGCTCTGGTGGCACCAGAAAACTGGCGGTAATTCGATTATCAGATGACATTAAGCCCCCGGGGCCGGTGTGTGTTACGTTTCACAAAGAATTTTTCAAAGAAAGAGGCACAGTCTGCACATGCGGCTTCTTCCCCGCTACAATGGCGGCTCTTTTGAACTTATCGACATTATACGGGAATCCGGCATGAGATCAGTTGTCCGTTTACTGCTACTGACCACTCTGATGGTTTTGGTCAGTGCCTGCGCCTCCAACAAGCAGGAAGAAGTACTGCCGGAACAGACCTATTATGAAAATGCCCGCGAAGCCATGAGCTCAGGCAATTTTAACGAAGCCGAGGAAAATCTCGACGCACTGGAAACCTATTATCCGTTCGGGCGCTATGCCGAGCAGGCCCAGCTGGACCTGATCTATGCCCGCTTCCAGAACCTTGACCTGGAAGGCGCCCGGGCCGCGGCCGACCGTTTCCTCCGCTTGAACCCGCAAAGCGAGCACGCCGATTATGCCTTGTTCATGCGCGGGCTGGCATCTTACAACCTCGACCTTGGTCTGGCGGCCCGCTATTTCCCGGTCGAGGTCTCTGCGCGGGATCCCGGCGAGCAAACTCAGGCCTTCCGGGATTTTTCCGAACTGCTGAACCGTTATCCAGACAGTGAGTACGTGGCCGATGCCCGCCAGCGGATGATTGCCATCCGGAACAGAATGGCGGCACTGGAAATCCACGCGGCACGTTACTACATCAAGCGAGAGGCCTACATCGCTGCCAATAACCGGGCGCGCTACGTGGTTGAGAATTACCCGACGTCACCGGTGGTCGAAGAGGCTCTGATCATTCTGGCCGAAACCTTCCGTTTCCTCGATCTGAAGAAGGGTGCGCGGGATGCCATTGCCCTGCTGCAGACCAACTTCCCCGACAGCGAAGCGTTCAATGAAGACGGTGAATTTGTAGCCGACGTTCTGACAAGAGAAGACCGCTCACTGACCAGCGTTATCACCTTCGGCCTAATGGGCGACGAGTAACCTCGCCGCCCGATCCTTGCGTTACTTGCCGCTTTTCCATCCATTGGTGATGGGATAGCGGCGATCCTTGCCAAAGCCCCGCTCAGTAATCCGCACGCCAATCGGCGCCTGCCGACGCTTGTACTCATTGATATCCACCAAGCGGATCACGCGGTCTACATCCGCGCGCTCAAATCCTTCAGCCACAATGGCATCGGCACTGAAATCCCGTTCGACGTAAAGATTCAGGATCTGGTCCAGCACATCGTAGCCCGGCAGGCTGTCTTCATCTTTCTGGTCGGGCGCAAGTTCCGCCGATGGCGGACGGGTAATAACCCGCTCCGGAATCACCGGTGACACGGTATTGCGATAGGTCGCCAACCGGAATACCAGAGTCTTGGGTACGTCCTTCAGCACATCGAAGCCGCCAGCCATGTCGCCGTAGAGCGTGGAATACCCGACTGCCATCTCACTCTTATTGCCGGTAGTCAAAACCAGTGAACCAAACTTGTTGGACAGCGACATCAGCAAAACGCCACGCAGGCGCGCCTGCAGGTTTTCCTCGGTGGTGTCCGGACTGGTGCCCTCAAACGGCCCGGCCAACCCGGCCATGAACGCGTCGTACATGGGCTCGATGGAGAACACATCGTACTGGACCCCGAGCGCCACCGCCTCGGCTTCGGCATCCTCAAGGCTCATGCTGGAGGTGTAGCGGAACGGCATCATCACCGCTCGGACCCGATCCTTACCCAGGGCATCAACAGCCACGGCCAGTGTTACCGCGGAGTCAATACCGCCAGACAGTCCGAGCACCACCGAGCGAAAACCATTCTTATTGACGTAATCCCGGACACCGATCACCAGTGCGCTGTAGACATTAGCCTCAAGGGAAGGCTCGGCCGGCAACGACTGGGACACTGGCTGACAATGGTGCTCACACAGGAACTCGACCGGGAACAAGCCGCTGCTAAATTGGGGTGCTTCGCAGGTGATCTGGCCGGAGTGGTCGAACACCATGGAGCCACCATCAAACACCAGTTCATCCTGGCCGCCAACGAGATTGACGTACACAATGCTGACCTGATTCTCCCTGGATTTGCGCTCCAACAGGGCCTTGCGACGGGCCTGCTTGTCGATGTCGTAGGGCGATGCGTTCAGGTTCAGGATCAGCTTGGCACCGGCGGCCGCTGCCTCTTCCACCGGACCATCCTTCCAGATGTCTTCACAGACCGTGATGCCCATTGGAACGCCACGAATATCGCTAGTGACCACATCCCGGCCTTCGGCGAAGTAGCGCTTCTCATCGAACACCTGGTAGTTGGGCGGAAACCGTTTGAAATAGCGGCCAGTCATCGCACCACCGTCGATTACCACTGCTGCGTTGTACAACAGCCCCCCTTCCCTCAACGGCGCACCAATGACAATGGCCGGCGCCAGATTCTCATTCCGCAGCCGTTCCAGAGCCTCAAACACCCGCACTTCCAGGCTTGGCCGAAGCAACAGATCCTCCGGCGGGTAGCCGGTTAAACACAGCTCCGGAAATACCACGATATTCGCTTCGTGCTCAGAGGCGGCACGCTGAGTGGCCTCAATCACCAGGTCCGTATTTCCGGGGATATCACCCACCAGAAAATCCAGCTGCGCCATAACCACCCGGAGTTTCTTGGGGGAAAGTTGAGGGGAAGATACACTCCCGGAAACGGACATAAATCGGCTCCTGTAACTCATTGCCACGAAAAGGCTATTATAACCCCGCAAGCATGAGGATTTCTTCCGACCACCAGCGGATTCCGGTAAATCATGGCAGTAACACAACAATCAACAGCTGAGCTCGGCCCAGTTTCCCCGTACGACCTGCAACAACAGAAGCTGTTCCGCATCTATAATCATTACCGTCTGGTTGTCAGCCTGATGCTGCTGGGCCTGTTATTTGTCGACCCGGTCAACTTGGATTCCCGCTTCCGACTACTGGACTACTACCAGGCCGGCGTGGCTGGCTATTTTGGTCTCAATGCCTTCGTCGCCCTGCTCATTCTGGCCGGATTCCAGCCCAGTCGCCGCCACATCACGCTTTCAATCCTGCTCGACGTGCTGGTCATGCACTGGTTGCTGTTGACCAGCACCGGTATCACCAATGGCCTCGCCAACCTGGTAATTGTGTCCGTGGCTGCGGGCAACATTCTGACGCCAAGCAGAATGGGATTTTTCTACGCCGCGCTTGCGGCCATCTGCTCGCTCGGCATTTCCGGCTGGTCAGTGCTGGTGCTGGAGGCGCCTGCGGATGACATTGTGCGAGCTGGCTCGCTAGGCATTCTCTACTTCGCCGCGGCCTTTGTACTGCAATCCATTTCGAAGCGTATGCGCAGCAGCGAAGCACTTGCCAGCAGCCGCGCCCAAAGCCTCGCGGAACTCGAACGGATCAATCAGCAAATTATCCAACGCATGCGCACAGGCATCTTATTGCTGGACCGTTACGGCCACATCCGGTTGGCAAATGCTGCAGCTGAGGAACTGCTGTTTGGCGAACCCTCCGCAGACAGATCTGACCAAACTGAGGCAACCCGAGTGCTTCCTCAACCGCTAAAACTGGGCCTGGAGTCCTGGCTCAGAGATCCGGCACGCCGCATCGAGCCGTTCCGGCCGTTCCAAACCTCCCCGATCCTGCAGGTCAATTTCACCCAACTCGACCAGGAACGGGGCGATCAGATCCTGGTGTTCATTGAAGACATGAGCAAGATCACCCAGCAGGCCCAGCAAATGAAGCTAGCTTCCCTCGGGCGCTTGACCGCAGGTATTGCCCACGAAATCCGCAATCCTCTGGGCGCGATCAGCCACGCCGCTCAGCTGATGGAGGAATCGCCGCATCTGGATCAGGGCGACCTGCAGATGCTGGACATCATCCGGCGCCACTCGCGGCGCGTGAACGGTATCGTGGAAAATGTTCTGGACCTGTCACGCCGGCGCACCGCCAATGCCGATTTAATTGACGTTTCCGAGTGGCTGAAAGAGTTCAAAGCGGATTACCTGCAAACCCAGGAAGAATCAGCCGGCTCAATCATTGACCTGAGCCTCGCCCCCACTATACCGCCCGCCCGTTTCGATAAGAGCCAAATCGAGCAGGTAATGGTGAACCTTTGCGACAACGGCCTGCGCTACAGTCAGCAGCAAACCGGCCAGCGCCGTATCGAAATTCGCGGAGGCGCGACCGTGGACGGTGAACGAGCCTATCTGGATGTGTGTGACGCCGGGCCAGGCATCTCGCAGGAACACCAGGGCTCCGTTTTTGAGCCGTTCTTTACCACCGACAAAAGCGGCACCGGCCTCGGCCTTTATCTGGCCCGGGAACTGTGCGAGGCTAATCAGGCTCACCTGTCACTGGTGGACGACAATCAACCCGGCTGCTGTTTTCGCATCACTTTTGCGCACCCCGGGCGGCTGATTTAATACGGCGCCCGCGGACACTGCGCGCCTGCACAATAACAGGGAAATGACACTCGACGATGACCACTCACACCGCGCTGATTGTTGACGACGAACCAGACATTCGGGACCTGCTGGAAATCACCCTGACCCGCATGGGTATCAAGGCACAGACCGCTTCGGACCTGACCAGCGCCCGAAAACTGCTGGACGAACACAGCTTTCATCTTTGCCTGACGGACATGAACCTCCCGGACGGCAATGGCATAGAACTGGTGCAGTGGATTCAGCAGCACGCGCCCGCCACCCCGGTTGCGGTGATCACCGCCTACGGCAACATGGATACGGCCATTCAGTCTCTGAAAGCCGGGGCATTCGACTTCGTATCCAAGCCGGTGGAACTACCCCGCCTACGGGAATTGGTAAACAGCGCCCTGCGACTGTCGCAGCCGAAACCAGAACAGGATGACGCCTCCGATGAGCCTGGCTTGCTGCTGGGCAACTCGCCGCAGATCAAGACACTGCGTAACCAGACCCGCAAGCTGGCCCGAAGCCAGGCGCCCGTGTTCATCAGCGGCGAATCTGGCAGTGGTAAAGAACTGGTCGCCAGGATGATTCATCTGCAGGGGCCGCGGCGAGAAGGGCCTTTCATTGCGGTCAACTGTGGCGCAATCCCATCAGAGCTGATGGAGAGCGAGTTTTTTGGGCACAAGAAAGGTAGTTTTACCGGCGCGGTGGAAAACAAAGACGGCCTGTTCCGCTCGGCCAGCGGCGGCACTCTATTCCTGGACGAAGTTGCGGACCTTCCATTGGCAATGCAGGTTAAGCTGCTGCGCGCCATTCAGGAGAAAGCCGTGCGTCCGGTCGGGGACACCCGTGAAATTCCAGTCGACATTCGAGTTCTCAGCGCCACCCACAAGAATTTGCCGGAGCTTGTGCAGGAAGGCAGCTTTCGCCAAGATCTGTTTTATCGCATCAACGTGATTGAGCTTGGTGTTCCCCCTCTTAGGGAAAGGGCTGCAGATATTGAGCTTCTCGGGTCACACATACTTGAACGCATTGCCCGTGAGTATGAGTGTCAGCCAGCCCTCCTCACGCCTGAGGCAGTCAGCCTGCTGCAGGATTACGATTTCCCGGGCAACGTACGAGAACTTGAGAACATTCTGGAGCGCGCCTACACACTGTGCGACGCAGACCGGATCGGACCAGAAGATCTGCATCTCGGTAATGGCGGCCAGCACTCCACGGCACCCAAAGACTCAGCTCCCGATACAGATTCGACAGGACCGGAAACCATTACCACGCCGGACGGGGAAATTGATCTGGAAAGCTACCTGGAAAGCATTGAGCGCCAAACCATAGAGAAAGCACTAGAAGCCACCCGCTGGAATAAAACTGCCGCTGCCAAGCGGCTGGGAATCAGCTTCCGGGCCCTGCGTTATCGGCTGAAAAAGCTCGACATGGAGTGACTCCGGTCTCAGATTTCGCCATCTCCCATCCCCAGCATGGCCTCGGTTAAGTACACTGATCAAATCGGTCATCACAGGATGTGATGCCGCATTACTTTCCTAACCAACAAGGATGTTGGAACATGCCTACCCGAAAAGCGCTTATGGGCTTCACGCTCATTGAGCTATTGTTTACTGTCGTTTTGCTTGCACTGCTGGCCGGAATGGCAAGTATGTCCTGGAGCACCCTGATCGGATCCAGTAAGCATCGGCAGATGATCAACGATTTGCGACTCGTGTTCGCAGTCGCCCGTTCCTACGCAACGGATAAACGCGGACTCACCACTGTGTGCCCGTTATCAGCGTCACAGAGATGCATCGATGACTGGTCTCTCCCGATCGCGGTATTCACCGACAAGAATAACGACAAGCGCCCGGACAACGGAAAGATCCTTCGCCTCTTCAAACCAGTTCCAGAAAAATCCACGCTGTATTCCCGAACTGCCGGCCGAGGCTACTTTCAGCTGGCGCCGGACGGAATGAGTCGGGGTACAATGGGCAGCCTGGTCGCTTGCACCTCAATACCTGGCTCGGCCACGCAGATGAGTTATGTGGCCCTGAACATTGGCGGTCGTCTGCGGGTGCTGAGTGACGCCAATGGCGACGGGGAAATCAAACTGCCCTGGGGTCCAGTACTGACCTGTCCTACGCTCTAACACTCAGCTCTGATCTCTTGGGATCGGCCCAGTGATGTGACGAAAATCACAGGCTTCGACGCTGCGTACCGTTCATGCCCAATCATCGACCGCTTATCGTTCTCAGGATGCGTGACTTATGAAGCTCTGCTTCACTAGAGTCAGGAAAAGAATAGCGGGATAAGGCATGTTGAAGAATTCCTCGGGTTTTACCCTAATTGAATTACTGGTCACTACCTTGATTCTTGTAATCATTGCGACCGTGGCCGTTCCTGGATTCGGCAATCTGATCGGTGAGAATCGCCTGACCACCGGGACCAACCTATTGATGTCGTCCATTCGCATGGCCCGGGCCGAGGCCATTAAACGCGGCACCACTGTTACATTCAGTACCGATGGAGGGATGGAGTCCGGCTGGTGCGTACACGAAGGTGATGATGCTGGTGATTGTGCCAATAATCAGATTCGCGGTTTTGAAGGTCCGGGAAATCTAACGTACACCGCATCGGCTGCTGACCTGATGTTTGACCGACGCGGTTTTTTGGTTCCACAGGTCGGACAATCGTTCACGGTGGCGCCGAATGGTTGCGCCACCGGTGGCCGCCTCCTGACGATCAACGTGAGCCCGGTTGGGCGAACAGAGATTGATCCTGACATCGGAGCCTGCCCATGATCTACAACTCACTTCGACTGCCTGGCAGAAAAAGCCAGATGACTCTCCCGGCAAGTCAAACGGGCATCGGACTCATAGAGATCCTGATTGCCGTACTCGTCCTGGGCATCGGGATTCTTGGAGTCGCCTCGACCCAGGTCGTCTCCATGCAAATGAACTCGCAGTCTCAGAACCGGAGCCAGGCTGTGCTTTTGGCAGAGGACCTTTTTGACCGGATCCGGGCGAACCCGGCAAACCCGGCAGGTTATGCCTTGGCCGCCGGCGCCGCACAAGGCGGCAACAATGGCGACTGCGCAACAGGATTCGTGCCCGGAAACGGCAACGTCACCGACGACGACATCGCATCGTGGCAGAACAGTCTTACTTGTCTGCTTCCGGCAGCCCAACGCACCGTAGCGGTCAATGGCAATGTCGTGACCATAACGATCGACTGGGATCAAAACGACGCTAACGCCACCCCGGTTGTAGTGAGGACTCAGATTTGAAACTGCAAGATTCCAACAATATTTCGTCTATCGAGCAGTCAGTGCCCAAACGGCAGATCGGGCTGTCTTTGATCGAACTCTTGATCGCCATGGCGCTCGGCCTCCTGCTGACGCTGGGTGTCACCCAAATCTATCTTAGCGGCGATGACAGCTACAGGCAGACTCAGGGACTTTCCTACGCGCAGGAAAGTACCCGATTCGTAGCCTCTATCCTGAAACCGGACATCCGCTCTGCCGGGAGTTTCGGTTGCCTTGCGGAAATGGGCAGGCCTCTGGACCAGGTTGTTGATAACCGACTAAATGCCGGCCCCGTGGTTCCGGCGGCTCAGGCAGTGCAGGGCTGGGAATTCAATAACACCGGCCCAGGCGACAATGTCACGCTTGCCGCGGCATTGGCGACGCCTGGAGCGGGAAACTGGAGTTCAGGTACGGCAGGCGCGGCACTACCCGCAGCCCTCACCGGGGCCGTCGTGGCCAACTCGGACGTTGTCATTGTCAATGCTTTATCGGCGATTAACGTACCAATGAATGCAGGCAATCCACAGAATGGCAACAGCCTGAATCTGACCGACGGAACCGGATTACCCGCAGGACGGGTAATTCTGGCAACCGCCGAGGACTGCTCCGAAGGCGAGCTATTCCAAAAGTCAAACAATGCGAACGCCAGCTCCATCACAATGGCGGGCGGTAACACGAACCCGGGAAACAATGGCAATAATTTCAATCTCACCTACGGCCCCCAGACCCGGGTTTACGAATTTATCTCTACAGCCTTCTATATTGGCCAGGGCACCAACGGTGAACCCGCACTATTCCGCCGCCTGATGACACCGCTTCAGCCGCCTCAGGAACTGGTTTCCGGTGTCGAAACCCTACAGATTCTTTATGGCGTCGATACGGGCGGCACCTCAGCCGCGGACACCTATGTTGCGGCCGATCAGGTAAATAATTGGCAAGAAGTGGTCAGCGTTCGCTTTTCAGTGATGACGCGTAGCCAGGATGAAGTGCTCGACGAGCCCAACACTCGCAATTTCGACATGTTGGGTAGCCAATTTGCCCAGGCGAACAACTCTGCTGACGGCAGAGTGAGAGTTGTGTCAGTGGCAACCACCGCCGTGCGGGCCAGGATGTAGGCAGGAATCTGATAATGATTAACGTAAAAAATCCTATGACCAATCAACGCGGCGCAACCCTCATCGTTGCCCTGGTAATGCTCCTGCTCATATCACTACTGGCGATGGGCGGCATGCAGAGCTCCATTCTGCAAGAGCGAATGGCCAGCAATGCTCATGATGGCTCTATCGCGTTTCAGGCATCAGAAGCGGCCTTGCGCCAGGCAGAAACCGATCTGCTTAACACCCTCGCAACCCGGCAAGCCGCCTCCGGCACCGCCCGGCTAGCGTCCCCATGGGACTGGGACGGCGTCGCTCCGGCACCATCGGGAACGGGAAACGTTGGCACACAGGTTAGCGCGGAACCCCAGTTTCACCAGGCGCGCCTGGCCGACATCTGCCCTATTGATCCAACTGAACCCTGTTTTGAGCGTTTTCTGGTGACCTCCCGAGGCGTGGGCGGCAGCCCCGACGCCTTGGCCGTCATCCAGTCCACAGTTCTTCTGCCCCCGGAATAAATCTGGCGGGCCAGTATCACTGAAACACGAAACGACTACCGATTCGCACTCTCCCATCAGGAGGAGATCAGATGAAACATAAAAGCAAAAACCACAAGCCAGGGTTCAGAGACACCCTTTGCAGGCTGAGCAGAACCAAGCCAGCCCAGAGAGCCGGACATGCCCTTCTGGCATTCGCCCTCTCAACGGCAACCTTTCAATCGGCACTGGCAGATGTAAACCTCGCTACCGCCCCAATATTTCTGAAAGAGTCCGTTGATGCTAACCTGCTTTTCATTTTCGATGACTCGGGGTCCATGGGCCGAGAGTATATGCCCGACAGCGTCAGTAGTGATTTAGACCTGTTCATTGATGACGACGGCCCGCTCCGCTACTGGGACGGTGACGAGTTCCGGAACATCAATACCGGCCGGCGTTGGTACTTCAGTAACCGGGTCAACAAGGTCTATTACGATCCGACTATCACTTACCTGCCGCCATTCAAACCCGACGGTTCCGGCCGTCACCCGAACTCCGATTTCTCCAATGCTTGGCGAAACGGCTACAACACGGGTAGCGGAACGGTAAACCTCAACAACCGTTACCGCACCTCACGCTTCGACTATCGCAACGGTGCATTCTTTTACCGCTTCGATTCCACTGCTGACTGCGAAGCGGATCCCGAAGACAACGATTGTTACACGCTGGTTTTCCTTTCCAATGAGAGTGCCGAACAACAGCAAAACTTCGCTAACTGGTATTCCTACTACAGCCTGAGGGTCTATGCCTCCCGGGCAGGTATCTCTGAAGCCTTTTTCGACCTCCCCCAGAATATTCGAGTAGGGTACGGAGCCATCAACGAAGACAACAACAGCATTGATGGCGTAACTACAGATACTCTCATTAGTGGTGTTCGGCCGTTCAATGCGGCCCGTAGAGAGCAATTCCTGAGCTGGCTTCAGTCGAAATCCGTATCGGGCGGTACGCCACTTCGGCCCGCCCTGGAAGACGCGGGCGAATACTACTCCCGAACCGATAACTCGGGCCCCTGGGGTAACACTCCGGGCACCAACGACAACAGTTCGCATGTGGAATGTCGCCCCAGTTACACCATCATGATGACGGATGGTATCTGGAACGGTAATAACCCGGGCATTGGTAACGTAGACAACACACCAGGCCCGTCGCACACCAACCCCAAACCCGAAGGTGATGACTTTAACTACCAGTCGGTTTCGCCATTTGCAGACGGGCACTCGGATACGTTGGCCGATATGGCCATGAAATACTGGAAAACCGATTTGCGCCCCAATCTTGAGGACCGGGTTCCAACCGCAGGCATCGATGAAGCCTTCTGGCAGCATATGACCACCTTCACCATCGGCCTTGGTGTTGAGGGTGCCGTCAGTGAGGCAGATGCATTCGCCGCCATTGAGAATGGCAACACGATCAACTGGCCTCAGCCCTCAGCAAATGCCGGTTCGCCCAACATCGACGATTTGCTGCACGCTGCGGTGAACGGTCGAGGTGGCTTTGCCAGTGCGCAGAACCCGGATGAATTCTCGCGGGAAATTGCTGGCTTCCTCGATACGGTAATTGCCCGTTCCGAAACATCAGCATCCGCTGCTGCTGTCAGCTCTGCGGTTCTTCGGACGGATTCAGCCGGATTCTTCGCTGGATTCCGGAGTGAGGACTGGTCTGGAACCCTGACCGGCTTCAGCTTCACCTCCGGCCAGGAAATTTGGGACGCGGAAGAAACCCTTCGCGACACCACGCCGGCAAACCGAAACATCCTTACTCACAACGGTACCAGCGCCGTCGAGCTAAAGGATATTAACGATCTGTCTGCCAACCAGGAGAACGCTCTAAACGCTGACCCTGAAAATCCAGGCGATTTCGATAACCTTGGGACCAACCGGATTGCCTGGATAAGGGGCGAAGCCAATGCCCACAGCAGCTTCCGGGATCGCGACTTCACCAACGAAGACGGCACCACGGTTCGCCGCTTGCTCGGCGACATCATCAACGCCAACCCACTGTTCGTGAGCAACTCAAACTACGGGTTCTCAAGACTGCCGGGCGACGCTGGCACTAAATATGCGACTTATCGCTCGACATCTGACTATCAAAATCGGACCAAAGCTCTTTTTGTTGCTTCAAATGACGGCATGCTTCATGCCTTCGATAGCGATAATGGTGACGAGCTGTTTGCCTACATGCCAGGCGAATTGTTAACGCCAGCTGCAGGTTCAAGTTATGCCCAGGTTTCATCGCTGATGTCGTCTAATTATGACCATCGATATTTCGTCGACGGTTCTCCAAAGGCCCTTGATGCCTATATCAATACGGATGGCACCACCAAGTGGCGTACCGTGCTGCTAGGAAGCATGGGAGCCGGCGGCCAAACCGTTTTTGCGATCGATGTCACCGACCCTACAGTCGTCGATGAGGATAAGGTGCTCTGGGAGTTCACCCACCCCGATCTCGGGTTTGGTGTCACCGACCCTGAGATCGCCCGTCTTCCAAATGGCGAGTGGGCTGCAATTTTCGGCAACGGTTACAACGGCAATGACGAAAAGGCCAGCCTGTTTGTGGTACGACTCTCTGACGGTACCCTGCTGAAGCAGTTTGAAACCGGCGCAGGAAGCTCCGCCAGTCCAAATGGCCTGGCAGCGCCAGTTTTGACAAACTTCCCAGACCGAGGCGCGATCACTCAGTACGTCTATGCGGGCGATCTGCTCGGCAATCTCTGGCGCTTTGACCTGCTCGCCAAAAACCCGAGCAATTGGTCTCTGGAGAAAGTTTTCACGGCACAGGATCCGGACGGCAACGCTCAGCCGATCACCGTATCACCACGGCTGACCATCAACCCTTCTAATCTGGACGAGCTCATCCTGACCATTGGTACCGGGAGCTTTAACCGGAATGGTGATGACACCACGGATCAGGTCCAAACACTCTACGCAATCACCGACGACCTTCAGCAGGTCAATCTGACTCGTAGCGATCTTCTGGAGCAGACAATCACCCGACAAGACGAGGTCACGGTTGCGCGTGCTGACGGTTCCGGAGACAACGAATTTGGCATTCGGAAAACCTCCAGCAACAAGCTCACAAATGAGCAGGGCTGGTACCTGGACTTGATTTACAACGGTAACAAGACCGGTGAACGGGTCATCAGTCGGGCCAGCTATCCGTTTGGAATTTTTCCGGACCGCGTCCGCTTCAGCACGCTGATCCCCGATCCGGACCCCTGCGGCAGCGGTCGTCGCGGCTACATCATGGATCTCCAGATTGTTTCTGGAGAAGCGCCTGAAGATCCTGTTTTTGATTTGGATAGCGATGGTGAATTTGGCAAAGGCGACCTAATAGGCGGCGGTGGAACCGACTACGCACCGAGTGGCATCACTGTCGCCCTCGATGGCGCTGAGATTCGCACAATCACTCAGGGCAAGGCGGAAGCATTCATCACGGATCCGACGCAGATCAACAAAGATGATCCTTGTAAGGATGCCGTCTGTGGGAAGACCCTGGATAACAGCATTGGCCGTCAAACCTGGGAGCAGCTCCGCTAGGAGCTGCCTTACTCCCACGAACGCAGGAAATTTCACATGAGACAACTCATTAGAAAATCGCTCCATGGTACCGCTCTGGCAGTAGTACTGGGAATGACAGCGGTTGGCACCACCGGTTTCGCCCAGGCTGAAAACTCGCTGGATGATGTCCAGGTTCAGGGTACCTTCGACACTGCTGCCCCTACAAAATATCTGGGTACGGTTGATCGTATTCCATCGGGCAGCCGAACACTGATCATTGACGACACGTTGCTTACGATCGACAACGTGGTTTTGGTCAACGGTCAGAGCTGGTCACGTGAACGCCTTGCAGGGTACCTGGAAGAAGGCATGCAGGTGAGCTTCGAGCTCAAGCAAGGCCCGTCTGGCCGGTTCCCCCTCATTATTTCAATCAATGTGCGTTAGTGACCTGAAAGGTTTGCGCCAGGCAGTAAAGGAAAGCGAATGGGTACATTAATCAAACCGACGGCCAGAACACTGGCTCCAAGGATGAATAACAACGGCGGTTTCACGCTTCTCGAGCTGGTCATTGCCGTTGCGATCATTGGGATTATCGTTGTGGTGGCCTTCCCGGCCTATCAAAATCAGGTTGAAGATACGCGCCGACGGACTGCCCAAGCTGATCTTTTGGAACTCGCTCAGTGGCTTGAGCGGCGCTATTCCAACGGCTTCGATTACAGGAATGCAGGTAACAATCCGGCATTACCATTCACCCAGTCGCCTCAGGACGGCACTGCGTTCTATAACCTCAGTTTCACTGCCGCTATCGGTCGGGATACATACACCCTGCAGGCCGTTCCCACAGGTGCCCAAGCCGGCGATGACTGCGGGACTTTGACACTGGATGAGCAAGGTAACCGGGGCGCGGCACTTGCGGCGGGCTGCTGGTAACTGACAATAAACTGCGGTTGTGTTCGCTCAGTCGAGCTCAACCGCATCTATTCTCAATTCCTTGGGCATAGAAAACACGATATTTTCTTCACGCCCCGCTACTTCTTGCGGAACACTCCCTCCGAGCTCACGCAAGCGTTCGATCACCTCATTTACCAATACCTCAGGCGCAGAGGCCCCAGCCGTAACGCCCACAGCCGTCTTGCCATCCAGCCACGCCGGCTCAATCTGTGCCGCCTCATCAATGAGGTAGGCCGGTGTGCCCATACGTTCCGCCAGCTCGCGCAGGCGGTTGGAGTTGGAGCTGTTCGGAGAGCCAACCACCAGCATCAAGTCACAATCACCCGCCAGCTGCTTTACCGCATCCTGTCGGTTCTGAGTGGCGTAGCAGATGTCGTCCTTGCGCGGGCCTTCAATCTGCGGGAATTTTGCGCGCAGGGAATCGATGACCCGAGCGGTGTCATCCATGGAAAGCGTCGTCTGGGTAACGTAGGAAAGACGGCTGGCGTCTTTTACCTTCAGCTTGGCAACATCCGCCTCGTCTTCCACCAGGTAGATATCACCGCCGTTGCTGTGATCATACTGCCCCATGGTGCCTTCCACCTCGGGGTGGCCATGGTGACCGATCAGGATGCACTCGCGGCCGTCCCGGCTGTAGCGCATCACTTCCATGTGGACCTTGGTTACCAGTGGACAGGTGGCGTCGAAGACTTTCAGGCCACGACGGGCGGCTTCATTCTGAACGGCCTGGGATACGCCGTGAGCGCTGAAAATCACCAGTTTGTCATCCGGCACCTCGTCCAGCTCGTCCACGAAGACGGCGCCGCGATTACGCAGGTTATCCACCACGAACTTGTTGTGGACCACTTCGTGGCGTACGTAAATGGGTGCTCCGAACACATCGAGGGCACGATTGACGATTTCGATGGCGCGGTCCACGCCGGCGCAAAAGCCACGTGGGTTGGCGAGTCGGATCTGCATGCTGGGTTCCCGCTGGTAAAGAATGTGCCGTGTCGACGTCAGTGCGTCAGTGCGTCGGTTTCGCCGGTTCGACGTCGATGATTTCCACTTCAAAGGTCAGTGTACGCCCCGCCAGCGGATGGTTGAAGTCCACTTCGACTTCGTCTCCCTCGACACGGCTGACCACACCCGGCAGTTCGCTCTGGCGGGCATCCGCGAAGGAAATCATCACGCCAGGCTCAAGCACCATATCGGCGCTGAACTCGTGGCGCTTGAAGGTTTGCAGGTTGTTCGGGTTGTGCTGACCGAAGGCCTTCTCGGGCGGCACTTCGTAACTAGCGCGCTCCCCTGTCTTCATCCCCAACAAGTAAGCTTCAAAATTTTCCGGCAGGTTATCATCGCCGATTTCCAGCGTGGCCGGCTCTTTTTCGAAGGTGGAATCAATTACTTCCCCGTCCGTGAACTTCAGGGCAAAGTGCAGTTTGACGCGGGTTCCCTTGTCTACGGGCAATTCTTTCATGAGCGTTAGTCACTCCTGTCGGCATCGCCGCCAGAGTTGGCCGGCGAGCGAAACGTATCGATGATCATCATGGCGGCACCGACGGTAATCGCCGTGTCCGCCAGGTTGAAGGCGGGGAAGTGCCAGTCCTGCCAGTAGAAGTGCAGGAAATCGACAACGTAGCCATGAACCACACGGTCATAGACATTGCCGAGGGCGCCGCCAAGAATCAGTACGATGGCAATGGCGGTCCAGGTTTCATGGCGCTGTAGTTTTCGCAACCAGATAACCAGCACACAGCTCACCACCAGCGCCAGGGCCACAAAGAACCAGCGCTGCCAACCGGCAGCCTGCGCCAGGAAGCTGAAGGCCGCGCCGGTGTTGTGCAGCAATGTCAGATTGAACATCGGCACAACCGGTACCGGATTGCCATAAGTCAGCATGGCGGTAGCCAGGGCTTTGGTACCCAGGTCGAGCACTATCACCAGCACCGCCAGCCACAGCCATTTCATTTTCGAGCCGGTATCCACTTCCGCCATCACAGAGCCCATCAGGCGAACGCGCGGGCTTCGCCTGGCCCTTCCAGATTGGTCACACAGCGACCACAGAGATCGGTGTATTGGGTATTGGAACCGACGTCCTCACGGTGGTGCCAGCAGCGCTCACACTTGGCGTGCGCGGCCGGTGTTACCGCAACCCGCAGCCCTTCGCAGGCTGTCAGCTCGGCTTCGCCGGCTTCTGAAGCCGGCTTCACGATAGCCTCGGAAGTAATCAGGACAAAGCGCAGTTCGTCGCCAAGGTGCTTCAGATTAGCGGCCAGATCGCCTTCGCAGAACAGAGTCACTTCCGCGCTCAACGAGCCCTTGATTTCACCACGGGCACGGGCGTCTTCGAGGCACTTGTTGACCGCCTCTTTCACGCTGAAGATTTCGCGCCAGTACTCACGGCCCAGCTCCGCGGTTTCCGGCAGTTCTATGAGACCGTCGTACCAGGTCTCATAGAACACCGTGTCACCACGCTTGCCCGGCAGGTGCTGCCAGATTTCGTCGGCGGTGAAGCTCAGAATCGGCGCAATCCAACGCACCAGCGCCTCGGCTACGTGATAGAGCGCGGTCTGGCAGGAGCGTCGTGTCAGGCTGTCTGCCGGTGTGGTGTACTGACGGTCCTTGATGATGTCCAGATAGAAACCACCCAGAGTCGACTCGCAGAAGTTGTAAACTTTCTGGTAGATGCGCAGGAACGCGTAGTTCTGGTAGTCCTCTTGCAGCTCGTTCTGGAGCCGCAAAGCCCGATCCACCATCCAGCGGTCCAGCGCAATCATGTCTTCCGGCGCAACGGTGTGCTGTTCGGGATCGAAGCCACTGAGGTTGCTGAGCAGGAAGCGTGAGGTGTTGCGAATCCGGCGATAGCCATCGGCAGTCTGACGCAGGATATCCTTGGACACCGTCATCTCACCGCTGTAATCGGTCGCAGCAACCCACAACCGCAGGATATCGGCACCCAGTTCGTTCATGACTTCCTGGGGCGCGATGACGTTACCCAGCGACTTGGACATCTTGTGTCCCTTGCCGTCCACGGTAAACCCGTGGGTCAGCACCTGGCGATACGGCGCCTCGCCGTTCATGGCGATGGAAGTTTTCAGGGACGACTGGAACCAGCCGCGATGCTGATCCGATCCTTCCAGGTAGATGTCCGCCGGGAACTGGCCCAGCTCGTCCCGAACCCGCAGGACGGAATCGTGAGTTACCCCGGAATCAAACCAGACGTCCAGCGTGTCAGTGACCTTGTCATACTGGTCGGCGTCGTCACCCAGCAGAGACTTGGTTTCGATGTCGTACCAGGCATCAATGCCATCCACTTCGATGTGCTTGGCCACCTTCTCGATCAGTGCCTGGGTATCCGGGTGCAGCTCCTGGGTTTCCTTATGGATAAACAGGGTGATCGGCACGCCCCAGGTACGCTGGCGCGAGATACACCAGTCCGGGGATTGCTGGAACATGGCTTCAATACGATTCTGGCCCCAGGACGGCACCCAGCGCACGCCCTTGATAGCCTCAAGCGCGTCGGCCCGAAGATTCTGCTTATCCATGCTAATAAACCACTGCGGTGTGGCGCGGTAGATCAGCGGTGTCTTGGTGCGCCAGCAATGCGGGTAGCTGTGCCGGAACTTCTCGGAGCGCACCAGCTTGCCTTCGCGCGTAAGGGCGGCGCAGACCGGTTCATCGGCTTTATAGACGTGCACGCCCGCCAGTTCGCCGGCGGCACTGGTGTAGGTACCGTCGGCCTGAACCAGATTGATGGTGCCGATGTTGTAGGCCTTACCCACTTCAAAGTCTTCCATACCGTGGTCGGGCGCGGTGTGCACCGCACCGGTACCTGCTTCGGTAGACACGTGGTCACCCAGGATGACCGGCACTTGCTTGTCGTAGAACGGATGCTGCAGTGCCAGGTGCTCGAGTTCGGAACCGGTACAGGTGCCCAGCACCTCGTACTGCCCGACTTCCCAGCGACTCATCACGCCCTCAACCATATCGGCGGACAGAATCAGACGCTCCTGCCCCTGGCCTAGATCAGCCTGGACCAGTGCGTACTGAAGCTCGGCGTTGAGCGACACGGCCTGGTTGGCGGGAATGGTCCAAGGCGTGGTAGTCCAGATCACGACAGAGACATCACCCTCACCGCTGTCTGTTCCGAACGGCGCCAGAGCCTTACCTTGATCCACAGCAGTGAAACGCACATCGATCTGGGTGGACGTCTTGTCCTGGTACTCGACCTCGGCCTCTGCCAGTGCGGACTGACCCACCACACTCCAGTAGACCGGCTTGAAACCGCGTATCAGATGCCCCTTGGCAACAATCTTACCGAGGGCACGGACAATGCCCGCTTCCACCTTTGGATCCATGGTCAGGTAGGGCTTGTCCCACTCCCCCATGACACCCAGGCGAATGAAATCAGCCTTCTGGCCTTCAATCTGTTTGGCCGCATAGTCACGACAGGCCTGGCGGAAGGTTTTGTAATCCACCTTCACGCCGGCCTTGCCGATTTCCTGCTCGACCTTATGTTCGATCGGCAGGCCATGGCAGTCCCAGCCCGGCACATAGGGGGCGTCATAACCCATGAAGCCCTGGGACTTCACGATCATGTCTTTCAGAATCTTGTTGACCGCATGACCAATGTGAATGCTGCCGTTGGCGTAAGGAGGGCCGTCATGAAGAACGAACTTTTCCCGCCCTTCGCGCTGCTTGCGCAGGTTGCCGTAGACATCCAGATCCTGCCAGCGTTTGAGCATTTCCGGCTCACGCTTGGCCAGGTTGCCGCGCATGGGAAAGGCGGTTTCCGGCAGATTCAGGGTATGCTTATAGTCGCTCATGGTCTGTGTGCGTGCTCTTTTGGTCAGTTTGGGTCAGTAATCACTAATGTGTGGGCCGAAGCCGCCGGTTTTCAATGCGCTGTACAACAGGATCCGTTCCTGGACAGCCAGTCCCGGGCATCGTCAAAGTCGTTGGCGATCTGCTCTTTCAGCGCGTCCACGGAGCCGAATTTGATCTCCTCGCGCAGGGCCTCACGAAACACAACGTCGATTTGGCGACCATAGAGTGTGCCAGCAAAGTCAAACAGGTGCACTTCCAGCGCCGGCTGCTTGCCATCCACCGTTGGCCTCAGGCCGATATTGGCGACGCCATCGTAGGTCAAACCGTCATCAAGCGTCGTGCTGACGACGTAAACGCCCTTCAGGGGCGCCATGCGCTTAAGCAGAATATTGGCTGTTGGCGCCCCGATTTCGCGCCCGAGTTGACGCCCGTACACCACGCGACCGGTGATCCGGTAGGCGTGGCCCAGAAGCGCTTCCGCTTCGGCCAGTCGGTTCAGGCCCAGCCGGTCGCGAATCCGGGTACTGCTCACCCGCTCACCATCGATGGTGACCGTGCGGGTATTCTCTACCGTGAACCCCTGGCTTTCGCCAGCCTCCCGCAGCAACATGAAATCGCCGGTGCGGTCACAGCCGAAGCGGAAGTCATCACCCACCACCAGATGGCGCACGCCCAGGCCATTGACCAGAACGGCATCAATGAACTCACGGCTGGTCAAACGGCGGAATCGGCTGTTGAAATGCAGGCACAGGACGTAATCAATACCCGCCGCCGTCAGGGCCTCAAATTTCTGCCGGAACGACATCAGCCTTGGAGGCGCCTCTTTGCCCTGAAAAAACTCTCTCGGCTGAGGCTCAAAAACCATGACCACCGACGGCAGTCCCAGACTGGCCGCTTTCTCTTTGACCTGCTCCAGGATGGTCCGGTGCCCGATGTGCACTCCGTCGAAATTTCCAATGGTCGCGACACAGCCACCAGCAAGAGGAGAATCCTCACGCCGGGACAGCAGAGTCAGGTTGGTCAGGCCTCGGATCAGACGCATGCAATGCGAACCTTCAATTGCCAGCTGGCTTTCAGCTCCCCGCATCATCCAGGGCAAACACGCGTGGTTTTGCCGGACCGGGGATCACTGGTGAGAAAACGCGCGATTATACCTTACCTCTGGCGGAAATGTCTTACCCTCACCCCGGTCAACGCCAGCACCAGGAAGTAAACCGCCACGCCAACGCCAACCAGCACCGCCATATCAGAAGCTCGCTGGAAGCCACCGGCCGCCAGCCAATCGCTCACGGGCGCCTTGAGCCAGACAATGCTTGCGGCCAGCGCCAGGTTCGCACTGACAATCTGGAGCAAGAAACGCCCCCACCCGGGCTGGCTACGCCAGGCCCCCTGCTTGCGCAACCCGCGCCAGAGCAGGTAGCCATTGAGCCAGGCCGACAAGGAAGTCGCCAGCGCCAGGCCGGCATGGGCCAGCGGAATCACCAGCATGAGGTTGAAGGCCATATTGGCCACCATGGCGATCACACCGATCTTGACCGGGGTTTTGGTGTCCTGCCGGGCAAAGAACCCTGGCGCCAAAACCTTGATTACCATGAACGCAAGCAGGCCGGCGGAATAAGCACGCAGACTCTGGGCCGACATCAACACATCGCGATCAGTCACTTCGCCGTAGTGGAACAAGGTGGCAATGAGAGGCTCCGCCAGCAGTGCCAGAGCCACCGCGGCCGGCAAACCAATCAGCAGGACGGCACGCACCGCCCAGTCGAGGGTGGCCGCAAACTGATCTGCCGACTCCGCCGCATGTTTGCGGGACAAGCTGGGCAAGATGACGGTGGCAATGGCGATGCCGAACACACCCAAAGGCAGCTCCGACAGCCGATCCGAGTAGTACAGCCAGGACACACTGCCGGTCTGGAGAAACGATGCCAGCACGGTATCCAATAGCAGATTAATCTGACTTACCGATACCCCGAACAGCGCCGGCGCCATCAACCGGAGAATACGGCCAACCCCTTCGTGCCGGTAATCGACCCGGGGACGCGGCAACAGGCCCAGGCGCGCCAGGAACGGCAGCTGGAAGAACAGCTGCAGGGCACCGGCAATGAACACACCCCAGGCCAGCGCCATAACAGGCTCGGCCATCAACGGCGTCAGGTAAATGGCGGCGCCAATCATCGCCAGATTAAGCAGAACCGGGGTAAAGGCGGGCACCGCAAACCGGTCGTAGCTGTTCAGTATGCCACCGGCAAACGCCGTCAATGAGATCAGCAGCAGATACGGAAAAGTGATGCGCAGCATGTCGCTGGCCAGGGCGAACTTAACCTCATCCTCAAGGAAGCCGGGCGCAAAGACTGCCGTCAGCACGGGGGCGCCCAGCATAGCCACCAGGGTGACGGCCAACAGAATCAGCCCCAGTGAACCCGCCACCGCATCCACCAGTCGCTTCACCTCCGACACCGGCTGATGCTCACGATAGGAGGACAGCACCGGCACAAACGCCTGGGAAAAGGCACCTTCAGCAAACAGACGGCGCAGGAAATTGGGGATCTTGAACGCCACAAAGAAAGCGTCCGCACCGGCGCCCGCACCGAAATAACGGGCTATGACCATGTCCCGGACCAGGCCCAGCACTCGGGACAGCATGGTCATGGCACCAACGAGCCCGGAGGAACGTAACAGTCCAGGGGCCTTTGGCAGGCGTTTTTGCTCGGTCTTGGTTTCGGGTTCCGATGACATGCAGGTACTGATCTGGCGTTAGACGGCGATACGGCAAGGCGTCTCGGAAACTACTAGCTCGGCCCGGACACCCTCACCCAATGAGCGGCGAGTTTAGCACAGGCCTCTCGTGCCGGGGGATGACTGGGCGATGAAATGACCAATGGTCTTGACATTTCAGGGTTTCAGCGGCATAGTTCCGCGTCATTTATTTCGACGCGCTGGTTTTGGCGCGCCCGCGATGTAACGAATCATTCAGCAACGAATTTGAGATTTTCAGGAGTTTTACGGTGGCAAATACCCCGCAAGCCAAAAAGCGCGCACGTCAGAACGAGAAGAACCGCAAGCACAACGCAAGCCTGCGTTCTATGGCTCGTACCTACATGAAAAAGATCCAGACCAAGATTGAGTCCGGCAACTATGATGAAGCCCAGGCCGCTTTCAAGCAGGCTCAGCCGATTCTGGACAGCATGGTCAACAAAGGCATCTTTGCCAAAAGCAAAGTCGCTCGTCATAAGAGCCGCCTGAGTGCCAAGATCAAGTCCCTGAAGAGCGCGTAAGCGGAATTCTCTTCGGAAACGAAAAAACCGGCCAACTGGCCGGTTTTTTTATGTTTGCAATTCGGGCTTTAAACGAGAACCAGATTATCCCGATGAATCATCTCGTCACCTGAGACATACCCCAACACCTCGGCAATCCGATCACTGGAGCGCCCGGCGATCGCCCTGGCCTCATCCGCGTCGTAATTGACCAGCCCCCGGGCAACCTCTTTGCCCGTCGCATCGACACAGGACACCATCTCGCCCCGACGAAACTGACCAACAACCTCACGAACCCCAACCGGCAGCAAACTTCGACCACCCAGACAGACAACCTTGACCGCACCGTCGTCCAGACTCAGCTTGCCGCGAGTTTGCAGATGACTCGCCAGCCACTGCTTGCGCGCCGCAACCCTTCCCTGTTCTGGCAGCAGCAGTGTGCCTACCACGTCGCCCTGACGCAGGCGGGTAATCACGCCTTCGATCCGCCCACCAACGATAACCGTAAAGGCACCGGAACGGGCCGCCAGCCGGGCAGCACGAACCTTTGTCAACATGCCACCGCGCCCGAGCGCACCGGCACCACCGCCAGCCATGGCATCAAGCGCCGGATCACCGGCCTTGCTCTCAGCTACCAGTGAGGCATCGGAGTGCTTGCGCGGGTCTTTATCGAACAAACCCAGCTGATCCGTCAGGATGATCAGGCCATCGGCCTCAATCAGGTTGGCAACCAGCGCACCGAGGGTATCGTTGTCGCCAAACCGGATCTCGTCGGTGACCACCGTGTCGTTTTCATTCACGATCGGCACTACGCCAAGGTCCAGAAGCGCTCGCAAAGTACTGCGACCGTTCAGGTAGCGCTTGCGATCGGAGAGGTCGTCGTGAGTCAGCAAAATCTGTGCAGCATGCAAACCATGGCGCCGGAACTGAGCTTCCCAGGTTTGCACCAGCCCCATCTGCCCCACGGCAGCTGCGGCCTGGAGCTCATGCAAGTGTTGCGGCCGCGCTTTCCAACCGAGCCGGCTCATGCCCTCGGCCACGGAGCCGGAGGACACGATCACAACCTCCACACCCTCTTCAATCAAACCGGCAATCTGATCGACCCACAATCCCAACGAGGCCACATCCAGACCTTTGCCGTCGTTGGTCAGCAGGGCACTTCCGATTTTGATGACCAGGCGCTTGGCCCGACGCAGATGGGTGCGCTCACTCATGATCCGTGAAACTCTCTTCAATTACTCGGGGGCGTAGACCACTTCGACGTCGTAATCATCGTCATCGAAGTCGTCATCATCATCGTCGTCCTGACGGGCCGCACGACGCGCCTGGCGCTCCGCTTCGATCCGAACACGAGCCTCCTCATCCATCCGGCGCTGGCGAGCAGCTTCGCGCTCAGCCACCTCAGGATTCTGAGTCTCTTCCTCGGCCTGCTGTTCTATCCAGCGCATAACGGCCTGGGTTAGCGGTTTGGTGCCTTCACCGCTGAGCGCGGAGATCCAGAACACCGGCCCCTTCCAGCCCAGCTCGTCGACGATAGCCTGACAGTGGGCATCGCGATCTTCATCGGCGACCATATCCACCTTGTTCAGCACCAGCCAGCGCTCACGCTCGGCCAGTGTTTCACTGAACTTCTCCAGCTCATGCTCGATCGCACGCACTGCCTCAACCGGTGAGGAGCCGTCATAGGGAGCCACATCCACCAGATGCAAGAGCAAACGAGTACGAACCAGGTGCTTGAGGAAACGAATGCCAAGACCAGCACCCTCTGCCGCACCTTCGATCAAGCCGGGAATATCGGCGATCACGAAACTCTGATGCGCCTGCACGCTGACCACACCAAGATTGGGCACCAGCGTGGTAAACGGATAGTCGGCAACTTTGGGCCGCGCCGCCGAGACCGAACGGATAAACGTCGACTTGCCGGCATTGGGCATACCAAGAAGACCAACGTCCGCCAGCACTTTCAGCTCAAGACGGAGATTTCGCAGCTCACCCTCGGATCCCTTGGTAGTCTGCCGGGGCGCCCGGTTCACCGACGACTTGAAACGAGTATTGCCAAGGCCATGAAAGCCGGCCTGGGCCACTTTCAGACGTTCGCCGGCACGGGTCAGATCACCCAGCACCTCATGGGTATCCATATCCACCACGGTGGTTCCCACGGGCACCGGCAATACCAGATCTTCACCCTTGTTGCCCGTACAATTACGACCCGAACCAGGCTGACCATTCTGAGCCTTGTGCTTACGCTGGAACCGATAGTCGATCAGCGTATTCAGCGCACTTTCGGCTTCCAGATACACGGAGCCACCGTCACCACCGTCGCCGCCGTCGGGACCGCCCTTTGGCACGTATTTCTCGCGCCGAAAACTGAGGCAACCATGCCCGCCTTTTCCAGCTTCAACGATGATGGTGGCTTCGTCTACGAATTTCATTGATAAACCCTTTGCGCTTCGCGCATAAACTAAAAAGCCCCGCAGCCTCTAGGAAGCTTTGCGGGGCTCCTGGCAACCCTGATATCTGATGATATCAGGGCCGCCTAAGGTTCGACAGAACCGGATCGCCGCTGCTTACGCAGCAGGAACGATGCTCACGAACTTACGGCTCTGCGGGCCTTTGACCTCGAACTTCACCTGACCTTCCGCTTTCGCGAACAGGGTGTGGTCCTTGCCAATGCCTACATTGTTACCAGCGTGGAAACGAGTTCCGCGCTGACGAACGATGATGCTGCCTGCAGATACATTTTCGCCGCCATAGCGCTTCACACCAAGTCGTTTCGACTCGGAATCGCGACCGTTACGGGTACTACCTGCTGCTTTTTTGTGAGCCATTACCAGCCTCCTTCTCTAAGGGGTAATTCGAGAGCCTCAGCCCTTGATACCCGTGATCTTGACTTCAGTAAACCACTGACGGTGGCCCTGACGCTTCATGGAATGCTTCCGACGACGGAACTTGATGATCTGAACCTTGTCGTGACGACCGTGGCTGACCACTTCCGCAGTCACTTTGGCGCCATCTACAACCGGCGCACCTACCTGAACCTTGTCGCCGTCGGAGACCAGCAGAACGCGATCGAACTCAACGTTGCCACCAGTTTCAACTTCCAGCTTTTCCAGCTTCAGTGTTTCGCCTTCTTTTACACGGTGCTGTTTACCACCGCTAACAATAACTGCGTACATTAACCTTCTCCGCGATTGACCCATCCCTGCTCTTATCCACCTGGTTCTAAGGGAAGCTCTTTGGCAACCCTATAGCAGGGAGCGCAGGTTGGGATGAGTTGGGCGCGTGATTGTACGAAAAGGTGTCGCGCAATACAAGCCAAGTTGACACTGTAGGCAGCAATACCTAGCATTGCCGCGACCTGCCCGAAATATCACTGACCGCTTTCATCTAACAGCGGCCATCAAATAGTAATAAGGGATCAACAAGCCGCATGACAGCCCAGCGCATTTACGACACCGTGGCCGACGACTTCAGCCGCGTCAACGAACTGATCATCCAGCGGCTGTCATCAGACGTTCCCTTGGTGGAAAAGATTGCCCAGTACATTATTGAGAGCGGTGGCAAGCGCCTGCGCCCCCTGCTGGTACTGCTTTCCAGCCAGGCCGCCGGCTACAGCGGGAGCAATCACCTGAAACTGGCCGCGGTGATCGAGTTCCTGCACACCGCCACCCTGCTCCATGACGACGTGGTCGATACCTCGGACATGCGCCGGGGCCGGAGCACCGCCAATGCCCGCTGGGGGAATGCACCCAGCGTTCTGGTAGGGGATTTCCTCTACGCCCGGGCGTTCGAGATGATGGTGGAGCTGGAAAGCCTTCCAATCATGAACGTGCTCTCACACGCCACCGCGGTCATTGCCGAGGGCGAAGTGATGCAGCTGATGAATGTCAAGAACCCGGATCTCACCGAAGAACAGTACATGAAGGTCATTCACAACAAGACCGCCATGCTGTTCGAAGCCGCATCCCACTCCGGGGCCCTGCTGGCCGGCGCCAACGAAGTGCAGGAAAAGGCACTGCAGGATTACGGCAAACACCTGGGCCTGGCATTCCAATTAGTGGACGACGTGCTGGATTACCGTGGCGATGCCGACACCATGGGCAAAAACGTTGGCGACGACCTGGCAGAAGGCAAGGCCACGCTGCCACTGATTCACGCCATGGCCAATGGCAGTGACGAAGAGCGACAACTCATCCGTCAGGCCATTCGCAAAGGCGGCCTGGACGACCTGTCCCAGATCTTGGCCGTTGTCGAGAACACTGGTGCCCTGGAATACACCATGGCGCGAGCCCGAGCCGAGGCAGCGCAGGCCAGCGAATGCCTATCCTGCCTTGCCGACTCCAGCCACAAGACCGCACTCACCCTACTTACCGAAGTCGCCGTGGCCCGGGTTAGCTAAGTACTTCCCGGCCATGGGGAGCATCCAGCTCGACCTCGGGACCGACCGGAACCACCTGGGTCGGGTTAATGGTGCGCTGACTGACGTAGTAGTGGCGTTTGATCTGCTCCAGATCCACGGTTTCAGCCACACCCGGCACCTGGTACAAATCCCGCACGTAGGCTGACAGAGCTGGGAAATCAGCTATCCGCTGGCGATTGCATTTGAAGTGACTGAAGTAAACCGCATCAAACCGGATCAAGGTTGTGAACAACCGCCAGTCGGCCTCGGTCAGCTGGCGACCTACCAGATAGCGCTGGGTCGACAACCGATCCTCCAGCCAATCCAGCGTCCGGAACAGCTCAGCATAAGCCTCTTCGTATTTATCCTGCGCAGTCGCAAAGCCAGCCTTGTACACCCCATTGTTGACGGTGCGATAAACCCGTTCGTTGACAGCCTCAATGTCTGAATGAAGCTCAGCCGGGTAGAAGTCCAGCTCCGCCTTGACCCCATCCAGGCCGTCGAAAGCAGAATTCAGCATTCTGATGATGTCCGCCGACTCATTACTGACAATGGTTTGCTGGTGGGCATCCCAAAGCACCGGCACCGTCACCCGGCCAGAATAGGTGGGTGCAGCCCGGGTGTAGAGCTGATGCATAAACAGGCTGTTGTACAGGTGATCCCGGTGGCTCTCATCATCCGGTCGGAATTCCCAGCCGTTCTCGACCATATCAGGATGCACGACGGACACGGCGATGTGCGGCTCCAGCCCCTTGAGCTTACGGAAAATCAGGGTCCGGTGTGCCCAGGGACAGGCCATGGAGACATACAGATGGTAGCGGCCGGACTCGGCCTGAAAGCCACCCTCACCCTGAGGCCCCGGTGTTCCGTCTGCGGTGACCCAGTTACGAAAGCGCGCGGCTTCTCGCTCGAATTTACCTCCAGTCTTATCAGTGTCGTACCACTTGTCGTGCCATTTGCCGTCTACAAGAAGACCCATCGATACACTCCCGTTAAAATTTCTGATCGTGACCGCCCGTTTACAATTAATTGCCAAAGGGCCCATCTACATTTAACGAGAAGAATAACGAGTACCCTGCTACCCTCTCAAACAAGCATTTCTGGCCAACAACTTCAGATATTTCGAACATGCACACAGCCATCACCATCGACGCGCTTAAAGTTCTCGACGCCATTGACCGCAAAGGCAGTTTTGCCGGCGCCGCCAATGAGCTGTTCCGGGTGCCCTCGGCCATCAGCTACACCGTGCAGAAGCTGGAAGAAGACCTCAACGTTGCCATTTTCGACCGCAGCGGACACCGCGCCAGCCTGACACCGGCCGGCCGCTACCTGCTCGAGGAAGGCCGCACGCTTCTGGAGGCGGCGGAGAATCTTGCCCATACCACCAAACAGGTCGCCCAGGGCTGGGAAACGCGCCTGCGTATTGGCTTCAACTCGCTGCTACCGGCAACCTGCCTGTTCCCGGCAGTTCGGGAGTTCTACGCGCTGGGCGTGCCGGTTGATGTGCAGATTGTCGAAGAGGTATTTGCTGGCTCCTGGGATGCCCTGCAGGACCGCCGCGTCGACCTGATTCTCGGCGCCGACCAATCCAGCAAACCCGCCGGCAATTTCACCACCCAAGCCCTGGGCACCATACCCTTCGTGTTTGCGGTCGCCCCCGACCATCCGTTGGCGAAAACCAGCGAGGCCCTGACTGAGGACGATATAACCGAATACCCGGCGGCGGTGGCAGCCGATACCTCGCGCTCGCTCCCGCCCGGTCATGCCGGCATTTTCCGGCGCCAACGCACCCTGACGGTTGCCAACATCGACCAGAAAATTGCGATCCAGGAATCCGGCCTTGGGGTCGGATGGCTGCCTCTACCCCGCATTCGGGAGCAACTCGAGCGTGGCAGCCTCATCACCAAAAAAGTGCACGAGCCCAGATCGCCAATCATGCTGCATGCAGCCCGGCATGCGGACGATCAAGGCAAGGCGCTGATGTGGTTCTGGGATCGATTGACCAACGATGTCGCTATCAAGGAATGGCTCGCCAACTAAACCGGGCCAAGATATTGTGACTGAGGTAGAGTCAGGATCCTGGCGGCAGAGCCAACGGGAAAACCCCTCGGTTCGCGTATAATCAGCGGACTTTAGCGCCAAGGGAGTTTATTAATGCGGCAGTTGTCGGAACTGGATGCCTCGTTCCTGTACCTGGAATCAGAGACCACGCCCATGCACATTGGTGGCATCTACCTGTTCGATGCCAGTGAGCAGAAAGCGCCCCTGGGATTCAGCACTTTTATCGCCTACCTCCGAAGCCGACTGCATGTGGTCCCGGTCTTCCGCCAGCGGTTAAAGGAAATCCCCATTCGCCTGGGTCGCCCTTACTGGATTGACGATCCCGACTTCAGCATCGAGCGCCACCTGGCCTACGTCAACCTGGGGGAACACGGGCAAAGGGATACTTTGATGACTCTGGCATCGAAGATCCTGGAAGAGCCTCTGAAACGGGACCGGCCACTTTGGCACATCACCTTTGTGGATGGCTTCCGACTGAACGACGATGATCCCGACAGTCAGGGGTTCGCACTTATCGTGAGACTGCACCATGCTGCCATCGACGCCTTCAGCGGCGAGGACATCCTGAGCAATCTGCTGGAATATACCCCGGAACCCCGTCCAATCCATGCTCCACGCCCCTGGCAACCGCGCCCTGCACCATCGGAAGAGCGCGTCATGCTCCAGGCCGGCGCCAACATCCTGAGAACACCGGTGCAATTTACCGCCCTGGCGGTTAATGCCGCCCAGGCCACGGCACGAGGCCTGATCCATAAGCAGTTGCGCAAGCTCCCTATGCCTTTCCCGCTGTTCTCTGCACCACACAGTCCGTTCAACCGACAGATCACGGCCAATCGGCAAATTGTCTCTGCCAATGTCGACCTGGCACGGCTCAAGGCAATCAAAGCCACATTGGGGGACGTCACGCTCAATGATGTGGTTTTGGGCCTGTGTGCCGAAACCCTTCGCCGGTATAGCGTTGATCACAAGGCCGACACCCGGAAATCGCTGATCGCCATGACCCCAATTTCGGTTCGCTCCAACAGCCTGCGCAGGGCTACCGGCAACCAGATGTCGGCGATGCTGCTGGATTTGTCCACCTGTGAGTCGGACCCAGCCTTGCGGATACGCCGAATTCACTGGAATGCGGTTGCCTCGGAACCCTACCGGGAAGCCATTGCCGCCGATCGACTGACCGAACTGCTGCCCTCAACCATGCTGGCGTTGTCTGCCCGCTTGTACTCGGAACTGCAGATAGCTCAGCGCTACCAGCCCGCGTTCAATCTCCCCATCACCAATGTTCCGGGCCCCCAAGTTCCGCTGTACCTGCAGGGCGCGCGACTGGTCCAGCAGTACAACACCGCACCATTGTTCGACAGCATGGGGCTGGTGATCGTCGCGGTCAGCTACCAGGGCAGTCTCACGTTGAACTTTACCTTGTGCCCGGACGTGGTCGCAGATGGCGCCTCCCTGGCGGGCTATGTTGAGGAAAGCCTGGACGCTATCGAGACGGCAGCGAACTCACTGGAACCGGAGGAAGACTCAGAAGACGATGTGGCCTCATCACGCCAAACCTTGGCTGACGATGTACTGACCGCACTGGAAGGGGTTCTGAAAAAGGCGCTGCACCGCTTTCGCGCCTGATGAGGGGGAGAGAGCTAGCGGCCCACCCAAGGGCAGGCCGGAGTCTTGCTATGGGCCGTTATTCAAAAGCCCAGCGCAGGAAAGCTTTCTTCTCGTCTTCGGTGGCCGTTGCCCAAACCGCCTTGAGTCTCTCCAGCGCATTCTCATCGGCTGAATCGACCGCACGGCTAGCAGGAATAGGCGTGCGGTCAGAGGCGAGCTCAGGCGCCCATACCTGAGAGGTCGCTACCGCCTGACCATCTTCGTTGACGACTGTGGCCATGAACGTCTCGGCCATTTGCTCGGCCTCGGCGCGGGATTTCGGGTCAGGGAAACTAAAGCGATACACCTCGTCCTGCCTGGCATTGAATCGGACAACTTGGGGTTCACTCAGGTACACGTGCACCTTTGATTCGCCATTCTCAACCACACCAGACTTGGCCCAGATAGTCTTGTGGGTAAACACTACTTCGTTCTCACCAGGCAATAGGGCGAAGTCCAGTGCCAGATCGTCCATCAGGAAGCTGCTCATATTGCGGCCGTTAACCTGGGTTACCTTAATGGCACCGGGGGCCTTCAGCGTAGAAGCCTGGCTTGCTTCTTCCGGCTCCCCTTCCCAGGTCTCTACCCGCGTCATAGAAGACGCACAGCCGGCCAGCGCGACCACCAGAACACTCGCCACCAGTGAACGCGAAACTCGCTTGATTGAACGACCAAAGGTCGGCTGAGACGATGAAGCTTGCGTGATACCCATGAAATCTCCTTGATGTGAAGGGAAAAGGCCCTGAGGTTAGCACCCGTTTGATGGCATTCTGACGAGTGCGCCCAGCCAGGGCAAGCCATCTCGCCCAATCAGCCACACCGGAACCGTCGGCGATTTTGCCGATCTTAATAGCGACTGATACCGTGAGATTGTAAAAAAGTGTTGAATTTCGGCGGAATTGGATTAATTTTATACAGATCGGCCAAAGAAACGTTGCGAACGATGCAAATCGGTCGGCAGCGGGCACAGGAGACGTTATGGATACCCAAATCAGATCGGGAGAAGCCGGGCCCGTTCCCTTTAGAAGTAGCCGGTTCTTCTGCGTCGGCAGCAAATGGTACTTTACCACTCGGGAAGGCTTCGACAGTGGTCCTTTCGCATCCAGGGAGCGTGCCGAAACCGGTCTCCGCAGGTTCCTGCACGTTGTGAGACTGCTACCAGAGGAACAGTCGCTGCACTGAACTGCCCATCAGGGCAAACGCCGGCTCAGACAATGACCGGCAACAACCAACGATCAATGGCGAGCATGGACAGCATCGCCATCAACCCTGCCACCACGTCATCCACCATGATTCCCAGCCCTCCGGGCAGACGATCATCCAGCCAGTTAATCGGCCATGGCTTCAGGACATCAAACAGCCGGAACAGGGTAAATGCCAGCAAGACCCCGACTATCTGCTCCGGAAACAGGCCCAGGGCAATCCACATACCGACGAACTCGTCCCAGACAATGCCACCGTGATCATGAACTTTCAGATCCCGCGCGGTTTGGCCACACAGCCAGATACCCACCAGAAAGGCCACCAGGACAATGCCCCAGTAAACCGGCCCTGGCAGCCATGCGAAGGTGTACCACAAAGGGATGGCGGCCAGACTGCCCCAGGTTCCCGGCGCCCTTGCCGCCGCCCCGCTGCCAAAACCAAACGCCAGGAGGTGTACCGGATTTTTCAAAAAGCCCGGCGGCAACAACGCCTGCGGCAAATCCGGTTCGGGAAAATCGTCCTGACTCATGCCTTGCTCCTGAAATGGTCGAAACCTGCACCCGGACTGTCGGTCGGGCCGGGGCTATCCTTGATGTGTAACCCGGCATCCTGATTCACAGTGCCGATCACAGTCAGCTGGTTGCGAATTGCCTCCGAAGCGCCCTGCCAGAGCGCCTCGGGAATAGTAACGCAGAGTTCGTAATCATCTCCGGCGTTTAAAGCGTAGTCCACCGCGCTCGTGCCTTTCAGCCTGGACAACGCAGGTGACAGCGGGATCAAGGTCGGATCGATGGTGGCACCGGCCCCAGAGGCCTCCAGAATGTGCCCCAGATCGGCCATCAAACCATCGGATATATCAATGGCTGAAGTTGCTAGCCCGAATAACGACTCACCGAGTTCGAGGCGCGGGCGCGGATGATGGTACCGTTCAAGCACACGAGCCATGTCGTCGGTGGGCTTGACCTCCTCAAGGTAGTCCAGAGCCGCGCCCGCGTCGCCCAAAGTGCCAGATACACAAATCAAATCTCCTGCTCTCGCTCCGGAACGTCTCAAGCCACAACCTTCTGCCACAGTGCCATGAACCTGAATACTCAATGACAATGGCCCGCGAGTGGTATCGCCACCTGCCAGCGCCAATCGGAACGTGTGGCTGGCATTGGCGAGCCCACGAGCAAAGCCTGTAAGCCAGTGATCGTCAGCCTCCGGCAATGTCAGTGCCAGGGTAAAGCAGGCCGGCTCAGCGCCCATAGCCGCCAGGTCACTGGTAGCTGCGGCGAGGGCACGCCAACCAAGGTATTCGGGAGGATAGGATTCGGGGAAGTGGATGCCCTCCACCATGGTATCGATGGAGAACACCAGATCACGGCCGGCGGGAATGCGCTGAATCGCACAGTCATCTCCAGGCCCCATTACCAGCGAACCGTTAGACACGGAACGAGCTAAGGGCAGGAAATGCTTTTGAATCAGCTCAAACTCGCCCATGCCCTAGCGGGGACGTGTCTCTGCCAGACGCAAGCGACGGCTGAGCTTGTCCAGAACACTGTTGACGAACTTGTGGCCTTCCGTACCGCCGAAGCGCTTTGCCATTTCAATGCCTTCGTTGATCACCACTTTGTAGGGCACATCCAGGCGATGCTTCAACTCATAGGCGCCGAGGCGAACAATCGCCAGTTCAATAGCATCCACTTCCTGCAGCGGGCGATCCAGGTACGGCTCCAATAGCTGGTCGAGATCGGCCTGCTCCCGGTGCACGCCCCGCAACAGGTCGCGAAAATACAGCAGATCCACCTTGGCCATGTCGTTATCAACCATGAACTCGGCCTCAATGTCCGAAATCGAGCTCTTGCTGAAGTGGCGCTGGTACAGTCCCTGCAGAGCCAGGGCCCGGGCGCGGCGGCGATCGCCGGCTTTGGGCTGACCGCTCGGGGCTGGCTGTGGGGTGTTATCGTCAATTGCGCTCATTACTCACCCAGCTTCTTGAACAGGCTGACCATTTCCAGCGCGGTAATGGCCGCTTCCGCGCCCTTGTTACCGGCTTTGGTGCCTGAACGTTCGATAGCCTGTTCGATAGAATCCACTGTCAGCACACCAAAGGTAACCGGTACGTCGGTTTCCAGACTAACCGCGCCCAGACCACTGGAGGCTTCACCGGCAACATACTCGAAATGAGGCGTACCACCACGAATCACAGCGCCCAGAGCGATGATTGCGTCGTAGTTGGAGGTCTCGGCAACGCGTTTTACCGCCAGCGGCATCTCGTACGCGCCCGGTACACGGATAATGGTAATGTCATCGTCTGAAATGCCATGGCGACGCAGCGTATCCACTGCTCCGTCCACCAGGCTTTCAACTACAAAGCCGTTAAAACGGCCGACGACCAGCGCGTACCGTCCGCTGCACTGGGTAAAATCACCTTCAATTACTTTGATATCTGCCATGCATGGCTCCTTCACGGGTCACGACGCGTTGGTCATGACCGGGTTAATCAATTAGGGGTATAGGGAACGTATTCAACCACTTCCAGATCAAATCCGGAGATGGCGGAGAACTTGATCGGCGGACTTAACAGGCGCATTTTACCAACGCCGATGTCCCGCAGAATCTGGGAGCCGGTACCCACGGTGAAATAAACACCGGAGCTGCCCTTGCCAGCGGAGCCTTTCCCTTCATCAAAGAACTCGTGAATACGGTCTTCCAGGTTGTAGCTGTCCTCAGCACTGTTCAGCAACACGACGACGCCCCGGCCCTCGGCTGCCACTTTCTCCAGAGCGTGGTGCAACGGCCAGCTGCGGGAATCCTTGCGGCGGGCGCCGAGCAAATCACGCAGGGTGTCGGTAATGTGCACACGCACATGGACCGGCTCTTCAGCGCGGATATCACCCATGACCATGGCCAGGTGGGTGGCACCCTGGATGTTGTCACGGTAGGTGCGCAGGTTGAACTTACCGTACTCGGTGTCCAGCGTGTTCTCTTCCACGCACTCGATGGTGCGCTCATTCATGGTGCGGTAGTGGATCAGGTCGGCAATGGTGCCAATCTTCAGATCGTGCTCCTCGGCAAACCGCTCAAGATCTTCCCGACGGGCCATAGAGCCATCGTCGTTCATGATCTCGCAGATCACACCCGCCGGCTCCGATCCGGCCAATGCGGCCAGATCGCAGGACGCCTCGGTGTGCCCGGCTCGGCTGAGTACGCCACCAGGATCGGCCATCAACGGGAAGATATGGCCCGGCTGGACCAGATCCGACGCCTTGGCATCCCGCGCCACTGCGGCCTGAACCGTGCGGGCACGGTCAGCAGCGGAAATACCGGTTGTCACACCCTCTTTCGCTTCAATCGACAGGGTGAACTTGGTGCCAAAACCAGAGGCATTCTGATGCACCATCAGCGGCAGGCCCAGCTGTTCACAGCGATCCCGGGTCATGGGCATACAGATCAGGCCGCGACCGAAACGCGCCATGAAATTGATGGCTTCGGCGGAGCAGTGTTCAGCCGCCATCACCAGATCGCCTTCGTTTTCGCGATCCTCATCATCCATCAGGATGACCATCTTGCCCTGACGGATATCTTCGATGATTTCTTCAATGCTGTTCAGTGCCATACAGTTTTGCACCCTTGCGGTTTGCCGGCAGCCTCGGGTTGCCGGGACACCGTGAATTTAATGATTACTGGCGCGCCAGGATCAGTCGCTGATCCTCACCCACCTGACGTCGATCAAGCACTTTCCACTGCACTTTGTCTGCCATGGACTCCAGTGGCAGGTGCGCAGTCGGGCGCCCGGTGCTACCCAGAAACACCGGCGCCTGGTAGAGCCAGAGTTCGTCGACCAGGCCTTCGCTGATGAAGGTGCCCGCGAGTGTTGGCCCGGCTTCCACCAGCAGTTCGTTGATGCCCAGCTCACCCAGGGAATCCAGCAACTCCGCCACGTCGATGCCGTTATCTTTCCAGGCAACCCCGTTGATGCTTATCCCAAGGGCCGCCAAATCCTGCGCCGGCGCGGTCGCCAGGGTCGACGAAGCACAGAACACCTGCACGTTGCCGCCCTTCAGGATGGTTGCCGAGGCCGGGGTACGGGCGTCCCGATCCGCAATAACGCGCAGCGGCTGCCGGGATGGCTCGGTAGCATCGCCAATATCTCCCAACTCTTCCCGGCGGACGGTGAGCGATGGATCGTCTGCCAGCACCGTGCCGACACCGGTAACGATGGCGTCACTCATAGCGCGCAGACGCTGGACATCCTGGCGCGCCTCGGCGCCGGTAATCCATTGACTCTCACCCGATGCCATCGCGGTTCGACCATCCAGGCTGGCCGCCATCTTCAAGCGCACCCAGGGGCGGCCGGTGTTCATGCGCTTCATGAAGCCCGGATTCAGGCGTGCCGCCTCTTCCGCCAGCACACCTTCAGTGACCTGAATACCCGCCTCGCGCAGCAGTTCCAGGCCGCGCCCGGATACCGACGGATTGGGATCTTTGGTAGCCGCAACCACGTGCGCCACACCGGCATCAATCAGGGCCCGAGCACACGGAGGTGTCCGGCCGAAGTGACTGCACGGCTCAAGCGTGACATAGGCCGTCGCCCCGCGGGCAGACGGACCAGCCTGACTCAGCGCCCGAATCTCGGCATGGGCCTCACCGGCGCGTTCGTGCCAGCCTTCACCCAGAATTTCATCGCCCCGGGCAATGACACAGCCCACCCGCGGGTTTGGGTGCGTTGAATAGCGGCCGCGCCAGGCAAGCTGAACCGCCCGCGCCATCATGGTCCGGTCACGGACGTCGATCATACGTTTCCTTTCGAGGATTGGTTGTCGGCCAGCGCCTTGGCCACATCTACCGCATTCTCGCCATTGGTCGCCGACAACCGTTCGATCTCTTCCTTGAATTCATTGATGTCCTGGAAGCTGCGATAAACCGAGGCAAACCGCACGTAGGCAACCTTGTCCAACTGCCGTAGTTCGGTCATCACTTCCTCACCCAACTGCATCGACTTGACCTCGCGCTCACCGGTAGCGCGAAGCCGGTACTTGATTCGGTTCAATGCCGCATCAATCTGTTCGATACTCACCGGCCGTTTTTCCAGTGCCTTCATGATGCCAGACCGCAGCTTTTCCTCATCGAAGGGCTGACGAATCCCGTCCTGCTTGACCACGCGGGGCATGACCAGCTCAGCACCTTCGAAGGTGGTAAAACGTTCGTGGCAGGACAAGCACTCCCTGCGGCGACGCACCTGATCGCCCTCGGCCACCAGGCGCGAGTCGATCACCTTGGTATCTGCTTCACCACAAAAGGGACAATGCATAATCAAAGACTCCGGAAAGGAGCCGGCTCCGGTCGCGTAAATACGCAGACGGAGCCGGCGGATCTTGCCTGTAGTTTAGCCGTAGACCGGGAAACGGGCACACAGAGCAGAAACTTGCTCGCGTACGCGGTCGTTTACGGCGTCGTCTTCGAGGTTATCGAGGATGTCACAAATCCAGCCGGCCAGATCCCGGGACTCGGACTCACCGAATCCGCGGGTGGTGATGGCCGGCGTGCCGATACGCAGACCGGAAGTGACGAACGGTGAACGCGGGTCGTTGGGAACGGCGTTCTTGTTGACGGTGATGTGAGCACGGCCCAAGGCGGCGTCCGCGTCTTTACCGGTGATGTCCTGCTTGATCAGGCTGACCAGGAACAGGTGGTTCTTGGTGCCACCGGAAACCACATCGTATCCGCGCTCAACAAATACCTGGGCCATGGCACTGGCGTTCTTGACCACCTGCTTCTGGTAGCTCTTGAACTCGTCGCTCATGGCTTCTTTGAAGCAGATCGCCTTGGCGGCAATCACGTGCATCAGCGGGCCACCCTGGCCGCCCGGGAAGACAGCGGAATTCAGCTTCTTCTGCAGATCAGCGTCGTCGCAGGCCAGGATGAGGCCGCCACGAGGACCGCGCAGGGTCTTGTGGGTGGTGGTGGCAACGACATGGGCGTGCGGCACCGGGTCAGGGTATACGCCTGCAGCGATCAGGCCAGCCACGTGCGCCATGTCGACGAACAGGTAAGCACCCACTTTATCGGCGATGGCACGGAAACGGGCAAAATCCAGCTCCTGGGAGTAAGCGGAGAAGCCGGCAATGATCATCTTCGGCTTGTGCTCTACGGCCAGCGCTTCCACTTCGTCATAATCGATCAGGCCAGTTTCCGGGTTGAGGCCATACTGGACTGCGTTGTAGATCTTGCCGGAAAAGTTGACGCTGGCGCCGTGGGTCAGGTGACCGCCGTGGGCCAGGCTCATGCCCAGAACGGTGTCGCCCGGCTTCAGCAGCGCCATGAACACCGCAGAGTTGGCCTGGGAACCGGAGTGCGGCTGTACGTTGGCGTAAGCAGCGCCGAACAGCTCTTTGGCGCGTTCAATGGCCAGATCTTCGGCGATGTCGACGAACTCACAACCACCGTAATAACGCTTGCCCGGGTAGCCTTCGGCGTACTTGTTCGTCAGCAGACTGCCTTGGGCCTCCATCACTCGGGGGCTGGTGTAGTTTTCGGATGCAATCAGCTCAATGTGAGCTTCCTGACGTTTCTCTTCCGCCTGCATGGCGTTCCAGAGTTCGTCATCAAAGCCGGCTATTTTCATTTCACGATTAAACATGGATGCGCTGCCCCTGTGTGCTTGACTGGCCCGGAGAGCTTTGGAATTCTCCGCAGGCTCCCTGAAAAATTGGGCCGCTATTCTATCTTACAAATGGGTAAAAAATCATCTTTTATGGGCCTCACAGGCCCTCCGCAGAAACCGGCACGCCGCAATCTGCGATTTTCCCTCAATTGCTATCGTTTTCCGGTTTCGCTACCTTACGTGGCTTATCTGCAAGTTCCTTTTATTTACCTCCGATTACTAAAGAGGACCTACCCTGTTATGGCCCAATACGTATACTCAATGAACCGCGTGGGCAAAGTGGTCCCGCCCAAGCGTGAAATCCTCAAAGACATTTCCCTGAGCTTCTTCCCTGGCGCCAAAATCGGCGTGCTCGGTTTGAACGGCGCCGGTAAGTCCACCTTGCTGCGGATTATGGCGGGCGTAGACCAGGATTACATCGGCGAAGCCCGACCACAGCCTGGCATCCAGGTTGGTTACCTGCCCCAGGAACCTGAGCTGGATGATGAGAAAACCGTCAAGGAAATCGTCGACGAATCGGTTTCCGGGGTGCACGACGCCCTGGCCGAACTCGATAAGGTTTACACCGCCTACGCCGAACCGGATGCCGATTTCGATGCCCTGGCCAAGAAGCAGGGTGAGCTGGAAGCCTACATCCAGGCCACCGACGGCCACGACATCGAGCGCAAGATGGAAGTGGCAGCTGACGCCCTGCGCCTGCCGGCCTGGGATCAGAAGGTTAAGCTGCTCTCTGGCGGTGAGCGCCGCCGCGTCGCACTTTGCCGCTTGCTGCTGTCCGGCCCGGACATGCTGCTGCTGGACGAGCCCACCAACCACCTGGACGCCGAGTCGGTAGCCTGGCTTGAACGCTTCCTACACGACTACGAAGGCACCGTGGTTGCCATTACCCACGACCGTTACTTCCTGGACAACGTTGCTGGCTGGATCCTGGAACTGGACCGTGGTCAGGGCATTCCGTTCGAAGGCAACTACAGTCAGTGGCTGGAGAACAAGGAAAAGCGCCTGGAGATGGAATCCAAGCAGGAAGCTTCGCACCAGAAAGCGGTCAAGCAGGAACTGGAATGGGTTCGCAGCAATGCCAAGGGCCGCCAGTCCAAGAGCAAGGCCCGTCTGGCCCGCTTTGAGGAGATGAGCTCCCAGGAATTCCAGAAGCGCAACGAAACCAACGAGCTTTACATCCCGCCCGGACCACGCCTGGGCAACAAGGTGATCGAAGTAGACGGCATCAGCAAGTCCTTCGATGATCGCCTGCTTTACGAAGATGTGTCCTTCAGCGTGCCGCCGGGCGCCATTGTTGGCATCATCGGTGGTAACGGTGCCGGTAAATCCACCCTGTTCAAGATGATCGGCGGCTACGACAAGCCCGATGCCGGTGACATCGTGGTGGGCGAAACCGTGGAACTGGCTTACGTCGACCAGATGCGAGACCTGGACGGCAGCAAGACCGTGTGGGAAGAGCTCTCCGATGGTAACGACATCATCAAGGTGGGCAACTACGAAACACCGTCCCGCGCTTACGTTGGCCGCTTCAACTTCAAGGGCAGCGACCAGCAGAAGCGCGTTGCCGATTTGTCCGGCGGTGAGCGTAACCGACTGCACCTGGCCAAGCTGCTGAAACAGGGTGGCAACGTTCTGATGCTGGACGAACCGACCAACGATCTGGACGTGGAAACCCTGCGTGCGCTGGAAGAGGCGCTGCTGAACTTCCCGGGCGCGGCACTGGTGATCTCGCACGACCGCTGGTTCCTTGACCGCGTAGCGACGCACATCCTGGCCTTCGAGGACGATGGCGAGGTGGTGTACTTCGAGGGTAACTTCAGCGAGTACGATGAGGACCACAAGAAGCGCAAGGGCGACTCAGCCATGGTGCCCCAGCGTATGAAATACAAGAAGCTGGCCTGATGGCAAAGACGAAGACCGCCTATGTCTGCACCGAGTGCGGTTCAGACTATTCCAAATGGCAGGGCCAGTGCACGGCCTGCCAGGCCTGGAACACCGTTAGCGAGGTTCGCGGCGTTAGCGCCAATAATAGCGGCGCGCGCGGCGCCCGCTTCGACGGGTTCGCCGGCAGCCTGTCGGAGATCCGGAGCCTGGACGACGTTAGCCTGGCCGAACAACCCCGAATCAGCACCGGCATGCAGGAGTTCGACCGAGTGCTCGGCGGCGGGCTGGTTGAGGGCTCGGCGGTACTGATGGGCGGCCACCCTGGCGCCGGTAAAAGTACCCTGCTGCTGCAGGCGGTCTGCCATCTCGCGGCCAGCGTTTCAGCGCTGTATGTGACCGGTGAGGAATCCCTGCAACAGGTTGCCATGCGCGCCAAACGCCTGGGACTGCCCACCAAAGACCTGAAGATGCTCTCTGAGACGAGCGTTGAGCGGCTCATGCAGGTCGCCGAATCCGAGAAACCCCGAATTCTGGTGGTCGATAGTATTCAGGTTATGCACATGGCGGATATCGAGTCCGCGCCGGGCTCGGTATCTCAGGTTCGGGAAAGTGCGGCCTACCTGACCCGGTTCGCCAAGCAAACCGGCACCATCCTGTTTCTGGTTGGCCACGTGACCAAGGACGGCAGCCTCGCTGGGCCAAAAGTCCTTGAGCACATGATCGACTGCTCGATCCTGCTGGAAGGCTCCAGCGACAGCCGTTATCGCACCCTGCGCGGCATCAAGAACCGTTTTGGTGCGGTTAATGAGCTGGGCGTCTTCGCGATGCTGGAGCAGGGCCTCAAGGAAGTGAAGAATCCCAGTGCCATTTTCCTGAACCGAGGTGAGGAAGCAGCGCCCGGGAGTGTGGTGATGGTGGTCTGGGAAGGCACTCGCCCGATGCTGGTGGAAATCCAGGCTCTGGTCGATATGGCTCAGGGCGGCTACCCGCGTCGGGTCGCGGTCGGCCTGGACCAGAATCGCCTGGCGATGCTCCTGGCGGTTCTACATCGCCACGGTGGCATGCATGTGTCGGATCAGGATGTCTTCGTGAATGTGGTTGGCGGCGTGAAGGTGGCCGAAACCAGTGCTGATTTGGCGCTGTTGGCAGCCATCGTATCCTCTTTCCGGGATCGCGCCTTGCCCCAGGATCTGGTGATCTTCGGGGAGGTAGGACTTTCTGGTGAAATTCGGCCAGTGCCCAGCGGCCAGGAGCGGATTTACGAAGCGGCCAAGCACGGCTTTACGCGGGCATTGGTGCCGAAGGCCAATGCACCTCGCAAGGACATTGAAGGCATGAAGGTTATTCCGGTTACCAAGCTTAGTGATGCTTTGTCTGCCCTGGAAGAACTCTAGGGGTTTGAGCTCTTGAGTTAACGGGACGGGTGGCTTTCCTATTTCCAAAAACCGCTACGAGCACATCCATGTGCACTTGTTTCCGGCCTTCCCTGGCCTACAACATTTTTGGAAATAGGAAAGCCACCCGCTCCTGCCTAGCTCGAAAGAGCCGTCAACTTATCCTTCCGGATTAATCAATTAAATGGGCGAACTCTCGCTCAAGCAACGCCTGATCACCTAAATTTAGCTCAACAAGACGCTTGAGGTGGGCGGCGCTATCTAAATCAATGTACTGGCATTTGAATCCGAGCCGGTGAGCTTCAACGTGCCGCAATTCCACCGCCATCACGATGGCCGCCTCATGATCGTTCAGGTGAATGGTCACCTCACACGGCTGCCTTAATGGCACATCCCACCCTTCCGGCCGCTTGACCAGAACGCCTTTCAGGCAAATATCCAAAACTTCAGTCGGCCAGACGCTATCAAGACAATGCAGCTCGCACGGAGCATCGAACTCAATGCGGTGAAATCGACGTTTTTCAGGTTCTTGGATGGCCAAGATAGGGCTCCCGCTACTCAGTCTGATGTTATCTGACTATAGACCGGACAGAACGCCTGATCCACTCAGGGTGCGGGATTCTAGACTCATATATCTTCGAGGTTCGACAGTGGCCGTTGTGTGGGCCCTTCCAAAAACGTCGCAGGCCAAGGATGGCCGGAGACAAGCGCACATGGGTGAAGCCGAGCGTTCAGGAAGCAAAGCTTCCTGCGACGGTTGAACGACAGCAATCTGTGATTGCTGGCTGGACCCGAAGGGGCTCGTAGCGGTTTTTGGAAGGGCCCGCACAACGGGCGCTAGCTACTGACTATAAGGCTACCTGCAGGTCCGCCTCAGATTACCGGTGGTATTCAGGGCTTAACTCAACAACCGCCTCAATGAACGCCCGGGCATTCTCGGGGTCCACATCCGGGGTGATGCCATGGCCAAGGTTAAACACGTGGCCGGTGCCGGTGCCGAAGCGGCGCAGAATGTCCGCGACTTCCTCGCGGATACGGGCCGGTGGCGCGTAGAGCATGGTTGGGTCCATATTGCCCTGCAGTGTTACCCGATCGCCAACGCGGGCGCGGGCGTTTCCAATATCCGTAGTCCAGTCCAGACCAACGGCATCAGCTCCGGTATCTGCTATGGATTCGAGCCACTGACCACCGTTCTTGGTAAACAGGATTACGGGGATATGACGCCCTTCCTGCTCGCGAATAAGGCCGTCTACAATTTTTCTCATGTAACGCAACGAGAATTCCTCGTACGCCCAGCTGCTGAGCACGCCGCCCCAGGTATCAAAGATTTGTACTACCTGCGCACCGGCGCGAATTTGACCGTTCAGGTAATCGATAACCGAGTTGGCCAGATGATCCAGCAGGCGGTGCATAACCTCGGGCTGACCGTACATCAGCTTCTTGGCTTCCCGGAAATCCTTGGAAGAACTGCCCTCGATCATATAGGTGGCCAGGGTCCACGGACTGCCTGAGAAGCCAATCAGCGGCACACTGCCATTGAGCGCGCCACGGATCGTGGACACGGCGTTCATGACATAGTCCAGATCCACTTCCGCCTTCAGCGTTGGCAGAGCGGCGACATCGGCCTCGGAGCGAATGGTGTGCTTGAACTTTGGCCCTTCACCGGTCTCAAAGTAGAGCCCCAGACCCAGTGCATCGGGGATGGTGAGGATGTCAGAGAACAGAATCGCCGCATCGAGCGGGAAGCGCTCCAGCGGTTGCAGGGTTACCTCACAGGCAAGCGGCGTATTCTTGCACAGACTGAGAAAATCGCCGGCCTTGGCACGGGTAGCCCGATACTCCGGCAGGTAACGCCCGGCCTGGCGCATCATCCATACGGGGGTGCGGTCAACTGGCTGGCGCATGAGGGCGCGCAGGAAGCGATCGTTCTTCAGCTCGGTCATAAATTATCCAGCGTTCTCAGTCTATAAATGGTCGTATCGAATGGGAAGCAATGATACCCAGTTCGCCACAATAAAAAAGGGCGGCATACCCTTAGTACGCCGCCCTTCGAATCGGGATCAAGCCGACACTCAGATATCCAGGTAGTCCATGATACCTTCAGCCGCCTGACGGCCTTCCCAGATGGCGGTCACGACCAGATCAGAACCCCGAACCATATCGCCCCCGGCAAAGATCTTTTCGTTGCTGGTCTGGAAAGCAAAGTCGGATTGCTCAGGCGCAGAAACGCGACCGGAGTCGTCGGTGTCTACCTTCAGCTCATCAAACCAGTCCGCCGGGCTCGGCCGGAAACCAAAGGCCACCAGAACCGCATCCGCAGGGATCACTTCCTCACTACCAGGCACCACTTCCGGACGACGACGTCCGTTTTCATCGGGCTCGCCCAGCTGCGTGGAGACAACCTTCACACCTTCAACCTGATCTTCACCAATGATGGCAATCGGCTGACGGTTGAACAGGAACTTCACGCCTTCTTCCTTCGCGTTTGCCACCTCACGACGGGAGCCCGGCATGTTGGCCTCGTCCCGGCGATAGGCACAGGTCACGCTCTCGGCCTGCTGGCGAATGGAGGTACGGTTACAGTCCATTGCGGTGTCACCACCACCCAGAACCACCACACGCTTGCCCTTCATATCAATGAATTCAGAGGCGTCCTTCTCAAAGCCAAGGCGGCGATTAACGTTCGAAACCAGGAACGGCAGTGCATCGTAAACGCCCGGCAGGTTCTCACCGGGGAAGCCGCCCTTCATGTAGGTGTAGGTGCCCATGCCCATGAACACGGCATCGTACTCATCGATGATGTCCTGCAGCATGACATCCTTGCCCACTTCGGTGGACAGACGGAACTCAACGCCCATTTCCTCAAACACCTTGCGGCGTCGGGTCATGACCGACTTTTCCAGCTTGAACTCGGGGATCCCGAAAGTCAGCAGGCCACCGATTTCCGGATAGATATCGAACACCACCGGCTTCACGCCGTTGCGCACCAGCACATCAGCACAGCCCAGCCCGGCAGGCCCAGCACCAATCACCGCTACTTTCCGGTCGGTCCACTTGACCGCCGACATGTCCGGCTTCCAGCCCAGGGCGAACGCGGTGTCGGTAATGTACTTCTCAACCGAACCGATGGTAACCGCGCCGTAGCCATCGTTAAGGGTGCAGGCGCCCTCACACAGACGGTCCTGCGGGCAAACCCGGCCACACACCTCCGGCAAAGAGTTGGTGTGATGACACAACTCCACTGCGCGCATGATGTTGCCTTCGGACACCAGCTTCAGCCAGTTCGGAATGTAGTTGTGAACCGGGCACTTCCACTCGCAGTAAGGGTTGCCACACTCCAGGCAGCGATGCGCCTGGTTGGAGGCATTATCTGCGGTGAACGGGTGGTAAATTTCGCCAAATTCTTTCTTTCGCTTTTTGGCCGGTACCTTCTTCGGGTCAATCCGCCCTACTTCGACAAACTGGAAGTCGTTACTCAGTCTTTCTTTCATCATGGTGCTCTCATCAGCTCAATTTCGACTGGGGCGCCGGCGACGGCGGCCCCAAAAACTGTTCGACCCGGTCGGTTTATTCCGGACGTGCCCGGGTGCTGGCCAGCAGGCTGCGGAGATTGGCAGCCTTGGGCTTAACCAGCCAAAAACGGCCGATGTAGTCGTCGAAATTCTCAAGAATGTGCTCAGCCCACGCACTGCCGGTTTCCGAAATGTGCTCCCGGATTACACCGCGCAAGTGGTTGCGGTAAGACTCCATGTCTTCACTCGAAATCCGCTGGATCTCGACGAGTTCATGATTGTACTTATCCACGAAGGTGTTGTTCTGGTCCAGAACGTAGGCGAAACCACCGGTCATACCGGCGCCAAAGTTATGGCCAGTTCCGCCCAGCACGGTGACCAGACCGCCAGTCATGTATTCACAGCAGTGATCGCCAGCACCTTCTACCACGGCATGGGCGCCGGAGTTCCGGACTGCAAAACGTTCACCTGCGGTGCCCGCGGCGAACAACTTGCCTCCGGTCGCGCCGTACAAGCAGGTGTTACCGACAATGGAGGTCTCGTGAGTCTTGAAGGTGCTGCCCCGGGGCGGCTTCACAACCAGCTTGCCGCCTGTCATGCCCTTGCCCACGTAGTCGTTGGCATCGCCTTCGAGGATCAGGTTAAGACCACCGACGTTCCAGACACCAAAGCTCTGGCCAGCAGTACCGGTCAGGTCCAGCGTAATGGGCGCATCGACCATGCCCTGGTTACCGTGCTGACCGGCAATTTCGCCGGACAGGCGAGCACCAATGGAGCGATCGCAATTGGTCACACGGTAAGACCAGGCACCACCGGACTTGTTGGCAATGGACGAGGCAATGTCCTGAACCATCTGCTCAGCCAGGGTACCCTGGTCGAACGGGTGGTTGCGCTCGACCTGACAGGTTTGCGGCTTGTCGGCAGGAATGTGGTCGTTGGACAGCAAACGGGAAAGATCCAGCTTCTTCTGTCGCTCGGTGTTACCCGGCAGACGCTCCAGCAGATCAACCCGACCAACCAGCTCTTCCAGACTGCGAACACCCAGCTTGGCCAGCCACTCACGGGTTTCTTCTGCAACAAAGCGGAAGAAGTTCATGGCCATTTCCACGGTGCCCTTGAAGTGCTCCTCGCGCAGATGCTCGTTCTGGGTGGCGACACCGGTCGCGCAGTTGTTCAGGTGGCAGATCCGCAGATACTTACAACCCAAAGCAACCATCGGCGTGGTGCCGAAGCCGAAGCTTTCCGCACCCAGAATGGCGCCTTTCACAACGTCCAGGCCGGTCTTGATGCCACCATCGGTCTGCAGGCGAATTTTGCCGCGCAGATCGTTGGCACGCAGGGCTTGCTGAGTCTCGGTCAGACCTAGCTCCCATGGCGACCCGGCATAGCGGATAGAGGTCAACGGGCTGGCCGCGGTGCCACCATCGTAACCAGACACGGTGATCAGATCGGCATAAGCCTTGGCCACACCGGCTGCGATGGTACCGACACCCGGCTCAGAGACCAGCTTGACCGACACCAGCGCCTGCGGATTGACCTGCTTGAGGTCAAAAATCAGCTGCGCCAGATCCTCGATAGAGTAAATATCGTGGTGCGGCGGCGGTGAAATCAGGGTCACGCCCGGCACCGAGTACCGCAGACGGGCGATCAGGTCATTGACCTTGCCACCAGGCAGCTGTCCGCCCTCGCCGGGTTTTGCACCCTGAGCCACCTTGATCTGCATGACATCGGCACTGCGCAGATATTCCGCGGTGACACCGAAGCGACCCGACGCAACCTGCTTGATTTTCGAGCGTTTGTTAGTGCCGTATCGCGCGGGATCTTCACCACCCTCACCCGAGTTGGAGCGACCGCCCAGCGTGTTCATGGCAACGGCCAGCGCTTCGTGCGCCTCGGGCGACAAGGCACCCAATGACATGGCCGCTGAATCGAAGCGCGGGAAGATATTATCGACCGGCTCGACTTCTGACAGATCGATGGCCTGAATGTCCTTACGGAAGCCCAGCAGGTCCCGAAGCGTCGACACCGGGCGCTCGTTGACCAGGCCGGCGTATTCTTTGTAGTGTCCGTAATCGCCACTGATAACCGCTTCCTGGAGCTTACCTACCACATCCGGATTGAAGGCATGGTATTCCTGGCCGTGCACGTACTTCAGCAAACCGCCCTGCGAAATCGGCTTACGCGGCTTCCAGGCGATTCCCGCCAGTTGTTCCTGATCCTGTTGGAAATCGAAGAAACTTGCGCCCTGAATCCGACTGGGCACGCCCTTGAAGCAAAGATCAACCACATCATCCGCCAGGCCGATCGCCTCGAACAGCTGGGCGCCCCGGTAGGAGGTCATGGTTGAAATGCCCATCTTCGAGAGGATTTTCAGCAGGCCCTTGTTGATGCCCTTCCGGTAGTTATTCTTGGCCTCGATGGGATCCATCAAAACTTCGCCGGTACGAATCAGGTCGTTCAGCACCTGGTAGGCCAGGTACGGATAGACTGCGGTCGCGCCGAAGCCAAACAACACGGCAAAGTGGTGCGGGTCACGGGCCCAGCCAGTTTCCACCAGGATGTTGGAATCACAACGCAGACCTTTGGCCACAAGATGGTGGTGTACGGCGCCGGTGGCCATCAGGGCGCTGACTGGCAGCTCCCCTTCTTTCAGGTCTTTGTCGGACAGAACCAGAATTACCTTACCATCGCGCACTGCCTGCTCGGCTTCGTCACACACCTGACGGATCGCCTGCTCCAGGCCCTGTTCGGGGCGATAGCTCATGGAGATACGGGCAACTTCGAAACCGGGGCGATCGTTATTGGTGATCTTGAGGAACTTCGCTGGCGACAGCACCGGCGTGGTCAGGATAATCCGGTCGGCGTGTTCAGCGGATTCCTCGAACACGTTCCGTTCGGCGCCAATGCAGGTTTCCAGTGACATAACGATGGACTCGCGCAGCGGGTCGATCGCGGGGTTGGTGACCTGAGCGAACTTCTGGCGGAAGTAATCGGCAACGTGTCGCACTTTGCTGGACAGCACCGCCATCGGAGTATCGTCACCCATGGAGCCTACGGCTTCCTGAGCGTTTTCGGCCAATGGCCGCAGAACCTGATCACGCTCCTCAAACGACACCATGAACATCTTCTGGTGCACCAGAAGTTCATCGGCATCCATCAGCTTAAATTCGGGCGTGTCCTGATTCAGGGTCGTTTCTACCCGCAGGGCCTTCTCACGCAACCAGCGCTTGTACGGCTGGGCGGACTTCAGACGCTGATCGATATCTTTGGTATGCAGAACTTCGCCAGACTCGGTATCGATTGCCAGCATCTGACCTGGGCCGACCCGGCCCTTGGCCACGACGTCGTCGGGCTGGTAGTCATAGGTGCCGATTTCGGAGGCCAGGGTGATGAAATCATCCTTTGTGATAACCCAGCGTGCCGGACGCAGACCGTTCCGATCCAGCATGCAGACAGCGTAACGGCCATCAGACAGAACCAAACCAGCGGGGCCGTCCCAGGGTTCCATGTGCATGGAGTTGTATTCGTAAAACGCACGGAGTTCTGAATCCATGCTGTCGACGTTCTGCCATGCGGGCGGGATCATCATCCGTACGGCTCGGAACAGATCAACACCACCTGCCAGCAGCACTTCCAGCATGTTATCCATGCTGGACGAGTCAGAACCGGTCAGGTTGACCAGCGGTTGCAGCGTCTGGAGATCCGGCAGGTCCGGCGAGCTGAATTTGGCGGCGCGAGCGATGGCCCAGTTACGGTTACCGTCAACGGTGTTGATCTCACCATTGTGGGCCAGGTAACGGAAAGGCTGTGCCAGCGGCCAGCGCGGCATAGTGTTGGTGGAAAAACGCTGGTGGAAGACGCAGATGGCGGTTTCCAGATCCGGGTCGTCCAGATCCTTGTAAAAATTCGCCAGGTCCGCCGGCATCATCAGGCCCTTGTAGGCCAGTGTCCGGTGCGAGAGGCTGCAGATGTAGAACTCGGAATCATCGACCATGTCGCGCTCGGCGTGACGACGGCCCACGAACAGGCTGATGGCAAACTCTTTCTCTGCCTTTCCACCAGGAACCACAAACACCTGTTCAATGCGCGGCAGGCAATCCAGCGCCATGGGGCCGAGACAGCTGTCATCAACCGGCACCTCACGCCAACCCATGATTTCCAGACCCTGCTCGGTCAGACGCTTTTCAATGGCAGCGCGGCCGGCGGCAGCCTTGGCTTCATCCGGGTTCAGGAACACCTGGCCAACGGCAAACAAATCGCCGGGCTCTTTGCCGAAGGCAGCCTTGGCGGCTTTTTTCAGGAAGGTGTCCGGGCTCTGGATCAGTAGGCCACAACCATCGCCGGTTTTTCCGTCTGCAGCGATACCACCTCGGTGGGTCATGCAGGTCAGCGACTCGATGGCAGTTTGCAACAACTTGTGGCTGGTCTCGCCTTTCATATGGGCAATCAGACCGAAGCCACAGTTGTCCCTGAATTCGTCGGGATGATACAAACCTGTCATCATAAGCGTTCTCTCGCGTAGAAATGCTTTTCAATCAAAGAGTTAGTCAGCGCGCAGCTAAACAACCACCCTTCGACACTGAAAATGGGGGCTGATCATTTTACACACGTAGAAATACGTACTCAAATGAGAGCGGAGTTATTTTGGGGAACAATGGCCGGCTTTCCCAGTTCGCGGGCTCTTTTGACCGCCCGTAGATGCAGCGCCAGGCGCTGCTACAGCCCGTCAGTCGTCCTGACCCACGGCGACCGTTTCCGCAATGATTCTGGAAGGCTCGCTACCGCTTCTTTCGCCGCAGCTTTAGTCGCGTACTCACCGTAGAATACCATAAACCACGGCTCACCCTGCCGTTCACCCTTTGTGTAAACAGCATCACCCAGTTGCGGGTACTGTCGCAGGACATTCAGAGCGGTTTGTTCAAGGTTTCCGGCCACCAACTGTATGGTCCATGCCGAGCGTACCTTCAACTCAGGCAGAGATACGAAGCGCTCCGGATTGTTCGGAGTATATGCCGGCTCTGGCTCTGGCTCTGGCTCTGGCTCTGGCTCTGGCTCTGGCTCTGGCTCTGGCTCTGGCTCTGGCTCTGGCTCTGGCTCTGGCTCTGGCTCTGGCTCTGGACGAGTGTCAGCAATGACGCCCGGTGATGGAACGCTTTCTTCGGGATCTGGCGTTTCCGGACCGATCGTAATGCTTTTTCGCACCCGCTCTGGGTTCTCAGCCCGCAATTCGTTGCTGGCGACAGAATCCTCATACTGATCAGAAACAAACCACCACGACCCGCCAAGCAGCGCCAACGCGAGCGCAGGCCAAGCCAACTTGCTTAACGAGGGCAGCGACCGCCCACCAGTCCGGGGCGCTTCCGATACCATATCGAGCCAAACCCCAGGTGTAACCCTTTTCAGCCGACCAAAACTTCCCTGGCTCAGAGCGTGAATTCGAGAAACCTTTGAGGCACTCAGCAGCTCACTGACCTTGCCACCTGCTACCTGGACTCGCGGCTCGAGGTACGAAAAAACCTCATCCCGGGTCAGTGGGCGCAGATGGATCTGATGAACGTTGGCCGATACTGGATCAAGGCCCAAGTGGCCTATGAGGTCATCACTACCGGTAAAAACCGGTACCGCGGCGGCCCCGCGCTCCGCTGCCAGAAAGCCCGCCAGCAGCAACCGCAACAATTCGGTGGGTGCCCGATCAGCGTCATCAATAAGCAGCACCATACGCTGCCCTTTCTTGGCCTTGGCCTCAGACCAGCGAAAAAAACTGTAAACGGCGTCCCGAGGGCCCTGATTGGCGTGAAAAGATGAAGGCGCAAGCTCCTTGAGCGCGCCGGCAAGCGCCCTGGAACCGGTCAGAGCCGCGGTTGGGATCCTATGGAATTCAATGCGCGCCGACTCACTGCGCACCAGCTCGGTCAGCAAACGGGTCTTGCCTGACCCAGGAGCCCCGGTAAGCAGCAGCGCCATGTCACCAAAGCCACAAAGGTGGCGCAGCGTCTCCAGTGCATGATGACGCATTGCATCAGGGAAAAAAGGTGTTTCCAGCTCCAGAGGATTGGCCCTGAATCCGTAACGCTCTTGTAGGCGAGGGAAAAGCCCTCCACCTTCCGCACTACTCAGTCGATCTTCGGTCACACCCGTCCCTGCTGCCTTTTAACCCAGTTCTGCGTTTGCCAACTGTCAGCCACAATGACAATATCTGGCAAGTGTTGCGGCCAGGTTCTCCGCCGCTGCGTCTTCCGTAACAATGGCCTCACCAAGATTTGCCAAAAGTACCAGGCGCAAGCGACCATCAACGTTTTTCTTATCCACGGCCATCAGGTTTCTGAAATCATCCGGCGTCATGCCTTTTGGCGGCAACTCTGGCAAGCCCGCGCGCTTGATCAAAGTTACCGCTCGCTCAAATTGCTCGCGACTGATCATGCCCTCACGCGCCGACAGGTCGGCTGCCATAATCATACCGGTGCCAACTGCCTCGCCGTGGAGCCAGTTACCATAGCCCGCGAAAGTCTCGATGGCATGACCAAAGGTGTGGCCAAGATTCAAGATTGCCCGCAAACCACCCTCTCGCTCATCTTTGGCGACCACGTCCGCCTTACAGGCGCAGGACCGCAGAATTGCTTCGGCAATCGCGGTCGCATCAAGTGCTACCAGGCGATCTACATTCGCCTCCAGCCAGTCGAGAAACTCAATGTCCCGAATCAACCCATACTTGATCACTTCGGCCAGCCCAGCCGCCACTTCCCTGGTCGGCAGTGAGCGGAGGGTGTCGGTATCGATCAGCACAATCTCGGGCTGATGAAAGGCCCCCACCATGTTCTTGCCGAGTGGATGATTGATGCCGGTCTTACCACCCACTGAGGAATCAACCTGGGACAGCAGAGTCGTTGGAATCTGAATGAACGGAACGCCACGTTGGTAGCATGCTGCAGCAAAGCCGGTCATATCTCCCACTACTCCACCACCCAGCGCAACCAGGGTGGTCTTGCGGGAATGACGGTTTTGTAGCAAGCGGTCAAAAATCTGATTGAGCGTCTGCCAGTCCTTGAATTGTTCCCCATCGGGCAAAACGACTACATCGACAGACTTGTCCGGAAAGCAGCTCTTGGCTCTATCCAGGTATAGAGGCGCAACCGCCTCATTGGTCACAATCAAGACCTGAGAACCTTGAACATATCCTGATAGATCACGACTTCCCAAAAGACCCTGCCCAATCAGGATCGGGTAGCTTCGTTCGCCCAGTTCCACGGTCAATTCACGGACTGCGTCAGACATGGTTTCGACCCTCTTTGCGTACCTGCCGCTTGTGCCGAGGCGTCCTCGGATTCATTCGATTCACCAGTTGACGGACCACCAGCCTGGGACTTTTTCGGTCCGTATACATGGTGATATCAGCCAGCTGGGTGTAAAGCGGATCCCTGATCGAAAACAATTTGCGGAGGACCGCTTCCGGATCATCATTCTGAAGCAGAGGCCGGTTGCGATCTTTCCGGGTCCGCTCAACCTGTTGCTCGATTGATGTCTTCAGATAAACAACAACAGCATCCTGCTTCAAGAATGGGCGGTTCTCGGGGCGCATGACGGCACCTCCACCGGTCGCCAATACCGTGTCGGGCAGCAGGGACAACTCTTCAAGCATGGCCGTCTCGCGCAACCGGAAACCGTCTTCCCCCTCCACATCGAATATCCAGGGGATATTCGCACCGCAGCGTTCTTCGATGATGCGATCGGAGTCCAGGAAACGATAGCCCAGCTCTTTGGCGAGCATTCGGCCAATCGTACTCTTTCCGGCCCCCATAGGGCCCACCAGGACAACGCGTTTGGGCAAAGACATAACTTCCGCTCGATTGTGTTCAGGCGGGTGAGAATATCACAGCGGTTCTGATTCCATAAATTTCCCGCGCAATTGCCGGATATTCAGACATAAAAAAGCCGCCGGCTTTACCCGGCGGCTTTTTATCTGAGCCCGACGTTAGCGGATCAGATCGTTCTTCAGGATCTTGGGCGTGATGAAGATCAGCAGCTCACTGCGCTCATCCACATGCTCAGTCCGCTTGAACAGACGACCGAGGTACGGGATATCACCCAGGAACGGTGTCTTGGTGGTTTGGGTGGCCACCTCCGACTGGAAGATACCGCCCAACACTACGGTTTCGCCGTTGCCAACCAGCACCTGAGTTGTAACTTCGTTGGTGTTGATTGACGGAATGCCCGCAGTTACCTCGCCACGCGAATCCTGATTCACCACCAGGTCCATGATGATCTTGTCATCAGGCGTGATCTGCGGAGTTACCTCAAGCGACAACACCGCTTCCTTGAAGGACACAGAGGTGGCACCGCTTGAAGATGCTTCCTGGTATGGAATTTCTTCGCCAGACTTGATCGACGCTGTCTGGCGGTCCGCAGTCACTACTCGCGGCTGTGATACGACTTCGGCTTGACCGTCACTTTCCAATGCGGAGAGTTCCAGGTCGACCAGGAAGTCGTCACTGCCCCAACCGATGGCGAATGAAGACGCACCTTCACCCGTTACACCGAGATCTACTGCCAATGCTCCCGGGAAGGTGATCGTGTTATTGGTGCCTCCGGCTGCCTGACGGGCCTCTTCAACCGCACTCTGGGAGCCGCCGACTGAGAAAACGTTGTCGCCGCTCACATCGTAGGCTGCGCCACCCCAGCGAATACCGAGATCTTCAGCCACGTTGGTTTGGGCACGAACGATACGAGCTTCTATAGACACCTGACGAACCGGCACGTCCCAGGTCGAGACCAAGCGTCGAATTTCTTCCAACTTTTCAGTGGTCTCACGCACACTGATAGTGTTGGTGCGCACGTCCGAAGAGACAAATCCTCGGTCGGTAATCAGTTCCTTGTCCGCTTCAATCAACGCCACCACATCAGCAGCTTTGGCATAATTCACCTGAATGATATCAAGACGAACCGGAGCAAGTTCGGCAATTTGCTTGGTGGTTTCCAGTTCAAGCTTCTCACGAGCAGCGATCTCATCAGCGGGCGCCACAAGAAGTACGTTACCGATCTGACGCTTATCCAAACCCTTGGTTTTAAGAATCAGATCAAGCGCTTGATCCCAGGGAACATTCTGGAGCCTCAGGGTTATGCTTCCACCAACAGTGTCACTGGCCACCAGGTTCAATCCGGTGAAGTCGGCAATCAACTGGAGCACGGAGCGAACTTCAATGTCCTGGAAATTGAGAGAGAGCTTCTCACCCGTGTATGGGAACTTCTCTTCGCGGCGGGACTCAGCTTCCTGCTCAGTCAGCTTTTCAACACTGACCGTGAACTGACTGCCAGACTGATAGGCAATGTAGTCGTAGTTCCCTTCCGGCCTGATTTCTACAATGGCATTGCCATCCTGCACGAAAGTGTCAATTCGATTGACTGGTGTCGCAAAGTCGGTCACGTCCAGCCGACGACGGAGGTTTTCGGGCACCGAAATGCCTGACATGGTCAGACGAATTTTCCCACCCAACTCAGACAGGTCTACAGGGGTGCTCTCGCTGCCCAAGTCGACTACAACCCGACCTTCTCCGTTGTTGCCACGGCGGAAATCAACACCTGCTAGCGCATCCGGTCTATTCGACGCTGGCGCTGCTGTCGGTGCTGAGGTGGTCGAGCCCGCAGACGATGACCCGGATGCATCTCCTCCCAGAGTCATGACCAGGGAATTACCACTCCGGACCGTGTCATAAGGGACCAGTTCGACAAGGTTAAAGATCAGGCGAGTCCGATCCTTGGTTTCGACCACTGTCATGCTCTGAGCATTGCCGGAGCCTAGCGGAATGCTGCGACTTCCAAGTCCGTTAGTAGTATCGCTCAAGTCTACTGCGATACGAGCCGGACGCTCGATCGTATATCCCGTCGGTTCTGGGGGCTGCCCATCAAAGGCAAGTTTCACCTCCAGACGATCTCCCGGTAGCGACGAAAACGACACGTCTTCCAGCGTGACCGCGTTGGCCAGGCCGGATAACAACCCAAAAGCAATCACGCCGACGTATACATTGAGTTTTTTAAACATCGCTAGCCTCGACCCTAAACTTTTTTGTTCGTGCATGGTTCTTTCAATTTTCATATGCCGCTCCTTAGCCCTCTTCCTCTTCCAGTGTCAGGGAGCGTGGACGCTCTACCCATCCACCCCGGCCATTCGGAACGATTTCGATTAGTTCAATTCGGGTTTCATTCACGCCAATAACGCGGCCATAGTTCTGCCCCATATAGTTACCAGCGCGGACGCGGTGAATACCGCCGACCTCGTCCTGAATCAAAGCAAAAAGATTGCCCGATGCCCCCTGCAAGGTACCCACCATATCGAGCTCCTTTAGATCAAAGTTCTCAAGAACCTCTCTGGGACGATCAAGATCCGGCTCAACATCACTTACCGGCTGCTCATCAACCATCGTTAGCTGAACGTCCACGGGTGGCTCAAATGGGGCCCGACGGTCTGCCGCCGAATAGCTAAAGGCCTCATACGCTTTGAACTCAGGGAGAGGCTCTACATGCCCTCTCGGCTTTGCTCGTGTATCTGACATGAACTTGTCGAGATCAGAAAATCCGCTGCCCTGAGAACATGCCGTGAGTAGGGAGACCAAACAAACTCCCAGGCAGGCTCGTACTGCATGTTTCTTTACCATGCCTATTCTCCCGCCCGGTAACGGTAGGTTCGAGCAAGCACTTGCATGTTCAGTCGCTCTCCATCACCGTCAGTTGGTTCGATGGTCAAATCGTGGAGGGTCACGATCCGCGGAAGGCTTGCGACGCTGCTAACAAACGACGCCAGCTCATGATAAGAGCCAGATACTCGAATATTAATCGGTAGCTCGGCGTAGAAATCTCGCCGTTGCTCAGCCTGCAACTTCACCTCCTGCAATGACAGACCACTTCCCAGTGCCGTATTAGTAATATCCTCCAACAGACCCGGAACTTCTGTTTCGCTGGGCAACTGACGCACCAGTGCACCAAATGTCTCTTCCATTTCGGCCATTTGGGCTTTAAACACTTCCAGATTGGCTACCTGGTAGGCTTTCTGTTCGTATTTTTGACGGAGATCCTGCTCAGTCTTCTCTACCCGCTCCAGCGTCATGTACTGGTCTTTGATGAAAAACCAGTAGCCGCCACCAACAATGAGACCAACAATAATCAGGACAACAATGGCTTTGATAGGAGCAGGCCAGATGCCTGCGTTATTAACGTCCAAGTCATTGATATCGAATTCATTCAGGCTCTTTAGTGAGTCCGCGAGGCTCATTTCTTATCCTCCACTTCGGGCTCTGGCGTTTTCTGCTGCACCGACAGATTAAACTGGCTGTACCCTGCCCGGCGATTATCCGCTGCGGAAACATTAGAAAGGTTTGGGTTAGCGAACCAATCAGAATCTTCGAACTGACGCATCAAAGAAGAAATTCGGCTATTCGATTCAGCCATACCAACGATATCTACCTTTTCCCCAGTTTTCTTCAGCTCAGTATAGAAAAGCCCGTCCGGCAAGGTCCGAACCAACTCATCGAAGACCCGAACAATCACTGGCCGCTTTCCCTGCAAATCCTGAATCACCTGCATCCGCGCCAAAAGCTCATCCCGCTTACGCTTGAGACTCTCGATTTCTCGAATCTGCAAATCGAGTTTCTTGGCGGCAGTTTCAATATAGGCATTACGAGATTCCTGATAGGCAATCCGGCTGTCCATGTCGGACTTCCAAAGGAACACTAGGCCACCGGCAACAATTGCAGCACCCAGAATCATAACCACGAACTGCTTCTGTTTTTCTGCCCGGAGCTCTTCGCGCCAGGGTCTGAGGTTAATCTTTGCCATCAGTCGAAGCTCCTCATTGCCAGGCCACAGGCAATCATCAGCGAGGGAGCATCGTTACTCAGTGCAGACGCATTCACCCGGGACCCTACTGCCATGTCGGCAAACGGGTTGGCGACCAAAGTCGGCGTTCCTGTTTTTTCCTCGACCATCTCTGTCAGCCCCTGTATCGAGGCAGTACCACCTGCCAGAACCACATAATCGACTGCGTTGTATTGGCTAGCGCCAAAGAAGAACTGCAAGGCCCGCGCTACTTGCTGAACCACCGCCTCGCGGAATGGCATCAACACTTCAGACTCATAGTCGTCGGGCAAGCCGCCCTGCTTCTTGGCGAGGCCTGCTTCTTCAAGCGACAGTCCGTAACGACGCTGAATTTCTTCGGTAAGCTGCTTGCCACCGAAGATCTGTTCGCGGGTATAAACGGTCTTGCCATCGGCGAGAACGCTGAGTGTGGTCATGGTGGCACCGACATCGACTATCGCCACTACCAGTTCTTCGCCCTGGGAATCGAGCTGCGGTTCGATCAAGGAATAAGCGCGCTCAAGGGAGTAAGCTTCGACATCAACAATCTTTGCGGACAGCGAGGCAATCTCAAGCGCGTCCTCACGTATGTCGACGTTTTCCTTTCTGCATGCAGCCAGGAGAACATCAACCTGATCGGGATTGTTTTCCGAAGGGCCCTGGACCTCAAAGTCGATGGCAACTTCATCCAGCGGATATGGAATGTACTGATCAGCCTCAAGGGCAATCTGGTCTTCCATCTCAAATTCGTTGAGGCCGCCATCCATCTGGATGAGCTTGGTGATCACGGCAGAGCCTGAGACGGCCACGGCAACCTGTTTCACACCCGTGCGCGATTTCGAGGCGACGCGCTTGAGCACTTCACCTACTGCCTCGACGTCCGTGATATTTTTCTCGACAACGGCGTTAGCCGGCAAAGGCTCCACCGCGTAGCTTTCGACTTTTATGCGGCCGCCCTGCTTTGACAGCTCCAGAAGTTTGACCGAACTGGAGCTAACGTCCACGCCCAGCACTGCACTGGATTTCTTTCCGAACAATCCGAACACGCGCTCACCCTATACCTGGTTAGATGCACCCGGTTAAGTTACTTATGTGTTTTTTATTTAAGAGAATTTCTTCAGTTTTCCGTCTACAATGCCATTTCTTCTTAGTTGAGAAGCATTGCGGCGGTGAAGCGACTCATCCTTCCTAAAGCAATTTCTCAAATGATAGACCTATATCCAACAGTTGTCAGAAAAAAATGTCTCATTTGTTGCGCACATCTCGCCTTTTCGCATGGTTATTTCTCACCGGACTGAGTGTCTCCATAATCGTTACCTCAGGCTTTTATCTGTACCTTCGTCCCGGCCTTCCTCCGGTCGACCAACTGCTCGACATCAAGCTGCAGACGCCACTGCGAATTTACAGCCAAGACAGCAGATTAATAGCAGAATTCGGTGAAAAGAGAAGGGCACCGATCACAATCGAACAGATCCCAACAATTCAGTTACAAGCGTTTTTAGCGGCTGAGGACTCAAGGTTTTACGAGCATTCCGGGGTCGACATCAAAGGCCTGGCGCGGGCTGCAATCGAACTGGTCTCCACTGGCTCCATCCAGTCTGGCGGCAGCACCATCACAATGCAGGTTGCAAAAAATTACTTTTTGTCACGGGACCGGACCTTTATCCGGAAGTTCAACGAGATACTTCTGGCTCTTCAGATTGAGCGCGAACTGGACAAAAACCGCATCCTCGAGCTCTATCTGAATAAGATTTACCTCGGCAATCGTGCTTACGGGATCGCGGCAGCGGCACAGGTTTACTACAACAAACCGATCAAGGAACTCTCGCTAGCTCAAATGGCCATGCTCGCCGGCTTGCCGAAGGCACCCTCGTCGTTTAATCCATTGGCCAATCCGGATCGGGCCAAGATCCGACGAAACTGGATTATTGGACGCATGCGGGACCTGGGCTACATCACTCCAGATGCGCATGACCTTGCCATCTCCGCCCCACTAACAGCTGACTACAATGCAACAGACGCCGAAGTCGACGCAGACTACGTGGCGGAAATGGCGCGCTCGGAAATCGTTCGTCGGTTTGGAGATAACGCGTACACGGATGGCTATACAGTCACTTTGACGGTCAACAGCCGTAAGCAGCAAACGGCTACAGACGCCCTACGCAAAGGCCTGGAAGCCTACGACCGCAGGCACGGATTCCGAGGCCCCATCGGCCAAATCGATGATGATACTCTCGAGGAGAGCACTCCGGACGAGCTGATCCTCAACTATCCAAAAGTAGCCGAGCTCCTCCCTGCTCTAGTTACGGATATCAGCGACGAACACGCAAACGTCCGAGTCCATGCCCGAGGTATCGGCGAAGCCATCATGCCGTTCGAGACCATGACTTGGGCGCGACGCTACAAAACCGAAGACCTGCGCGGCCCCGAACCCGAGAAACCGACAGACGTGCTATCGGTCGGTGACGTCGTTTACGTACGGGCCAACTCGCAACCGGGGGATATTGGCGACTCAACGACCCAACCGGGCGTCGCCCTCGCGCAAGTGCCACGAGCGGAAGGCGCGCTCATTTCTCTGGATGCCGATACTGGCGCGGTTCAGGCACTCGCAGGCGGTTACAGCTTCCGGCAGAGTAAATACAACCGCGCAATTCAGGCGAAGCGACAGCCAGGCTCAACCTTCAAACCGTTCCTCTACTTAACGGCACTTGAAAATGGCCTGACGCCGGCAACTATCTACAACGACGCCCCCATCGTGTTTGACGACTCGGAACTGGAAACAGCCTGGCGCCCGCAGAATTCTTCTGGCCAGTTCTACGGCCCGACTCGCTTGCGTGAAGCACTCTACCGGTCCCGCAACATCGTCTCGATCCGGCTACTTCGGGACGTCGGCATCCAGACCACCCTGGACTATCTGAAACAACTTAAAATTCCGGTCAACAACATGCCGGACAACCTCTCCCTCTCGCTAGGGAGCGGACAACTCACACCCATGGAGCTGGCCCGCGGACTTGCCGTGATCGCCAACGGCGGCTACGACGTTCAACCCTACCTGATCGAACAGATTCAGGACGTCAATGGCGAGACGATTTACGAAGCGCCGAAAACCGTTCTTTGCGATCAGGACTGCGAATCGCAAATGACTGACATTGCGAGCAAGAGCGAGACTGACGAACCGACATCACTCGCCGACACCAGCGAGGAGCCAGAGGTCAGAGTCATGCCGAGACTGGCCGATGAGCGCTCGGTGTACATCCTGCACTCCATGATGCAGGACGTAATCCGCCGGGGCACAGGTCGTCGAGCCCAGGCGCTCGGGCGCAATGACATTGCAGGCAAGACCGGCACCACCAACGAACAGAAAGACACCTGGTTTGCTGGTTTTAACCACGACATTGCCACCACCACCTGGGTCGGCTTTGATCAGCCCGCCCCATTAGGGCGGCGGGAATTCGGCGCCAGCACCGCACTACCGATTTGGGTCGACTATATGCAAGTAGCCTTGGAGAATGCACCATCAGCAACAATGCCCCGCCCCAACGGCATCGTAAATGTGCGCATCAACCCCGAGACCGGCAAGCGAGCCAGGCCAGGCGAAGAAGGTGTCTTCGAGGTATTCAAGGAAGAGGATGCACCCGCACCACTTTCACCCCAAGATGAGAACGATCGCAACGGCAGCGCGGACGATTACTCTCGACAGATCTTCTGACCCTGACTGAGCGCCAGCACCGGAAATCTCCGGACACAAAAAAACCGGCGGGATCACCGCCGGTTTTTTTCTTTCTGAACGAACGTTAGATAATGTCGTCCATGGACTTCAGCGGGTAGTGCGCAGGGTACGGGTTGCGCGCAACACCGGAATCAACGGCCGCACGAGCGACCGCCGCAGGTACCACCTCAAGCAGACGCACATCCATCGGCTTAGGAATGATGTACTCCCTGCCGAACTCGAAGCTGTCCACGCCGTAGGCTTCGCAGATTTCCTGCGGCACCGGCTCCTTGGCCAGCTCACGAATGGCGTTGACGGCAGCCACCTTCATCTCTTCATTAATGGCAGTAGCTCGAACGTCCAGCGCACCGCGGAAGATGAACGGGAAGCCCAGTACGTTATTTACCTGGTTCGGGTAGTCGGAGCGACCGGTCGCCATGATCAGATCATCACGGGTGGCCAATGCGACTTCCGGGCTGATTTCCGGATCCGGGTTTGAACAGGCAAACACGATAGGGTTAGGCGCCATCTTCTTCAGCTGGTCTGCAGTCAGCAGATCCGGACCTGAAAGTCCGAGGAACACATCTGCGCCGTCGATCGCGTCATCCAGCGTACGCCGATCGGTTTCGTTGGCAAACATTGCCTTGTACTGGTTCAGATCATCACGACCAGAGTGGATCACACCCTTACGGTCGAGCATGAAGATGTTCTCAGAGCGAATACCGCAGCTGATCAGCAGCTTCATGCATGCGATTGCGGCTGCACCTGCACCGAGGCACACCACCTTCGCTTCGTCAATTTTCTTACCCTGCAGCTCAAGGGCATTGATCATGCCTGCTGCAGTTACGATGGCCGTGCCGTGCTGATCATCGTGGAAGATGGGCACGTTGCACTTTTCGATCAGCGCACGCTCAACCTCAAAGCACTCGGGCGCCTTGATATCTTCCAGGTTGATGCCACCAAAGGTATCCGCAATACGCTCAACGGTTTCGATGAATGCCTGCGGGCTCTCGGAATTGACTTCAATATCGAAAACATCAATACCGGCAAAGCGCTTGAACAGTACGCCCTTGCCTTCCATTACCGGCTTGCTTGCCAGAGGTCCCAGGTTACCCAGGCCAAGAATCGCGGAACCGTCCGAGATGACAGCCACCAAATTTCCTTTGGCGGTGTACTTGTACGCATTCTCCGGGTCCTTTGCGATCTCGCGGACCGGTTCGGCAACCCCGGGGCTGTACGCCAGAGAGAGATCGCGGGAGGTTTTGGTTGGCTTGGTGATTTCAACACTCAGCTTACCAGGCCGCGGCTTGGCGTGATATTCAAGGGCTGCTTCTTTCAGATCTTGAGACATTGCCACTGTTCCGTTTGTCACGTTTAAAGGTAATGAACCGCAAAGCACTGCTCAGCGGAGCGCGCCATTATGGCTCGACCGCCCCTAAACGACAAGTGCTCTCCGACCATTTCTCGATCAGTCAATAGGGCTAATTGCGTATGTACACAAACACGACGCCTTTTTTTGGGCAGGCACAAAAAAAGCGCCCGAAAGGCGCTTTCTTTAGCGATGCAAGAAAGATCAGTCTTTCTTGCCACCGGCGATACGGCCGCCGAAACGCTTCTGGAACCGATCAATACGACCGCCGGTATCCATAACCTTCTGCTTCCCGGTGTAGAACGGGTGGCACTGGGAGCAAACATCCAGCTGCAGGTCGTGTCCGATGGTGGAACGGGTCTTAACAACATTACCGCAGGAACAGGTTGCGGTGATATCTTCGTACTTGGGGTGGATACCTTCTCTCATGGCGAACCTCGTTAGGTTATGCCGCTACCCAATCGCGGGACTCTGTGAGTCCGGGCGCCAGGCACCGCATATTTGAATCAATTAAGAAGACGGGGCACAATCATGCCCTGTCTAAAACAGACCGCGAATCTTACTTGTAATTCTGCCATCAGGCAAGCATACAGGGACGCCCTACCCTCCTGAATCCGCTGTTCCGGACGATGAACCGGACAATAAAGGATACGCACATACCGTGACCCCCGACCTGCTCTGGAGCAATCTGTGTCGTCTATCGCCCGAATCGCCCTGAACCGACCACTGAGACGACTGTTTGATTACCGTATTCCGGAGGGGCTGTCGCTGGCCCCGGGGCAAAGAGTGCAGATCCCATTCGGTCGGCAACAGGCCACCGGCTTGGTAGTCGACACCAACGTACAGCCCCCCGACGGCATCACGATCAAACCGGTGAGCGCGGCAGCCGAAGACTGGCCAGCACTGCCTACGGAAACGTTCAGGCTGCTAAGCTGGGCCAGCGACTATTACCAACACCCGCTGGGCGAATGCCTGTTCACGGCACTCCCAACAGCGCTGAGGCGAGGACGACCCGCCAAGGAAAAACCAGTAGTGTGGTGGATCGCAACCGGCTCACCCGACACGTTACCCTCCAACGCCCGCAAACAGAGGGCGCTGCTGGCATGGCTTGCGGAGCAACCTGACGGGGTTCCGGAAAAAGAGATCACCCGGGCAAGCTACACCCGCGCCCAGATCAAGGCACTAGAGGACAAGCAGTTAATAGAGGCGTTTAGTCAAGACACCGGGCACCGAACAACCACATCCCCGGAAATCCATCAGCGAACGCCTCAGCTTTCGCCCGCTCAGCAAGAGGCTGCCAGCCAACTAGCTCACCCCAGCGATGGGTTTGGCGCGTCTCTTTTATATGGCATTACCGGGAGCGGAAAAACCGAACTCTATCTTCATTATCTAAAGATCAACCTGGAAGCCGAGCAGCAGGCCCTGGTTTTGGTACCGGAAATCAATCTGACTCCACAGACAGTCGCCCGCTTCAGGCACTATTTCGGTGATCGCATTGTGGTCTGGCATTCGGCACTGAACGATGGCGAACGACTCTCCACCTGGCTGAAAATTCGAAACGGTGAGCCGGTCATCCTGATTGGCACCCGCTCAGCAGTGCTGCTGCCTTTTACCAAGCTGAAGGCCATCATTGTCGATGAAGAACACGACAGCTCCTATAAACAGGGAGAAGGATTCCGCTACTCCGCCAGAGACATGGCGGTGTACCGGGCACACCTGAACGCCTGCCCGGTCATCCTTGGCTCAGCAACCCCCTCTCTGGAGTCGTATCACAATGCCCGACAGCGAAAATACCAGCTGATTCGCCTGGAGGAACGCGCTGGCAATGCCCTGCCCCCAACCATCAACCTGCTGGACATTCGTTCCCGACCCCTGGAAGGAGGTATATCCCAGCCGGCGCTTGAGGCCATCAGGAAAACCATTGATAGCGGCCAGCAAGCCTTGGTGTTTGTGAATCGTCGAGGGTTCGCTCCGGTTATGATGTGTTTTGATTGCGGCCACATGGTCGAGTGTCCCCGATGCGACACCCGCTTGACCTATCATCGCCGCGATCGCGCCATGCGCTGCCACCACTGCGATTATCAGGCAGCCGCCACGGAGCACTGCCCCAAATGCGAGAGCGATGCTTTCAAACCGGTCGGCCAGGGTACCGAGAGGACCGAAGACATTCTTGCCGCCACCTTCCCCGACACCCCCGTCGTGCGGGTTGACCGGGACAGCACGCAGCGCAAGGGCAGCATCCAGAAGATCCTCGACACCGTGAATACCGGCAAGCCGTGCGTATTGGTCGGCACACAGATGCTGGCCAAGGGCCATGACTTTCCGGGCGTCACTCTGGTCGTCGTAGTGAACGCCGACGGCGGCCTGTTCAGCGTCGACTTCCGGGCCCCGGAACAACTGCTCCAGACCCTACTACAAGTGAGCGGCCGGGCGGGACGAGGCAAGGTCCCAGGCAAGGTACTGGTTCAAACCTGCCACAGCGACCACCCTCTGCTGCAAACCCTCTGCAAGGGCCGATATCTGGACATGGCCGACCAACTGCTTGCCGAGCGCGAAACCGGTCAATTCCCTCCGTTCCGGGCAATGGCCATTTTCCGGGCTGAAGCCGACACCATGGGGCAGAGCCTGCAACTACTGGACTCGATTAAGCCAATGGCTCAGGCACCCGGCATCGACGTCTGGGGCCCGCTTCCAGCACTGATCGCCCGCCGCGCCGACCGACACCGCTCTCAGCTCATTCTGAACGCTGATAATAGAAAGCGACTGAACGTCCTGCTGAAGGACATCTGCAATGAACTGGACCAACGCAAACTCCCGGGCAATGTGAAGTGGATGATTGATGTTGATCCGCAGGAAACTGGCTAAGCCCTCAAAAACCTGACACTTTTCACATTATTTAACACCACAGCCCATCCTTCTGATTTGCATATTTTACCCTTATGCTAATATCCGATCGGTATATTAAACTTATTTTAATTGCAAAGATCATATATGTGATTCTCACGCAGGGAACTCACGTTATGGATAGCCTCACCACCCAAATGGAAAACATGGAGATTGGATATGTCAGGGAAATTCCTTGCGCGAACGTCCGTATTGGCGCTTGCATTTACACTTGCTGCCTGCGGCGGGGATGATGGATCCAGCCCAATTGTGAATGTCGGTTCATCGGACTCTGGGTCGAGCAGCTCTAATAATGAAGGAGGAAGCACCCAAAGGGAGGTCTCACTTGAGCTTGGAACCGGGGCCGCTGACAACTTTCAATCAGGAGCTATCGACCTATCAGCGACAAACCTATCTTCAGGCGGTATCGCGAGAATAGAATTTAACGTCGTTGACGCGAATGCAGACAACAGCATCTACAACGCCCAGGAGACAACGGTAACACTGACATCGGAATGCGAGTCCGCAAAACTCGACACACCACTCGTTACTACTTCCGGCAAAATCAGCACGTCCTATGAAGCTGGTTGCTCTGGCACCGACACCATCACAGCCAGACTGAGCAATGGATCAACAGCAACCGCCGTTGTATCGGTAGCAAGCCAAGAGGTTGGCGCGCTGGAATTTGTAAGCGCCTCACCAACTGCCATTGCCACGCTCGGTAGCTCCGATTCTGCGCGAGCCAGCGTATCAACAATCATCTTTCGTTTGGTCGACAAAAACGGCGACCCGATAGTCGGCCAGCCAGTGGACTACACAATTTCTACAACGGTCGGCGGTATATCTCTAACAGAAACAAGCTCTGACACAATCGCCGATGGTACCGCACAAACGCGAATAAATGCTGGCACAGTCGCGACTGTGGTCAGCGTGACAGCAACATTCGATGTCGACAATGGCGAAGTCATTCAAACAACATCTGACCCTGTTTCCGTCAGCGCCACCATTCCCGATCAGGACAGCTTTTCGATATCAGTGGCGGAAAACTTCCTTCCGAATGCTCGTCGCTACGACGGCGAAACGGTTCAGATCAATATTCGCGCCGCGGACAGAAACAACAACCCTATCAATGACACCATCGTAAACTTTGTAACTTCGGGGGGCGCAGTTCCCAATGAGTGCACGCTAACCGAGGGCGCTTGCGTCGTTGGCTGGGTAAGCCAGGATCCGAAAACTCCAGATAACGGAATCATTGCCATTTTGGCACGAACTGTCGGAGAGGAGAGCTTTCGAGACCTGAACAGTGATGGGATCTACACAGCCGGCACAGACCTGTTTATTGCCAATGAACACGACTCTTCCGAGGCGTTCCTTGATCGAAACAGAAACAATTCGAGAGACCCAGACGAGGAGTTTTTCGATTACAACACCAACAATGCTTTTGACGTAGCCGACGGCATCTACAACGGCACGGCTTGCTCCCCCGAATCCGAAGACGCCAACGATTGCACCACTGCAGTGAAAGAGATTTTTGAGCTTACTTACTTGTACGCGACTAGCGACATTATTGGAATCGACCCGCCGGCAATAATCTCTGCCCCTGGAAATTTATGCTTCGACATTTCGGGAGACTTCTTTGACAGCACGTCCAGCCTCGTTCAGGGCCCACCTCCTGGCAACACGTCCGTCGAATTTTCAACCACAAATGGCAGAATCATCGGCGAAAGCAGCTTCAACACTACGACTAGTTTTCGAACAACTCCGGTAACCCTATGCATAGCTACCGAGTCAGACGGTACAAGTGACTCAGGCACCTTAACCGTGACGGTGACGCCACCCGCGCCGTATTCGGGCTCGCCCTATGTCCAAAACTATTCAATCACCGACTGACAACCCTGCTCAAGAAGTGCAAAAGACCCGGCATTCGCCGGGTCTTTTGCTTGCAACGCCAGTTTCCGCGATAATACCCGGCTCCTATTTTCAACGGGCCCTCTGCCCTAACGCCAATTCTCCAGTAAACCGAGTCATTCGACAGCATGAAAGAGACCGTTTCCGATCTGCTCCAGTCCGCGCTGGCCGCCCTGCAATCCGAGGGCACGCTGCCCGCAGACCAGGCCTTCACGCCGCAAGTAGGCAACACCAAGGACAAGTCGCACGGGGATTACGCCTGCAACATAGCCCTGGTCGCCTCGAAAGCAGCGGGCTGTCCGCCCCGGAAGCTGGCTGAAGCACTGATTGAAAAGCTGCCGGAAAGCGATGCGGTCCAAAAGGTGGAGATCGCCGGCCCTGGCTTTATTAACTTTTTCATGAGCACCGCCAGCGCGTTCGAGGTGGTGAACACCATCCTCGAGCAATCCACGCAGTTTGGCCGGAACCAGACGGGTCAGGGTGAAAAAGTTCAAGTGGAGTTTGTCTCGGCCAACCCAACCGGACCATTGCACGTTGGCCACGGTCGCGGTGCGGCGATCGGCGACTGCCTTTGCCGGCTGCTCGAAGCCAACGGATACCAGGTAACCCGCGAATTCTACTACAACGATGCCGGCGCCCAGATCAACAATTTGGCGTTGTCGGTGCAGTCCCGGGTGAAAGGCCTGACGCCTGACGATGACAGCTGGCCCGCCGATGGCTATCGTGGCGCCTACATCGTCGACGTCGCCAACGCCTATCTGGCCGGCGAAACGGTCACCGCGGACGACCGTGAAGTCACCGCCAAGGCTGACCCTGAGAACCAGGATGCAATTCGTGAATTCGCCGTCGCCTATCTGCGCCGGGAGCAAGATCTCGACCTGAAAGCCTTTGGCGTGCACTTTGACGTGTATTTCCTGGAATCCTCGTTGTACGAGGAAGGCAAGGTAGAGTCCGCGGTAAACCGCTTGCAGGAAAACGGCTACACCTATGAGCATGATGGTGCCATGTGGCTGAAGACCACAGAATTTGGCGATGACAAAGATCGAGTCATGCGCAAGAAGGACGGTGGCTACACCTACTTCCTTCCGGATGTGGCTTACCACCTGGACAAGTGGCAGCGTGGTTTCTCCACTGTGATCAATGAGCAGGGTGCAGACCACCACTCTACCGTAACCCGGGTACGCGCCGGATTGCAGGCGCTGGACGCCGGTATTCCGAAAGGCTGGCCGGACTATGTTCTGCATCAGATGGTGATGGTGACTCGCTCAGGCCAGGAAGTGAAAATCTCCAAACGTGCCGGCAGCTATGTCACGGTGAGGGACCTGATCGACGAAGTGGGCCGGGATGCCACCCGGTTCTTCCTTGCGGCACGTCGGGTTGATTCCCAGTTGACCTTCGATATCGATCTGGCACGCTCGCAGACCAATGAAAACCCGGTGTATTACATTCAGTATGCTCATGCCCGGATCTGCAGTGTCCTGCGGAAACTGTCGGAAGAAGGCATCCAGAGAGGGCTCAACGAGTGTGTCGGCGACCTGTCCTTGCTGACCCTCGATGAGGAAAAAGACCTGGCCAACCAACTGGCCAAGTACCCGGAACTGATTGCCAATTCGGCAGCCCAACGGGAACCGCACCACCTGACGCATTATCTGCGGGAGCTGGCTGGCCAGTTCCATACCTATTACAACGCCCACAAGGTGCTGATTGAGGATACCGCCGTTCGCGATGCCCGCGTCAGCCTCTACCTCGCCGTCCGCCAGGTGATTGCCAACGGGCTCGACCTGCTGGGTGTCAGCGCTCCGGAAGAGATGTAAGCAACCATCATGGCCCGAGATTACGCGCGAAAGAACCGGTCAACTGCTGCTTCAGCAACGCCGCGAAAAAAGGCGGCAAAGCCTGCGCCGAAACGAAGCAGCCGGCCAAAGCCGACCGCACCTGCACGCTCGCAGCACGGCGGACTTTCGGTTAAGTGGATTTTCTCCCTGGCCGCGGTAGGCGGGTTCATCGGCTTTATCGTGTATCTCAATTCCCTGCCTACAGGCGGGCCGCAACCATCGACAGAGGCGCCGGCAACGGAAACCACCGAGGCCCAGCGCCCTGCCGAAACCGCAAAGACAAAAGAGAAGGAAAAGAAGCCCGGCTTCCGCTTCTATGAAATGCTGCCGGAATCGGAGGTGGTGCCACCCAAGGTGGAGGAATACACCCCCGGCCCGGCGAAGCAGGATTTCAACTACCTGGTGCAGTCCGGCTCCTTCCGCCAAAAAGGCGACGCCGAACGCCAGCGCGCCCAGATTGCCTTCCAGGGCCTGCGTGCCAGCGTGCAGCGTATAGATCTGGATAGTGGCTCAGTTTGGTATCGGGTCAACGTAGGCCCGTTTACCTCACGCAGCCAGATGAACTCGGCGATCGACAAGCTGGTCTCCATCAACATCCAGCCCCTGATCCGGAAAATTCCCAAAGAAGGCTGAGTTCCGCAGCTTTCGGGCAGCACTGTCCAAAACACGCTGTGAATACATCCCTGTACGCTCGGCTCCGCCATCCATGGCTCCGCACGGTTTTGGGCAGTGCTGCCCCAAACCTGCAACATGTACCGGGCGTTACAGCGCCTACTCCCACTTGAATTCTCTCCCCAAGCCTCCATAACTGCTCAATACCGATTTCAATCAGGCAATTGGAGCCCAAATGACTACGATACTTTCGGTTCGGCGCGATGACGAAGTCGCCATGGGTGGCGACGGCCAGGTTTCGCTGGGCAACACCGTGATGAAAGGCAACGCTCGCAAGGTTCGCCGGCTTTATAACGGTAAGGTAGTTGCCGGATTCGCCGGCGGTACCGCCGATGCATTCACCCTGTTTGAGCGTTTTGAGGCCCAACTGGAAAAGCACCAGGGCAACCTGACCCGGGCAGCCGTGGAACTGGCGAAAGATTGGCGAACGGACCGTGCCCTGCGCAAGCTGGAAGCCCTGCTTGCGGTGGCGGACAAGACCGCATCGTTGATCATTACCGGCAATGGTGATGTGATCGAGCCAGAGCAAGGCTTGATTGCCATTGGTTCCGGCGGTCCATTCGCCCAGGCGTCAGCTCGGGCACTGCTTGAAAACACTGACCTGTCGGCGCACGAAGTGGTCGAGAAGGGCCTGGATATCGCCGCTGACATCTGCATTTACACGAATCACAATCGCACCCTCGAAGTGCTGTCCACCAACGACTGATCCGGAGCGACCATGTCTGCAATGACACCCCGTGAGATCGTTCACGAGCTGAATAAACACATCGTGGGCCAGGACGAAGCCAAGCGGTCAGTGGCGATCGCCCTGAGAAACCGCTGGCGTCGGATGCAGCTCGATAGCAGCCTGCGCGATGAAATCACCCCGAAGAATATCCTGATGATCGGTCCGACCGGTGTTGGTAAAACCGAAATCGCCCGCCGGCTGGCGAAGTTGGCGGACGCCCCGTTCCTGAAGGTGGAAGCCACCAAGTTTACCGAGGTTGGTTACGTTGGCCGGGACGTGGAGTCTATTATTCGGGACCTGGCCGACATGGCGATCAAGATGCTGCGCGAGCAGGAAATGAAGCGCCATGACAACCGTGCCCTGGATGCCGCCGAAGATCGCATTCTCGACGCCCTACTGCCCCCGGCCCGGGATTTCAAAGAAGACAGCCAGCGTCCGGACGATTCGTCCACGCGTCAACTGTTCCGCAAGAAGCTGCGTGAAGGCGAGCTCGATGAAAAAGAAATTGAGATCGACCTGAGCAACAGCGGTGGTGGCGTCGAAATCATGGCGCCTCCGGGCATGGAAGAGATGACCAATCAGCTGCAGAGCATGTTCTCCAACCTGTCATCTGACAAGCGTAAGACCCGGAAAATGAAGGTCGCCGATGCGCTGAAGCGGGTGAAGGACGAGGAAGCGGCCAAACTGGTCAACGAAGAAGAGATCAAGCAGAAGGCCATTCAGGCGGTCGAGCAGAACGGCATTGTCTTTGTCGACGAGATCGACAAGGTGGCCAAGCGCTCGGAGAACACATCATCCGATGTCTCCCGTGAGGGCGTCCAGCGAGACCTGTTGCCCCTGATCGAAGGCAGCACGGTGAGCACCAAGTATGGCGCGATTCGCACCGACCACATCCTGTTCATTGCCTCTGGAGCCTTCCATCTGTCGAAGCCTTCCGACCTGATTCCTGAGCTTCAGGGCCGGCTGCCGATCCGGGTAGAGCTTCAGGCGCTTACGCCGGAGGATTTCAAACGCATCCTCACAGAGCCAGATGCATCGCTGGTGCAGCAGTACGAAGCCTTGATGGCAACCGAAGGTGTCCAACTGACCTTTACCGATGACGCCATTGCCCGCATTGCGGAAGTGGCCTACAAGGTGAACGAAACCACTGAAAATATCGGTGCGCGCAGACTGCACACGGTACTTGAGCGTTTGCTGGAAAGCCTGTCATACGACGCTGGCGACAAAGTCACCGACGGCTTCGAAGTGACCGCGCAGTATGTGGATGAAAAGCTTGGAGAATTGGCTGAGGACGAGGACCTGAGCCGGTACATCCTGTAATTGTCCAGTTGAGTGGGGCACGGCGATCCGTGTCCCACCTACACTTGCCTACCCTACTGAGCTCGACTGAACAGCTGAGTCACGTTTTCCAGGCCAGAGGCCAGCTTGCCCTTCTCTGCCTGCTTTTTTCTGCCTTTCGCCACATACAGTGGCAGCATCTCACCATACAGACTGGTACTGATCGTGCGCTGCTCGTCTTCCAGGCGATCCCGACGTAGTTTGATACCGTACTTGGCCAGCTTTGGCTCCAACTCATCAGCGCGGTTAAGCAGATCCCGCCGGGTCATCTGGTAGGCATGTTCACACACCATGCGGCGCGACTGGAAACTGAATACGTTGGAGAAAAACAGCTTGGCGTCGTCCCGGGTCGGCTCGAACAGCAGAATGTCTTTGTCCGGATAATCGCGATTGTACTGGGCGATACCTGACTGCATGCGGGAATAGACCATGGTCCGGAACATCTGAGACAACATGTGCGGCATTCCAGAGCGTGTCAGCTCGCCCGGCTTCATGGTGCCGGCGCGAACCGCAGCGCTGGCATCAATCGGCACCTGGGGATTCACAGCAAACACCAGATCGGCACCGTCCTCGAACGCCACTGACGCGTGCAGACCTTTGCGCAGCGTGCCATCCACGTAGTAACGGCCATCAATATCCACCGGCACATAGAGTCCCGGTGACGCCGTGCTCGCCTGGATAGCTTTGGAAATGGGCACGTGATCAAAGCCCGGGGCACCGAAACAGACCGCCTCAGTACTCTCAACATCGGCTGCGACGATGTAGAGGCTGCGCTTGAGTTGGCGGAAATCGTTAGTCCTGCCAAGCATGGTGAAGGCGCGCTTGAGGTACTCGTGCAAGCCCTCGTTATCGAACAGGCCAGCCGGCGCGGCCTGGGCAAGAATGGTCAGTGCCTCCAACAAGCTCTGATCGTAGGGGTTGTTGACGAAACGCTGAACCGCGGTGGACATAAGACCGGGCACGGACAGCAATCGCCGGCCAATCTCCCGGAAAGCCGGCCGATAGAACACCTCGGGATGGAATGGGTGCACCTCGGCTTCATTGCGAACGAAAATTCGGCACAATTGCGCCGTAGTCATCTGATTGGCCAGATTGGCTGCCACGAACGAGCCGCCATTCACCCCGACATAGACGTCGAGATCGTTAAAATCCAGACCATCCAGGGCTTCGTCCAGAGCTCGCAGCGCGCCGATTTCATAGATGCCGCCCAGCGGCCCGCCACCACCAAGCGCCAGGCCTATGCGGGGAGCAGATTGAAGATCGGCTGGATCAGTCATCGTGTTTCCTTTTTCGGTTGGCGTGACGGGAAATGGTTTCCGCACGCTCGAATACCCTCCAACCTAACAGCAGGTTTTAGAGTACACACCCTATAATCGCTCAAAATGCGATAACAGGTCAGGAAAGGGCCTTTTCAGCAAAGGCCACGGTGTTCGATTTCCCCGGGCGGAGGTAGCGCCCGAAACCGGCATTGCGCAACGCCAGATCCACGCAACTCTTGATAACATGGGGAGAATCCAGCAACAGGACGTCTTCAAGCAGCTGCATTGCCCACTCCCGGCTAACGCTACGAATCACCGACTTCACCTTGGGCAGGCTGGCCGCGTTCATGGACAGGGAGTCATAGCCCATGGCCATCAACAAGAGTGCCCCTCCCGGGTCCCCGGCCAATTCGCCGCATATACCTACCGGTTTACCCACAACATGAGCGTCCTGGGCAATCCGCACCAGTGCCTGCAGCACGGCCGGATGATAGGAATGGTAGAGCTGCGCCACTCGTGGATTGTTCCGGTCAACCGCCAGCAAATACTGGGTCAGGTCGTTGGAGCCCACGGACAGGAAATCTACCCGGTCTGCCAGTTCACGGATCTGGTAAACCGCGGCGGGTATTTCCACCATCACGCCCACTTTCGGCATGTGGATGTCGTAGCCCTCTTCGCGGACCTCATGGTACACCCGGTAGATCAGGTGCAACGACTCCTCAACCTCGGAAATATTGCTGATCATGGGCAGCATGATCTGCAAGTTGTTCAGCCCTTCACTGGCCTTGAGCATGGCCCGAACCTGCACCAGGAAGATTTCCGGATGGTCGAGCGTAACCCGGATGCCGCGCCAGCCCAGGAATGGATTTTCTTCCTGAATCGGGAAATAGGTCAGCGACTTGTCGCCTCCGATGTCCAGGGTCCGCATGGTGACCGGGTTCGGGGCAAATGCCTCCAGCTGCTCACGATAGTACTCTCGCTGTTCCTGCTCAGACGGAAAGCGGTCCTTGATCATGAACGGAACTTCGGTGCGGTACAGACCGATGCCTTCGGCCCCGTGCGACAGCGACCGGACCACATCAGTCATCAGCCCGGTATTCACCAGCAGTGACACACGATGGTTATCGGTGGTCTCGCACGGCTTGTCCCGAAGCACCTCAAGACCGCGAATCAGCTCATCTTCTTCGTCGTAGATGGCCTGATAAAAGGCCCGCAAATCATCTGACGGCGATGCAAAGATCTGGCCCTCGAAGCCGTCGACAATCAGTTCTTTGCCATCCAGCTGGTTTACCGGGATATCCACCAGGCCCATAACGGTGGGTACGCCCATCGCGCGGGCCAGGATCGCAACATGTGAGTTACTGGAACCTTTAACAGACACCAACCCCACCAACTGCCCCTTGGGCACTTCCCCGAGCATAGCCGGTGTCAGCTCCTCGCTGACCAGCACCGTCCGCTCCGGATACTCAAGGTGCAGCTGCTCCCCCTCCTGCAGATGCGAGAGCAGCCTGCGGCCCAGATCTCGTACGTCGACAGCGCGCTCCTGCAGATAGTGATCGTCCATCATTTCGAAATGACGGATGTACTGTTGGACCACCTGTTTCAAGGCCCCCTGGGCCCAAACCCCAGCGCGGATATTGTTGGCAACCTCGCCCGGCAAGGCTTCATCACCGAGCATTCGCAGATAGACATCAAACAGCGCCTGCTCTTCTGGCCGAAGTTGCGACGCCAGCCGATTGGCGACCCGTTCGATGTCCTCCCGTACAGCCTTCACGGCAGCACGGAACAGCTCAAGTTCCTGATCGATATCGTCAGTTGGTTTCTCTGGCACCACATCCAGATCGGCGGACGGATAGACCACCACACCTGCGCCGATGGCAACGCCGGGAGCGCCCGGCACACCGTTGAAACTGACATCCCGAGCCTCTTCGCCGGTCAGCGACAGGCCACTAATAGCTCCGGTGGCCTCGCTGTGGGCGATCACCCCTGCCAGTTGGGCAGACACGGTGACAAGGAAAGCCTCTTCGCCTTCGTCAAAGCAACGGGAGCTTTCACGCTGCTGGACGACCAGGACGCCCAGCACGCGCCGGTGGTGAATGATGGGCACACCCAGGAACGACCGGAATCGCTCTTCACCGGTCTCCGGGAAATAGCGGTAGCGGGGATGCGACGGCGCGTCTTCGAGATTGATTGGCTCCTCACGGGAGCCAACAAGGCCGACCAGACCTTCGGAATAACCAAGGCTGACCTTACCGACAGCCTTGCGATAGAGGCCTTCGGTGGCCATCAGAATATAGCGGTTGGTAGCGGGATCCAGCAGGTAAACGGAACAGACCTCTGTCCCCATGGCCTTTTGCACCCGCGAGACAATGACATCCAGCGCCTCCTGCAAATCGCGGGCGCTGTTTACCTCTTGTACAAGACTTCGCAGTATGCTCAGCATGGCGGGGTCAATCCGTCATTTCTGGTGTTCCTTTGCGTTCCGGTTCTGCTCATGCCTGCGCCACTGCTCCATGTTGTAGAACAGCCGAGGCGCGAGCTCTCGCAACGCACGTCGATACACTTCCCGTTTAAACGATACTACCTGACCCAACGGATACCAGTAGCTAACCCACTGCCAGCCGTCGAATTCCGGTGAATCGGTACCGTCCACGCACACTTGCGCATCCGGCGATAACATCCTCAGCAGGAACCATTTCTGTTTTTGGCCCACACAAACGGGGTGCGAGTTATGGCGTACCATCCTCCTCGGAAGCCGGTACCTAAGCCAGCCACGGGTACAGCTGATGATTTCGACATCGCTAGCTCCGAGACCGATTTCCTCTCCCAGCTCCCGGTACAGTGCCGCCTCCGGTGATTCATCATGATTGATGCCACCTTGGGGGAACTGCCAAGAGTCCTGCCCTATTCGCCGTGCCCAGAGAACTTCTCCCCGGTGGTTGGCCAGAATGATTCCGACGTTGGGTCTGAAACCGTCTGAATCAATCACGGCACAGTCCTCTCAAAAGTCGGCGGACCGGTTCAAAAAATGACCGGTCAGAATTGTCCAAGTTGCTCTCATTCTTGCAGAAACCCAAGGGTACGGCAAACGAAGCCGCATTCCGCCGGTCGTGCTAGACTAGCCGACCTAAGGCAGGCCACGTAATCACCGGAGGTAACAGCTTGACGCTCGCAATTTTTGATCTGGACAACACGCTTCTTGCTGGCGACAGCGACCACGCCTGGGGAGAATTCCTGGTTGAAGAAGGCATTGTGGATGCGGAAGAGTATCGCAAGGCTAATGACCGGTTTTATCAGGAATACCTGAACGGCGAACTGGATATTCTTCACTACCTGGGCTTTGCCTTGCAGCCGCTGGCAAGCCACAATCTGGATCAGTTACTGACCTGGCGTGACTCCTTTATGGACAAGAAGGTCCGGCCGATGATGCAACGAAAGGCGGCTGAACTACTGGACAGCCATCGGGCGCAGGGCCACACCCTGATGATCATCACCGCCACCAACCGTTTTGTGACCGAACCGATTGCCGAGGCACTGGGCATTGAACACCTGATCGCAACCGAGCCTGAGCTGGTGAACGGTCGCTACACCGGCGAGGTTGCCGGTGTGCCCAGTTTTCAGGATGGCAAGGTTACTCGCCTGCAGGATTGGCTTACCGCCTACGGGCATGACCTTGACGGAGCCTGGTTCTATAGCGATTCCCACAACGACGCCCCCCTGCTCCGAGAAGTCGAAAACCCCGTCGCCGTCGATCCGGACCCAACGCTTGAGGGGCTGGCCCGGGAAAACGGCTGGCAGATCCTCTCTCTAAGGGACTGACGCGGACGGGCCCTACCCCTCGAGGGCTGGGGCAGCCCAGCACAATCAGAAGAAACCGGTTAGAGACCGGACAAAGCTGGACTTGATGTAGTCAGTCTCCGGAATACCCGGAATGACCGGGTGGTCCGGCGCCTGATGCCCCTGCTCCAGCAGCTGCACAAATCGGTCGATTTTCCGGCCGCTGCTGCGGATGATATCGGTTAGCCGATCCTGGGACAGGTGCATGGAACAGGATGCCGATACCAGAATACCATCCCGCTCGAGCAGCCGCAGGCCCAGTTGATTCAGCCGGGCATACGCCTGCTCACCCGCCTTTTGGTCACGACGCCTGGGAATCAGCGCGGGTGGATCAAGCACGACGATGTCGAATTTTTCTTTCTCGTCGCACAACGCTTTAAGCGCCTCAAAGGCATCGCCTTCAATAGTTTCCACGTTATCAAGACCGTTAAGGCGAGCGTTGTGATGCACCGACTCAATGGCCGAGGACGAGCTGTCGACACAGGTAACCTGGGTGGCGCCGGCGCAGGCGGCCTGAATGCCCCAACCGCCCACGTAGCTGAACACATCCAGCACTCGTTTCCCAGGAGCATAGGATTGCAACCGCTGGCGATTCATCCGGTGATCGTAGAACCAACCGGTTTTCTGGCCGCCTTCAAGCGGCACTTCGAAGCGTACGCCGTTTTCCTCCACCTTCAGCAGAGACACCTCAGGTCCATGAGCCTGTTCAACGTAGGTCTCAAGCCCCTCGACCTTCCGCATCTTGCCATCGTTCTTCAGGATGATCGCGGTGGGGTGGGCCAGGCGCTGAACTGCACGCACAATGGCGTCTTTCAGCAGTTCCATGCCAGCGGTGGAGATCTGCACCACGACGGTATCGTCAAAGCGATCAATCACCAGTCCGGACAGGCCATCGCTGTCACCGAACACCCAACGGTAAAACGGCCGGTCAAACAGCTTTTCCCGTAGCGACAGCGCCGTTTCCAGGCGATCCGTCAGGCGCTTGGGCGTCATGCCGTGACTGGCATCCCGGCTAATCAAACGACCGCAGATCAGCGCATGGGGATTGACGAAAATTGTTCCCAGCGGCTTGTCATTGGCGGCCCGCAGCTCGGCCTGGGAGCCCGCCTCAAATTCTGTCAGCGGCGAACGCCGGGTATCCACTTCGTTGCTGTAAACCCATAAGTGCCCCGCCCGCAGCCTGCGCTCGGCGCCTTTGCGTAAATACAACACTGGGAAATTCATAAAGGGCACCTGGTAGAGGAGAAAATGGGGCGGGGATTATACATGACGGGGTGAATCAGACACCCCGAATTAAACATGTGCAAATGGCCTGACATCTAGCTACAGCTTAGCCCTCGGCAGCCACGTGCTCGGTGTAGGCGGTTGCGTCCATCAGCCCGTCGAGTTCGCCCTGGTCCACCAGCTTGACCTTGAACAGCCAGCCATCACCGTAGGGGTCTTCGTTGACCTTTTCCGGTTCGTCCTCAAGGGCCTCGTTCACCGCAACAACTTCACCTGTGACCGGGCTGAACACGTCCGATGCAGACTTCACCGACTCCGCCACGCCGGCTTCTTCGCCGCCGTTCACTGTCACACCCAGATCAGGCACCCCGATGTAAACCACATCACCAAGCTGCTCCTGAGCAAAGTCGGTGATGCCCACGGTTGCGGTGCCATCGTCAGAGACACGTACCCACTGGTGGGTTTCGATGTATTTCAAATCTGCAGGTATATCACTCATGATCGGATTCCTGATTGCGTTTTTTCGCGCAGTTTACCGCAAGTCCCTAGCGCCAGCGAACATCACGGGCCATCGTCATGAAGGAATTCAGGTAGTCCACCCCCAGATCCCGCTCCCGAAGGCCTAAAAAGATCTGTTTAGCGATGCCGTGTTCACCGAGGCGCACCGGCGTGACCGGGATTTTATCGCGGTATTCCAACACCAGCCAACGCGGCAGCGCCGCAACTCCGCGCCCAGTGGCGACCATCTGTAGCATGATGTCCGTGGTTTCGATGGTTTTGTGGCGGGCTGGCCGAACATGAGCTGGCAACAAAAACTGGCTGAAGATGTCGAGCCGTTCAATCTCCACCGGATAGGTGATGAGCGTTTCACCGGCGAGATCCTTCGGCGTCGCCCATTGCTCGCCCGCCAGCGGGTGATCATCGGCCACCACCAGCACCTGCTCGTAGTCAAACACCGGCTGAAACACCAGGCCCGGCCGATGCAGAGGATCGGGTGTCACCAACATATCGATATCATGACCGTAAAGGGCACCGATCCCGCCGAACTGAAATTTCTGCTTCACATCCACATCAACGTCGGGCCATTGCTGAAGGTAGGGGCCAACCACCTTCAGCAACCATTGGTAGCAGGGATGGCACTCCATCCCGACCCGCAGACTACCCCTCTGGCCCATGGCAAACTGGCCGACCAGCCTCTCCGCGTGTTCAAACTGCGGCAACAGCCGGTTCGCCAGCGCAAGTAAATACTCACCTGATTGAGTTAACCGCAGCTGTCGCCCTTCACGAACCCACACCGCCGTACCCAGCTGTTGCTCCAGCTTGCGAATGGCGTGACTGAGCGCCGACTGCGTCAGGTTCAATGTATCGGCTGCGGCGGTCAGCGACCCGTGCCGGTCGACAGCACTGAGAATCTCCAAATGGTTTCGGTCCAGCACCTCACCACCTCTAATGCGTGAATTTTTTTCATGGATTCCTGAAATAATACCATTATTTTTCATTGCCACGGCAATTTAGGCTAGCTCCTTTCTATCCCAACCAGGCAGACACAAGGAGATCATCAGCCATGGTGACCACGCACAATCTCGGCTTTCCCCGCATAGGAAAGCAACGCGAACTGAAGTTTGCGCAGGAAGCGTTCTGGCGCAGCCAGATTACCGAAACTGAATTGACCGAGACCGGCGCCCGACTGCGAAAGGAAAACTGGCACGCGCAGAGTCAGTTCGATCTGGTGCCCGTTGGTGACTTCTCGCTTTACGATCAGGTTTTGGATATGAGCTTTACCTTGGGGCACCGCCCCGAACGGGCCCGAAATGGAGGCGGAACCGACCTCGACCAGTACTTCCGGATCGCCCGGGGGCGCTCGGCCAACGATGACGCGTGTCAGTCAATTCACGCTGGCGCCATGACCAAATGGTTCGACACCAACTACCACTACATCGTGCCCGAATTCGACGCGACCACCGCGTTTGCACTCAACCCGGAGCGTCTGCAGGCGCAGATTACCGAAGCCAGAAATCAGGGCGTCACGCCAAAGCCGGTGATCATCGGGCCCATCACCTATTTGTGGCTGGGCCGAGTAAAGGACGACAGCAACCCGCTGGATCTGCTCGATCGCCTGCTACCGATCTATGCCGAGCTGCTGGAGCACTTTGCTGATCAAGGCATCGACTGGGTTCAGGTGGATGAACCGATACTGGTCACCGAACTGGACCTGGCCTGGCGTCATGCCTTCAATCTGGCCTACCACCACCTGAAAACGACAGCACCAAAACTGCTGCTAACCACCTATTTCGGCGACCTGCGGGAAAACCTCCAACTCGCCTGTGACTTGCCCGTGGCAGGCCTGCACCTGGATGCCATCAGTGCGCCCCAGGAGGTCAGCCGGGTTGCAGACTGGTTGGCGCCGCACAAGGTTTTGTCAGTGGGCGTAGTCAACGGCCGCAACATCTGGCGCACCGACCTGAGCAAAACACTGGACTGGCTTGAGCCCCTGTACCAAAAGCTGGGTGAGCGGTTGTGGCTGGCGCCATCCTGCTCACTACTGCATGTTCCCGTGGACCTGGAGAGCGAGCAGAAACTGGACGCTGAGGTCAAAGGCTGGCTCGCATTCGCTGTGCAAAAACTCGAGGAACTGACCACACTGGCCCGCGCTCTGAATCTGGGCCGTGACGCCGTGAAGGACGTCTTGGGGACAAACGCAGCGGCGGTCCGGAGCCGACAAACTTCCGTGCGTGCCAACACCGCGACAGCCTTTCAAGCGCTTCATGATCTGGACCGCTCAGCAGGTTCCCGAAAGACCGCGTATCACGAACGACGAGAGATCCAGCGCCGACAGCTTCCGCTGCCGCCCTATCCAACCACAACGATCGGCTCGTTCCCCCAAACCCAGGAAATCCGCAAGGCACGCCAGCAATTCCGCAAAGGAGCACTGGCAGAGGCGGACTACACAGCGCGGATTCGCGCCGAGATCGCTGACTGCGTTCGCAGGCAGGAGGAACTCGGGCTTGATGTCCTGGTTCATGGCGAAGCGGAACGCAACGACATGGTGGAGTACTTCGGCGAGCACCTGGAAGGCTATGCCTTCAGCCAGTTTGGCTGGGTCCAGTCCTACGGCTCCCGGTGCGTGAAACCGCCCATTCTGTTTGGCAATATCTCCCGCCCCCGCGCCATCACCGTGGAATGGAGCCGCTACGCTCAGTCACTCACGGACAAACCGGTAAAAGGCATGCTCACCGGCCCAGTCACCATTCTGAACTGGTCCTTTGTTCGCGATGACCAGCCCCGCAAAGACACGGCCCTGCAACTGGCCCTGGCGATACGGGAAGAGGTTCTTGATCTGGAAAAGGCTGGCCTGAAGATCATCCAAATTGACGAAGCCGCGCTCCGAGAGGGGCTGCCACTGCGCCAGTCAGATTGGGCAGGCTACCTGGATTGGGCCATCGATGCTTTCAGGCTGGCGGCGAATGGCGTTAAGGATGAGACCCAAGTGCACACTCACATGTGCTACTCCGAGTTTAACGACATCCTGGGCGCCATCACCCGGATGGACGCCGATGTCATCACCATTGAAACATCCCGGTCGGACATGACTCTTCTGGAAGCCTTCAAGGACAAGTCCTACCCGAACGATATAGGCCCGGGCGTTTACGATATCCACTCTCCCAACGTTCCCGAGCCACAGGACATTGTGGCCCTAATTGGAAAGGCTGCAGAGCGGATTCCTGCCGAGCGACTGTGGGTTAACCCGGACTGTGGGTTGAAAACGCGAGGTTGGGAGGAAGTCATTCCGGCGCTGGAAAACATGGTTCGAGCCGCAAAAGCGCTCCGGCTGGAGCAATCCGCTTAATAGCCCGAACTGTTCTGGTCCAGCTCGAACTCAAAATCGTTTGCCCGGCCCACTTCGGTGCGAAACTCACCGGAGGGCATCAGCTCAAACCACCGATAGCCGGGCGGCCGCGGCTCCACGGAAAAATCGCTGGAGCCGGAAGTGAACTGGATACAGGTGGATGGCGTGGCCAACAGGTGCACGCCATTTCTATTTAGCCCTTGCTCCTGATGAATGTGCCCCCACAGCACAATTTTCACCTGGGGGAACCGGTCGACGATTTGCCAGAAGTCTTCCCGGTTGCGCAGACCGATGGGCTGCATCCAGTCGCAGCCGACGTCCACCGGATGATGGTGCAGCGTGATCAGTGTTGGCAGTTCCGGGCTCTCAGACAGGGCTATTTCCAGAAAATCGAGCTCAGACTGAGCCAGCTCACCATAAACCTTTCCCGACACTGAGGAGTCCAGCAGCAGGCATTGCCAGCCACCCTGAATAACTTGCCGACGATGAGCCTCGTATTCCGACGCAACTCTCCGCAATGCTCCGGATTCATCGTGATTGCCGGCCAGCCAGGCCGAACCGCAGGAGAACACCTTCAGGCGATCACCAAAGGCCCGGTAGGCTTCTTCGGTGCCATCCTGGGCAAGGTCCCCGGTTGCCAGGATGAGGTCCGGCTGACCATGGCTTTTCACCGCCTGGGCAATGACGGCATCAAGGCTGTCCCGGGTATTCACCCCGAGAAGCTCGCCATCGGCATCGGCCATCAGGTGCGGATCTGTCAACTGCAGTACCCGGAATGGCCGGTTCCTATCTTTTGTAGTCATACGCCTTTGTAGTCATGCGCTCTTGGTCAAGTCAGTGCCCAATTCAAACTCTCGGGCAAGTGTACGACGGCTGCTTGCGGTTTGGTTTCTCTTGAATGCCACAAGGATCACATTCTGATCAGCCCCCGATGACAAAATGCCCTTTTTGACAACTGCGACACACCCACTTACAAGCATTCGCGCGTTTGCAAGCCGTGTCGGACCGGAAATCCGGATCAATCGACGCCCTCGCCAGCGGACCAGGCAGCGTGCTCCATCGGCAGGTGACCAAAGCGCAGGCAATAGTCCAGCCAGTCCGCTAGGAAGCCGTTGACCTGGGCTTTTTCATCGGGGTGGTGCATGAATCGGTTGGGATAGTCGTTGACAGGTGCGATCTGGCGATCACGATAACAGCTGATCACCTCAGCCATAGAGGCATCGTGATAGACACGCACGGTCATTTGCGGGTTATTGAGCCAGCGTCCAGAATTGTGAATCTGTTCCAGCAGGAGGGTTTCCGTGTACTTGGCGGTCTGCAACAGCTTGATTTGAACCCGACCCAGGTAGATATTTTCACTGTGGAGCTCGAATTCGCACACCGGCTTACCGTCCACCTCAAGCTGGCGCAACCGGCGCAGGCGCTGGTAATTGCCATCGCACAGGGCACCAAGCTGCCGCAGATCCGGCACATAGCGCTTTGGTTGCATGCTCCACTCAGTCATTAGCTGGCCTCTCTCCGAAGTCTTGAACGGTTCAGTTCAAGCCACTGCAAGGCAATAATAGCTGCTGCGTTGTTGATCCTGCCATCGTGGATCATGGCAATGGCATTCTCGGCACTGACCACATGGGCCCGGATATCTTCATGCTCATGCTCGACACCGAACAGCCCTCCGGCTGCCTCGGTGCTGATCAACCCACAAAACAGATGGATCAGCTCGGTAGTGCCACCGGGCGACACCATGTAGTCACAGATCCTGGTCAGCTCACGAAAGGATAGCCCGGCTTCTTCCTGACCTTCCCGTTGGGCCACATCTTCAGGCGTCTCACCGTCCTCGTTCATCCCGGCCACCAGCTCCAGCAACCAGGGTGACTGATTGCGCCCAAGGGCTCCCAGGCGGAACTGCTCTAACAGCACCACTTCATCCCGGACCGGATCGTAGGGCAAAACGCAGGTGGCATCGCCACGAATGAACAGCTCCCGGGTAAAAACAGGCATGTCCCGGCCATCGAAGCGCGCGTGCGTTAGCCAAAGCTTGTCCATGCGGAAAAAGCCCTGGAAAACGGTCTCACGTTTCTCGATGGTGACGTCGTTGGCGTTGAACTGAAATGGTTCGGTCATTGTTCACCCTGATTCGGCAATGACTTCGAACGATAGCCTTTGGCTGTTCTTGATTGCAAGGGGATTGGCGCTCGGCACACCAATCCCCAATCAATTCAGACCTTGTCGTACAGCTTGCTGCCGGACTCAACAAACTCCCGGGACTTCTCCTGCATGCCAACGTCCACGGCGGCCACCTCATCCAGGCCATGCTCCTTGGCATAATCCCTCACCTCCTGGGATATTTGCATGGAACAGAACTTGGGGCCACACATGGAGCAGAAGTGGGCAACCTTGGCGGAATCCTTGGGCAAGGTTTCATCGTGGTAGGCGCGGGCAGTGTCCGGATCGAGGCCCAGATTGAACTGGTCTTCCCAGCGGAATTCGAACCGGGCCTTGGATAGCGCATTGTCACGCACCTGGGCACCCGGGTGGCCTTTGGCCAGGTCAGCCGCGTGCGCCGCGATCTTATAGGTGATGATGCCGGTTTTGACGTCATCCTTGTTGGGCAGGCCCAGGTGCTCTTTGGGGGTGACGTAACAGAGCATGGCGCAGCCGTACCAGCCGATCATCGCGGCACCAATGCCGGACGTGATGTGATCGTATCCCGGTGCGATGTCGGTGATCAGCGGGCCCAGCGTGTAAAAGGGGGCCTCATCGCAGCACTCCAGCTGCTTGTCCATATTCTCTTTGACCAGATGCATGGGCACATGACCGGGACCTTCGATCATCACCTGCACATCGTGTTTCCAGGCAATCTTGGTCAGCTCTCCCAGGGTCTCCAGCTCGCCGAATTGGGCCGCATCATTAGCATCGGCAATGGATCCCGGGCGCAAGCCATCGCCCAGGCTGAAAGACACATCGTACGCTTTCATGATCTCGCAGATGTCTTCGAAGTGCTCGTACAGAAAACTTTCGCGATGATGGGCCAGGCACCACTTCGCCATGATGGAACCACCCCGGGACACAATGCCGGTGGTCCGTGCCGCAGTCAGCGGCACGTGGTGCAACCGGACACCCGCATGGATGGTGAAGTAATCCACGCCCTGCTCCGCCTGCTCGATCAGGGTGTCCCTGAAAATTTCCCAGGTCAGGTCCTCGGCCACGCCACCGACCTTCTCCAGGGCCTGGTATATCGGGACGGTGCCAATGGGAACCGGCGAGTTACGCACAATCCACTCGCGGGTTTCGTGGATGTTCTTGCCGGTGGACAGGTCCATGATGGTGTCGGCGCCCCAGCGAATTCCCCAGGTCAACTTCTCCACCTCTTCCTCAATCGACGAACTCACCGCGGAATTACCGATATTGCCATTAATCTTCACCAGGAAATTTCGGCCAATAATCATCGGCTCCGATTCCGGGTGATTGATGTTGGCAGGAATGATGGCACGGCCACGGGCTACTTCGTCCCGGACGAATTCCGGTGTAATTTCCGCTGGCAGGTTGGCGCCGAACGACTGCCCAGGATGCTGATCCTTCAGCAGGCCGCGCTCCCGGGCCTCCTGCAACTTCTGGTTTTCCCGGATGGCGATGTACTCCATCTCCGGGGTGATGATGCCATTGCGGGCATAATGCATCTGACTGACATTGCAGCCGGGCTTGGCCCGCAGGGGACTGCGCTCGTCCATGAACCGAAGCGGATCCAGCCGGGGGTCGCCCATGCGGCGCCGGGTGAATTCCGAGCTGTAGCCGGACAGAGATTCCACGTCGTTACGCTCTGCGATCCAGCTTGCGCGAATCGGCGCCAGCCCTTTGCGCAGGTCAATAGTAGCCTCGGGATCGGTGTACGGCCCGGAGGTGTCGTAGACCATCACCGCTTCGTTCTTTTCTCCTCCCATCTCGGTCGGGGTATCGGCCAGTGAAATCTCGCGCATGGGTACCCGGAGATCGGACCGGCTGCCAGACACGTAAACCTTGCGGGAATTGGGTAGCGGCTTGACCGCTGCGGAATCCACCTGGGCGGAATCACTGAGGTAGGTAGGTAGCTCTGTCATCGTTTGCTCCCGGAACTTTTATTGGATGTCGGGTCGCGTATGACGGAGCTGAGCACGGTCTCCCCCTGTTCGATCGGAGACACGATTTGCCAATCAGCTATGTGGTCTTAATTCCTACGCCGGTATTATCCGGATCAGGTCGCGGGTTCTGCGTTGCAATCTCAGCCATCTGCCCATATCTAGTTTAGGCAGACCAGCACCCCGTCAAGACGCGAATCTGTTTTGTGTGACACCGCAAATGAGTGCCGTTTGCAAGTGTAGAGCTGTGACTGATTATTGTCCATAATGGCGCACCAAAGCCTTATCAACGGTCTGTTTCTGCACAACTTGCACAGTGCAGCGACCATATCAGCGTTTGCGAGTAGGACGCTCACGTCCACAAGTATTCAGGAGAAACAATGAAGAAACGTCTGCTTTCCGGACTTGTTGGTCTCATGGTGGCTCAACCTGCCCTGTCCATCGATCTGATGGAAACCTATGAGAAAGCACTGTCCTACGACTCCGGCATTGCCGCCGCCCAGGCCAGTTTCGAAGCCCAGCAAGCCGCCAGCGATGTGACTCGCAGCGTGCTGCTACCCCAGCTCGGCGCATTTGGCGAAGCCAATTACATTGATGTGGAGGGCCCCAACCAGGACAACAGCTACCGCGAACTGGCCTACGGAGTTCAACTCACCCAACCCCTGTTCCGGGCCGACGCCTGGTTCGATTATGACGCCAGCCAGTTTCAAACCGAGTCTGCTCGCGCCGATTACAACCTCGCTCAACAGCAGTTGATCTTGGATGTGGCCACAGCCTACTTCAACGTACTCCGCGCCCGGGACACCGTCATCACGACCCGCTCAGCGGAGGCCGCAATCCAGCGTCAGTATGAGCAGGCCCAGGAGCGTTTCGACGTTGGCCTGATCGCCATTACCGAAGTCTACGAGGCACGCGCAACCTACGACGACACTCGCAGTCAGCGTATTGTTGCGGAAAACCAGCTCAATATTGCCCAGGAACAGGTGGCACGTCTGACCGGTGAATTCCCGGAAGAGATCGAAAATCTGCGGCAGAATTTCCCACTGGGTCGACCGGACCCGATGGATCCGTCAGCCTGGGAGACCACGGCTCTCGATCAAAACTGGTCTGTCCAATCGGCGCTGTACGAATTGAATGTCAGCGAAGCCAATCTCAAGTCCGCCAAGGCGGGCCACTACCCCACCCTGGACCTGAACGCCTCGTACGGGAAAACCAAAACCGACGGGCTGGAAGATCCCAGCTCTTTCCAGATGCAACGGGATGGCACTACAACGCAGGGTGTGATTGGCGTGACTCTGAACGTGCCACTTTACACCGGCGGTGGAACTCAGGCCGGCGTTCGCCAACGGCGTTCCTTGGTCACAGTCGCCGAACAGTCACTGAAAACCGTTCGTCGAGACGTACGGGTGAGCACACGCAGCCTGTTCTTGACCGTAAATAACAACATTGAGACTGCCTCGGCACTTGAGCAGACCATTGTCTCCCGCCGCAGCGCCCTGGACGCCACCCGAGCCGGGTACGAGGTTGGTACACGAAACATTGTTGAGGTACTGGATGCCGAGCAGGCCTATTACGTGGCGCTCAGGGACTACGCCAACTCTCGCTACGACTACGTAATCAACACCCTGCAGCTCAAGCAGGCTGCCGGAACGCTGAGCCCACAGGATCTGGTTGCACTGAACAACTGGCTGAGTGAATCGGCGCCGGGTATCGAAGCGTTGGCCAACGAAGACAAGGTTTTGGACAGCCCAGTCCAGTAAGACGCGAGGCGGGCTCGACTCCGGGCTCGCCTTAAATCCGCTCTACGATCCCGTCGACAACCTTGTCCAGCGCACCCCGATTCTTGTTAACGACGGCCAGAGCCCCTTCACCAGCGGTGCGGCGCTCATCATCGTCGCTGATCAGCTGAACAAGGTGAGTCGACAGTTCGTCAGCATCGGCAACCAGCTTGACACCGGAATCGTCCAGCAGACGCTGGTAGATGGTCTCGAAGTTAAACACGTGCGGACCGGAGAATACGGGAATACCCCAGGCCGCCGGTTCCAATGGGTTATGCCCACCGCGCTCGATCAACGATCCTCCCACAAACGCCATGTCACTGGCGCCGTAGAGCATCATCAACTCGCCCATGGTATCGGCCAGGTAAACATCGGCCGAAGCCACACCGTTACCGGTTGAACGGCGTGCCAGCGTCAAACCGGCTTTTTCAACCTTATCGGCCACCGACGCAAATCGCTCCGGATGACGCGGCACGATAATGAGCAGAGTGCCGGGATGGACGGCAAGCACTTTTCGATGCGCTTCCAGCAACTGCGCGTCTTCTCCCTCATGGGTGCTACCTGCGATCCATACTGCCGGCCTGGAGAGGGATTGCCGAAGCTCCGCCGATGCACGGCGGACCTCTTCGGTGATATCGACGTCGAACTTAATACTTCCAGTGACAGCGACTTTCGAGCTGGCAACGCCAATCCGACAAAAGCGCTCGGCGTCTTTTTCAGCCTGGGCGGCCACCCAACTGATACTGCGCATGATCGGTGCGGCCAGGCTCTTGATGCGCTCATAGCCCTGGGCTGAACGCTCGGAAAGCCGAGCGTTAATCAGAAACACCGGCACCTCAAGCGTCCGGCACTGGCGTATCATGTTCGGCCAGATTTCGGTTTCCATGATGACCAGAATACGGGGTTGTGCCCGCTTCAGAAACCGCCGGATGGAACCAGGCGTATCATAAGGCGCGTAGGCGTACTGCACCTGGTCGCCGAACATTTTTTGGGCCTGTGCCAGGCCGGTGTCGGTCATCGCGGTCATCAGGATGGTGATACCGGGGTCGCGGGCCAAAAGGCGACGAACCATAGGACCGGCAGCAATGGTTTCACCCACAGATACCGCATGCACCCACACAACTGCGCCCTCGTAGCGGGGCACAATGCCCAGTCGTTGGTACCAGTTGCGGCGCAACTCCGGAGCCTGACGACCGTTCCACCACAGGCGCAACAAAATGAAGGGCAAAAGTAACCGAATCAACTGGGAATAGATAAATTGCAGCACACAGGACTCCGGATAAAACAGTAAGGTATCATAGCCGAAAACCCATTGATTTACTTCTGATTGATACTGGCATTCGCCCGCAACGGCGACCGGTTTCGCGGACAGGCAGGGTCATTATTCCCGTGAAGAAGAAGCACCGAAAACTCCCGAGAAATACCGACTACTCCGCCTACCGCCACCCCCGGTGGTGGCCAACGTGGATCGGCATTGGCCTGATGCGGTTGCTGGCGCAGCTGCCGATCCGGGTTCAATGGTGGCTCGGAAAAATCGCCGGGCTGCTGGCGTGGCGCCTGGCCGGCAGCCGTCGCCACATCACCGAGGTTAACATTGGCCTGTGTTTTCCAGAGCTTAGCTCTGCACAGCAAGCTGCCCTCGTTCGCAAGTCGTTCATTGCCAATGGTATTGGCCTGATGGAACTGGGCCTGGCCTGGTTCCGGGATCCCGCTAAGCTAACCTCCATTACCACCGTTCATGGGCTCGAACATTTTGAGCAGGCCCTCGCTCGCGGCAAAGGTGTTCTTTTGCTTGGCGGCCACTACAGCACGTTGGATCTCGGAGGCAGTCTGGTCACCGAGTACATCAACGCCGATGTCATGCAGCGGGATCACAACAACCCTCTGATGAATGCAGTGATGACCCGGGCACGGGAGCGCCGGTACGGCAAGGTCCTCGGTGCCAGGGATTTGCGCGGTCTGTTCAGAAGTCTGAAAAACAATCACGCAGTCTGGTACGCCACCGATCAGGATTACGGCCGCAAGGACATTGTCTTTGCCCCGTTTTTCGACATCCCGGCAGGCACTATTACGGCCACCTCCCGCATCGCCGAACGCAGTGGTTGCGCCGTTGTGCCCTTCAGTCACGTCCGGCGTGAAGGCCAGCCCGGGTACGACATCTTCTTTCATCCGGCTCTTGAGAACTTTCCCAGTGGCGATGATCTACAGGATGCCACGCTCGTTAACCACACCATCGAACAGGAAATTCGTCGGGCGCCGGAGCAGTACCTATGGATGCACCGCCGCTTCAAAACACGCCCGAACGTTGGCGATCCTGGCTTTTATGGTCGCCACTAACCAGCACGCAAACGGAGGCCGGTTTACATGACCGGAATCTATGCCCAAGTCCACTGAGCGTAACAACGGCGCGCCTGCGATCTGGCTGCTGACCGACAACAAAGCGGGCCACCGGAGTCAACTGAAGGGGCTGGGCAATCGCCTTCGCGTGCTCACCGGCGCCAGTCTTCACTGGATTGACGCCAACGAAGTTTCGGTACCCGTATGGCGCGCTCTGCTGGGCATCGCCCCCACCCTTGATGCCGCATTGCCATCACCGAACCTGATCGTTGCGGCAGGCACGGGCACCCACCGGCTGTTACTGTCCCTGCGCAGAGTCGGCCGCGCCAAAATGCTAACCCTGATGAAACCCGGCTTCCCCCTCAGCTGGGTCGACGGCGTGATTACCCCGGCCCACGATGCCATCCACAGCAAACACGTTCTGCTCACCGAGGGCGCGCTTAATTCGATCACGCCTCTGGCCCGCATCACCGATAAACCAGAGGCACTTATACTCATCGGTGGCCCATCGCCGCATTTCGAGTGGGACAATGACGTGCTGCTCGGACAGATCAACAACCTGATCGGGCAATACCCGGCATGGCGTTGGACCATCGGCGGCTCCCGCCGAACGCCGGAAGAATTGCTAGGCCGGCTGGCAGAACTGCAAGGCCCCAAAATCACCGTTGTTCACCCAAATGACACCTACCAGGACTGGCTTTCGCACCAGCTGGCCGCATCCAGAGCCGCCTGGGTCACCCCGGACAGCATGTCCATGGTGTGTGAGGCGGCAACAGCGGGGGTGCCAACCGGTATTTTCGAGCTCGCCGCTCGCCCTGCCAGCCGCGTCGCCCAAGGTATTGGCCATCTGGTTGAAAACGGACGAATCGCCCGCTGGACCGATCATGCTGCAGTCATGACCGGGGATACCGCCCCAACAGCGATACTATGGGAGTCCGATCGCGCGGCACGCTGGGTCATTGACCGGCACCTGCCCGCCTCTCGCGCAATCCCACCAGCGAACAAAAGGACGAACGGATGAGAATTCTCCAGGCCCTGCCCGCGCTATACAGCGGAGGGGTTGAACGAGGCACCGTGGAATTCGCGTCTGACCTGGTCAAGCGTGGCCATGAATCCTACGTGGTCTCCAAGGGCGGCCCAATGGCCGAGCAGCTGCGCGGCCAGGGTTCCAACCACATATTCATGCCAATCCACCGGAAATCACCCGTATCGTTCGGACAGATTCTGCCCATGCGCAAGCTACTACGGGAGCTGAAACCCGACATTGTTCATGTCCGTTCACGCATGCCGGCCTGGATCATCCGCCTGGCGCTCAGAGGCATCCCCCCCAGCGAACGGCCGGCCGTGGTTGCCACTTTTCATGGCATGTACTCGGTCACCCCTTACAGCGCCATCATGACCCGGGCTGACCACCTGATTGCAGTCTCAAGCTGTGTGCGGGATTACGTACTCGAAAACTACCCGGTGCCGGAGCACAAGCTTACGGTCATCCAGCGCGGAGTTGACCTGAACGCCTTTCGCCAGCGCGAGCTCAGCACACAATGGCGGCAACGATGGTTTCGACAGTACCCGCAGCTGGCTGGCAAGAAAATCATCATGATGCCGGGCCGGATTTCGCGCTGGAAAGGCCAGCTCGACTTCCTGGCGATGATGGCGAAACTGGTCCGCCAGCAGCCGGACTGCCACGGCATAGTGGTTGGCGGCGCGGAACCGGGTAAGGAACCTTTCCTTGAAGAGCTTGAAAAAGAGCGGGCCCGCCTGAACCTGACCGATCATGTCAGCTTCCTGGGACAGCGCAACGACATGACCACGCTGTACCTGCTGGCCGATGTGGTGTGCCACATGAGTACAAAACCGGAACCGTTCGGGCGCACGGTTACCGAAGCCCTGGCCTCGGGCACACCGGTCGCCGCCTACAATCGGGGCGGAGCCGCCGAGACACTGCAAGCGTGTTTTCGGGATGGTCTGGTCTCACCGGACGACACCGACGAATTCTCCAAAACCGTCCTTAGGCTTTTGGATTCAGGCCCGCCCGATATTGAAATCCCCTACCGCTTTCAGCTCCAGGCGCAAACCGAGGCCACGCTTCGGGTTTACGAATCCGTGCTGGCAGAGCGTCAACCCCAGCCATGAACCGCTCGCGGCCACTGACGATTGCGCTACTGTTTGCAACGCCTGGCACCGGCTGGGGTGGCATGGAAAAGCATGTGTTTGACTTGGGCCTTGAGCTCGCCAGGCGCGGCCACAGCGTGCATGTTATGGCGCATGGGAGTTATCGGGCCCGGTTTCCAGCCGAGGTACATTTTCATCCGCTACCGGTTGAATGCAGCCGTTTGAACCCCTGGCTTCGCTTTGCCCTGCGGCAATGCCTTCGCCGGATCAAACCCGATGTCCTGCATGCTCACGGCAACAAAGCAGCCCAGCTTTCCGGGCAAACACCACTGGGTCTTGCGCCGCTACGCGTTGGCACCGTACACGGCATCAAAAAAAGCCATAAAGCCTTCCTGCGTCAAGACGCTGTGATCGCGGTTAGCCCCCGGGTTTTTGAGAATCTGGAACATGGCAACAAGCACCTGATCTACAACGGCATTGCGATGGACGATGTTTCAGAGCGCGCGCCCTGCTCCGATGACTATCGCGCCAGCGCCACTGCCACCGACGACGCCGCGGTCCCAACGCGATGCATCTCCGCTGGCCGGCTAGAGGCGGTGAAAGGATTTCACACACTGATCGAAGCCTGGTCAAAACTGGCACAGCCTGAACAATTGACGATTTATGGCGAAGGCTCTGAGCGGCCTCGTCTTGAACGCCTGATCGACACCCTGAACCTGCACAACAAGGTCACGCTGCCCGGCTATTGCGAAGATCTGCAATCCCTCTATCGGCACGCCGACCTGACCATCATCAGTTCCGAGCGGGAAGGATTCTCCTACGTACTCATAGAGGCCCTCGCAGCAGGTTGCCCGGTGGTCTCGACACCGGTGGCCGGACCGGTGGAGCTGCTGCCACAATCTGCATTGAGCCACGACGGAAGCGCCGAGAGCCTTCGGGCGGTCATCGATCAGGCCCTGTCCGATCTGCCCCGGACCCGGCAGGCCCAAACACCAGCAATGCAGCGGATCAAAACAGCCTTCACCATCGAGGCCATGGTGGATAGCATGGAAAGGCTGTATCGGGAGGCCATGACGTGATCGACCTGTCCAACCAGACCCCGTTCGCCTCCGGTTCCAACCGCCATTGCTACCGGCATCCGAGTTATCCCGACCGCTGCCTGAAAGTTATTCGCCCCGACAATATCGAGGCCCGTTACCAACGGCAGCCGGCACTGAAAAAAATGTTGGGAAAAAAGCGGTTGAATGACAATCTCCAGGAGCTCGAAGCCCACGAACAAACCATCATTCAGCATCTTCTGAAGCACGGTCAGGGCGGCGTAGTATGGGCCCACCTGCCCCGTTTTTATGGCCAGACGGCTACGGCGCAGGGCCCTGCCAATGAAAGCGAATTTCTAACGAATCCTGAGGGCGGCGCTGCGGAAACTTTCGAGCATTATCTGGCCCGCGCTGGCTATGACGAAACAGCCCAGGCCTTGGTCCGGGAATTCACCGATTGGCTGCAACGCACAGGCATCCTGACCCGCAACCTGCTGCCCCACAACCTGGTGCTTTGCGTGCGGAACGAAAAGCTCAGGCTGTTTCTGGTGGATGGCCTCGGTGCCCCGCTGATACCCAGCCTCCTTTCGACCAGCCAGAACTGGCGGCTACACTACATTGATCGGCGCATTCGCCGGTTCTACAAACGCATTGAGTGGGAAACCAGCGGGCGACAGGATCCATGGGAGCTTTCACAAAAACTCTAGGTCTTCACGGCGAGATTTTCAGGCCCTTCAATCATCTTGGCCTGGAAACTTTCTCCTGTCTGCAAGGGCGCCGAAACTGGCTCTGCCAAGCCCATATGATAATATGCCCGACCCTTACACAGATTTTTTCGGACATCTCAACCTCAAGCTTGGAGTGAACCTATGATTCATCCGGTCATCATGGCTGGCGGCACCGGCTCGCGTCTCTGGCCCCTGTCACGACAGTTGAACCCCAAGCAGTTCCTGAAACTGACCGACAGCCCGCTGTCCATGCTGCAGTCGACAGTGGCTCGGCTTGAGGGATTGAAGGCAGAAAAACCGCTGCTCATCTGCAATGAAGAACACCGTTTTCTTGCCGCTGAGCAAATGCGGCAGTCCGGTCAGGACGATGTCCAGATTATTCTTGAACCTTGCGGGCGCAATACGGCGCCAGCCATCGCTCTGGCGGCTATCCAGCTGTGCGAAAGTTCTGGCAGCAACAACCCCTTGATGCTGGTACTGGCGGCGGATCATCTGATCCAGAACACCGAAGCTTTTCAACAGGGCGTTGCCAAGGCCATCCCTCTGGCCGAGCAAGGCAAGCTGGTCACCTTCGGTATCGTACCCAGCCATCCGGAAACGGGTTACGGCTACATCCATCGCGGCACTGAGCTCGCTTCCGACTGCTACTCGGTCGACAAATTTGTCGAAAAACCGGACCTGGATACGGCGAATGCCTACCTCGCCTCCGGCGACTATCTCTGGAACAGCGGCATGTTCCTGTTCTCAGCCCGGGAATACCTGAAGGAACTGGAGACGCACCGGCCGGACATCCTGTCTGCCTGCAAGGCGGCCATTGCCGATGCCAGCGAAGACCTGCACTTCACCCGGGTTAATGCCGACCTGTTTGCCCAATGCCCAGCTGAATCGGTGGACTACGCGGTTATGGAGAAGACCGACAAAGCAGCGGTAGTCGCTCTCGACGCGGGTTGGAGTGACATTGGCTCCTGGTCCGCACTCTGGGATGTCAGCTCCAAGGACGATGCCGGCAACAGCCTGACCGGCGACGTGATAGCCCGGGATACCGAGAACACCCTGGTGCGCGCCGACAGCCGCCTGGTCGCAACGGTCGGTGTCGATAACCTGGTGATCATCGAAACCAAGGACGCACTTCTGGTCGCTCACAAGGACAAAGTCCAGGATGTGAAAAGCGTGGTCGAGCAGATCCGCAACGATGGTCGCCATGAGCACATGAACCATCGCGAAGTCTACCGGCCCTGGGGCGTCTACGACTCAATTGATAACGGTACCCGCTACCAGGTTAAACGAATTACCGTAAAGCCCGGAGCCAAGCTGTCGGTGCAGATGCACCACCACCGTGCTGAGCACTGGATTGTGGTCAGTGGCACCGCCCGGGTGACCAACGGCGAAAAGACCTATCTTGTCACCGAAAACCAGTCCACCTTCATTCCCGTTGGCCAGGTTCATTCCCTGGAGAACCCCGGGGTGATTGATCTGGAACTGATTGAGGTGCAGTCGGGCTCCTACCTTGGTGAAGATGACATTGTCCGGTTCGAAGATCGGTACGGCCGTAATTAATCATGGCGTTATCGAAAGCGACATTCCTGATCTTTGCGCTCAAGCTGGCTGGCAAGCTATCCCTGCGCGGCGCCCAATTGATTGGCCGCCTTCTCGGCACTCTGGGCTGGGTATTCAATAGCCGGTCGCGCAAAGTGACGGAAACCAACATTCGCATCTGCTTTCCGGACATGCCCGAAGACCAGCGACGGGATCTGTCCCGCTCAAGCCTTCGGCACACCGGCCAGACCCTGATGGAAATCCCGCTAATGTGGGAATGGCCGGTGCAGGATTGTCTCGACCTGGTTCGGGAAGTCGAGGGCGAGCAACTGGTTCACGATGCCATCGCCAAGGGCAAGGGGGTCGTGCTACTGGCACCCCATCTCGGCAATTGGGAGCTGACTGGCCTGTATTTTTCTTCCCACCATAAAATGGCAGCGCTCTACAGCCCACCCCATATTCGTGAATTCGAGGATTACATGATTCGGGTACGCGGACGCCTTGGCTCGGAGTTAGTGCGGGGTGACCGGCGCGGGCTCGCCCGCTTGATTACCCTGTTGCGGGAAGGCGGTGTAGCCGGAATCCTGCCCGACCAGAGCCCTCGCGCGAAAGGCGTGGCCCACGCGCCATTTTTCGGCCTCAACGTGCGCACTATGACCCTGGTATCCAAGCTCATTCAAAAGTCCGGGGCAACGCCCCTGCTGGCCTTCTCCGAGCGATTGAAAGATGGCAAGGGTTTCCGGCTGGTCGTTCGTGAGTGCGAGCCCAACCTGGATGCAGTCGACCCTGTCGTCGCGACCACTGCCCTGAACCGGTCCATCGAAAACGGTGTGCGTGAAATTCCCGAGCAGTACCAATGGGAGTACAAGCGTTTCCGCCACCTCACACCCGGGACCCCTAACCCCTACAACCCGAAAAAACTGTGCCGCTGAACCTACCGAATGGTAAGAACCCCTGACGGGCAACAAGCATCTCGCGCGTGTATACTAGGCCCCAAATTTTCATGCGAACCGTCACGGGCCCAACAACGTTATGACACCACAATCCATCGGCGTGGTTATTACCACCTACAACTCCCCCTTGTGGCTTGGCAAGGTTCTGAGCGGGTATGAAAACCAGACCTGGAGTGACTTTCGGGTCATCGTGGCTGATGACGGTTCCACGGAACAAACCCGGGAGCTGATTGAAAGCTTCCGGGCGCGCGGCATCCTGGCCATCGACCATGTCTGGCATGAGGACGATGGTTTCCGCAAGTGCCAGATTCTGAACAAGGCTATTCAGGAAACCAGCTGCGATTACCTGATTTTTACCGATGGCGACTGCATTCCAGAGCCGCGCTTTATCGAAACCCACCGCACTCTGGCGGAGCCCGGACACTTCCTGTCTGGTGGGTACATCAAGCTCACTATGCCGGTGTCGGAAAAAATCTCTGATGACGACATTCGCTCCGGCGTAATCTTCACTCCCGAGTGGCTCGTCGAACATGGCCAGCCGAAAACTCACAAGCTCTGGAAGCTGTCACCTTCCCCGCTGGTTAAAAAACTGATGAACGCCGTGACGCCTGCAGCGTCCAGCTGGAACGGCATGAACAGTTCCACCTGGACCAAAGACCTGATTGCGGTTAACGGCTTCAATGAAGACATGCAGTACGGCGGTCTCGACCGGGAGCTGGGCGAGCGCCTGTGGAACTACGGCCACAAATCGAAGCAGGTCCGCTACAGCACGGTGTGCCTGCATCTGGACCACGCCCGGGGCTATTCAAAGCCTGAGATCTGGGCGAAGAATCGGGCCATCCGAAAAGACGTGAAACAGAATGGAACCTTCTGGGCAGTAAATGGCATCGAAAAACGAGAGAACACCCAGTCTTCCTAACGTGTTGAACTCTCAGTACTGCTGAAGGAGCGAACCATGAAAGTTAAAGAGTATCCACCGTCACTTGCGCGCATGATATATCTGAACTCCCTGAATGCCGCTGGATTAAACGATCCATCCAGGGGGAGCGAGCTTCCGGTCATTGTTTCACTCACCTCTATCGAATCGCGGCTCAAATGTGTGCATCTGGCCGTCCGCAGCGTGCTGAGGCAATCACAACCGCCAAAGAAGATGATTCTTTGGCTTGGGCACGAATGCGAAAACAAGATTCCGGAAAAGCTGCATCGTCTGCAAGGACAACGCTTTGAGATCAGGTTCAGGCCCGATGTTGGCCCGCACACCAAACTGATCTACTGCCTGAAAGAGCACCCCTCAGAAACCATCGTAACCTGTGACGACGACCTTATGTACCCACAGGGATGGCTGCAGTCCCTCTATCATGCTCACACGAATAATCCAGATCAGATCGTAGGCCACCAGTGCAGAAGAATCCGCTACTCGGAGGCCAGATCGCCAGCCCCGTATCGCCAATGGACCTACGAGACCCCGGACAGCTCTGACACATACACGATGCCACTAGGATACGGTGGAGTGCTCTATCCGCCGGGCTCACTGCCGGAGATGTCCACATCGAGTGACTTGTTCTTGAAGCTGTCCCCGAAAGCAGATGATCTTTGGTTTAAAGCAATGAGCCTCCTGGCAGGAACCTCTTCTCGAAATACGATGAAAACGGAACGCAAGCCCTACCCGATTCCGTTCTCCCAAGGCGTGGCTCTTAAGAAGTCAAATGTCCGAGAAGACGCGAACAGAGATCAGTGGATGGAGCTCGCGGAACACTTTGACCTGCACCCTTAACGCCGGCTAAAAACTGATGAACTATTTGCGCCATCCAGATTATCAAGCACAGGTCCGCTCGAACCGAACAGTCCTGTTCGCAAAAGACACGATTGGTGCTGTTTCAGCGTCGGAAAAATCCTGGCAACAGGAAATTTATCGAATGCTCGACTCTGAAGAGCCTAAATTGACGATGTCATTGGCCAGCTTCAACCCTCCGTTACTGCTGAAAACCAACACGCTCAAATATTTCAGCCAAAAGGTTCGAGCACGCTTTGGCATTCAGCGACAAGGACGATTCGAGTGGGCGACTGCAGAACTCGACACTGCCCTTCGCATGCAGGGGAAGCCCTACATACCGGAGATTTATGCGTACGGTTGGCGGGTTGATCATTTTGGGCTTCCCAAGCAAACCTTCTCGGTGACGGAAAACTTGAGCAACACCGTTACGCTGGAAGACTACATTCTGCAGCGACCAGAACGCGCCACCGAGGCAATGAAGCTGGCATTCGATACGCTTCTGACAGCAATGAAAGATGGCTTGTTGCACCTTGACCCCTGGGCGGGCAATTTTTTGCTGTGCCCGGACCTCACCCAATGCTGGCTAATCGATCTTGAGTTTTCGAAAATCAACTCGCCCGCTCCACTGGAGAAACAGCTAGGATTTGCTTTCGGCTTTTTCTTCCGCAATAAGTTTGAGAAACAATGGTCACGTGAAAGGTATCTTTCGTTCGTAGAGGGCTGGCTTACGGCGTCTGCTCCTGAGCTCAGTTTCGAAGAATTTCAGAAACATTTCAGGTTTTATCTGGATAACCACGTGAAGCGCAAGAAACGCTTTGCAGCTTTCTAGGTAGTTCCTTTCACTTGGGATTAAGTAGGCAATTATCATGCGGCTAGCATTTACTGGTCGCCTTGTTTTTAGTTCTCACATGGGCTGAGCACATCGTCACTATGACATCATCAATCGCCGTTATCATTACTACGAAAAACCGCCCCATCTATGTTGCGGAGGCTATTACATCTGTTGTCGATCAGACTAAGTCGGCCAGTTCGATCATTGTTGTCGACGACGGAAGTGACACCCCCATTACAGACCAGCTCGATCCAAGGCTTGCCGAGCATTGCACCGTCATTCGAAACGAGAAGAGCGCTGGCGTATCTGCCGCTCGCAATCAAGGCGTTAAAGCCGCTACTGCAGAGTGGATTGTGTTTCTTGATGACGACGACTGGATAGATCCAGATTTCGTCCAGTCGATTGATCACACAATTAACGAACAATCCGCAGCTAGAATCTTCTGGCCTTCCCGTTTGATGGTCAACGAGGCGACAGGCGAAACCAAATCCAGAAAAACACCGGCAGTAGCTCCGGGCACTGAAACTCTCAGCACCGAGTTAATGGCCAGCCTGATGGAAACCGGCTGCTCTGGCACAACCGTTCACAAATCGGTCTTTGAGAACGTGGAAGGTTTTGACGAATCACTGATTGTATCCGAGGATCGAGATCTGACATTCCGGCTGCTCGCAGCTGGTTTCCTTGCACTTCCTGTTCAGCAGGCCGTAATCAACATACGGGTGCATGAGGGCCCTCGCCTGAGCAGTCACGAAAAAGGTGAACTGCAGGCCAGATCAGATCTGAAGGCGATTGAAAAGAATCTGGATTTCTTGAAAACGCACCCAGTTCTCGCGGAAAAGTTCATGGGCAGGGCCGCAAAGCGCATGTGGGAACGCAATCACAAACGCGAAGCACGATACGTAATCAAACTGTTAGCGGGAATTTGTCCCTACTCCATTCGCGTGCGTCAAAGACAGCTAAAGTGGCTGGTCGCTTCAGCCTTTTCTTAGTCCCTGAATAGCGCACCAAAGGACATACACTTGCCTGCAATGCCCGGCATATATCCCTCTGTCCTACCTATAGGCATCTTTCGGAAATGATGCCTCCAGCTTTTCTTTATTTTCTTTAAATCGTTTCACGGAGGCCAGGTCGCCGATTGATTCCAGGCAAACATCCAGCTCCTGCGCGTCCGTTATGCGAACGACATCCTCGTCAGGTTGGCTGGTTGTGGAATAATAGTCCGAAAATTTGAAGCGCCCTCCTGCAAGTCCATCTGAAAAAGACACCCATTTATTGGGCACCCCATAGGTATCCGCAAGTATCAACCCATGCAAGGACGAAGATAGGACAAATTCACATTCGAGCAGTTCACGAATAAAGCTTTCCGGACTATTCCGAACATTGATCACACGGACATCACCTCGGCTTAAAGCTTTGAGCATCGACAAGTCTTCGTCGACGTAATGCGGAATGATGCCAATGCGGTATTTTTTCTCCACCTTGGGATCAAAAAAGCCTTTCATCAAAACTGCCGGGTCACCCAAGGGAATGTCGAGACCACTGGCATCCTCGCCATACAGTAATGCCTTGCTAAGATGCCCCCGAAGAGCATGAACTCTTAAATCAGAGACGGGGATCTTACTGGCAATTTCCGGCCCCAAAGTCCCAGTCCCCCATATGTCACTATTGTTCTTCGCCCTGTGCATCATGCTCCCGACGGCCAACATGTGCCGAAAATACCGACTCTTCACGTTGTGTGCGGTTCGGCCAGTCAGTTTCTCGATCAAGTAGGGGGTAAGCAGATCACCAACATTCCTCTCTGCGCTGAAGTAATACACAGGCGCGCGATTACGCACCTTAATGTTGATGAAATCGTCGAAAAAGTAGAAAAACTTAGCCATCAAACCGACACCTTGTTAAACCTCTATCCCATTCAGCGCTTTCCGGAACGTGCAGAAAGGTAGAGCATAAAATCTAAGCTACAGAATAAGAAACTCGATGAATCTGGTAGAATCCAGCATCTATTTTCGTCACATCTGCGTCCTCAAGAGCCTCATTAAAATCCATGCCCAACGATTCCATCAAACACTACGCAAGCAACGCGCTTTGGTTTCTTCCTGTTGCCTACACCATGACGGCACTGTGGTGGCTCCCAGAGGGCGACAAATATTTCCCAGCGATTGTTTTACTGACACTCCTTCTCTGGGGAATTCGTAAAATCGCACTGAAATCAACTGGAAACACCGAGCAAAATTTCAGGCAGCAAAAGATCGCTTTTGCGGGGGCCATTTTGCTAGCCACCTTAATTTTTGGGGTCGGCTACGTGCAAAATGACGGTAGCATAACCCAACTGAGGACGCTGGCAGCATTAAGCATTTTTGCCGGGCTGTCCGTAAATGCATCAGTTCGCCCCAAGGTCTTGACCACCACAATTTTGATATCTGGCGCAGCCTTTACCACCATCTGCTTCTTTCAATATTTTGCAGCTGACATGAGCCGTGCTCATTTGCACTACAACCCCATTCCCTTTGCAACCGGCGTGGCAACGACCCTGGTAATTGTTCTGTTTTTGGCAATTACAACGAAGCAAAAATTGGTAAAAACTGCGGCCCTTATTCTCACTCCTCTTCTGATTGGCTCTGTCGCCATGACAGGTACGCGTGGCGTAGCCCTTCCGATCTTGTTGATCCTGCTCGCCTTGACCCTGCTGTTTCTTTATCAGCGAGGGCGCTCACACCGTATAGCTACTGCAGCTATCGTTGCCGTCTTTTGCGTGGCTAGCGCAACAGGCGCCCACCTACTCCAGGACCGACTAAATGAGACAATGGCTGACCTGGAACGGGTTGAATCTGGACACAACTCCGGGTCTATTGGACTGCGCCTCGAATTCTGGAGTGCCGCGCTAGCACTGGCGAAGCTCGAGCCGATCACCGGCCTCGGTGATCGCCATAAAGAACAGTTCCAGGAACTTGCGAAACAGGGGAAGGTGAACAAAGCAGCCGCCAACTACGCTCCTTACCACTATCACAATCAATATCTGGATACGCTGGTGAAGCACGGTATCCTTGGCCTTTGCGCATTGCTGGCCATCTTGCTGATGCCAGCTTTTCTGGCATTCAAGTACTACCGAAACAACAGATTCGTTTTTGGAAGCGTGCTCAGCATCACCTTCCTCTATTCGATTGCCTGCCTCACCGACGTCCCCTTTAACCATCCGGCAACCATCAGCATGTTTGCCTCTTCAATGATTGCTTTGCTAAGCGTTCAACCGGAAATGCCAGCGTATAGCGCTGAATCAGAACAGGATCTTTCGGTGACCACTTAACCTGCACCAGCTTGCACCAGCTCTACGCTTGAGCCTGGACATCCGCTTCAACCAAAAGGCCTTGAAACCTTTATTTTTCTCCGCGTTGATGGTGGCTCGACCTTGCTCAATGTGGCTGTTGTTACGATCAATGGGGTGGGCCAGATCACGACTGAAATACAGAGTAAAGTCGCCACCTCGCGCAAGAATAGGCCACGCATCGGCAAGCTTTAGCGACCGCTTCTGCGAAGCAACGATCTGCGTGGCGCTGTAACGTGTTACCCCGTAGCAGCAGGTCCGGAACACATGATGGTGGGAATAGGACGGCAGCTTGAAGACATCGCTTGCGCCTGCCGGCTTGCCGAAAATGTACTTTCTGGAGGGCATGCCCTCCTGGCCACCAAGAATAATGACCGCATCCTCAGGAATCCCTTGCACTTTTTCGACCGAGCGCTGAATTCCCTGATCGTTCCCAATTACATCGTCCTCCAAGATGATCGCGCGCTCTGCACCACCTTCAAGAAACTGCTCCAAAACCTTTAGATGGCTGAGGCTGCACCCCACCTCAGCGGGAGAAAGTATCCGATTGTGGTTTTCCATGGCACTGGAAATGTACTGGAAGTACTTTTGGGCAGGCAGCTGACGTCCGTCAACTGCGTCCGTCAAAATCATACCCGGATAGGAATCGGGAAACGCCTGCGACATCTGCTCTCGGCGTGAAGAGTCACCCGCCATGGAAACCAGGTAAATGGGAATATCTGACATCAGTCGTACTCACGGTCGGGCGCTGCATCTCGCGCTTCACGTTTAATTCGGAACTGCTCTTTCTGACGAAAGACTTCATGATCAAAGCCCCGTTCATCGAACTCGACGTCCATCTGGAGACCTTTCCGGGCCTGAACATAGGCTTTTCTGAGGCACTGAGGGAGTTCACCACTGGGCAGTCTGGCACCAACATTGGCCAGGTTTAACATGGCCGAACGACCAGTCAAAGCGCCCTTAGACACCCTCACATCGTCTTCGTCGACCATTTTAATATCACCACTGGGGCCAAGTAAGAAGTTAGTCAGATTTCCGTCTGGCTGCTCAATCCCCCGTTGGTGTAGATCAGCAATACACTCAGCCAGTTTTTCTAGCAGCTGTTCTTGCTCATCCAGCCCAGCGGACTCCCGCAGCGCTGCGCGTAGGGAACGATACCCCTCAAGGAACTCTGTTGCGAATCCGAAGCACCGAAGTTCAGGAACCCATCCCGCGTAAATTATAGGGGGCACAGGCCCGCCAGCATTACGGATCTTGCGTGCTTTTATACGCGCTCTTTGCCAGTGAAATAAACCGAAAAGCGGCTTCCGAAAGCACTTGATTGCGGCTGGCTGGCTGTCGATAAGGGCGGAATAAGTTATGCGGGTACGCCGGACATTCGCGTGTAATTCTCTTTGCAGAACAACGTTAGCCATGAATTTGGTCACTCAACCTTTTTTGCTTGCGGAAAGACTTTGCTCATACCCGCTCAACAACGCTTGCCAACGTAAAGGCAGTGTTCCTTCAGGTAGATCGTCGAGTCGCTTTTCCAAAGATCTTTTAAGTCTATTCAGGTTCCGCTTCTGCCACCCAGCCATACCCGAACCCGATCGCACTCCACGCAACTTGCAACGGTCAAAATCAATTAGGTACACATCCTTAGCCGACACAAGAATGTTGTCACAATTGAGATCCACATGATCCAGACCTTCGGCATGAAATCGCCCGATGGTTTCACCCACTTGCCGCCAAATCAGATCGTCTGCAATCGAATCATGCTCCAGCATCGCAACGGCCCCTGGAACCCTCCGGACAAGAATCGCGGCCTGATAGCGAAAAGTGCCAACGCGTTCTGCGAGCGCTCCCACTGGTTCGGGAACCGGAAGGTTGAGCTTGAGAAGTTGAGCAAGGATCCGGAACTCGCGAAAAGAACGAGACCGCTCGAAACCGGTAAAGATATATCGTCTTTTGGACAGGTGAGCGACGAGCCCACCCCGATAATAGTGACGAAGTACGATATCCTCACTGTCACAACGTAAAAACCAGGCACCACCACGCCCCCCGGTTCCCACGGGCACGAGACTGGCTCCCCAATGATCCGGTTCAAACCAACGAGGACCCAAGGCTTCAAATTTTTCGTTGCGCAGAAAAGCCGTTTCTCCGGACTTCACTGTTTGCCGACTGGCTTTCACTGGCACAGCACCATGAAAAAAACACCTCATGCTTGTTCGATGCAGACAAGACGCATTCCAGCAAGTGGGCTAGAATGCGGCTCAGTTTAGCAATGAGCACCGCCCGGCTCCACATTAAGCGATAACCAATTGGATAACGTTAAATTGATTAACTCCATCTGCATCCTGCGCCTCTCCGCCATAGGCGACGTCACCCACGTCATCCCTGTTGTCCTGAGCCTTCAGGAGCAGCTGCCGGGGGTGAAGATCACCTGGGTGATTGGCAAGATCGAGGCGAAGCTGATTGGAGACCTTCCGGGCGTCGAGTTTATTGTCTTCGATAAGAAAGCCGGCCGTCAGGGTTACGCTGATCTGCGCAAGAAGATGAAAGGCCGCAGCTTTGACGCTCTGCTGCACATGCAGGTGGCACTTCGGGCCAACCTGGCCGCGGCCTGCATCCCAGCCAAGGTGAAAGTCGGCTACGACAAGGCCCGCAGCAAAGACCTGCACAGCCTGTTCATCAACAAACGGATTGCACCGGCTCCTCAACAGCACGTGCGTGACTGCCTGGCCAGTTTCCTAGAGCCGCTCGGGCTTGCACCGGCTAAGCCTCAGTGGAACATTCCACTTAGTGAGGATGACCACGAGTTCGCCCGCCAGCAGTTGGCAGCCGATCGCCAAAATCTGGTGATCAGCCCTTGCGCCAGCCACACCTTGCGAAACTGGCCGGCGGAGCGCTATGCACAACTGGCGGATCACGCCATCCGAGAGCATGGCATGAAGGTGATCCTGGTTGGCAGCCCGGCGCCGTTCGAGGCGGAGTACTGCGACGCCATTGAAGCTGCAATGAAGGAAAAGGCCCACAACATATGTGGCAAAGACACGCTGAAGCAGCTAACTGCCCTGATGACCCACGCCGACTTGGTGGTGGCGCCAGACACCGGCCCTGCCCACATAGCCAGTGCCGTGGGCACAGACGTCCTGGGCATATACGCCGCCAGCAACCCCTACCGTTCAGGCCCTTACAACTCACAGGAGTGGTGTATAAACCGCTACCCGGAAGCGCTGGAACAGTTCACCGGCAAAACCGTGGACCAGTCTCGATGGGGCGCGAAAGCGGAGTTTGAAGGCGCGATGGAACTGGTGACAGTACAGGATGCCACCGACATGCTGAACAAGTGGATTGAGAGCCGGCGTGCAGCAGAACCAAAAACGGCGTCGGACCTGAGCTGATCCAACGCCGTTTTCGATATCCGCATTACACCGGATGAATCCGGACTTCAGTGACTCGCGCTTCGAGAGTCAGTAGCAAGTCACTGAAGAGTCTCTAACGAGTCACTTGCGAGCGGTGTAATCCTGATAGGATTTTTCTTCCACGAAGCGTGAGCCCAAGGCCAGATTCACGTCTTTCTTGATTGCAGCACGCTTGTCGTTAGTGACATAGACCGCTCGGGCGAGCTCAATGAAACGGTCGCCAAAATCCTGCGCGGCTTCCTGATCCCGGATATCGTCTTCAATCACCCACAGTTCCTCGTTCACAGCCTTGAGCTGTTTTCTCAGGTCGGCGATTGCGCTCTGATCGGTAACGGCTTCGTCCCAGGTAGCACTGAGCTCGTCCAGCTCCAATCGTACGTTCTTGAGTTTGGCCTCGTCCTTGATGCGCTCGGACTTGATTTCGAGGATGGTGATTTTGTCGAGAACCTCGCCGAAGGAGACGGGGACTTTAATGACGTCTGCCATGTGCTGTTCCTGAAAATAGAGTGAATTTAAACAACAAAGCCGCCTTACTGCTGCAACACAGAAGGCGGCCTGGATAATCCTTCGCTGATCAGCCCTTAACGTGGGTCAGCCAGCTGTTGCGGGACTCGAGCTTGCCCTTCACCGCATCGAAGTACATGGCCTGCAGCTTCTCGGTAACCGGACCACGCTTGCCAGCACCAATGGCGCGGCCGTCCAGTTCTCGGATCGGCAGAACTTCAGCGGCGGTGCCGGTGAAGAAGGCCTCATCGGCGATGTACACTTCATCACGAGTGATGCGACGCTCTTTCACCGGAATGTTCAGCTCGCTCGCGAAATCCAGGATAGTCTGGCGGGTGATACCTTCCAGACAGGAGGTCAGTTCAGGCGTATGCAGAACACCGTCGCGAAGAATGAAGATGTTCTCACCCGAACCTTCCGCGACATAACCCTCGTTATCCAGCAGCAACGCTTCCTCACAGCCACTGGCAATAGCTTCATTCAGTGCCAGCATGGAGTTGATATAGTTGCCGTTCGCCTTCGCCTTACACATGGTGATGTTGACGTGGTGACGGGTGTAGGACGACGTCCGCACCTTGATGCCCACCTCTTTGGCTTCCGGCGACATGTAGGAAGGCCAGCTCCAGGCAGCAACCATCACATGAACCTTCAGGTTATCGGCGCGCAGGCCCATGCCTTCTGAGCCCAAAAACACCATGGGGCGCAGGTAGGCTTCGTCCAGGTTGTTTTCACGTACGGCTGCGCACTGCGCTTCGTTCAGCTCTTCTTTGCTGAACGGCATCTTCATATTGAGGATGTGAGCGGAGCGGAACAGCCGATCGGTATGCTCTTTCAGGCGAAAAATAGCCGGACCGTTGGCGGTGTTGTAGGCTCGCACGCCCTCAAAACAGCCCAGACCATAATGCAGGGTGTGGGTAAGCACGTGAGTTTTGGCTTCCCGCCAGGGAACCATTTCACCATCCAGCCAGATGTGGCCATCGCGATCAGCCATCGACATTCTTCGTTGCTCCTAAAAAAGCGGTTTTCGGGGATTTGGCATTCTAGCAGGAAACTTCGCAGGAAGAAAACTTAGCAAGCTAATCAATCATGATATCCTGCCAAAGCCCCCGGACGTAGTCACGCTCCTCCGGGAAGCTCCCTGCTTCCACCTCACTGTTCAGGTTCTGCAGCGCTCGACGGTGAATGGTCGACCGCAAAGCGATAAAGACATCGCGCAGCTTCTCAGTATCCGCCACCGACATCACCCCAACCTGCCCCAATGCCTCCATCTGGCGGATATTATCCGACCACTGGGTCAGTTCCGGGTGGTCGGCGCAATTAGCCAGCATCAGATTCTGCACCAGAAACTCGATATCGACGATGCCGCCGGTGTCGTGCTTGATATTGAAGACTTCCTGCTGACGGGACTCCGGCGTACCCAGGCTGGTTCGCATTTTCTCCCGCATATCGACCACTTCCTGCCGGAGCTTTTCCCGGTCCCGGGACTGGCACAGGATATCGTGGCGAATCGATTCGAACGCCTCCAGTGTCTCCCGGCAACCGGCCACCCCGCGGGCACGGGCCAGGGCCTGATGCTCCCAGGTCCACGCTTCGCTGCGCTGGTACTTTTCAAACGCGTGCAACGTGCTGACCAGAAGGCCCGAATTACCCGAGGGCCGCAACCGCATATCCACTTCGTAGAGCAGGCCGGACGGCGTCTGGGTGTTCAGGATGTGAACAATGCGCTGCCCCAACCGGGTATAAAAAACCGCATTATCGATCGATTTCTCACCATCGGTTGCGAGCTCGGGATCGGCTCCATGGACGAACACCAGATCCAGATCCGAGGTGTAGCCAAGCTCAATGCCGCCAAGTTTGCCGTAGCCTATGATCGCAAAGTCGGTCTCACACACTGAGCCATCGGCCCGTTTCGGATATCCATGTCGACTCACCAGATTGGAGAAAGCCACATCCACCACGTGGTCCAGCACCACTTCCGCCAGCCAGGTCAGATAATCACTGACCTTCATCAGCGGCAGCGTGCCCTTCAGTTCCGAGGCCGCCAGCCGCAACAGGTGCGCCTTCTTGAAATGACGCAGGGACTCCATCTGCTCTTCCAGATCCTCAAACGGAATCCTCAGCATCTGTTGCCGTAAGTCATCCTGCAGCTCGGCCTTGGCCGGCGGGTGATACAGACTTTCCGCGTTCAGCAACTCGTCCAGCAACAACGGGGTTTCCGCCAGCTGTTGGGCGATCCAGGGACTTTCGCTGCAGAGACTGACCAGTTGCGTACAGGCACCGGGATTTTCCAGCAGCAGCACCATGTAGGCGGTTCGCCGAAGGATGGCCTCCACCAACTGAAGCACACGGGACAGGGTTTCGGAAGGGTTGTCGACCTGGGTCAAGGCGTCGAGCAACATCGGCATAAACTGGTTCAGACGCCTGCGACCCTGGGTCTGAAGAGTCTGAACCGTCCGGTTCTCCCGCAACTCCCGAAGCAGCGCGTAGCTGCCAGCCGCGTCTTCGTAACCATGGTCGGCCAGCCAGCGGACGGAGGCTTCCTCATCCAGCTCCGCCAGCCAAAGCTCCTGCCAACCCTCTTCCAGAGCGTCAGCCCCCTCTTCATCGTCGTCCTCGGTCGCGATGATGTTCGCAAAGTGGGTCGCAACCCGCTGCCGGTGGGCTTCCAGTGCCGACTCACAGCTCTGCCAATCATCAAAGCCCATAATCAGCGCCACCCGCGCCCTGTCCAGTTCGTCCTCGGGCAGCAACTGGGTCTGCTTGTCGGCCATCCCCTGCAACGCATGCTCCAGGTTGCGCAGGAAGACATACGCCTCCCTCAGCTCCTTGACGACGTTTGACGGCAGCAGCTCGAGCTCTTCAAGCTCCTTGAGGATGACCAGCAATTCGCGCTGCTGGAGCTCACGGTCGCGGCCACCGCGAATCAACTGGAACGCCTGGACCACGAATTCGATCTCGCGAATGCCGCCACTACCAAGCTTGATGTTGTTTTCCAGCCCCTTGCGACGAACCTCCCTGCCAATCATTGCCTTCATGCTTCGCAGCGACTCGAACGCACTGAAATCGATGTACTTGCGGTACACGAACGGGCGCAGGGTCTTCATCAACACCTTGCCCGCTTCCTGATCACCGGCAACCACGCGGGATTTCACCATGGCGTAGCGTTCCCAGTCCCGGCCCTGATCCTGGTAATAGGCTTCCAGTGCGGCAAAGCTAAGGGCCAGCGCGCCACTCTGGCCGTAGGGACGTAGCCGCATATCCACACGGAAGACAAAACCGTCGGCAGTGATCTGGTCCAGCGCCTGAATCAGGCGCTGGCCAAGGCGGATAAAGAACGTCTGGTTATCGATAGAGCGGCGGCCGCCCCGGGTCTCGCCCTTATCAGGAAAGGCAAAGATCAGGTCAATATCCGAGGACACATTCAACTCGCGACCACCGAGCTTGCCCATGCCCAACACCACCATTTTCTGAGGCGCATCTTCGCCGGTCACCGGGTCCGGTCCATAGGGCGTGCCAGACTGCTCACAGGCATCCTCGTAAAGCCAGTGCAGAGCCCCCTCAAGACACGTATCGGCAAAGGCACTGGTTGCCGCCACGGTTTCAGCCAGGTCAGCCCAGCGCAGCAAATCGCGCCAGATAATCCGAAACTGAACCTCACGGCGGAACTGGCGCAGGGTCGAGTGCAGGGACGACTCATCATTCACCGAGCTCAGGTAATCCTGCCAGCGCTGCGACAGAAACTCGGGCGTTGTCGGCTCTGTCAGCGGATGGGCTTGCACCATCATCTGAACATGCTCGGGATACCGCTCCAGCACCTGACGCACGAAAAGACTCCGCGCCACGGCCCCGGCTACCGTTTCTTCCGACTGCCCGGCCGTGGAAGTCAGCCAGCCCGGCACACCGTCAGGGAACACCGAATCCCAGCACGAGGCAACGTCGTCAGCTAAGGGTGTCGGAAGGGAGCTCCACGGCTCAGACATAATGCAAACCCCTGTCTCTCTGTTATATTTCCGGTACTGTATAACGAACTCAATCGCGACTGAACAGGCCTGACTCCCTGAATGCTGAGAAACCGACGTCCACTGAACCCGGAGCACGAGAAAACACACCTTCCAATGGGAGGGCTGATCCGCCGACGGGTAAAACGGCTGTTCTTGATTCTTGCGGGGCTGCTCAGCACCCAGATCCTGATCATGTGGGGCGTCGAAGACCTTAGCCTGTTCGAATCGGTCTGGATCACAATGACCACGGTCTCCACCGTTGGTTACGGGGATTTCGCTCCGAAAACAACGATCGGCCGGCTAAGCACCATTGCCATCATGTTCGTCGGGGCAATCACCCTGCTAACCCTCATTGTGAGTGATTTTATCGAGTACCGCTTCTATCGTCGCGAACGCATCATTACCGGAAGGTGGATTTATAACATGAACGACCACATCGTCATCATCAATACGCCCCGGAACGGGGGCGCGCAATATTTCATGCGATTTGCCTCACAGGTCCGCTCGGTCCCAGGCTATGAGACGATTCCGATCATGCTGCTGACGCGGGAATTTCCGAGCGGGCTGCCCACGGAGCTATCAGATGTAGGCCTCGTTCACTACCACGGCTCCGGTTTCGATCCGGAGGCACTGAAGGCCGTTCATGCCGGCAGTGCCCGTCACATCATTGTGCTCGCCGCCGATGAATGCGACCCCTACTCTGACAGCCTGACATTCGACATCGCCCACCGTCTCAGTGAGCGCAACCTCGGCACACTCACCACGGTAGAGAGTGTCAGCGACGGCAACCGCGCAAGGTTCAAAGCCCTCGGCATTCGAACCATCCTCCGGCCCGTGCGAACCTACCCCGAGATTATGGTGCGCTCCGTGGTTGCGCCTGGCTCTGAGAAAGTCTTGGAGGACATGTTTAATTACGAGCGCGACCACCCACATCGGTACGACTTGGAGCTGGACGACCTGAACTGGGCGGATATTGTCAGCGCCCTGGTCAGGCACGATATCGGCACCGCACTGGCGTACATCGACGAGGATGACGAGGTGATCTGTCACCCGCCGACGTCGGAAGAAGTTGAAGGAAAAGGCTTGATTGTGCTGGTTAAATCCACCAACACACCAAGCGTTGAATTGGTTCAGGAGGCTCTGGAGCGATACCGGACATTCATAGCCCAGTGGCACAAGGCGGGTGCCGACAAGACTTCCGCCGGCTGACTGGACTGAATACGGTCAGGTAGCCGCCAGGCGGATCTGAAACGACCCCAGACTGCCTGTTTTTGCCAACTCGGGAATGCGGGAACCAGCTTCCAGATCTTTGACCACCTGCTCCAGCTGATCAGAAAGCCCTACCACGGACGCTCTGCTGGAGACCTCCGAGAGATCGACCTGCGAAACCGGATAGGCCATGTCTCGCATCCAGGCCACACTCAGACCCTCGAGAAAGCCAGTAACCGACACGGGGCCGCCATCTTCACTGGCTATGGCAACTTCCGGCAGGTATTGGCCCGCCAGCAAATAACCCTGCTCCGCCTTACTGACCAGATTCAGGAAAACCGGCACGTCTTCGGCCAACTCCAAAGCGCTTCGCAACAGCACTTCCGGCGCCCCTGATTTAAGCTCGAACTCGACCTCGTACAGTGGTCGCACCTTATCGCCAGCGAGAATGGAGCCACTATCGACAGCAACTTCGATTTCCGCGCCATCACGGTGGAGCATGAAAATCTGGCGCTCAAAATTGGTTTCGAAGACGGGCTGGAGGTTGGACAGCGCTTCATCCCCAGCCAGCGGCGTGTCCGCCAACAGCGAAATATCGAGTTCTGCACTTGGCAGACTCCATTCCCACTCATTACGACGGTGAGCGCCACTGGAAAATTCGCCTTTGGTTTTCAGGGTCTGGATGAACTGGTCATCCTGTTGCCGAAGCCGCAAGGCAATACGGCGCTCATTCAATGACCCCAGAGAGGTGTCGTAGTAGCAGTTGCGGAGCTTCTTCGTGCCCGCTGGCACAACATCGGCTCGATTCGCTAACCACTGGGCTGCCCGGGTAAGACTTGCCTCTGTGAGCGTCAGTTTTATTTCCAGCTCAACCGCCATACTGCTCCCAATTGTTTAGAATTCGTCTCGCATTGCCCGCAGCGTATGCGCTGAAAGCTTGCCATTTACGCCCCAGTTATAGGGCAGGTCTGCATCCATCTCCCACGCCTCGGGGAGATCGGGCCGATAACCCCGGACGAACTGCTCTACTCCGCCCGCGGATTCAAAATCCTCTTCAAACCAGTCAAAAATCGATGACAGCCGCACCCTCTGATTTTCGGAGTCGAGCAACATACCTTTGTAGTCCTGATCCAGAAAACGCATCACCTGATCATCCAGCTGCTCATCGATCACCGCGGCCTTATAAGGTTCGTGACGCAGATCCGGGCAACTCAGGGACGCACAATTGATGGCCATGTGAACTCTCGGGTCGCCCATAGCTCGGAGCAAATCGTGCTCGAGATAACTGAGGGTGACCGGATCACCTGCAACCACCCCGGCATCGTGCTTCCACACCGGATTTACAAGCGACCCGACCGATCTCAGGCTCCGCAACGGCCAATTACTCAACACCATATCCATGGCCAGGATGTTGTAGGCATTCAGGTAAAAAGCCTTGCGCGCCTCGGCGGAGCTAAGCTCCTCTTTCGGGTAGGTTGCCAGCAGGGCAATGAGGCTGGACCAGCGTTCATCACCGGTAAGTGCTGGGTAATCCACCAGCCGGACCGCCAGACCGTCGTTCCGGCCTTCGCGGGTATGGTCTTCCAGCAATGCACCATAGAGGTCCGTCAGCTTTTGCTCCGGAGCCTTGGCTGCATGGACGTGATGCCAGAAAAGGAACACGGACAGGAAGGACATCAGTTTGGTCAGATTACGCATACGCACACCGCTAAGTGTCATCTCTCAGGCTTGATAAACTATCACGAAACTCGACACAAAAAAAAAGCCGACCCCGGAGGGTCGGCTCTTCTGCTGTGTTACTCAGCTGATCGTCAGGTATGACGAATCAGAAGTAGTAAACACCACCAACGGCCAGCGCAGAACGCTCGCTTTCGCCGGAACCAGCTACATACACGTTGTCGTCACCGTCACCCAGGTAGCCTTCAACGTACACGTACATGTGGTCAGACAGGTTGTGCAGAGCCTGCAGGGTGATAGTGCTCACCTCTGTGTCGTCTGCATCGTCAGCAACACCCAGCTCGTATGAAGCGGCAAACTGGTTGGCGCCCATGGAGTAGACAGCCTGAACACCGAACAGATCACCAACGTCTTTGCGAGTCTGGAACTGACCAGTCAGGCTCAGTGCGTCCAGGCCAACAGTAGCGCGCAGGCCGTAGGTGTTTTCGTTGTTAGCACCGCCAGCACCGTCGTTGGAGTCCATGGCTACTGCCAGTTCAACGTTGTCAACTGCGTAGGTAGCAGCCAACTGGTACGGGTAAGATTTGTCAGCGCCTTTATCAGGCAGAGCAGCATCGTCCAGGTCGCCGTTGATCTGCACGGCGGCACCCAGAGTCAGACCACCGAAAGATGGAGTCTTGTACTGGACCAGGTCGCCTTCGCCAGTCTCAAAGTCACCTGCGAAGTTATAAGCAGCGAACTCGTAAAAGTTAGCAATCTTGTCGATGGCGCTTTCGTAAGTAGAGTCGTCAGAACCAACCCAAACCTGACCGAAGCTATCGCCACGAACACCGATGTAAGCCTCATCGACGTCTTCCAGACCGGATTCACGGTCCTTGTCGTCAGCAGCCAGACCTTCAAGCTCAAGCTTGAAGAAACCGGTGATGCCCGGAGCGATTTCGTGATCGTGCTTAACACCGATGGTAGAACCGTTGTCAGCGTGCTCGAGGCCGTTTTCGCCTCCCTTTACGTCGGCATGGTATACAACGTACTGGATGTTACCGTAAACCTGCGGCATGGAATCCATGCGTGCGGCCAGTTCAGAGGCGCTCTCCATAGCCAGCGCGGAGCCAGAGAAGGTCGCGGCTGCAATAGCGGATGCGATGAGCGTTTTTTTCATTTTGCGTCTTCCTTTTTGAGTTAACTCAGGTTTTAGCGACGGGTTCTTGTCCCGATTTTGTAAGGCAATACCAGTCTTCGCTGGATAGGCCCGATTCTGTATTACCCCTATGTCAGTTTCATGACATCCAGGATAACTTTTCTTCTAGTTATTAAGATCCGCTTCCCAGCAGGTCTTTTAGCTCAGTCACTTACAGGTCTTTGTTAAAGCCCTGCATGATGAACCTGTTTTAATACAAGCTACCTGTTTTTGCAAACTTTTAGCGTTGCATTTTTAGCTCGTTTTGCACCAGAAACGCAAGTGTTTATGCGATTCAGCACTCAAAAGCCAGCTGACATTCTTTTTACAATATCGGGGCCAAGCTTTATTTACCCCTTAAAAATCAATTTGTTAAAAATGACAAACTTGTGACGGAATCTCTTATCCTCGGGTGGAGCGCAGTTGGGCGCACCATTCAAATACACCCTGGCCCTATCCGCCTCATCATGGTGCGGCGCACCATTCTTACCAAAATCTTACTCACCCCTTAACCTCCAGCATGAAGGTTACCGGGCCGTCATTTATCAACTGAACTTTCATATCCGTACCGAACCTACCCTCGGCTACGCGCTCGCTGCCAAGCTCAGCCTGTGCAGTCGTTATAAACGTGCGATAGAGCGTTTCGGCCAAATCAGGAGCGGCCGCACTAGAAAAACCGGGGCGTGTGCCCGAGGCCGTGTCGGCAGCAAGGGTAAATTGGGGGACAACAAGAAGCTCGCCTCCGGTATCCAGCAGACTCCGGTTCATGCGGCCCTGGTCATCGGGAAACACTCGGTAGGTCAGTATCTTTCGGCACAGCTCCCTGGCCTGTGCATCCGCATCGCCACGCTCAACGCCTAACAACAGAAGCAGGCCCCTCCTGATGGCGCCAACCTGTTGATTGCTCACGGCGACATTGGCTTCCGATACTCGCTGGATAAGCCCTTTCATGCACTTCTCTAGGAATTGTTAAGCGGGAGAACGTCGAATGGCTACTGAGTCTATCGGCAGGATTAACGAACCGCAACCATCAAAAAGTACGACTAGCTCGCACTTTCTCCAGATTTGGCGACAACCTCTTCCACCCCTCGAATCAGGGCATCAACTATCGCGGGTTCAGAGGCAGAATGCCCGGCGTCCCGGATAATTCGAAGATCTGCCCCGGGCCAGGCTTTGCTGAGCGCGAGCGCATTGTCCAGCGGGCAGACCATGTCGTAGCGGCCGTGGATAATGATGCCCGGAATGTCAGCCAGGGTGTGCGCGTCCCGCACGATCTGATCCGGTTCAAGGAAGGCCCGGTTAATGAAGTAATGGCACTCGATACGCGCCAGGGCGATGGCAACGTGCGGATGGCCAAAATGCTCTACCACCCGTGGATTGGGGTGCAATGTAGCGCAGCGCCCCTCCCAGACGGACCACGCCTTGGCGGCCTGAATTTGTTCCAATTCGTTAGCGCTGGTTAGTCTTTTGTAATAGGCCGCGACCATGTCGCCCCGCTCTTCGACGGGTATCTGAGTTTCAAAATCCTGCCAGTAGTCCGGAAATACCCGGCTGGCGCCATCCTGATAAAACCATTGAATATCGCGAGGACGGCACAGGAAGATGCCCCGCAGCACCATGCCCAGGACTCGCTCCGGGTACGCTTGGGCATACACCAGGCTGAGTGTAGAACCCCAACTGCCGCCAAACAGCAGCCACTTATCGACACCCAAAAAGGAGCGCACCGTTTCCATATCTTCGATGAGCTTGTCCGTGCTATTACCCTCAAGCTCAGCCAAGGGTGAGGAGCGCCCTGCCCCGCGCTGATCCATCAAGATGATGCGGAAGCGCTCGGCGTCGAAGAAGCGTCGCTGATAGTCCTCACAGCCGCCACCGGGACCACCATGAACCACCAACACTGGGATGCCCTCCGGGTTGCCACTTTCTTCCACGTAAAGCTCATGGGGAGAATCCACCGCAATGCGGTGCCGGGCATTGGCCTTGATGTCGGGATAGAGGGTGAGCATGACGCGATCCGGCAAAGGGTTTAACCGGAGTTTAGCTGATATGAACAAAAAGGGGCGGATCAAACCTGATCCGCCCCTTTTGGAATTCCTGCTGGAATTTACTTCTTCTTGGCGCGCTTACGCTCGTTCTCCGTCAACAACTTCTTACGCAGGCGGATGGACTTGGGCGTCACCTCTACCAGCTCGTCGTCGTCGATGAACTCGAGCGCCTGCTCAAGGGTGAACTTGATCGGCGGCACCAGGCCAATAACCTCGTCCTTGCCGGAAGCACGCATGTTGTCGAGCTTCTTGCCTTTGGTCGGGTTCATGACCATGTCGTTGTCACGGCTGTGAATGCCGCACAACTGACCTTCATAGATTTCCTGACCTGGATCCAGGAACAGCTTGCCGCGACTCTGCAGGGTTTCCAGCGAATAAGTCAGCGCCGTACCCGTTGCCATGGACACCAGAACACCGTTTTGGCGGCTGGTGACGTCACCGACCTTGATCGGGCCGTAATGGCTGAAGGTGGAGGTCAGGATACCGGTACCTGAAGTCATGGTCAGGAAGGTATTACGGAAGCCAATCAGACCACGGGCCGGGATGGTGTAATCAAGACGCATGCGCCCTTTACCGTCCGGTACCATGTTGGTCAGGTCGCCTTTACGCAGACCCATCTGCTCCATGACAGGACCCTGGTGCTGCTCTTCAATGTCGACGATGACATTTTCGTACGGCTCCTGCTTCACGCCGTCAACTTCGCGAATGACTACTTCCGGGCGGCCAACCGCCAACTCGAAGTTCTCACGACGCATGTTCTCGATCAGAACCGACAGGTGCAGCTCGCCACGACCGGACACTTTGAACTTGTCGGCAGACTCCCCTTCTTCCACACGCAGAGCTACGTTGTGCAGCAGCTCTTTTTCCAGACGCTCTTTAATGTTGCGGCTGGTCACGTACTTGCCTTCTTTACCAGCGAAGGGCGAGTCGTTGACCTGGAATGTCATGGAAACGGTCGGCTCGTCTACGGTCAGTGCCGGCAGCGCTTCAACCTGAGACTGATCACACAGGGTATCGGAGATAAACAGCTCATCCATACCGCTGACGCAAACAATGTCGCCCGCCTGGGCTTCATCAACTTCAACACGCTGAAGACCGGAGTGACCCATGATCTTGAGGATACGACCGTTGCGCTTCTTGCCGTCGGCGCCAATGGCGGTCACTGGCGAGTTGGTCTTGACCTTACCCCGCGCGATGCGGCCGATACCGATTACACCCAGGAAGCTGTTGTAGTCCAGCTGGGAGATCTGCATCTGGAACGGGCCGTCCATATCAACGTTCGGCGCAGGTACGTGGTCGACGATGGCCTGGAATACGGCATCCATGTTGTCGTCCAGGTTCTCGTGGTCCATACCGGCGATGCCGTTCAGGGCACTGGCGTAAACAATCGGGAAGTCCAGTTGCTCTTCAGTGGCACCCAGGGCATCGAACAGATCGAACACCTGATCAACGACCCAATCCGGACGTGCGCCCGGACGGTCAATTTTGTTCACCACAACGATTGGACGCAGGCCTGCTGCGAATGCTTTCTGGGTTACAAAGCGGGTCTGCGGCATCGGGCCATCGATAGAATCGACCACCAGCAGCACGCAATCCACCATGCTCATCACCCGCTCCACTTCGCCGCCAAAATCGGCGTGGCCCGGGGTGTCGACGATGTTGATATCGTACTCATTCCATTTCAGGGCCGTGTTCTTGGCCAGAATGGTGATACCACGCTCTTTTTCCTGATCGTTGGAATCCATAACGCGCTCGTTTTCGAGCTCTTTTCGGTCCAACGTGCCGGATTGGCGCAGCAGTTTGTCAACGAGGGTCGTCTTACCATGGTCGACGTGCGCGATGATGGCGATATTACGAAGCTTTTCAATCACAACTATAATCCTGCGGCATGCTTTCTTTGACCTGAGAGGGTCTTAAGGAGGTAAAACCTCTCACATGCCGTCTCAAATCCGTAAAGTGAACCCATTGTCCAATACCGGGCGGCATCGGCGCGTCCCAACCAGCTGAAAAGGTCCGGGAGCAAATGAGGCGGCGGGCAGTATATCGAAAAGTCCACACTGATTATATGCAGATAAACGACTATATCTGCGTCAAGCCTCTGCACCAAAGGTGATCACAGCCAGACAATAGCGCACTATTCTGGTGCGTGCGCCGACGAGGTTTCCGCCAGAACAACGCCCCACAATCCCCATAAAAGTGCCGCAGGCCGCACCACTGTGCACTTCTGGCGCACGCCCCAAAAATTGGCAAGCGCCTTGCTTTACCCAAGTCAGCCGAATTTTGCAGGTAAGTGGCTAAAGCTTTTGCTAAGCTGCAATGCCTGAATAAAAGATCGGACATCAGTCATTCTGAACGATCCGGCAAAACGAACACGTATACGCCCGTCAAAACGGGACAACTAACGGAGCATGCACAATGTCCAAGACAATTGATCTGATCAAAGAACACGAAGTGAAGTGGGTAGACATGCGCTTCACCGACAGCCGCGGTAAAGAGCAGCACGTTACCCTGCCCGCCTCTGAGGTGGACGAAGACTTCTTCGCAGACGGCAAGATGTTCGACGGTTCTTCAATCTCCGGCTGGAAAGGCATCAACGAATCCGACATGATTCTGATGCCAGACGATTCCAGCTCCGTCCTGGACCCGTTCACCGAAGAAACCACCCTCAACATCACTTGTGACATCGTTGAGCCTTCAACCATGCAGGGTTATGAGCGCGATCCGCGTTCCGTTGCACGTCGCGCTGAAGAGTACCTGAAGTCTACCGGCATCGCCGATGGCGCCCTGTTCGGCCCGGAGCCTGAGTTCTTCGTATTTGACTCGGTCAAATGGGAAGTGGACATGAAAGGTGCTGGCTATTCCCTGCACTCCGAAGAAGCCGCCTGGGTTTCTGGCGAAGATTTCGACCGCAACAACATCGGCCACCGCCCAGGTGTGAAAGGCGGTTACTTCCCGGTTCCTCCGGTAGACAGCCTGCATGACCTGCGTGGCGCTATGTGTGCTGCCATGGAGTCCATGGGCCTGGAAATCGAAGTACACCACCACGAAGTGGGTACAGCTGGCCAGTGCGAAATCGGTGTTGGCGCCAACACCCTGACCAAGAAAGCCGACGAAGTTCAAATCCTTAAGTACTGCGTACACAACGTGGCCCATGCCTACGGCAAGACCGCCACCTTCATGCCGAAGCCGGTAGTGGGTGATAACGGTTCCGGCATGCACGTTCACATGTCCCTGAGCAAAGATGGCAAGAACCTGTTTGCCGGCGACAGCTACGCGGGCCTGAGCGAAGCGGCTCTGTATTACATTGGTGGTGTTATCAAGCACGCCAAGGCCATCAACGCCTTCACCAACAGCTCCACCAACTCTTACAAGCGTCTGGTTCCGGGTTTCGAAGCTCCGGTTATGCTGGCCTACTCTGCCCGTAACCGCTCTGCTTCCATCCGTATTCCGTACGTGAACAGCCCGAAAGCACGTCGTATCGAAGTACGCTTCCCGGACGCCTCTGCCAACCCGTACCTGGCCTTCGCGGCCCTGATGATGGCTGGTCTGGACGGCATTCAGAACAAGATCCACCCAGGCGATGCCATGGACAAGGATCTGTACGACCTGCCGAAGGAAGAAGCACTGAACATTCCGGTTGTTGCCGAAACTCTGGCCGAAGCACTGGATTGCCTGGAAGCAGACCACGAGTTCCTGACCCGTGGCGGCGTCTTCACTGAAGACATGATTCAGGGCTACGTGGACCTGAAGCGCGGTGAAGTAGAGCGCCTGAACATGACCACTCACCCGGTCGAGTTCGAGCTGTACTACTCTTGCTAAGCAGTCCGCTCTGCTAGAACAAACCGGAAGCTTCGGTTTGTGACGAAGCCCCGCCCAGTGCGGGGCTTTTTTATGGCCTAATTAGAAGTGTCTGCCGTTCTTAACGATATGTAACTAACAACCTGCCTCAGGGGCGTTGAAATGACGTCGGGGGCCGCAGATAATCGAATAAAACATCAACACAGGTGTGCTTATGAAACCAAGGACCGGACTATTCGCCGCAGCCCTGATCCTGCTCACTGGCCCCACGGTCGCAGAGGTTTACCGAAATGTGGATGCCAATGGCAATGTTACCTTCTCCGACGAACCGTCCAAGGGCTCCGAAGCCGTAGAGGTCAAGCCAGTTACCACCGTGACCCTACCTAAGCCCCAAAATGTGCGCGAAACCGACAAACTGCGCGAAGAGGTCAAACGCGAAGGCTCGGTGTACGAAAGCGTTGGCTTCGCCTACCCCGAAAACAATCAGGCCTTTCACAGCGGCAGCGGCGATATCCAGTTTGAAGTCCAAAGCACCCCTGGCCTCCAGTCCGGCCACAAGTACGAGGTTACCCTGGACGGACAACCGGTAGGCCAGACTACTTCAGGTTCTGTTAGCGTCCGTAATGTGTTCCGTGGCACTCACGATGCCCGTGTCCACATCGTTGATGAAAACGGTGTTCAGGTGAAAACCGGCCCGGCCATCAGCTTTACCGTGCACCGCCCGTCCGTCGCCAATTGACAGCGCACTATTTTGGTGCGATTGCACCATAAACACGCCATACTCTGACCAGCTATAGGGCGAAACCACCGGGCTGGTCATCCTTCCCCTTCGACTTACGCACCAGCGTACGGCACAGCTCCACGCTGTTTGACGCACATGCCCGCACTTTGCCCACTCTTTTTGCGCTGACCTTCAAAGTGGTTCGCTTCTTGCAGTTTCACAAAGATAGGAAGGTCACCACATTCACAATGTCGAACCAACGGGATTGATACATGGCATTGCCTACGGCCACCACAAACGGCGACAAGCGCATCCTCGACAGCCTGACCACAGCGGTTCTGGTTCTGGAGGAAAGCCTGAGGATTAGTTACTTCAATCCGGCCGCAGAGAGCCTGTTCGAAACCAGCATGACCCGGAGCCGGGGTCAGTTGTTCGATGACATCCTGATTGATTCCGAAGACGCCCTGAAAACCCTTCATGCTGCCGCCGAAAATGGCCAATCCTACACCCGCCGCGAGGCTGAGTTCGTTCTGGCCAGCGGCTTACGATTGACGGTGGATTACTCGGTAACACCTACCAGCCTGGATCCGGTTGAACTGCTGATCGAAATTCAGCCCCGGGACAGACTGCTCCGCATCAGCCGGGAAGAGGACATTATCTCGCAGCAGGAAACCACCCGGATTCTGGTGCGCGGCATGGCCCACGAGATCAAAAACCCACTAGGCGGCATTCGGGGCGCAGCGCAACTGCTCGACCGCGAACTCAATGACGAGGACCAGCGCGAATACACCCGTGTCATCATTGATGAGGCCGATCGCCTGCGCAGCCTGGTCGACCGCATGCTTGGCCCCAACAAGGCTCTGAAGCTGGCTGAAACCAACGTGCACGAGGTACTGGAACGGGTGGGCACATTGCTGGAAGCCGAAAGCAAAGGTCGTCTTTTATTCCGCCGGGACTACGACCCCAGTATTCCGGAATTCCCAGGCGACAAGGAACAGCTGATTCAGGCATTCCTGAACATCGCCCGGAATGCCATGGAAGCGGCCTTCGAGAACCAGACCGGCCACCGGGATGAAGCGCCGCCCACCATCACATTCCGAACCCGCGCCCTGCGCCAGTTCACCATCGGCAATCGGCGTCATCGCCTGGTATGCCGGGTCGACGTAATCGATAACGGGCCCGGCATTCCACCGGATCTATTGCAAAACATCTTCTACCCGATGATTAGCGGCCGCGCCAGTGGCACCGGTTTGGGACTATCCATTACCCAAAGCATCATCGGGCAACATCGCGGCCTGGTCGAGTGCGAAAGCGAGCCCGGCCGAACCGACTTCATCATCTTCCTGCCTCTGGAGGACACCCCATGAGCCAACCGGCAAACGTCTGGATCATAGACGACGATCGCAGTATTCGCTGGGTGCTGGAGCGCGCCCTTAACCAGGCCGGTTTACAGCCCCGGGTTTTCGAAAGTGGCGAGAGCATCATGATGCGTCTCGAACATGAGCAACCAGACGCCATCATCAGCGATATCCGGATGCCCGGGGTTGATGGCATTACCCTGTTGTCTCAGATTGTAGAGGCTCATCCCGATCTGCCAGTGATCATCATGACCGCGCATTCGGATCTAGAGAGCGCGGTGACCAGCTACCAGACCGGCGCCTTCGAGTATCTTCCCAAGCCGTTCGATGTGGATGACGCAGTTGCGTTGGCCAAACGGGCCGTTGCCCATAGCCACGAGAAGAAGGCCAGTGCCGAGCCCCTTGCCGAAAGTACGCAGCGCAATACCGAGATCATCGGTGAAGCCCCCGCCATGCAGGAGGTCTTTCGCGCGATTGGTCGGCTTTCGCATTCCAACATAACGGTGCTGATCAACGGTGAGAGCGGCACCGGTAAAGAGCTGGTAGCCCAGGCACTGCACAATCACAGCCCGCGCGCCAAACATCCGTTCATTGCTCTGAACATGGCCGCCATTCCGAAAGACCTGATTGAATCCGAGCTGTTCGGGCATGAGAAAGGCGCTTTCACCGGAGCCGGCGCTGCGCGTCAGGGGCGGTTTGAGCAGTCCAACGGTGGCACCCTGTTCCTGGATGAAATTGGCGACATGCCCGCCGACACCCAGACCCGCCTGTTGCGAGTACTCGCGGATGGCGAGTTCTACCGGGTCGGCGGCACCACACCCATCAAGGTGGACGTGCGCATCATCGCCGCCACGCATCAGGATCTGGAGCAGCTGGTTCAGGCCGGCTCCTTCCGGGAAGATCTATTCCACCGGTTGAATGTTATCCGGGTGCATCTACCCAAGTTGGCGGAACGGCGTGAAGACATTCCCCGGTTGATGCAGCACTTCCTGAAGCGGGCAGCCAAAGAATTGGCGGTGGAATCCAAGATCCTGCGGCCGGATGCCGAGGAATACCTGACGACTATGCCCTGGCCAGGCAACGTCCGCCAACTGGAAAACACCTGTCGCTGGCTGACAGTGATGGCCAGCGGCCGCGAGATCCACATCGATGACCTGCCACCGGAACTGCTGCATCAGGCGGAAACCCCCACTGTGGGCACCACCTGGCAGGAAGGCCTGCGCAATTGGGCCGAACAGGAACTGAAGCGCGGCAAGAAAGGTATTCTGGATAGTGCGATACCTGAATTCGAAAAGATCATGATCGAAACCGCCCTGAAGCACACCGGCGGTCGCCGCCGGGACGCCTCCGTGCTACTGGGCTGGGGGCGCAACACCCTGACTCGGAAGATCAATGAACTGGGGCTGGACCACCCCGAAGGAGATGACGATTGAGCCACCGGGCTCGTTTTCCAGGGGCAGTCTGAGAAGGCTGCCCCTTTTTTGTGGCCGGATGGGCGACCAATTTCGGGATCGGCGCTAGCGCTCCTGCCAGTAGATCACGCGATCATGGCCCCGGTAGACGCCAAACGTGGCAATCGCCGATGGATTTTCGTTGGTACCATCACCGTCATAATCATCCTGCCAATACACAGGCACCGGATATTCAACCATTACGCTGCCGGTGTTGCCGGCGCCCGGCGGCGTTAGCAGAAGCTCTTCATCTGACTCCGCAATGCCATTGGTCATGGTTCCCGATCTGGCATCCACCGAGGTATTAGGCGGGGTATCGGTCACCAACGCATCGGCAGTGTTGTAGACCCAGCAGTTTTCATCAGTATGGCGGGTGAAACGGGAACCGTTCCAGATCTGCGCCTCGAAAGGCATTTGTAGCGCCCTCGGCGTCGACGCATAGGCGTTAGGGTCTTCCGGGCCGTAAGCGTTTTCCAGCACCAGCCGTCCGTAACGGATGGAAGTGCCCGTTGCGGGCAGGGATACCGGTAAATCAGTGGCTGACAAGGCCACACTGTCGCTGTCCTGAACGCTGGTAATGCTCACCTCAAGAGCAGCATCAAATGGCGCGACTCGAGCATTGCCGTTGCGGGTGTACACGAACGTGTCGGGTCCCTGCCTATATACCATAGACCCATTACCCAGCGGCGTTAACACTTCCGTGTCCGGGGTCGTTGTGACCGCCAGCAGGCTGCCGTCATTGCCAGTCTGAGTTGAGTCTGCGACTGGAAGATTCTGGGCGACATTATCTACGTCCAGCTTTTGCCAGTCGCCCCGGTAATTGCGGGTGATTGGGCCAAGTCCAGCGCCGCCACCATTATAGGCTCTTGCCGCGATGGTGAAATCTGGTGCCGTGGCATAGCCGAAACTCTGACCGGTGTAGGTAAACCCATTACACTGTGCCGCCAGCACACCATCCGTCTGACCTTCCAGGGAGAAATGTTCCGGATGGAAACGCCCCACCGGACCAGTGTCACCGACCAGATCGATGGCGCGGCCCAAATATGTGCTGCTGAATGCCGTGGCCACCTCAATAACACCCACCTCGTTGTAACGCGCAGGACCGCTAACTGAGCCACCACTAAACCCACTTACTGCGCTCGGCCCCGCCAGCCCGGGGTCAGCTGGATCAGGCGGGCCGGGGGGCCCCGCAATCAGGTAGCCGTTCAGCGCTACGGAATCATCAAAGCTGACGACGGTGGCATTGTCGACAAGGGTCGCGTTGTTGGTCGCCAGAGCCACCGTTTTATTTGCAGTATTGTCATTGTGCCCATCGGGCTGACCGTCGAGATCACTATCATCGGCACTGTCGTACTGAACGGCCCTTACTCCGATATCAAAAGACCGACCTGCCGCCAGAAAAGCGGTTCCGCCCGCGCCAGTTGCCGCCGGATTGCCGGCCACCGTGACCGCAAACCCAAAGGGGCGAACCGACAGTGCGGCACTTGTACCCGTGATCGTACGCGGCGCATCATTCTCGTCCAGGATAAGTCCCGACTCACTGTCTTCCAGCTCGAGTGCATAATGACCCACATCCGACGGGCTTAACGTCAGCTGAGCGAGGCCCTGAACAAAGTCCATTGTGAGGTTGGTCGAACCGGGCCGGGACGAAGGCAAGGTGACAGAACCGGAACCACCGTTCAGATCCGGCGCGGCTCCACTCGGGTCATCCCCCTGACGGTCCAGCCAGGCCCGAAGATCAATGGGACCATCGTAAGCCTCAACACGGCCGCATTCGCCACTACTCGGGTCCCGTCGCAACACTTCTGCTTCCAAACCATGGGGCCGCCCGGCAATCACGTCCGCACCAAAGGTGTCGGCCAGGGACACCACAAGAGCATTCTCCCGGAACTCCACCACGCTGGAGACTCCAGATTGCCCCCCGGAGGTATCCCGGGCAGTAATGGTCAACCGGTCCGCCCGACTGTTGGCGAGACCCAGGGTTACCGAACCATTGTCTGCAGCATCAAACTGATACCGGACCTGGCCATCGTCGTCACTGTCTGGATCGGGCGCCAGTGAACCGGCTGCCGAAACCCTCTGCCAGTTGCCATGATCGGTGCTGGTGGTTAGATTCACGGTGCCCTGATAACCCACCAATAGATTATCGCCGGCATCTTCGGCCTGGATCTGGACATCAACCGGCGCGCAAACACTGGCTGTGGCCGGAACAGTTATCCGGAAATGGTCCAGAACCTGGGAACAGGGGCGGCTGCGATTGGCTTCGCGCAGAATCGCCGTATTGGATAGTGCCCGGCCATACAAGCGTACCTCATCAATCTGGCCTTCAAACTCACGGCCGGCGAAGCCCTGGTCTGCGCCAATCTGGAATGGGTCGGTGTTCTGGCTCAATGACTCATTGGTGAAGGTTTGCCTGGCCCGTTCAACCCCGTCCACGACGATGCGCTGAACGCCATCCCGCCGGGAATAAGTGATGGCGGTGTGCACCCAAGTGTTTGTCGGAAGTTGGTAGCCCGAGGTAAACGACCGGGTAGCGCCAGCACTATTGTTCCACCACCAGAACAGCTCGCCATTACTGTCGACATGGTATTCGTAATTCTCGTCCTTCGAGACGATTGTTTTGAGATTCCCACTGGAAGGCAGCGCCGCAATATTAATCCAGGCCATGACGGTGAATTCTTCGTCGGCCGACAACTCAGGATCGTGAGGAATATCAACGTAGGAGCCGCCAGACAGAGTTGCGCCGTAGCAGACTTGTGCCGGCTCAGCCATGGCGCCGCCAACGCTTTGGCCATCCAACCCTGTGCCCCGAAGCTCTTTAACTTCCCCCGGATCGCCCTGCCAGCGCGGCCCTTCCAGCCCATAGATCGCCCGAAGCGAAAAGTCGACGGCAAAGTTGTCTGAAAACGCGAGGAAGCTGGCTTCCTCAGTGGTATGGCTCAGATCCTGATCGCTGGCCCAGTCCTCTTCAATTTTCAGATCAACGCTGGCATTCGACACCGAACACCGGCGTAGCCAGCCACCATCACCCCCATCGCGCGAAACCTGGGAACCGATAACCCGAGGCGGCGCGGGGTAAGATTGAAGGAAAGACATCGAATCGCAATTCCGGGTGCCGCCAATTTGGTCAGGGGTAACCTGCGCCTCAGCCGTTATCGTCTGGCCATCGTTGTCCACAAAGGCACCGATAACACCAGCCTCAATGGCAAGGTAGGCGACGGTTTCCGGCGATGAAATCGTACCGCTGCGGGTTTCCGCGCGCTCCAGGGCAAGATCAATACCGGACACCCCCAGCCGGTCATGAGCCATGGTCAGCCAGGGATCTGAGCGACCAGGCGGCGCAGAAGTCTCGTTGACGGTGCTCTGGATCTGACTGATGAAAGCCGGTGTGCTGCTGAATGCGGACAGGAAGTTCAATCGTGACCAGCTTGATCCAGAGATATTGCGAGCCTGGTAGGCTTGCAGGGGTAGCTGCCCAACTTCCAGCTGAGTGCCGTCCGGAAACTGGTGCTGTCCATAGGTAGCCGCCAGGTAATGAATCGTCGTGTCCTGATTCCCGACGGACCAACCTGGATTCCCAAGTGGAGGTTCGACCGGTAAAACCTCAAAACCCTGCTCAGTGACGTTCCGTATTCTCACGGAAGAGGGCTCGGGATTATTGTCATCCCCCAACACAAAAACGGCCGGCGGCGAGGGGTACACCTGATCGAAGTTGACGGTGGTTGCTGAGCCGGCTGACACTGTCACCGAGCGTGACTCCAGCATCAGAGGCTCCGCAACCGGCGGTCGTGCTTCAGAGTCATAGGTGAAGGCTTGGGAAAAGGCCAACAAACCAATACTTTCCCGTCCATGACTGCGCTCTGAATCCTGATAGTCATCTTCGTCGATAGTCAGCCCGATATTCGAAGCAGAAAGCTGACATTGCCGAAGCCAGCCGCCATCGTCCTCTCGTCGGCTGGTTTTGCTGGCAAGTACTATCGGGCTGGAGCCAAAGGCACTGTTAAAACCGAATAGATCGCATCCGTCGTCCCAACCACGAGGTCCATTATCTATGTTCTGAGACTCGTACCGCACATTGACGTTGCCGATGGCCTTGAAAGAGCTAGTCGGTGTTGCGCTGAACGCGATAAAGCCGATCTGTTCAAGCTCAGGTAGCTCGTGGATATCTGTATCAGAAAGGGAAAATACCTCACTGAACTCCAGCGCATAATCAAAGCCGTTGTTCAGGACCTTTTCGAAAACCAATGTCATCCATGGTTCTGACTGATCATCCGGAACGTCGTCGTTAATTTCATTTGCAAGCGTCTGGATAGCACCGATGACGACAGGGTTGTTAGAGAAGTTACTTCCAAATTTGTGCTTTCCCCATCTTGTCTTACCATCCCCATCCTTCTGGAACTGCACATAGGTTTTATCAGTTTTGTCCCCATCTCGACTGTCGAGCAGCCCAGCGTCAATGCGGGTTCCATCCGGAAGTGTATGACTGCCCCTCTCCACCGCAACGTAACTCACCGTCATATTAGTGTGCGGCCCATCCTCAGAAAGCGGTTCCACCTGAGCCATTTGGAAGCCAGTGGTAGTTACATTAGCGATGCGCAGCGCCGACGCATTAGGGCCGTCGTCAGTTGGCAGCGCCACCACGATAGGTGGAGTGGCATAAGTTTGTTTAAAAGAGAAGGAAAACAGGCTGCTGACGTTTGTAGTCTGAGGAAGATCAAGGGTACCCGCTTCCATTTTCCAGGCATGCGCCCATCCGGGGACCAACATAACCAGAATTAACAACGTACAACGAATCCAGGTTACGACTGCAGTCATCGGACTCGAACCTCCACGGTACGGAATGCGGCCTCGGCGCCAGAGCCACACTGGCCCACACTGACCAGGGTGTAAACGCGCTCCAGGGTAGAGTCGCCGTCAATGTCTGCCTGCACCGAAGTACAACTCAGGTTGGCGCTGCAACCAGTGAGACCGGCTTGAGTATAGTTCACTGCTCCCGGCACTGAGCCACAGCTGCCACCATCCAGCGCCTCAGTTACCGCCACTTGGGCGCCGCTCTCGGCGGCATAGAATGCCCGCTGGGAGAGAATCTGTTGGCCAACAGCCGCCCCGGCACTCTCTTGTTGCTGGGCCATGCTGACCACAATCAACGCCAGCACGGTAATCACAAACAGGGCCACTGGCAGACCGGCGCCCCGCTGTCGGTTCAGGAAGGTGTCAGGGAACATTGCGGATCTGAACCTCCTGGCTGACTGTGGTGGTTTCGTTGCCGTCGGCGCTTACAAGGCCAAAGGTAAATTGCACCACCGCTGCCCGTTGCAAAGTGGCCGGTAGGAAACGGAAATCCACCGTCCCAGTCAGGTTGGCGGCCAATACTTCCGGCGTCACTGCCGGCGGCGTGGGTTGGCTGGATGTCCGGCCGTAGCCGCTGTAACGGTGAAGGAAACGACCGCTCTGGCAAAGACTCACCGGATCACCCACTATAAATAGTCGCCGCGCTGGCGAGGTTTCGCTGAATTGATGGCTGCCCGACAAGGTGATGGCTGCAGGTGATGCCGAGTTGTCGATAATGGAAATAGTCTCGGAAACGGGACCGGGATTGGTATCGGCGTAGAGGTCGTCTGTTGCGGTGCCGTAGCCATAAACTACGGCCCTGGTATTGCCCACCGCCGGCACCTGGGCGAAGGCGGCGATATCAATTTCATCAAACCCAGGGCCAGAGGTCAGCTCCAGATAATTCGTCCCCGCCTGCAGTGGTAGCCATTCAATACAGGAGCCATTGCTGCGCACCGATAACGGGAAAGCCTCCCGCAGTTCCCGGGTAATTTGCTCACTGATTACCACCGACTGCAGCGCGCGGAGCTGCCGCGCGCCTGTATCAAGGGCACCTCGGGTCGACAGGCTGACAAACCGAACGGACACAATGGACACTATGCTAAGCAGCACAATCACCATCAGCAGTTCGATCAGAGTAAATCCGGTCCGGCGACGCATCAGTAATTCGCCCTGTAGACCGAGAAATTGTAACCCTGTCCTGAGGGATCGGTGATGGCAAGATCAATACGCTTGGCATCGTCTGATGGAAGACCTACCTCCGTGCCCGCACACTGCACATCAACGGAAATCAGAAAATTCGCGTAGTCTGCCGCAAGCGGCGTGCCTTCAGCGTTTTGTGGAGCAGAGTTATTGATGGCGTTGTAGTCATCGACATCATCATAATCGGCGCGGCTGCCCTCTTCCGTGTTAATAGTGCAACCCGGCTCTTTTGGAACACCACCCACAGGGGTGTCTTCGTCATAACGACGACCAAGAATCTCATCCATGTAGATCTGTGCCAGGGCCACGGCCCGCGTTTGGTTGAGCGGATCCGCACTGCGTCCCGCAATCAGGGAGAACGCTCCCACGGTTCCGGCAATGGCAACACTGATGATGACGATGGTAATAACAAGCTCTACCAGAGTTGCACCGGATTGGTCTTTCGGCGGACTCGCCTGACACTTCATGGGCAAGCCTCACCAAACACCGCGCCCAGAGAGCTCAGGCACAGGTTGAATGTGCTATCCCCGGTAATCCGGAAATCGATATTGGTTCGCGCGGCAGGAGTGGCAATTCTACCCATTGGGCTGAAGCCAATGTCGATGCCGCCTGCTGGAACGTCAGCATAGGGACTGCCTGCTACGCGATAGGCCAGAGTGGAACCACTGCGAGGCAAGCTAAATTGAGAAGATGCAGCCAGGAAAATCAGATCGTCGCTGGTCTGGCGGATGGTTAAGGTGGAAGAGGAATTCCCCGCCAGCGCCGCCTGTTGGGCAAGCAGCGTGGCGGAGGAGAGTTGCTGGGTGGCGAGTAATGGAGAAAAGGCAGTTCTGCCTGCGAAAAGGCCTATGCTGACGGCAGATAAAACTCCTACCAGTATCAGCACCATGACCAACTCAACAAGAGTAAAGCCTGCACACGAGGAACCCTTGGGTTGCCTCATACGATCTCCCACTATCTTAGAGGTCGCCCCACATTTAGTGGGCCGCTTCCGCTTCCGCGGCCGATAACCTTAGCAACCGCCAGTCTGAACCCCAGTAACCTGGCCACTAGTCTCATCATAAGTGAACTGACATTGGGTACCGGACGCAGGTGTATAACCTGTAATCGTAAATACGCCGGTACTGGCATCAAATGAAAAATCCGTCGCGTCAGTCTGCGCAGCGGCGGTAATGCCTGGGGGAGTAGCGGTAGCTGCTACAGCATCAGGATACCCTTCTGCCGACATATCCACTGTTACTCCGTCAAGAACAACTGTCGCAGCATTGTTGCCGTCTGCCAACCACTGAGCATGAGCAATAGATGCAGCGGATTTAACTGCGCCAACAGCGCCCTGCAAGCTCGCCGTTCTTGCTTCATTTCCTAAGTCTGCAAACCGCGGCAAAGCAAACGCTGCCAGGATGCCCAAAATCACAATCACCATCACCAGTTCGATAAGGGTAAAGCCTTTTTCTTTTCTCACTGCCATTGCACTCATAGCATTCATGGTACTTCTCCGTTTTTTACTCTGCGTGAGCCGTTTTAATTCACTGTTGTTATGATGTCGCCGTTATCGGCGTCGTATTCGATGGTGCTGCTCTGAGCATCCGCCTGGTACGTATAGACACAGTCACCTGCGTCTATCGTCACTGCATACTCCGGGGTAGCGCCTGTCACAATTGGTGCATTTGATTGCAGCACGCCAAGCCAGACTTCCTGACACTTCGCGGCCGTCATTGTGGTGCTGGTGTCATCAGACGCGACCGAGGTCGGCCAGCCATCAGCGCCCACATCCACATTGTCGTCACCAAATCCCTGAACGTCAGTTGACGCTGCAGTAAGTCCGTTAGACACCCACTGGGTTTTGGCCAATGCCACGCCAGCAGCCAATGCACCCGATGTGGCCCGAATATTGGCTTGATGAGCCTGTTCGGAAAGCTGTGCAAATCGGGGAAGCGCGAAAGCCGCGAGGATCGCCAGAATGGAGATCACGACCACCAATTCGATCAGGGTGAACCCCTTTTGATTTTGTGTTTTTCCGCACTGCCTCATAGGTCAGCCTCTTTCCAGATTTTTGTCCGTCGTGTCAGTGTCGTGCGTCCTGCATAAGCACTGTCTGTTCCCCAGACGATACCGGCGACAGCTTTAGTCCCGTTGATCGCTCGCTTTGCTCCCGCTGTCCGTTTTTATTGCGGTCTGCAAATTCTGTTGTGACCCTCCAGGCCAGTAATTCTCCGGCTTGAGCGCCACGTCCGTTCAAGGTTATCGGCTGGTTAGCGGTATAAATTAACCATCCTCGGGCAATGTTTACTGTTACTTTTTGTTCTTCCTGTCGAAAACACCAGGTTCCCGGCTGGAATTCCGATTCTTTGCACAGCCCTTTGTAGCTCGGCCACTGGTGGTTAACCAGCTCAAACGGGTTTAAATCCTGATGCTCCTCAAGCCGGCCATTCCGGCTCAGCATCACTTCTGCACCTTTAATCACCAAAGACGCCCGTAGCTGGTTTAGGATCAGGTTGGCAGACTGCTCTTCCGCCTTCTGAACTTCCCTCTCCAACACACCCAAAAGGAACCAGACGACCAGTGCCAATACTGACAGTGACGCAGCTAGCCGAAACAATCGGGCCAGCGCCACCCCTTCGGCGCTGAACAGGCGTTCCCCTCTCACTTAGCCCCGCCCCATAGCGGCGGCCCCCAGATCCCAGATCGGCAGGAATACGCCAAGTGCGAGAATCAACACCAACACACCCATGGCCACGATAAGGATCGGCTCGATGGATTCCGCCAGCCGTTTGAGCCCGTAATCCACGTCCTCGTCGTAGAAATCGGCAACGTTGTTGAGCATGTCATCCACGGAGCCTGTTTCTTCTCCTACTGCAATCATTTGCAAAATCAGGGGCGTGAACATGCCACTTTGACGAGCGGTACGCAACAGGCTCTCGCCCCGCTCAATGCCCATACGCATCTCTTTGATGTGCCTGGATATCCAGGCATTGTCGGTGGCATCTGCCACCACAGTCAACGCGGTGGTTACCGGCATTCCTGCCGCCAGCATGGAGGCAAAATTGCGAGCGAACCGGCTCAACGTTATCAGCTCCAACAAGGGACCAATGACCGGCATTCGCAATTTATACCTATCCCAGGTCAACTCGCCCTGTTCCGTGCGCCTCCACTGGCGCAGCAGAAGGCCACCAGCGGCGACCACAAACAGCATCACGTACCAATAGTCGATCAGGAAATTCGAGGTGCCGACCAGCACCTGTGTCAGGAATGGCAGGTCCGCGCCCAGCTTATTGAACACCGCGGCGAATTTCGGGATGACCAGAAAGTTCACCACCATCAGCGCCGCCAGCAAGGCAACCACCACAAACGTGGGGTAGCGCAGAGCCTGTTTGAGGCGGCGCTTGGTGTCCCGCTCCAGCTCCAGGATCTCTGACAGCCGCTTGAAGGCGTCGTCCAGCATGCCGGTATTTTCGCCGACGTGTATCATGGAGATGAACAACTCCGAAAACACTTCCGGGTGCGCCTGCATGGCAGTCGCCATGGTGGTGCCGCCCTCCAGCCGGGAGGTGACATCCTCCAGCACTTCCGCCAGCACCGGTGACCGGGTGGTTTCGGCCAACCCACGCATGGTGCGAATCAACGGTATGCCGGCTTTGGTGAGGGCGTACATCTGGCGGCAAAAAACGATCAGCTCATCCAGAGTCACCTTCTTCCGGAACAGCGGCATTTTGTTCAGCCGGTCGACCAAGGACGCTTGCTCTTGTTGCTCGCGAATGGTGAGCGGGGTAATGCCCCGACGCACCAATTCCGAAGCCGCCGCATCCGCATTGGCGGCTACCAGCGACCCCTGCTGCAGAATTCCGCGATCATCCTTACCCCGGTACCTGAACTGCATCAGACGATGCTCCCCTCACGCTCATCCAGAAGCGGCACTTCGGCGGTGTCTTCATAGTCGCTTTCAGAGGCTGCAGCCACGCGGGCCACCTCTTCCAGGGTGGTTTTCCCTTGCAACGCGTAATCCATAGCGCAATGGCCGAGCGGACGGTAAAGCTCGCCCTGACGAGCCGCCCGAGTGAATCCGGAAACGTCCTGGCGCCGCAAGGCGTCAAGCATGCTTTCGTTCATTTCGAGCAGCTCATAGACGCCGACACGACCTTTATAGCCAGTGTTACTGCACTGATAACATCCTCGCCCATGAACAAAACCGGCCTCCCGATCCAGAGGGTCTAGATCAAAGCTATCCAGCCAAATCCGTTCCTGATCGGTGGGGTCATAGGGCTCAGAACAGTTCTCACAAATCCGCCGCACCAGGCGCTGGGCAACCACGCCCAGCAGTGAACTGGCTACCAGAAACGGTTGCGCACCCATATCAATCAGGCGCATGGCACTGCTGATGGAGTCGTTGGTGTGCAGGGTGGAGAGTACGAGGTGACCGGTCATAGCGGCCCGGAGTCCGATGTCCACCGTTTCCTGGTCACGCATCTCGCCCACCAGAATCACATCAGGATCCTGACGCAGCGCAGAACGCAGAACGCCGGCAAATTCCAAGCCGATTTTCGGGTTCACCTGCACCTGCGTAATTCGCGGCAGCCGATATTCCACCGGGTCTTCGGCAGTGATGATCTTCACTTCCGGCCGGTTCAGTTCACTCAGTGCACCGTACAGCGTGGTGGTTTTACCACTACCGGTCGGCCCGGTAACCAGAATCATGCCGTGGGGCTTTCGAATCATGCGCCGGAACCTCTCCATGAGCTCCGCCGGCATGCCTGTGGCATCCAGGTTCAGCATGCCCTGGCTCTGATCCAGCAGTCGCATCACCACCGATTCTCCATACTGGACCGGCATGGTGGAGATCCGCACGTCGATGCTTCGTCCTTTCACCCGAATATTGAATCGGCCATCCTGGGGCAGTCGCTTTTCCGAGATATTAAGCCCTGCCATGAGTTTCAGACGCAGGACCAGCGCGGCGTTGACGCGCTTTTCCTTCATCACCTGCTCCTGGAGGACGCCATCGACCCTCTGACGAATCCGGACCACGGTTTCATCGGGCTCGATATGAATATCGGAGCTGCGGGCCTGCACCGCATCTTCGAACAACGTTTGCAGCAACTTAACCACTGGCGCTTCGGTGCTTTCGGACTCAGCGGACAGGTCGGCCAGGTCAAAGGCATCATCGCCCAGCTCGTCTTCCAACTCTTCCGCCAGCGAGGCGATTTCCTCGGTACGACGATAGACGAGATCGATGGTGCTGAGCAGTTCACTCTCCCGCACCACCGCCTGCCTGATCGGCTGCTTTAGAATTCGAACCAGCTCGTCGTAGGCGAAAATGTCGAGGGGGTCGGCCATGCCAACCAGCAGGTCGCCACTTTGCTCTGCCAGCACAATACTGCGGAAACGTCGGGCCATGGCTTCCGGCAGCTTTTTCACCAGCTCATTATCGAACTGGTAGTGCCGGAGCTGAACAAAGGGCACTTCAAGTTGCCGGGACAGGATGTTGAGCAGGTTATCCTCATCCACGTAGCCCAAATCAATCAGGGTACGGCCAAGCTTGCGCCCGGTATTTTTCTGTTCCCGCAGGGCGGTCATCAGCTGCTGTTCAGTGATGACATCGTTCTGGACCAGCAGGTCACCTATGCGGATTTTTTTCTTTGGCTCCGTCATCTCTATCCTGCCTGCAAAAGTGTCAAACGGTTACGAACATAGTCCGCCAGCGACGGCGACAAACCAGGTAGTTGGGCCGCCTGCGTGTATGCCTTCAAGGCACCAGCAGCCTGCCCCCCGGCTTCAAGGGCTATGGCGAGACCAACCCACCAGGTTGGCTGGCTGTCGTCCAAAGCAATCAAGGCTGACCAGTGCCGTGCCGCTTCAACGTTCTGGCCGGCTTGCTGCGTCAGGGTGGCTAGCGTAATCCGGTACTCGATGTTGTCAGCCACCGGCGGAACATCCTGGGACAAGGTAGTCACGGCTTCATTCAACCGGCCCAGCGAAAGCAGTGCCCGGGCTCTCAGCAAACGTAATTCAGGGTAGCCCTGGGCTTCCTCACCGGAGACCCAGGGAAGCGCCCGCCCTGGAGAATCCTGCAACAACATGGTCCGAGCGTAGACGCCTCGGCTCACCGGTGCCGTCTGGTTAGAAGTCACATCCGCCAGTTGCTGTCCGGCCGCCCTGAATTCACCCGCTCGCAGCAGCCGGGCAACTTCCCGGCTCACACGCAGATCGATTGTCTCCGCGGTCTCGCGAACCTGTTTGACCGCCGGCGCCTGAGCCTGAGCCTCTGCAGATTCGGGCTCCGGCAGTGGCTCAGCAGGCTGTGAGGCTACCGGCGCAGTGTCGGAAATCTCAGGCTCGGCTTGTGGCTCTGGCGAGATAGCTTCGGGCTCTGGGCGGGCGGCTTCTGACGCCGGCACCGTGTCAGATAATGCGGTGTGACCTGTACTCGTCGCCAGCACTGCCTCGGACCCAGGCGCTTGTTCGGGTTCGGATTCAACTTCTGCTTTCGGTGCAGAATCGCTCAGCTGCTTAGGCACTTCTGGCGCGGCCGGCGGTGCTGGTGTTGGTGCTACCGGTATACGGAAGAAGTAGCCATACACAGCGACGACCACAAGAATGACCAGCAGCAACGCCATAACCGGAACCAACCAGCGACGAGCCGCCGGCTGCCGGTTGACCTGACCGGTGTAGGCGGTCGAAACATCCGTACGCCCCTGGCGCTGTTCGGCGGCTCGCAGAGCATCATTGAGCAGACTCATAACCACCTCGCCAACAAGCCGGGATACCGGACGCTTTCCGTGTCACGAATCGCCCGTGCCACGTGCCGACGATTCACGTGCCGATCGCCCACACCCCAGGCCGACAGCATGGCTTTGTGAGCGAGAATGTTTACCAACCTGGGAATGCCTCCGGACGAGCGGCTAATCAGACGCAACGCGGCAGCCGAAAACAGGTCGCCACCGTTATAGCCAGCCTGGGACACGCGATGGCGCAGGTAATGAGCCACCGACCGCCGATCGAGCGGAGCTAGCCGGTAGTGGAAGGTAATGCGCTGGCGTAACTGGCGCAGGCTGTCTTTCTGCAACAGGGCATCCAGCTCCGGTTGGCCAAACAGAACGATTTGCAGCAGCCGCACGCTTTCAGTCTCAAGGTTTGTCAGCAGCCGAAGGGCTTCAATCGTCGCCTCCGGCATAGCCTGGGCTTCGTCTATGACCAGCACCACCTGTTTCTGCCCCATCGCCAGATCAATCAGCTTTTCATTCAGTGCCTTCAGAATCTGATGAGTGTTGGCACACGCCGAAACATCCACTCCCAACTCCTCAGCCACGGCCTCATACAGGGTGTCGGGGTCCAGATGCGGATTCGGGATGTAAGCGGTATGAGCTTTCTGTTCCAGCTCATTCAGCAGCAACCGGCATAACAGGGTCTTGCCGGTGCCGACTTCGCCGGTGATCTTGATAAAGCCCTCGCGCTCGCTCAACGCTACCAACAGCAACTCCAGCGCATCACTATGGCTGGGCGCCCGCAGAAAATAGCGGGTGTTGGGCGTCAATGCGAACGGTGCTTCCTGCAGTCCGAAATGGGCTTCGTACATGCTAGCGACGGGCTTTCTCCGGTTCCGGGGTAACAGATTTCGACGATTGCAGCAGCTCGCGGAGCACGTTCATGCGCTCACGGCTGGCCGCAATGTCCGCGGTAACTCGAGCAGGTTCTGAAACAACCGGGCGCAACAGAATAACCAGTTCGCTTTTCTGGGACTTGAACCGGCGCTGCTTGAACAGCTCACCCACTACCGGGATGTCGCTGAAGAACGGCACCGCCGAGTTAGTGTCTTCACTGCTGTTCTGGATCAGGCCGCCGATGACCACAATCTGGCCGCTCTCGGCGCGGATCACACTGTCGGTTTCGCGCACGGTGCTGATCGCCAGCGGCAAGGTGACATCGCGCTCACCGATGGTGATGACTTTGTTCTGGTCGTCCACTTCGGTCACCGATGGGTGAACGTGCAGGGTAATACTGCCGGATTCGGAAATCTGCGGCGTAACATCCAGGGAAATGCCGGAGAAGAACGGCGTCAGCTCTACGGAAGTGGAGGTGCTGTCGGCCCCTGTCACGGCAGAGTTGTCATCATCAAAGTCGATATCGGTAACGAAGAACTCGTCGGTGCCGACCTTGATCACTGCCTTCTGGTTATTAACCGTAGAAATCCTCGGGCTGGAGAGAATCTGCACATTACCCTGCTCACCCAGCAACTCAATGAGTGCGGTGAAGTCTCCGGCGCGAACGCTTGCCGAGAACAGGCCGCCAATGTCTGAGGTCCGGATAACCTGCCCGCTCAACGCCTGGGCCGTAAAATCTTCGGGCAGGCCGTCGGAGTCGGTAACGCTGGAAGCGCTTTGCAGATCAGACCAGTTGATGCCCTGCTGGTAGCCCTCGTTGAGAATGATCTCGAGGATTTTCGCCTCAAGCACCACCTGGCGCTGCATGATCAATTCAGTACGGCGAAGGTATTCTTCCACCAGACGCAAATCGTCGGCACCGGCTCGGACCATCACCAGGCCGGCACCGGGATTAACGATCACCTGGCTATCGTCGCCACGGCCGATGATCATGCTCAAGGCCTGATCAATGTCGGACCAGAAGTCCGATTCCGTTGCTGTGGAGATGGTCGTGCCCACCAGGTTACGAGTCTCATTGCTGCGGTTATCGTCCACACCGTTGGAAGAGTTTCCGTTGCCGCTTTGCGTTCCGCTCACCTGACCCGAACTGACACGGGTTTCCGAGCCACCTTTGCGTTTGAAGTGCAGGTAGTCGATCGGGAACATCCGGGTTTGAATCCGGTCGCCATTCACTTTGTACAGCCGACCACTGCGCTGAATATCCAGGCCGTAGAGGTCGGCAGCAATGTCCATAACGTCGGGTACCGTCACATCCCGCAGCCGCAGATCAATGACCGCTTCGACACCCGGATAAACTGCCACGTTGTAGCGGGTGCCATCGACCAGGGATTCGAAGAAACTGCCGGCGGGAATGCCACTGGCATTCACATCAAACCGTTCGTCCAGATCCTGCCCCTGAGACAAGGGTGGCAACAAAGCCGCACTGACCTCTGCAGGCAGAGCTGCGGCCTTGTTGTCGGCGACATCGGCAGCTACCGACTGCCGCTCAGCCTCAGCCAAACTGCGTTGAATGTCATCGGCCACATCAGTCGACGTCGCGTTGGATGTACGCATGAGCGGATTGTTACTGCACGCCGTCAGGGTCGCTGCAATCAGCAGGACCGCCATTGGTCTCATCGAAGTCATGATTTTCCGTTCATTGGTCATTGGGTTCTGCGTACCTGCGGTAGCTTGTCGAGATACAACGTGCGAACGCGCCCGCGGTCGATAACCTCAACCCGGTCCCGATGGATTCTGCGCACACGGATGCCATCGAAAGACTGGCCCTCGGCACGGGGCTCGCCATTAATAACGGCAACCCGACGCTCCGCGCCCACCAGAATAGACTGCAGGGCAAGGTCGGCCAGGGGTGCGGCTTTTGCCGGTGCATCATTTAGCCCAGGAGGCCGGGTTGGATCCTGGAGTGCAGAGGCGGGCGCAGCCATTCCAAAGCCGCAACCTAACAGCATCAGGGCTAACCACAACCGACGGCCTGCGTTCGATCGAATCATGTCACACCCCCAACCAGGCCGGCTCAAGACTGAGCGTCCGAACCCGGATAATGGCCTCACCAGCGGGCCAGTTTTCGGCATCGTATTCGAACACCACCCAACCAAGCCGGTTATCCAGGCCCTCGAGACGCTTGAGATACGCCAGTACGTCCAGGTAGCTGCCCAGAATGCTGAGCTCCACATCATAAGCGTACAGCAGCGGGCCACCTTGCTTTTGCTGTTCGGCAGCTGTCGCTTTCGCATCTGCCCCTTCGGCCCCTGGGCCGTATACCGGTGTCGGTGTCTTTAATTCGAAGGTCTGAAGTTCCAACGACGCCTGCGCCGCCAGCATATCTTTTAGCAGGGACACCATCGCCTTGGGCGCAATCAGCTTGCCGGTGGTATCGGCAATCTGGCGATCCAGCCTGGCCAGGCGCTTCTGCCGTGCGTCCAGCTGGTCTCTCAACGTCTCGGAAGGGTCCGAGGCCAGCTGATTGGTCAGGCCCTGCTGCTGAGCCAACAGGCTGTCCCTGCTGGCTGCCAAAGTGCTTAGCCGGGATTCAAACTGGTCCTGCTGGTTCACGGCCGGAGCAATGGCAAGCTCCCAGCCGATAAACAGCACTAACACCAGCAGGGTAACAGTGATCAGTACCCGCTCTCGAATCGGTCGCTCATTGAACAGGTCGGCACCGGTTTGCAAAGAATCGCGCCAGGAAGTCGCCATCAGTTGTTCTCCCCTGCCCGTTCCGTGGCCACGTGAAATTCGATCCACTGCCCCTCTTCGGGCCGCGTCAGCCGAAAGGCACCAAATGTCTGCCCGGTAAAGACCGGCTCGTTTCCAAGATTCTCAAGGTAGGTTGGCACCAGCGCACCTGAACGCGCTCGACCCTCGATAGTCACCAGCGACGGCTGGGCATCGAGCCGGATGCCGGTCAACCAGACATCCTTCGGAATTTGCCGGGCCAGCGCTGCCATTTGTGGAGAGAATCGTCCGCCGTCATTCAGGATCAGGCCCTCCACTCTCTCAAGCAGTTTTTGACGACGGGCCAGAGTTTCAGTAACTCGATCCAACGCGTCCTGGACTTCCGGTGCGGGTTGCCGGGCACTGACACTCTCTGACAGTTGGAGCACATTCTGCTCCAGAGTCTGGGTCTGCGACTCCAGCGCGCTTACCCGCGCTTCAAGCTCGCTGTTCTGGTAGCGGATAATTGCAGAACCAACTCCAAGCGTAACCACCAAAACGATCACCAGCGCTATCAAGGCGCCAGCCTGGAGGGTTTCCTTCCGAGGCCTTAGCTCCTGGGTGTACAAATTCACTTGCTGGGTCATGACAGCACCCCCGATTGCTTCGAGAGACTGGCACTCCAGGCAGGAAGACAGCGACTATCAACCGGCCGCTCGACTCCCAGTGCCGCCCAATCGAGCATTTCGACACCGGCCGCAACATAAGAGGACACCATGGACGCCAGAGGCAGCGCACTGTCGCGAGCCACCAACCTGATCATCGCCGGCGGCACCTGCCCCAACTGACTTTCGTAATAATCCAGGGATCGCTGCATTTCCAGCGCCAGCGACTGCACCGCGTTTTCCTGGCGGCCGGCGTCGCGCAGATCTTCTGCGGCGACATCAAGGCGACGGGACAGGTACAATGTGTCTTCGCGACACACCACCATCTGGCCATAACTTTCCCGCAGATGGACCAGTGCAGCGCCACGCTGGTTGTTATCCAGCTGGCTGACCAGGTTGCGCAGCGCTAGCTCCGCAATATCCACACACTCCAGGTGCAGGCCAGAGCCATTCACCAGGGCGACCAGTTCGCTGACCAGAGACTTTCGCGCGGCAACCACATTGACCAATTCGCCGCGGCCGCGGGAGGCATCTTCAGGAAAAGGGAAAACATCGGAGACCGCATCGGTGGGACTAAAATCCAGCAGGTCTTTCAGCTTCCATCGCAGGGCGTCGCTCAACTCGGATTCGTCGATACCATCCGGGCGATCCATCTGGAACACCTGATATTGGTCCAGCGGCAACACCAGGGTAGTGATCGCGCCGGTCCAGCCGCGCTTACCAACCAGGCGCTGTAACACCTGAGCACGCTTGGCCGGCCGACAATCTTCGAAACCAAATTCAGGGATAGCCGTGCCTGAGGCTTCCGCCCAGGCAATGCCGTCAGGTCGAATTTCAAGACCTACGCGCAGGTGGCCATTGGTGCCACTGAATTTATCGGTGATCTTCTTAAAAATGGAGCGTTTTGTCATGAGGGTCTTTCAGGTAGATGCTGGGCCACACGCCGACCCTAATTTATTATTTTTCTGGGAGTAATAGCACTGCTGTTTACATTAAATGACATCATAAATTAGAAACCGAACCTAACTCCACGTTTATAGTGCAATTTCACGTGTTTTTGCGCCTCTGTAACAAAAAGGCCCCCTTAAAAGGAGGCCTTTACAACCCTTCTTAGAAAGGGATGTCATCATCAAAGTCGTCCACCGGCTCAGGCATGCTTCCCTGAGAAGGCTGGTTGTAGCCACCCGATTGCTGCTGTGGCGGCGGGTTGTTGTTCTGCTGCGGCGCCGGTGCATTGTAATTGGACTGCTGCGGACGCCCCGCCGGTGCACCCTGGTTCATGCCGCCTTCACCCCGGCTGTCCAGCATCTGCATCTGGCCATTGATGTCCACCACTACTTCGGTGGTGTAGACGTCCTGGCCTTCCTTGTTCGTCCACTTCCGGGTTTGCAGCTTGCCTTCGATGTAGACCTTGGAACCTTTGCGCAGGTACTGCCCCGCCACTTCGGCCACTTTTCCGAACAGCACAATACGGTGCCACTCGGTTTTTGGCACCATTTGTCCGGTCTGACGATCCTTGTAGCTCTCGTCAGTGGCAAGGTTCAGGTTGACCACCGCATTACCGTTCGGGGTATAACGGGTATCAGGATCCTGACCAAGGTTCCCGATAAGAATGACTTTGTTTACGCCTCGTGCCATGTTCCGCTCCTGACTCTGTTTTCAGGGACGACCCGCGCTCCTTGCAGGTCTCCAAATTTCAAGATTTGCTACCGTGCCGAACAAAGGAAAAGTCCGCCAGTAACGCTTCATCAAAGTGCCGTCGATCCACCTTAAGATAGGCAGTTGCAGCACCCTCAACAATGACCACATCCTGGACACCGGGAAGCCGGCGCAGGCTGTCGTCGATTTCGTCATACTGACCAGCTACAGCTTGCTGCAACTGTAACACGAAACTGGAGGTGTATCCCGGCGATGGCATGGTCAGGGCAACCAGGAACCAGATCCCCAGAACTGCGACCATAAACCAGAGCACACCGGTGAGCCCGAACTGCTCCAGCAGCAGACCACCCAGGGCCCCACCCAGAAAGGCGCCCATAAACTGAGAGGTGGAATAGACTCCCATCGCAGTGCCCTTGCTGGCCGCCGGCGCCTCCTTACTGATCAGCGACGGCAAACTTGCCTCCAGCAGGTTGAATGCCATGAAGAAGAAAAACAGCAAACCCCACGCCGCCAACAATCCTACCGCGACACTGGCCAGGCCCGCAGTCGCCAGCATCAGCAGCGCGATGGCCCCGCAAAGCACCGGCTTCATCTTGCGCTTCTTTTCACCAATGATGATGAACGGCACCATCGCGAAGAATGACGTCACCATGACACTGAGGTAGAACCACCAGTGGGAGCGACTGGCCAGCCCCAGGCTGTCCTGAAGGATAGAGGGAAACGCAAGAAACAGAGCTGTCAGCACAAGGTGAAGCGCGAATATCCCAAAATCCAGCCGCAGCAGACGGCGATCCGACAGCACCTTGCCCAACATCTCCCGAGCCGGGTGGGTATCGGCACTGATTCGATGCTGATGCGGCGTTGGCACCACCCGATGGACCACCACCAGGGCGATAGCCGCGAGTGCGGCGGTGACATAGAAAATGCCCGACAGTCCCCAGACCGAACCGATCAACGGCCCCAGTACCAGCGACACCGAAAACGACAAACCGATCGAAATCCCGACCGTCGCCATCGCCTTGGTTCGCTCTTCTTCCCGGGTAAGGTCACTCAGCAGCGCCATCAGCACACTGGCAATCGCTCCGGCGCCTTGAAGAATCCGACCAGCGATCACAACGTATATGGAGTCGGTGGAAGCGGCCAGCAGACTACCCGCGGCAAATAGCACCAGCCCGATGTAGATCATTCGCTTGCGGCCAACCCGATCGGACAGCATGCCGAAGGGAATCTGCAGCAGTGCCTGGCTCAGGCCATAGGCGCCAATGGCAAAACCCAGCAGCGCCGGGGTGGCGCCATCCAGATCATTACCCAGCAACATGAACACAGGCATGACCATAAACAGGCCAAGCATCCGCATTGCATAGACAGACGCCAAGGCTGAAACCGATCGTTTTTCCAGCGCGTTCATTGAAGCACTACCTCAGCTGGGGTTGAGAAGCAGATGGGCGCAAAAGCAGCAGGCCTTCGCAGGCGGCGCATTGTATCAGAAGGCAGCCAATCACGGCACAGCCACCCGGACGGCCAAACATCCGGTTTCTTCGCCGCAGCCACTCGAACGCGGTATAATTTTCGTTTTTATTTGAGCGAGGTAGTATGGACCACATCCAGATCAAAGGGGCACGCACCCACAACCTGAAGAATATCGACCTCGATATGCCTCGGGACAAGCTGATTGTGGTCACCGGCCTGTCCGGCTCCGGCAAATCATCCCTGGCCTTCGATACCCTTTACGCCGAGGGTCAGCGCCGGTACGTGGAATCCCTGTCGACCTACGCACGCCAATTTCTGTCGATGATGGAAAAGCCCGATGTCGACCACATCGAGGGCCTGTCCCCGGCGATCTCCATTGAACAGAAATCAACATCGCATAACCCACGCTCAACCGTCGGCACCATCACCGAAATCTACGATTATCTCCGACTGCTGTTTGCCCGCGCCGGCGAACCCCGCTGCCCGGACCATGACCAACCTCTGGAAGCCCAGACCATCAGCCAGATGGTTGACCAAGTGTTGGCCATGCCGGAAGACAGCAAACTGATGATCCTGGCGCCGGTGATTCGCGATCGCAAAGGCGAACACCAGCAAATCATCGATACCATGAAGAGTCAGGGCTTTATCCGCCTGCGCGTCGACGGCACCGTGTACGACATCGACGACGTTCCGGCCCTGGACAAGAAGCGCAAACACCAAATTGATGTGGTGGTTGATCGGTTCAAGGTTAAACCCGGGCTGGAACAGCGATTGGCAGAAAGTTTCGAGACCACCCTGGAACTGGCCGACGGCATTGCACTGGTGGCGCCCATGACTGGCGAAGGTGAAGAACACACCTTCTCGGCGCGGTACGCGTGCACGCAGTGTGGTTATTCCCTCAGCGAACTCGAACCACGGATCTTTTCATTCAACAACCCTGCCGGCGCCTGCCCTACCTGTGATGGCCTGGGCGTGAAGCAGTTCTTTGATCCGGAAAAGATCATCCAACACCCCGAAGCCACTCTGGCCGCCGGTGCCATAAAGGGCTGGGATCGCCGGGCCGTTTATTACTTCCAGATGCTCGGCAGCGTTGCAGACCATTACGGCATGGACCTGGAAACGCCCTGGATCGACCTGCCCGCAGAGTTCCAGGAAGTTCTCCTGAACGGCTCTGGCACTGAGGACATCCCCTTCCGGTACGTAAACTCCCGTGGTCACATCATGGAGAAGGCGCATCCGTTTGAGGGCATCCTGCCCAACCTTGAGCGTCGCTACCGGGAAACAGAATCCCAGAGCATGCGCGAAGAGCTGGCCCGTAACCTGAGCACCCAGCCCTGCAAGGCCTGCCATGGCTCACGGCTGCGGCGCAGTGCCCGCCACGTGTTTATCGAGAAACGAAATCTGCCCGAGGTAACCCGGTTGCCGGTCGGCGAGGCCCATCATTACTTTGAGCACCTGGCCCTGCCCGGCCGCAAGGGCGAAATCGCAGAAAAGATCCTGAAAGAAGTGCGCCAGCGCCTCCAGTTCCTGGTCAATGTCGGCCTGGAATACCTGACCCTGGAGCGCAGCGCCGATACCCTCTCTGGCGGCGAGGCCCAGCGCATCCGCCTGGCCAGCCAGATTGGTGCCGGCCTGGTCGGTGTCATGTACATTCTCGATGAGCCGTCCATCGGGCTGCATCAGCGCGACAATGATCGCCTGCTTGCCACGCTTACCCATCTGCGGGATCTTGGCAACACGGTGATCGTGGTCGAGCACGACGAAGATGCCATTCGGGCAGCCGATCACGTCATAGATATCGGCCCCGGCGCAGGCATCCACGGCGGCAAGATCATTGCTCAGGGCACGCCACAGCAGATTATCGACCACCCTGACTCGTTAACCGGGCAGTACCTGAATGGCACCCGCGAGATTGCGGTGCCGAAAAACCGAAACTCAGGCAACGGCAAGTCGCTGACCCTGACTGGGGCCACTGGCAACAACCTGCAGGATGTCACCCTGAACCTGCCACTGGGCATTATGACCTGCGTTACCGGTGTCTCCGGCTCAGGCAAGTCCACCCTGATCAACAGCACCCTGTATCCGGTCGCGGCCGCCAAACTGAACAAGGCCACCAGTCTGAGCCACGCCCCTTACCGATCACTCAAGGGCCTGGACCATCTGGACAAGGTCATTGATATTGACCAGAGCCCGATTGGCCGCACGCCCCGATCCAACCCGGCCACCTACACCGGACTGTTCACCCCCATTCGTGAGCTGTTCGCCGGCACCCAGGAGGCTCGCTCCCGGGGCTATAAGCCGGGGCGTTTCTCGTTCAACGTCAAGGGGGGGCGATGTGAGGCGTGCCAGGGCGACGGTGTCATCAAGGTTGAGATGCACTTCCTGCCGGATGTGTATGTGCCCTGTGATGTCTGCAAAGGCAAGCGTTATAACCGGGAAACCCTGGAGGTCCGGTACAAGGGCAAAAACATTCACGAAGTGTTGGAGATGACCGTCGAGGAAGGCCGGGAATTTTTCGATGCGGTTCCGTTTCTCGCCCGCAAACTCCAGACCCTGATGGACGTGGGCCTCTCGTACATCCGCCTGGGCCAAAGTGCCGTCACGCTCTCAGGTGGCGAAGCCCAGCGGGTCAAACTCGCGAAAGAACTGTCCAAGCGAGACACTGGCCAGACCCTGTACATTCTGGACGAGCCGACCACTGGCCTGCACTTCTACGACATCCAGCAATTGCTGCTCGTACTCGAACGCCTGCGGGACCACGGCAATACCATCGTGGTAATCGAGCACAATCTGGACGTCATCAAGACCGCGGACTGGATAATCGACCTGGGACCAGAGGGCGGCTCAGGCGGCGGCCAGATCATTGCCGAAGGGACACCGGAAGACGTTGCGGACAACTCTGCCTCGCACACCGGCAAGTACCTCAAATCAATGCTGAGCAAATAACCGGCGGGCGGGTAACACCCCGCCCATCCGTCAGACACAAAAAAACCGGGAACCTTTCGGAACCCGGTTTTTTATGGGCCGAAGCCGAGGAACTTACTCCTCGCCTTCGTCCACCTCTTCCGCTTCGATATCCAGCGGACGACCGACCAGTTCAACAAATGCCATCGGGGCATTGTCACCAGCACGGAAACCGCACTTCAGGATACGAAGGTAACCACCCGGACGCTCGTTGTAACGAGGGCCAAGCTCATCAAACAGCTTGGCTACCGCTGCATCGTCACGCAGGCGAGAGAACGCCAGACGACGATTCGCGACCGAATCATTCTTAGAGAGCGTGATCAAAGGCTCAGCTACTCGACGAAGCTCTTTAGCTTTCGGCAGCGTTGTTTTGATCAGCTCGTGTTCAACCAGTGACGCAGTCATGTTACGGAACATGGCCTTGCGATGCGCACTGGTCCTGCTGAACTTACGACCACTCTTACGATGACGCATTGCTCTTATTCCTTACCTTAAACTAATCGGCGATTAACCGCCCAACACCCGGTCGTCGCCACGAAGGCTAGCCGGCGGCCAGTTATCAAGACGCATGCCCAATGACAGACCACGAGACGCCAAAACGTCCTTGATCTCGGTCAGCGACTTTTTACCAAGGTTAGGCGTCTTCAACAGCTCAACTTCAGTGCGCTGGATCAGATCGCCGATGTAGTAAATATTCTCAGCCTTCAAGCAGTTAGCTGAACGCACTGTCAATTCCAGATCATCAACCGGACGCAACAGGATCGGATCGATTTCTTCCTCTTCCTCTACGCGCTCTGGCTCTTTTTCATGATCGAAATCAACAAATACCGCCAGTTGCTGCTGGAGGATGGTCGCGGCCCGGCGAATTGCTTCTTCCGGATCGATCGTCCCATTGGTCTCCAGATCAATCACCAGCTTGTCCAGATCGGTCCGCTGCTCTACCCGTGCACTTTCCACGGCGTAAGCCACACGACGAACCGGGCTGAAAGTTGCATCCAGCTGCAGGCGTCCAATGGCGCGAGTTTCGTCCTCGTCGAGACCACGCTGGTCTGCCGGCTCATAGCCGCGACCGCGGTTAACACGCAGACGCATGTTCACTTCACCATTTTCGCTCAGGTGACAGATCACGTGCTCCGGGTTAGCGATCTCAACATCATGGTCGAGCTTGATATCACCGGCGGTGACAACGCCCGGGCCTTTCTTGCTGAGCGTGAGCTCGGCATCGTCCCGACCGTTCATTTTCACGGCGACGCCTTTGAGATTCAAAAGAATCTCGATGACGTCTTCCTGGACACCCTCAATGGCGCTGTACTCGTGCAAGACGCCATCGATCTGCGCTTCAGTTACAGCGCAGCCCGGCATCGAGGACAAGAGAATACGGCGCAGCGCGCTGCCCAGAGTGTGGCCAAAGCCTCTTTCCAGAGGCTCGAGCGTCACCTTGGCACGCGTGGCGCTGGATTCTTTCACGTCAATGGTACGAGGTGTCAATAACTCATGTACTGAACGCTGCATAGACGCCCCTATCTGCTATCGTTGCTAACTGGGCTTTACTTAGAGTAAAGCTCGACGATGAGGTTCTCGTTGATGTCGGCCGGCAGTTCAGTACGCTCAGGCACTGACCTGTAAACGCCTGACATCTTGTTGGCGTCGACCTCTACCCAGCTCACCGGTGCACGACTTGCAGACAGATCCAGCGCGCCTTTTACGCGAAGCTGGTTCTTGGCCTTTTCGCGCACGCTCACAACATCACCCGGCTTGACCTGGTAGGAAGCAATGTTCACTACCTTGTCGTTCACCAGGATCGCTTTGTGAGAAACGAGCTGACGGGATTCAGCACGGGTAGAACCAAAGCCCATGCGGTATACAACGTTATCCAGACGACCTTCCAGCAGCTGCAGCAGGTTTTCACCAGTTGCACCTTTGCCTCGGGCTGCCTCTTTGTAGTAATTACGGAACTGCTTCTCAAGCACGCCGTAGATACGACGAACTTTCTGTTTTTCACGAAGCTGAACGCCGTACTCGGACAGACGACCGCGACGCGCGCCGTGCATACCCGGCGGAGTCTCGATGTTGCACTTGGAATCGAGCGCGCGAACACCGCTCTTTAGAAAAAGATCTGTCCCTTCACGACGAGACAGCTTGCACTTCGGGCCTATATAACGAGCCATATTTCACTGTCTCCTGTGTTAGACGCGGCGCTTTTTGGGCGGACGACAGCCGTTATGGGGAATCGGCGTCACATCTGTGATGTTAGTGATCTTGTAGCCGCACGCGTTCAGCGCACGAACTGCAGATTCACGTCCGGGCCCAGGACCCTTAACCTCTACGTCCAGGTTTTTAAGGCCGTATTCAGCAGCCGCGTTACCGGCTCTTTCAGCTGCTACCTGCGCAGCAAAAGGTGTACTCTTGCGTGACCCACGGAAACCGGAACCACCAGAGGTGGCCCAGGACAGGACGTTGCCCTGACGGTCAGAAATGGTCACGATAGTGTTGTTGAAGGACGCGTGAATGTGCGCGACGCCATCAACAACCGTCTTTTTCACCTTTTTACGGGTACGTGTACCTGGCTTTGCCATGTTTGCCTACCTGTTACTTACGAATAGGTTTGCGTGGACCTTTACGGGTGCGAGCGTTGGTCTTGGTGCGCTGGCCACGGACCGGAAGGCCATGACGATGACGCAGACCACGGTGACATCCGAGATCCTTCAAACGCTTGATGTTCATCTGTACTTCACGACGCAGATCGCCTTCGACAGACACCTTGCCCACTTCAGTACGAAGTGATTCAAGCTGCTCATCGCTCAGGTCTTTGACCTTGACGTCCGGCTTAACGCCGGTTGCATCGCAAAGCTTCTGGGCTGTTGTCTTGCCAACACCAAAAATGTATGTCAGCGAGATAACAGCATGTTTGTTATCGGGTATATTGACACCGGCTATACGTGCCATCCAAATTACTCCGCGTTCAAAGCTTTGCTGTGTGAATTTTCCGCCACAAAAAGGGCGCGAAATAATAGCGCCTGACTCCTGTCGAAGTCAAGCGCCAGTATTCCGAACCCCTTTGCGTTATCAGGTTTTGTCCCGAAGGATTAACCCTGACGCTGCTTGTGGCGAGGCTCCGAGCAAATGACTCGTACTGAGCCATTGCGACGAATTACTTTGCAGTTACGGCAAATTTTCTTTACCGAAGCGCGTACTTTCATTGTCGACTCCAGTTTTCAAGGGGAACAGCTTAGCCGTTCCGACCATAGCCCTTGAGATTGGACTTCTTCATCAGCGAATCATACTGATGAGACATCAGGTGTGACTGTACCTGCGCCATGAAATCCATCACCACGACTACCACAATCAGCAGTGAGGTGCCGCCCAGATAGAACGGTACATTCCCGGCCACCATCAGAAACTGTGGGAACAGGGACACTGCTGCAATGTACATTGCACCGAACAGCGTCAGGCGGGTCAGCACACCATCGATATACTTGGCTGTCTGATCGCCCGGACGAATGCCCGGAATAAACGCTCCAGAGCGCTTGAGGTTATCCGCAACTTCTTTCGGATTGTACATCAACGCTGTATAGAAGAAGCAGAAGAACACAACTGCTGCTGCGAACAGGATGATATACAACGGCTGACTGGGCGCCAATGCCTGAGAAACATCGCTGAGCCATTCCATGCCCTCGCCCTGGCCAAACCACTGCCCGATCGACGCCGGGAACAACAGAATGGATGAAGCAAAGATCGGCGGAATAACCCCGGCCATGTTCACCTTAAGTGGCAGATGGCTGGATTGCTGTGCAAACACACGGCGACCCTGCTGACGCTTGGCGTAGTTGATGGTCAGACGACGCTGACCACGCTCCATGAACACCACGAAGCCGATGACGGCTACCGCGAGAACACCAATTCCCAGTACCACCAGGAGACTCATCTCGCCATTTCTGGCTTGCTCGAGAGTCTGACCAATGGCGCCAGGCAAGCCAGCCACAATGCCCGCGAAAATCAGCAGGGAAATCCCGTTGCCGACGCCGCGCTCAGTGATCTGCTCACCCAGCCACATCATGAAGACTGCACCACTCACGAAGGAAACAACTGCCACGAAGTGGAAGCTGAAGCTGTCGTTAAAGGTCACGCCTTGTGATGCCAGACCGACAGAAATACCAGCGCCCTGAACCAGGGCGAGGATAACCGTACCATACCGCGTGTATTGACTGATCTTACGACGACCAGCCTCGCCTTCTTTTTTCAGCTGCTCAAGCTGCGGGCTTACCGCAGTCATGAGCTGCATGATAATCGAAGCCGAAATATACGGCATGATACCGAGAGCGAAGATACTCATGCGCTCAAGCGCACCACCAGAAAACATGTTGAACATGCTCAGGATTGTGCCCTGATTCTGCTCAAACAGTGCCGCCAAACGGTCGGGGTTGATCCCCGGCACCGGAATATGGGCACCGATCCGGTACACCAACAATGCCAGGAAGACAAACCAGAGCCGCGATCGCAGCTCTGCCAGTCCTTTACCCGCGCCCGCAGGCAATGATGCTGTCTTGGCCATTTAGTCCTCGACTCGCCTTAGTCTTCGACTTTACCACCCGCGGCGGCAATTGCCTCGCGTGCGCCTTTGGTTACCCGAAGGCCCTTAACGGTTACTGCACGGCTCAGTTCGCCGGACAGGATAACCTTGGCTTCGCGAATTTCTTCGCGAATGATATCCGCCTTTTTAAGAGCTTCCAGATCGACCACATCGCCTTCAACCTTCGCCAGTTCATTCAGGCGAATTTCGGCAACGTAACGCTGCTGACGAGAGGTAAAACCAAACTTCGGCAGACGACGAGCCAGAGGCTGCTGACCACCCTCGAAACCAGGAGCTACGCTGCCACCTGAACGGGCCTTCAGACCCTTGTGACCGCGACCACCGGTTTTACCGAGACCGCTACCGATACCACGACCAACTCGCTTAGGAGCCTGACGTGAACCGGGTTCCGGACTAAGTTCGTTCAGACGCATCTTAGTTCTCCTCAACCCGAACCAGGTAATCTACCCGGTTGATCATGCCGCGGATGGAAGGTGTATCTTCCAATTCCACGGTGTGACCGATTTTACGAAGACCCAGGCCCTTCACACATGCTTTGTGCTTGGGCTGGCAGCCGATAGGGCTGCGGGTCAGAGTTACTTTGATCGTTTTTGCGTTCGCCATGACTTCAACCCAGAATCTCTTCCACGGTCTTACCGCGCTTGGCTGCGATATCTTCAGGCGCTTGCGTTGCCTGGAGACCCTTGATGGTGGAACGTACCACGTTGACCGGGTTGGTAGACCCGTAACACTTGGACAGTACGTTCTGAACACCTGCCACTTCCAGTACAGCGCGCATCGCGCCGCCGGCGATGATGCCGGTACCTTCGGAAGCCGGCTGCATGTAGACCTTGGAGCCGCCATGCTGTGCCTTCACCGCGTACTGCAGAGTAGTACCGTCCAGCGGGACATCAACCATGTTTTTACGCGCAGCTTCCATAGCCTTCTGGATAGCGACCGGCACTTCACGCGCCTTGCCACGACCAAAACCAACGCGACCTTTACCATCACCCACTACAGTCAGTGCGGTGAAGGCGAAAATACGGCCACCTTTTACTACTTTGGCGACACGATTGACCTGAACCAGCTTTTCCTGGAGCTCAGGCGCCTTCTGTTCGTTAACGCTCATCTTCTCCACCTCTTAGAATTGCAAGCCAGCTTCACGGGCTGCGTCGGCCAGAGCCTGAATACGGCCGTGATAACGGTAACCTGAGCGGTCAAAAGCGACCTGCTCAACACCTGCTGCCTTGGCACGCTCAGCGATCAGCTGACCGACCTTCTTGGCAGCGTCCACGTTACCGGTTGCACCCTGGCGCAGTTCCTTATCCAACGTGGAGGCAGAAGCCAGCACTTTGCTGCCATCTGCAGTCGTAACCTGGGCGTACATGTGACGCGGTGTGCGATGGACGCACAGGCGATTGGTACCCAGTTCACGGATCTTCATGCGCACTTTGCGTGCGCGACGCAATCTTTCGTTATTCGCGCTCATAGTCCCGCCTTATTTCTTCTTGGCTTCTTTGCGTCTGACCTGCTCATCCGCATAACGAACACCCTTACCCTTATAAGGCTCGGGCGGACGGAACGCGCGGACATCAGCAGCGACCTGGCCAACCTGTTGCTTGTCGATACCGCGGATAACTACTTCCGTATTGGACGGAGTTTCTGCGGTAATCCCCTCGGGCAGCTCATATTCAACCGGGTGTGAAAAACCCAGTGTCAGATTGAGCTTCTTACCTTGCGCCTGGGCACGGTAACCTACGCCCGTCAGCTGGAGCTTGCGCTCAAAGCCTGTGGATACACCAGTCACCATGTTGTTGACCAGTGCACGAGTAGTACCAGCAAGAGCGCGGGACTGTTTAGCACCATCGCGGGCAACAAAGCGCAGTACGTTTTCGTCCTGCGTTACTTCGACCGCTTGGTGAATGGTGATTTCAAGTGCTCCTTTGGAGCCCTTTACACTAATTTCCTGTCCGTTCAGCTTAACCTCAACACCGGAAGGCAGCACGACAGGATTATTGGCAACCCTGGACATGTGTATCTCCTAGAATACGGTGCAGATGACTTCGCCACCCACGCCAGCAGCTCGTGCGGCGCGGTCTGTCATAACGCCCTTGGACGTTGAGACAATCGCGACTCCCAAACCACCGGATACCTTCGGTAGTTCCCCAGCGCCGTTGTACTGGCGCAGACTCGGACGGCTGACCCGCTTGATCTCTTCAATAACCGGCTTGCCGCCGAAGTATTTCAGAGTGATCGTCAGCTCGGGCTTCGCGTCGGCTGAAACGGAAAAGTCTTCCACGTAACCTTCGTCCTTAAGGACCTGGGCTACGGAGATCTTCATCTTTGAAGACGGCATCGTAACATCTGTCTTAGACGCCATCTGTGCATTACGAATACGAGTAAACATATCCGCAAGCGTGTCTTGCATACTCATTGGTATGAGGCTCCTGATCTTTTTAGTTGTGCAGCGGCGTGCCGCACCGCTTACCAACAGGCACCTGACCGAAGTCAGGGTGCCTATCTTACCAGCTTGCCTTGGTCAGGCCCGGAACGTCACCGCGCATGCCGTACTCACGGAGCTTAATCCGTGAAAGTTCGAACTTGCGGAGAACGCCGTGGGGACGACCAGTCACCTGGCAACGATTCCGAAGACGCGAGGGGCTTGCATCGCGAGGAAGCTGTTGCAGCTTCATCTGTGCGTCCCAACGGTCATCATCGCTGGTATTCGGGTTCTTGATAATCGCCTTGAGCTCAGCACGCTTCGCTGCAAATTTCGCAACGGTTTGTTCGCGCTTCAGCTCACGGTTTTTCATGGAAACCTTAGCCATTACACTCGTTCCTTTATTTCTTGAACGGAAAGCCGAAGGCTTTCAGCAGTTCACGACCTTCATCGTCGGTACCGGCAGTAGTGGTAATGGTGATGTCCAGACCACGGATCTTGTCGACTTTGTCGTACTCGATCTCAGGGAAAATGATCTGCTCACGCACACCCATGCTGTAGTTACCACGACCGTCGAACGACTTGGGATTCAGACCACGGAAGTCACGAATGCGGGGTACCGCAATGTGAACCAGGCGATCAAAGAAGTCCCACATACGCTCGCCGCGCAGAGTAACCTTGCAACCGATCGGCCAACCTTCACGGATTTTGAAACCCGCAACGGATTTACGTGCCTTGGTAACAACAACCTTTTGACCTGCCAGGCGCTCTAGATCCGCCACGGCATTTTCAATCAGCTTCTTGTCACCAACCGCTTCGCCGACACCCATGTTAAGGGTGATCTTTTCGATACGCGGCACCTGCATGATGTTCTTGTAGCTGAACTCTTTCTGCAGGGCGGGTACCACTTCCTTACTGTACTGCTCTTTCATGTTAAGCATCGTAACCACCACCGCTTACTGGTTATCGACAGCTTCGTTCGTGGACTTGAAGATCCGCACTTTAGCGCCGTCTTCCTTGGTCTGGAAGCCAACACGATCGGCTTTGCCGGTCTGCGGATTAAAAATAGCCACGTTGGAAGCCTGGATAGGTGCTTCTTTTTCGACGATGCCACCTGGGGTGCCCAGCATCGGGTTAGGTTTGGTGTGCTTCTTGATCATGTTGATCCCAGAAACAAGCACTCGACCATCGTCCTGAACCTTCAGGACTTTACCACGTTTGCCTTTATCTTTCCCCGTGGTGACGATTACTTCGTCATCTCGTTTGATCTTTTTCATAACCGGCCTCTGGTCCTTTAAAGTACTTCGGGTGCCAGTGAAATAATTTTCATGAACTTCTCATTACGCAGTTCACGGGTAACCGGTCCGAAGATACGGGTACCAATGGGAGCGTCCTGAGGGTTCAGAAGTACCGCCGCGTTTCCGTCGAAACGGATCAGCGAACCGTCGGGACGGCGAACACCCTTACGAGTGCGCACCACCACAGCCTTCAGGACCTGGCCTTTCTTCACTTTACCGCGGGGGATGGCTTCCTTAACGGTAACCTTGATGATATCCCCTACGCTGGCATAACGCCGATGTGAACCGCCCAGGACCTTAATGCACATCACCTGACGCGCACCGCTGTTATCCGCGACTTCAAGCATTGTTTGAGTCTGAATCATGGTTGTTCTCCGGCGTTACACCTTGGATGCACGTTCGGTGACTTCCACCAGGGCCCAGCTCTTGGTCTTAGAGACCGGACGGGTTTCCTGGATGGTCACAGTGTCACCGACGTTACACTGATTACTCTCATCGTGAGCGTGAATCTTGGTTGAGCGCTTCATGTACTTACCGTACAGAGGGTGCTTCACCTGACGCTCGACCAGAACGACGATGGATTTCTCCATCTTGTTGCTCACGACCTTGCCGCTCAGAGTTCTGGCAGTTTGGGTAGCTTCAGTCATGTCACTGTCCTGCCTTTTCATTCAATACTGTTTTCACGCGAGCAATCTCACGTTTCACCTTGCCGAGAAGGTGAGACTGATTCAGCTGACCTGTCGCCTTACGCATGCGCAGGTTGAACTGCTCCTTCAGGAGGTCGATCAGCTCTTTGTTCAGCTCCTCGACTGACTTTTCACGCAGCTCTGTTGCTTTCATCACATCACCGTCCTCGTTACAAAGGTGGTCTGTACCGGCAGTTTGGCCGCAGCGAGAGTGAAGGCATCACGAGCGATTTCCTCAGATACACCTTCCATCTCGTAGAGCATGCGGCCTGGCTGAATTTCAGCGACCCAATACTCGACAGAACCCTTACCTTTACCCATTCGTACTTCCAGCGGCTTACCAGTGATCGGCTTGTCCGGGAATACCCGGATCCAGATCTTCCCGCCACGCTTAATGCGACGAGTCATGGTACGACGCGCTGCCTCAATCTGGCGCGCAGTTATACGCCCACGACTGGTAGCTTTCAATCCGTATTCACCGAAGCTCACCTTGTTAGCGCGGTGAGCAAGACCGGTATTACGGCCTTTCATTACCTTGCGAAATTTGGTGCGTTTTGGTTGCAGCATAAGAGTGCCCCTTTACTTAGAACCTTTCTTCCCAGAGGCTTTCTTGTCAGCACGGACCTGCTCCATACCACCAAGAATCTCACCTTTGAAGATCCATACCTTGACGCCGATTACGCCGTAAGTGGTATGCGCTTCGTAGGTTGCGTAATCAATATCTGCACGCAGTGTGTGCAGAGGTACACGACCTTCGCGATACCACTCGGAACGCGCAATTTCAGCACCCCCGAGACGACCGCCTACCTGGATCTTGATACCCTTGGCGCCTTGACGCATGGCGTTCTGTACCGCGCGCTTCATAGCACGACGGAACATCACACGACGCTCCAGCTGACCGGCAACGTTTTGCGCTACCAGGCGGGCATCCAGGTCCGGCTTGCGGACTTCTTCGATGTTGATGTGCACAGGCACACCCATCATGTCGCTGACTTCGCGACGCAGACGATCAACATCTTCACCCTTCTTACCGATAACAATACCGGGACGGGCAGTATGGATCGTGATACGGGCGTTCTGAGCAGGGCGCTCGATCACAATCTTGCTGACAGACGCCTTAACCAGACGCTTGTCGAGGAATTCACGAACCTGAATGTCATTCAACAGGTTCTGTGAGTATTCCTTTTTGTCGGCATACCAGACTGAGTTGTGCTCTTTGATCACACCCAGGCGAATGCCGGTTGGATTTACTTTATGACCCATCTGAGCATCTCCTACTTGTCGGCGACCTTGACGGTGATATGGCAGGTGCGCTTGAAAATCCGGTCAGCGCGCCCCTTGGCTCGAGCTTTGATTCGCTTGAGCGTCGGACCCTCATCCACCATTACGGTGGAAACCCGCAGTTCGTCAACGTCCAGACCTTCGTTGTGCTCAGCGTTAGCGATGGCAGACTCAAGAGCTTTCTTGAGTACAACCGCCGCCTTCTTTGGGCTGAAAGTCAGAATGTTCAGGGCATCCTCAACCGCCTTGCCGCGTACTTGGTCAGCGACAAGACGTGCTTTCTGAGCTGAGAGGTTAGCGCCCTTATACTTGGCTGCTACTTCCATTTCTATTCCCTCACAATCAGCGTTTAGCTTTCTTGTCGGCCGCATGACCACGATAAGTACGCGTTGCCGCGAACTCACCCAGCTTATGTCCAACCATATCTTCGGTGACATAAACCGGCACGTGCTGCTTGCCGTTGTGGACTGCAATGGTCAGGCCTACCATCTCCGGAAATACTGTCGACCGGCGCGACCAGGTCTTGATCGGTCGCTTGTCGTTAGCTTCCAGAGCTGCCTCGACCTTCTTCAACAGATGCAGGTCTATAAAAGGACCTTTCTTTAAAGAACGTGGCACAGCAATTACCTCTATGTAGTCGTTTACTTGGCCGAACGACGACGTACTATCATTTTATCAGTACGCTTGTTCTTACGAGTCTTATGCCCTTTGGTCGGAACACCCCACGGAGTAACCGGGTGACGTCCGCCAGAGGTACGCCCTTCACCACCACCATGTGGGTGGTCAACTGGGTTCATAGCAACACCACGTACTGTTGGGCGTTTGCCGCGCCAACGTGATGCACCCGCTTTACCAAGCTGCTTGAGACTGTGCTCGCTGTTGGATACTTCACCCAACGTTGCGCGGCAATCTACAAGCACCTTTCGCATTTCACCTGAGCGCAGGCGGATGGTGGCATATGCACCTTCACGCGCTACTAGCTGTACGGATGCGCCCGCGGAGCGAGCCAGCTGAGCACCTTTGCCAGGCTTGAGTTCAACGCAGTGGATTACGGAACCGACCGGAATATTCCGGAGCGGCAACGTGCTACCCACTTTAATCGGCGCGTCGATACCGGAGCGCACAGGATCACCGATCTGCATACCTTTGGGAGCGACAATGTAACGACGCTCGCCATCGGCGTACTTGACCAGTGCAATGTGCGCAGAGCGGTTAGGATCGTATTCCAGGCGCTCAATGACCGCCGGGATACCATCTTTGGTCCGCTTAAAATCAATTACACGGTAGTGCTTCTTGTGACCACCACCAGTGTGACGTGTGGTAATGCGACCCGCATTATTACGTCCACCCGTCTTATTCTTTCTTTCTACCAACGGCTCGTAAGGGCGCCCTGTGTGCAGATCCGGGTTGTAAAGCTTTACAACGTGACGGCGTCCGGCAGATGTTGGTTTGGTTTTGACGATCGGCATATTACGACCCCTTTACCTTATTCCACATCCAGAAAATCGATGTCCTGACCTTCAGCCAGCTTTACGTAAGCCTTACGAATGTCATTACGCTTGCCGAACCCGCGGATAGTGCGCTTGAGCTTACCCTTACGGTTCAGAACCTGAACACCTTCGACGGTGACGTTGAACAGTTGCTCAACGGCTTTCTTGATCTCGGGCTTGGTTGCGTCCGGGGCTACCCGAAACACTACCTGGCCGTGCTCGGCCACCAGAGAAGCTTTCTCAGATACGTGCGGTCCAAGCAGGACCTTGTAAATACGCTCCTGATTCATCCCAGCATCTCCTCGATCTTCTTCAGAGCAGGCACAGTGATCACGACGCTGTCGTGAGCAACCAGGCTAACCGGATCAAGACCTGCGATATCACGAACATCAACGTGCGGGATGTTGCGTGAAGCAAGGTGCAGGTTCTGCTCAACGCTTTCAGACAGGATCAGCGCATTGCTTACTCCGAGATCCTTCAGCTTAGCGGTGAACGCCTTGGTCTTCGGGCTGTCGACATTCAACTCATCAACAACTACCAGACGCTCTTGGCGAACCAGCTCAGAAAAAATAGAACGCATTGCTGCGCGGTACATCTTCCGGTTTACCTTTTGCTCAAAACCGCGAGGCTTGGCTGCAAAGGTAACACCACCGGCGCGCCAGATTGGGCTGCGGATAGTACCAGCACGGGCACGACCAGTGCCCTTCTGACGCCATGGCTTCTTACCACCACCGCTGACTTCAGAACGCGTCTTTTGAGCCTTGGTACCTTGGCGGCCAGCTGCCATATAAGCAGTAACAACCTGGTGCACCAGCGACTCGTTAAAATCTTTGGCAAATGCAGCGTCGGAAACAGAAATTCCCTTGCCGCTACCTGTAATAGTCAATTCCATCGCACCGCTCCTCAGGCTTTAACTGCAGGCTTGATGACAACGTCGCCGCCAGTAGCACCGGGTACGGCACCACTCACCAGCAGCAGGTTGCGCTCGGCGTCGACACGGACAATTTTCAGGTTCTGCACAGTTACTTGCGCATTACCCATCTGGCCCGCCATCTTCTTGCCTTTGAATACCTTACCCGGAGTCTGGTTCTGACCAATGGAGCCCGGAGCACGGTGAGAGAGGGAGTTACCGTGAGTAGCGTCTTGCATGGAGAAGTTCCAACGCTTTACGCCGCCCTGAAAACCCTTACCTTTGGACCGACCGATGGCGTCAACCACCTGACCGTCTTCAAAGATTGAAGCTGTGATCTCGCCGCCGGCGGCCAGGTCTTCGCCCTCGCCTTCAGCCAGACGGAATTCCCACATACCACGACCGGCTTCAACACCCGCCTTAGCATAGTGACCAGCTTCACTCTTGGTTACACGTGAGGAACGACGGGCACCTACAGTGACCTGAACGGCACGGTAGCCATCGCTTTCAAGAGTTTTAAGTTGGGTAATCCGGTTAGGTTCAACCTCGATTACCGTTACGGGCAGTGCCTGCCCATCTTCCGTAAAAATACGGGTCATACCGGCCTTACGACCGACAACACCAATTGCCATGTTTCACCTCTTAAGTGTACGGGGCTCGCACCCTCTATGGCCTTATGACAGTTACACAGACTAATACCTGGCGGTATTAGCCGAGGCTGATCTGAACGTCTACACCTGCTGCCAGGTCCAACTTCATCAAAGCATCTACTGTCTTTTCCGTCGGCTCAACGATGTCGAGCAAACGCTTATGCGTACGAATTTCATACTGGTCGCGCGCGTCTTTGTTGACGTGCGGAGAAACCAGGATGGTGTACTTTTCCTTCCGCGTCGGCAGAGGGATAGGTCCACGCACCTGAGCGCCGGTCCGCTTCGCGGTATCGACGATCTCCTGTGTGGACTGGTCGATCAGGCGATAATCAAACGCCTTCAACCGGATTCGAATTTTTTGGCTTTGCATGATGCACCAAACTCCACTCGTAGCAGCTACTTGTTAGCCGACCTTCAAAAAAAGGAGCCGCATTGTATGCATAATACCCAACCCTGTCAACAGGCATCCTGTTTGACCGGGTCAGGCACAAGCATCGCGACTGAAACAGAAAAAGGGGCTGAATAATTCAGCCCCTTTTTCCTGATCACACGAGTGACTTACTCGATGATCTTGGCGACCACGCCGGCACCAACGGTACGACCACCTTCGCGAATCGCGAAGCGCAGGCCATCTTCCATGGCGATCGGAGCGATCAGGGTAACGCTCATCTTCACGTTGTCACCCGGCATAACCATTTCCACGCCTTCCGGCAGTTCACAGGAACCAGTTACGTCGGTGGTACGGAAGTAGAACTGAGGACGGTAGCCCTTGAAGAACGGAGTATGACGACCACCTTCGTCCTTGCTCAATACGTACACTTCGCACTCAAACTTGGTGTGCGGCTTGATGGAGCCCGGCTTACACAGAACCTGACCACGCTCAACGTCGTCACGCTTGGTACCACGCAGCAGAACACCAACGTTCTCACCAGCACGGCCTTCGTCCAGCAGCTTGCGGAACATCTCAACGCCGGTGCAAGTCGTCTTGACGGTATCTTTGATACCAACAATCTCGATCTCTTCACCAACCTTAATAACGCCACGCTCAACACGACCGGTCACAACGGTACCACGACCCGAGATGGAGAACACGTCCTCGATCGGCATCAGGAACGGCTGATCGATAGCACGCTCTGGCTCAGGGATGTACTCGTCCAGGGCTTCTACCAGCTTCTTAACAGCGGTAGTACCCATCTCGTTGTCGTCCTTACCTTCCAGCGCCATCAGCGCGGAACCGGTAACGATCGGAGTGTCGTCGCCCGGGAAGTCGTACTGGCTCAGCAGATCACGAACTTCCATCTCAACCAGCTCGAGCAGCTCTTCGTCATCAACCATGTCCGCTTTGTTCAGGAACACAACGATGAACGGAACGCCAACCTGACGAGACAGCAGGATGTGCTCACGAGTCTGCGGCATGGGGCCGTCAGCTGCGGAGCAAACCAGGATCGCGCCGTCCATCTGCGCCGCACCAGTGATCATGTTCTTCACATAGTCAGCGTGGCCCGGGCAATCTACGTGTGCGTAGTGACGAGTCGGGGAGTCGTACTCAACGTGAGAAGTGGCGATGGTGATACCACGCGCTTTCTCTTCCGGAGCGTTATCGATCTGATCGAATGCACTCGCAGAACCTGTACCCCAAACTTCGTGACATACACGAGTCAGAGCGGCGGTCAGTGTGGTCTTACCATGGTCAACGTGACCAATGGTGCCAACGTTCAAGTGCGGTTTACTACGGTCAAATTTTTCTTTAGACACGGTTACACCTCTTCCTGTTTCTTAAGTCCTGGGGATCAACCCTGTTTAATGATCGCTTCGGCAATGTTCGAAGGAGCTTCAGAATAACCCGCAAACTCCATCGCATAAGACGCCCGGCCTTGCGTAGCAGAACGCAGGTCGGTGGCGTAACCGAACATCTCCGACAACGGAACCTCGGCACGGATAACTTTACCTGCCGGCGACTCATCCATACCCTGGATCAGACCGCGGCGACGGTTAAGGTCACCTACAACGTCACCCATGTACTCTTCCGGGCTCACAACTTCGACCTTCATCATCGGCTCAAGCAACGCAGGGTTAGCTTCAAGAGCACCCTTCTTCATTGCCATGGAACCAGCGACTTTGAACGCCATTTCGTTGGAGTCAACATCGTGGTACGAACCGTCGTACAGCGTGGCCTTGATGCGCAGCAGCGGATAGCCGGCCAGGCAGCCGTTCTGCATCTGCTCTTCAATACCCTGCTGGACAGCCGGGATGTATTCCTTGGGAACAACACCACCAACGATTTCGTTCACGAAGATAAAGTTTTCGCCATCTTCTTCGTCCAGCGGCAGCGGCTCAAGCTTGATCTTGACGTGACCGTACTGACCACGACCACCAGACTGACGAACGAACTTACCTTCGACATCCACGGCCTTACGGATGCGCTCACGGTAAGCTACCTGCGGCTTACCAATGTTAGCTTCAACCTTGAACTCGCGACGCATACGGTCAACGATGATGTCCAGGTGCAGCTCACCCATACCAGAGATGATCGTCTGACCGGACTCTTCGTCAGTCTTGACCCGGAATGACGGATCTTCCTGAGCCAGCTTGCCCAGTGCAACACCCATCTTCTCCTGATCGGCCTTGGACTTCGGCTCAACGGCAACAGAGATAACCGGCTCCGGGAACTCCATGCGCTCAAGAATAATCTTGTTATTCTCATCACACAGAGTATCACCGGTGGTAACGCTCTTCAGGCCGATGGCAGCGGCGATATCGCCGGCCAGCACTTCCTTGATCTCTTGACGATCCTTGGAGTGCATCTGAACCATACGGCCAACACGCTCTTTCTTACCCTTCACAGAGTTATAGACCGCATTACCGCTTTCCAGCTTACCGGAGTAAACACGGAAGAAGGTCAGCGTACCTACGAACGGGTCGGTGGCGATCTTGAACGCCAGCGCCGCGAACGGAGCATCGTCTTCAGCCTGACGAGTCTCTTCGGTGCCGTCTTCGTCAACTTCACCGCGGATCGCCTTAACTTCGTCTGGTGCCGGCAGAAACTCGATAACAGAGTCCAGAACTGCCTGCACACCCTTGTTCTTAAACGCAGAACCGCAAGTAGCCAGGACAATCTCGTTAGCCAGCGTACGCATACGCAGACCTTTCTTGATGTCCTCGACGCTCAGGTCGCCCTCTTCCAGGTAACGCTCCATAAGCTCTTCGTTGGCTTCCGCAGCCGCCTCAACCATCTGCTCGCGGTACATGGCGACTTCTTCAACCATTTCTGCCGGAACGTCGCGCTGGTCATAGGTAGCACCGGCGTCGTCTTCGTTCCAGTAGATTGCCTTGTTCCGGATCAGATCGACGATGCCTGCGAAGTTATCTTCGGCACCAATCGGCAACTGAATGGGAACGCAGTTCGCGCCCAAGCGGTTTTTGATCTGGTCAACCACGCGCAGGAAGTTAGCGCCGGCACGGTCCATCTTGTTGACGAACACCATGCGGGGAACTTCATACTTGTTGGCCTGACGCCATACAGTCTCAGACTGCGGCTCTACACCAGAGGAGCCACAGAATACGACGACCGCACCATCCAGAACACGCAGGGAACGCTCTACCTCGATGGTAAAGTCAACGTGCCCCGGGGTGTCGATGATGTTGATCCGGTGTTCAGGATACTGCTTGTCCATGCCCTGCCAGAAACAGGTCGTCGCAGCAGAGGTAATGGTGATACCACGCTCCTGCTCCTGCTCCATCCAGTCCATGGTAGCCGCACCATCATGAACTTCACCGATTTTGTGGGAAATACCTGTGTAGAACAGGACCCGCTCGGTGGTTGTGGTTTTGCCCGCATCAACGTGCGCACAAATACCAATGTTTCTGTAACGCTTGATAGGAGTCTTGCGTGCCACTGTATTAACCTCGGCTGTTTAGAAACGGAAGTGAGAGAACGCCTTGTTGGCTTCTGCCATGCGATGAACGTCTTCGCGCTTCTTAACCGCAGAACCTTTGCTGTCAGCGGCGTCCAGAATTTCACCGGCCAGACGTTGCGCCATGGACTTCTCACCGCGCTTCCGCGAGTATTCTACAAGCCAGCGCATGGCCAGCGCGTTCTGACGGGAAGGCCGTACTTCTACGGGCACCTGGTAGGTAGCACCACCCACACGACGGGACTTAACCTCGACCATCGGCTGAATGTTTTCCAGGGCCTTCTCGAACATGTCGATCGGCTCTTCCTTAGACTTGTCGGCAACGATATCGAGCGCGCCATAAACAATGCGCTCAGCTACGGATTTCTTGCCGCTTTCCATCACGTGGTTGATGAACTTGGCAAGCCGTGCACTGCCGAACTTCGGATCCGGGATAATTTCCCGTTTTGCTGCAACTCTTCTTCTAGGCATCGATAAGCCCTTCTATTTAAAGGTCTTCAGGAACCCCTGAGATAGCATCTGCTACTCAGCCTTACTCTTACCGTTCTGACAAGCAACGATAAAAGACACCCGTCTGGGACATTAGGACTTGGGTCGTTTTGCACCGTACTTGGAGCGGCCTTGCTTACGGTTTTGAACACCCTGGGTATCCAAAGTACCGCGAACAGTGTGATAGCGCACACCCGGAAGGTCTTTTACTCGACCGCCACGGATCAACACAACACTGTGCTCCTGAAGGTTGTGACCTTCACCACCAATGTATGACGAAACCTCGAAGCCGTTAGTCAGACGAACACGGCACACTTTACGCAGTGCTGAGTTCGGCTTCTTCGGCGTTGTGGTGTATACACGAGTGCATACACCACGGCGCTGAGGACAGGCCTGAAGAGCAGGAACATCGCTCTTGGCTACCTTGCGCTTACGAGGCTTACGCACCAACTGATTAATCGTTGCCATGTAAGCAAACTCCAAAAAACCATATCAATGAAACTTACCCCCAATGAAGGGGGTAAAATTTAAGGGACGCAAGTGTAAGCCTGCGCCCCTGGACAGTCAAGATGACTGGTCTCTTTTTAACCACCTCTCGGGTAGGTATCTACCCGGAGGCGGCGCACCGACTCAACTCAGCTTTCGCGGTTGAGTTCGGCACTCAGAGCTTCTTCCACGTCAGCCGCAGTCACGCCCTGTGAATCCAGTTCGCGCTTGCGACGACGCTCCGCGTGGTAGGCAAGGCCGGTTCCCGCAGGAATCAGTCGACCAACCACAACGTTTTCCTTCAGGCCGCGCAGGTAATCCCGCTTGCCAGTCACCGCACCTTCGGTCAGGACACGCGTGGTCTCCTGGAACGAAGCGGCCGAAATGAACGATTCAGTCGCCAATGACGCCTTGGTGATACCCAGCAGCAGACGCTCGAAACGTGCCGCTTCTTTATCGCCAGCATTGGCCTTCTCGTTCTCTTCCAGCACCTGGGTAATTTCCACCTGGTCGCCAGACAGCAACGTGGTGTCGCCCGGATCGGTGATCTCAACCTTCCGCAGCATTTGTCGAACGATAACCTCAATGTGCTTATCGTTGATGACAACGCCCTGCAGACGGTAGACGTCCTGGATCTCGTTGGTGATGTACTTGGCCAGCTCGACCACACCCAGCAGACGCAAAATGTCGTGCGGGTTGGACGGACCGTCCGAGATCACCTCGCCCTTCTCAACCGTTTCACCTTCGAATACGTTGAGCTGGCGATGCTTGGGAATCAGCACCTCGTAGGCATCACTGTCTTTCGGAGTGATGACCAGGCGCTTCTTGCCCTTGGTTTCTTTACCGAAGGAGACCATGCCGCTGATTTCAGCAAGAATGGACGACTCTTTCGGGCGACGGGCCTCGAACAGGTCGGCAACCCGCGGCAGACCACCGGTGATGTCACGGGTCTTCGAGCTTTCCTGCGGAATACGGGCAACCACGTCACCCAGCTCGATGCGCGCGCCGTTGGCCATGGTGACCAGGGCGTTCGCCGGCAGGAAGAACATCGCGGCACCGCCACCTGGCAGTTCAACGTCGTTTCCGTTCTCGTCGAGCATCTGGATAGCCGGACGAATGTCCTTACCAGCAGCCGGACGCTCCTTCGGATCGATAACTTCCATGGTCGAAAGACCGGTCAGCTCGTCGGTCTGGGTACGGACGGTGATGCCCTGATCCATGTTGACGAACTTGGCAGTACCTTCGGCCTCGGCAATGATCGGGTGGGTGTGTGGATCCCACTTGGCTACCGCAACGCCTGCTTCAACAGTGTCGCCGTGCTTGACCGACAGTACCGCACCGTATGGCAGCTTGTACCACTCGCGCTCACGACCTTGCTCGTCGGCAATGGCCAGGGCGGAAGAACGGGACACCACAACCAGAGAACCGTTGGTCTTCTCGATCGACTTCAGGTTGTGCAGACGAACGGTGCCGCCGTGCTTGACCTGAATGTTATCAACCGCGGATGCCCGGCTTGCCGCACCACCGATGTGGAAGGTACGCATGGTCAGCTGGGTGCCCGGCTCACCGATGGACTGGGCAGCGATAACACCGACCGCCTCACCAACGTTGACCCGATGGCCACGCGCCAGATCCCGGCCATAACACTTCGAACAGATGCCGTGACGGGTATCACAGGTAATCGCAGAGCGCACCCATACTTCGTCCACACCCGCACGTTCCAGCGACTCAACGGTTTTCTCGTCGAGCAGCGTACCGGCGGTGACAACAGCGTTGTCTTTGTCGGTCGGGGTGAAGGCATCGCGTGCCGTTACCCGGCCAAGGACACGGTCACCCAGTGGCACAACAACGTCGCCGCCTTCGATGTGCGGTGTCATCAGCAGGCCTTCGTCGGTACCGCAGTCTTCTTCGGTAACAACCAGGTCTTGGGAAACGTCAACCAGACGACGAGTCAGGTAACCGGAGTTCGCGGTCTTCAGAGCGGTATCCGCCAGCCCCTTACGAGCACCGTGAGTCGAGATGAAGTACTGGAGTACGTTCAGACCTTCTCGGAAGTTCGCGGTAATCGGCGTCTCGATGATGGAACCGTCCGGCTTCGCCATCAGACCACGCATACCGGCCAGCTGACGAATCTGCGCTGCGGAACCCCGTGCGCCGGAATCGGCCATCATGTAAACCGAGTTGAACGACTCCTGCATCAGGTATTCGCCGTCCTCACCTTTAACCGGCTCGCCATCAGGACCGATAACCTGTTCTTTCGCCAGGCGCTCCATCATGGCCTTGGACACTTTGTCGTTGGCCCGGGACCAGATATCGATAACCTTGTTGTACTTCTCGCCCTGGGTCAGCAGACCGGACGCGTACTGGGTCTCGATGTCCTTCACTTCCTGGGAAGCCGCATCAACCAGCTCGTACTTCTCCGGCGGAATCTCGAAGTCGTTGAAGCCAATCGAGATACCGGAAACCGTCGCGTAGTGATAGCCCATGTACATGAGCTGATCGGCGAAGATAACGGTGTCTTTCAGACCCGCATCCCGGTAACAGGTGTTGATCAGGTTCGAGATCGCCTTCTTGACCATCGGCTTGTTGACCAGCTCGAAGGACAGACCGTCAGGAACGATATCAAACAGCAGAGCACGACCAACGGTGGTGTCTACGATGTTGTATGCGTGAGAACGTGAGCCGTCCTCAGCGATCGCAACTTCTTTGACGCGAACCTTGACCTTGGCCTGCAGATCCACCTTGCCGGCGCCGTAAGCGCGATGCGCTTCCTTGACGTCAGCAAAGGTCATGCCCTCACCCTGCGCACTTTCACGCTCACGGGTCATGTAGTACAGACCCAGTACCACGTCCTGGGACGGCACGATGATCGGCTCACCGTTGGCGGGCGACAGCACGTTGTTGGTAGACATCATCAACGCACGCGCTTCGAGCTGGGCTTCCAGGGTCAGCGGCACGTGAACGGCCATCTGGTCACCGTCGAAGTCGGCGTTGTAGGCCGCACAAACCAGCGGGTGCAGCTGGATAGCCTTGCCTTCGATCAGAACCGGCTCGAACGCCTGGATACCCAGACGGTGCAGTGTCGGCGCACGGTTCAGCATGATCGGGTGCTCACGGATGACTTCATCCAGGATATCCCAGACTACGCCTTCCTCACGCTCAACCATCTTCTTGGCGGCCTTGATGGTGGTCGCCAGGCCACGGTGTTCCAGCTTGGAGAAGATAAACGGCTTGAACAGCTCCAAGGCCATCTTCTTGGGCAGACCACACTGGTGCAGACGCAGGTATGGACCGACCACGATAACGGAACGACCGGAGTAGTCGACACGCTTACCCAGCAGGTTCTGACGGAAACGACCCTGCTTACCCTTGATCATGTCAGCCAGGGACTTCAGCGGGCGCTTGTTGGTGCCGGTGATGGCACGACCGCGACGACCGTTGTCCAGCAGGGCGTCGACCGCTTCCTGCAGCATCCGCTTCTCGTTGCGCACGATGATGTCGGGAGCGTTGAGCTCCAGCAGGCGCTTCAGACGGTTGTTCCGGTTGATCACACGACGGTAAAGGTCGTTCAGGTCGGAGGTGGCGAAACGACCACCGTCCAGCGGGACCAGCGGACGCAGATCCGGCGGCAGCACTGGCAGCACGGTCATGACCATGTCGCCCGGTTTGTTACCAGAATAAAGGAACGCCTCAAGAATCTTCAGACGCTTGCTGAATTTCTTGATCTTGGTCTCGGAGTTGGTCTGCGGAATTTCTTCGCGCAGCGATTCAACTTCGGCCTGCAGATCGATACCCTCGAGCAGCTCCTTGACAGCCTCGGCGCCCATACGCGCGTCGAATTCGTCGCCGAACTCTTCCAGGGCTTCGTAATACTGCTCGTCGTTCAGCAGCTGGCCGCGCTCAAGGGTGGTCATACCCGGATCGATCACGATGAACGATTCGAAGTACAGCACGCGCTCGATGTCACGCAGCGTCATGTCCAGCATCAAACCGATGCGGGACGGCAATGATTTCAGGAACCAGATGTGAGCAACCGGGCTGGCCAGCTCGATGTGGCCCATACGCTCCCGGCGAACACTCGCCAGCGCTACCTCTACGCCACACTTCTCGCAGATAACACCGCGATGCTTGAGGCGCTTGTACTTACCGCACAGGCATTCGTAGTCTTTGATCGGGCCGAAAATCTTGGCACAGAAAAGACCGTCACGCTCTGGCTTGAAGGTACGGTAGTTAATGGTCTCAGGCTTCTTCACTTCACCAAAAGACCATGAGCGAATCATGTCAGGCGATGCCAGCCCGATACGGATGGCATCAAATTCCTTGCTTTGGTTCTGGCTCTTGAGAAGATTCAGCAAATCTTTCATCAGTAAAAGCTCCGGATGGCGTTAATCTCGGGCGGGCACACGAGGTGCCCGCTCACGCTGCCAAAAACAATTCGGCTCACTCGGATTCCAGCTCGATGTCGATACCCAACGAGCGGATTTCCTTGACAAGAACGTTGAAGGATTCGGGCATGCCCGGCTCCATGCGATGGTCGCCATCGACAATGTTCTTGTACATCTTGGTCCGACCGTTCACGTCATCAGACTTAACGGTGAGCATTTCCTGCAGCGTATACGCCGCACCGTAAGCCTCAAGGGCCCACACTTCCATCTCACCGAAGCGCTGGCCACCGAACTGAGCCTTACCACCCAGCGGCTGCTGGGTAACCAGGCTGTAAGAGCCGGTGGAACGAGCGTGCATCTTGTCGTCGATCAGGTGGTTCAGCTTCAGGATGTACATGTAGCCGACAGTCACCGGACGATCGAACGCATCACCAGTACGGCCGTCGTACAACATGGTCTGCCCGGTTGTGCTCAGGCCAGCCAGCTCAAGCATACGCTTGACTTCGGCTTCCTTGGCTCCGTCGAATACCGGTGTTGCCATCGGTACACCGCCACGGAGGTTGTGGCACATTTCCAGGATTTCCTTGTCGCTCAGAGAATCCAGATCCACCTTGAACACTTCATCAGAGTGGTTGTAGATCTCATCCAACAGCTTTCTCAGTTCCGCGATCTTGCGCTGCTCGTCCAGCATCTGGCTGATACGCTCACCCAGACCCTTGGCCGCGGCGCCCAGATGCGTCTCAAGCACCTGACCTACGTTCATCCGCGAAGGAACACCCAGCGGGTTCAGAACAACGTCAACCGTGTTGCCGAACTCGTCGTAAGGCATGTCTTCAATCGGCATAACCGATGAAATAACACCCTTGTTACCGTGACGACCCGCCATCTTGTCACCCGGCTGGATACGACGTTTGATCGCGAGGTATACCTTGACGATCTTCAGGACGCCCGGAGCAAGGTCGTCGCCCTGCTGCAGCTTGCCCTTCTTGTCGTCAAACCGCTCTTCGTGCTCCTTCTTGCGATCGTCCAGACCCTGCTCGGACTTCTCCAGCAGTTCGTTCAGGCCGTCGTCTTTCATACGCAGCTTGAACCAGTCTGGGCGCGGCAGCTCGGCCAGGTAACCTTCTTCCAGTGTGGCGCCTTTTTTCAGGCCCGGACCACTGATGACTTCCTGCCCTTTCAGCGCGTTCATCAGTCGCTCAAAGGTGGCACCTTCAACAATGCGGTACTCGTCCTTCAGATCCTTGCGGTACTGGTCCAGCTGCTCTTTCTCGATGGACTGAGCGCGCTGGTCCTTCTCGATACCGTCGCGGGTAAAGACCTGTACGTCGATAACCGTACCGCGAGTACCGGTTGGCACCCGTGACGACGTGTCCTTCACGTCGGAAGCCTTCTCACCAAAGATGGCACGCAGGAGCTTCTCCTCCGGAGTCAGCTGGGTCTCGCCCTTCGGCGTGACCTTACCGACCAGGATGTCACCCGCGCCAACTTCGGCACCAATGTACACAATGCCGGACTCGTCCAGCTTGGACAGCGCACTTTCACCAACGTTCGGAATATCCGCGGTGATTTCTTCGCTACCCAGTTTGGTATCCCGAGCCACACAGGTCAGTTCCTGAATGTGGATGGTGGTCAGGCGATCTTCCTGTACCACTTTCTCGGAAATGAGGATGGAGTCCTCAAAGTTGTAACCGTTCCAGGGCATGAACGCGATGCGCATGTTCTGACCCAGAGCCAGCTCACCCAAATCAACGGACGGACCGTCAGCCAGCACGTCGCCGCGGGCAATGACATCACCCTGGCGAACAATCGAACGCTGGTTGATGCAGGTATTCTGGTTCGATCGGGTGTACTTGGTGAGGTTGTAGATATCCACACCCGCATCACCGGCCTCAGTTTCGGCGTTGTCGACGCGAACCACGATACGGGCCGCATCTACACTCTCAATCACACCGCCACGGCGAGCCGTAACGCAGACGCCAGAGTCCTGAGCCACTGTCCGCTCAACACCGGTACCCACCAGCGGTACCTGTGAACGCAAGGTCGGCACAGCCTGACGCTGCATGTTCGCGCCCATCAGGGCCCGGTTAGCGTCGTCGTGCTCGAGGAACGGAATCAGAGACGCAGCCACCGACACAACCTGGCGCGGCGATACGTCCATGAAGTTAACGCTTTCCGGCGGTGTAACCGTGAATTCGTTCTGGTGACGTACCGTAACCAGCTCATCGGTGAGGCGCTTGGATTCATCGTCCATAGCCGCGCTGGCCTGGGCGATAACAAAGTTGCTCTCTTCGATGGCGGACAGGTAAACCACCTCATCAGTTACCACACCCTCGACAACCTTCCGGTACGGGCTCTCAAGGAAACCGTAGGAGTTGGAACGGGCATAGGTAGCCAGCGAGTTGATCAGACCGATGTTCGGACCTTCCGGAGTCTCGATCGGGCACACACGGCCATAGTGGGTCGGGTGTACGTCACGGACTTCGAAGCCAGCACGTTCGCGGGTCAGACCACCTGGGCCAAGCGCAGAGATACGACGCTTGTGGGTGACTTCTGACAGCGGGTTGTTCTGGTCCATGAACTGGGACAGCTGGCTTGAGCCAAAGAATTCTTTGACCGCGGCCGCAACCGGCTTGGCATTGATCAGATCCTGCGGCATCAGGCCTTCGCTTTCGGCCAGGCTCAGACGCTCGCGCACGGCGCGCTCGACCCGTACCAGACCAACGCGGAACTGGTTTTCGGCCATTTCACCAACGCAACGAACACGACGGTTACCCAGGTTGTCGATATCATCGACATTGCCCTGGCCGTTACGGATATCGATCAGCGTCTTCAGGACATCAATGATGTCCTCGTGTGTCAGGATGCCAGCACCGGTACTCTCTTCTCGACGAAGACGACGGTTCAGCTTCATCCGACCCACAGCAGACAGGTCGTACCGCTCTTCGGAGAAGAACAGGTTGTTAAACAGGTTCTCAGCCGACTCTTTGGTGGGCGGCTCGCCAGGACGCATCATGCGATAGATCTCGACCAACGCTTCCAGCGGCGTGCGGGTCGGGTCGATACGCAGGGTGTCTGACATGAACGGACCGCAGTCCAGGTCGTTGGTGTACAGAGTTTCGATCTCGGTAACACCCGCGTCCAGAATCTTGGTAACCAGTTCTTCGGTCAGCTCGGAGTTGCACTCAACCAGCACCTCACCGGACTTGGTATCAACCATGTCCTTGGCCAAAAGACGGCCGTACAGGTACTCAGTCGGCACTTCCAGCTCACTGATGCCGGCCTTTTCAAGCTGCTTGATATGGCGAGCGGTGATCCGGCGGCCTTCCTCAACAATAACCTTGCCGTCATTGTCTTTAATATCGAAGGTCGCGATGTCACCACGCAGACGGCTCGGAACCAGCTCCAGCTTGCACACTTCCGCGCCCAGGCTGAACTTACTGGTTTCAAAGAACGTTTCCAGCATCTGCTCGGAGGTGTAGCCCAGAGCGCGCAGGAGAATTGACGCCGGCAGTTTACGACGACGGTCGATACGAACGAACACGGAGTCCTTCGGATCGAACTCGAAGTCCAGCCAGGAGCCACGGTAAGGAATCACCCGGGCCGAATACAGCAGCTTACCGGATGAGTGGGTCTTACCCTTGTCATGATCAAAGAATACACCGGGCGAACGGTGCAACTGGGAAACAATAACACGCTCGGTACCGTTGATAACGAAGGTACCGTTTTCAGTCATCAGGGGCATTTCGCCCATGTAGACTTCCTGCTCTTTAATGTCCTTGATCGCCTTGTTGGACGATTCCTTATCGTAAATGATAAGGCGGACTTTCACGCGCAGCGGTGCTGCGTAGGTTACGCCCCTAAGCTGGCATTCCTTGACATCAAAAACCGGCTCGCCAATACGGTAACTCACGTATTCGAGCGCGGCGTTGCCAGAGTAACTGACAATCGGGAATACGGATTTGAATGCTGCGTGAAGACCGGTTTCCCGACGGTCCTCTGGAGCGGCTTCCATTTGGAGGAAGTCCCGGAATGAATCCAGCTGAATAGACAGCAAATAGGGGACGTCCATCACGGAAGGCAATTTACTAAAATCTTTGCGAATCCGCTTTTTCTCAGTGTAGGAGTAAGTCATCTGCATTCCCCAGCTTTAGACCTGATACCTGGTATCAAGAAGCAACCATTGTTCTGCTTCGGGGCCGAATTGCTCGGCATATCGCGCCGTCTTGAACAAGACTCTGGCTGTAGGTTAAAGATCCGACATCGACCTGTAATTGCTCACCAGACTCTATAGCATATACAACAAACAGAAAAAGGCCGGTGGCACAAGGCCACCAGCCTATCCATGCTTAATGCACGGTTTCGATCAACAGCCGACTCTTACTTGAGCTCAACAGAAGCGCCTGCTTCCTCAAGCTTCTTCTTGGCTTCTTCAGCGTCGTCTTTGCTAGCAGCTTCCTTGATAACGGAAGGTGCGCTGTCGACCATTTCCTTAGCTTCTTTCAGACCCAGGCCGGTCAGTTCACGAACGGCCTTGATTACGTTGACTTTCTTCTCACCAGGACCGGTAAGAACAACGTCAAATTCGGTCTGCTCTTCAACAGCGGCAGCTTCGCCACCAGCAGCTGCAGGTGCAGCAGCTACGGCTGCAGCGGCAGATACACCGAACTTCTCTTCCATTGCTTCAACAAGCGCAACTACGTCCATTACGCTCATTTCTGCGATTGCGTTCAAAATGTCTTCGTTAGACAGAGCCATGACTTTCTCCCAAAAATATAAAAAATGGTGTTCAACAGAATCAAGCAGCTTCTTGCTTCTGGTCGCGAACTGCCGCTACAGCACGAGTCACTTTCGAAGGAACTTCGTTCAGTGTCCGTGCCAGCTTGGTGATCGGTGCCTGTGTAACCGCGGCCAGCATCGTCAACGCTTCGTGACGTGTTGGCAGCTTGGCAAGGCGATCAATCTGGTCTGCACCCATCAGCTCTCCGCCGACGGCCAGTCCCTTGATCTCAAACGCCTCTTTCTCCTTGGCAAAATCCTTGAGCAGACGTGCTGCTGCGCCCGGATCTTCCATAGAGAATGCCAAAATGGTCGGGCCTACTAGAGCCTCATCGATGCACTCGAACTCAGTACCACGAATCGCGATCTTTGCCAGGTTGTTACGAACAACCTTCAGACGCACGTTTTCGGCACGAGCCTTGGCACGAAGAGCCGTCATGTCACCGGAAGTGACACCACGGTAGTCAGCCATTACCACAGACAGAGCACCACCGGCAGTCTCGTTGACTTCAGCGACGATCGCTTTCTTGTCTTCGAGTCTAATTGCCACTGGATTTCTCCTCGATTTCGCCGGGGTTATCCCGGCAAACCCATCATTGCCCTTGCGGGCGCCTTAACGGTGTTTGGGTTCAGAGAGAACGTCTTCACACCGTCTGCGCAGGCGTTGCTTTAACCCTTGTGACCCTCTGCAAGCAGAGAGCCTCGGGGGCCTGCGGTCTTTGACAGCCTTGGCTTCCGCCTAGACTACAAAGTAACTACCGTTCAGAGGATCAGATTGCCAGACCGCTCTGATCGATAGTCAGACCAGGACCCATGGTCGAAGAAACAGTGATCTTCTTGAGATACACGCCCTTCGCCGATGAAGGCTTGGCCTTTTTCAGATCCGCGATCAGCGACTCAAGGTTTTCCTTGATGTTCTGCGCAGAGAATTCAACGTTACCCAACGGAGCGTGGATAATGCCGTTCTTGTCGGTGCGGTAGCGAACCTGACCGGCCTTGGCATTTTTCACCGCGGTCTCAACGTCAGGAGTTACCGTGCCAACCTTCGGGTTCGGCATCAGGCCACGGGGACCCAGGATCTGGCCCAGCTGACCAACAACACGCATGGCGTCCGGAGTGGCGATAACCACGTCGAAATCCATGTTGCCTTTCTTAACTTCCGCTGCCAGATCGTCCATGCCCACGATGTCTGCGCCAGCTGCCGTCGCCTTATCGGCATTGGCACCCTGGGTGAACACGGCGACGCGTACGGTCTTGCCGGTACCGTGAGGAAGTACAGTGCTGCTACGAACCACCTGGTCCGATTTACGCGCATCAACCCCGAGGTTTACAGCAACATCTACCGACTCTTTGAACTTGACGTTCTGACCCAGCTCAACCAACAGGGCAACAGCCTCGTCTACGGAGTAGGCACGGGTAGCATCGACTTTTTCACGAATAAGCTTTTGACGCTTGCTCAGCTTTGCCATGTTACAGGCCCTCCACGTTCAGGCCCATGCTACGGGCAGTACCTGCGATGGTACGAACTGCTGCATCCATATCGGCTGCAGTCAGATCGGGCTCTTTGGTCTTGGCAATTTCTTCCAGCTGCTCGCGAGTAACGGTGCCAACCTTCTCAGTGTTCGGACGGCCAGAACCACTCTTGATACCAGCTGCTTTTTTCAGCAGAACCGGCGCCGGCGGAGTCTTGGTAATAAAGGTAAAGCTGCGATCACTGTATACTGTGATAACAGTCGGAATCGGCAGACCAGGCTCCATGTCCTGAGTCTGGGCGTTAAACGCCTTACAGAATTCCATGATGTTTACGCCGCGCTGACCCAGAGCCGGACCAACGGGGGGACTCGGGTTAGCCTTGCCGGCAGCAACCTGAAGCTTGATGTACGCTTCGATCTTCTTTGCCATGATTCATCTCCTGTGGGTTCAAACGCCTTTCGGCTCCCCGGTGGTTAATCCTGCCAATAGCAGACACAAAAAGCCCGCGTCGCCAGAGCGCGCGAGCTTTCAGCTTTTAGACTGCCGCTTAATCCTTCTCAACCTGCCCAAACTCCAGCTCTACCGGAGTTGAACGGCCGAAAATCAAGACAGCAACCTTGACTCGACTCTTGTCGTAGTCGACTTCTTCCACAACGCCGTTGAAGTCCGCAAACGGGCCTTCAACAACCCTGACGATTTCACCTGGCTCAAACAGAGTCTTGGGCTTCGGCTTCTCGGCGCCACTTTCAACGCGACGGAGAATTGCCTCAGCTTCTCTCTCAGTGATCGGAGCCGGCTTATCCTTGGTACCGCCGATAAAACCAAGAACCCGCGGCGTATTCTTAACAAGGTGCCACGTAGCGTCGTCCATTTCCATCTGCACGAGTACGTATCCCGGGTAGAACTTGCGCTCACTCTTGCGCTTCTTACCCTCTCGCATTTCGACAACTTCTTCGGTCGGGACCAGGATCTCGCCGAACTTGTCTTCCATGCCATCTAGCGCAACGCGCTCCTTCAGAGTGCGCATTACGTGCTTTTCGAAGCCAGAATACGCATGAACGACGTACCAGCGCTTAGCCATTGCCCACTCCTGTTTAACCGATAAATCCGGCGACCAGCATACTGATCAGCGAATCCATTCCCCACAACAACAATGCCACCACCAGAACAAACACCACCACAATTACAGTAGTTTGAACCAGCTCGGGCCTGGTAGGCCACACTACCTTCCGAATCTCGACGCGAGCCTCTTTAAGAAGCGTAGCGAAACGACGACCACGATCGGTCTGAAGCGCCACGAAAGCGGCCACGATCGAAAGCCCTACGAGAGCCAGAACACGATACAGCAGGGACTCGGCACTAAAGTACTGATTCCCGACCACACCGATGGCGATCAGAACGAAAACAACCAGCCATTTCACTGCATCGAAACGGCTGGCTGATTGAACGGCTTTTGACTCCATAGGAATCAACTTATGTATCCGGATGTTAAAAAATGGCAGGCCAGGAGGGAATCGAACCCCCAACCTGCGGTTTTGGAGACCGCTGCTCTGCCAATTGAGCTACTGGCCTGCACCGAAACTACACAGTGCACTTTCTTCGAGTCTATTACTCGATAATCTTGGCGACCACGCCGGCACCAACGGTACGACCACCTTCGCGAATCGCGAAGCGCAGGCCATCTTCCATGGCGATCGGAGCGATCAGGGTAACGCTCATCTTCACGTTGTCACCCGGCATAACCATTTCCACGCCTTCCGGCAGTTCACAGGAACCAGTTACGTCGGTAGTACGGAAGTAGAACTGAGGACGGTAGCCCTTGAAGAACGGAGTATGACGACCGCCTTCATCTTTGCTCAATACGTATACTTCGCACTCGAACTTGGTGTGCGGCTTGATTGAGCCCGGCTTACACAGAACCTGACCACGCTCAACGTCGTCACGCTTGGTACCACGCAGCAGAACACCAACGTTCTCACCAGCACGGCCTTCGTCCAGCAGCTTGCGGAACATCTCAACGCCGGTGCAAGTCGTCTTGACGGTATCTTTGATACCAACAATCTCGATCTCTTCACCAACCTTGATAACGCCACGCTCAACACGACCGGTCACAACGGTACCACGACCAGAGATGGAGAATACGTCCTCGATCGGCATCAGGAACGGCTGATCGATAGCGCGCTCTGGCTCAGGGATGTACTCGTCCAGGGCTTCTACCAGCTTCTTAACAGCGGTAGTACCCATCTCGTTGTCGTCCTTACCTTCCAGCGCCATCAGCGCGGAACCGGTAACGATCGGAGTGTCGTCGCCCGGGAAGTCGTACTGGCTCAGCAGATCACGAACTTCCATCTCAACCAGCTCGAGCAGCTCCTCGTCATCGACCATGTCCGCCTTGTTCAGGAACACAACGATGAACGGAACGCCAACCTGACGAGACAGCAGGATGTGCTCACGAGTCTGCGGCATGGGGCCGTCAGCTGCGGAGCAAACCAGGATCGCGCCGTCCATCTGCGCCGCACCAGTGATCATGTTCTTCACATAGTCAGCGTGGCCCGGGCAATCTACGTGTGCGTAGTGACGAGTCGGGGAGTCGTACTCAACGTGAGAAGTGGCGATGGTGATACCACGCGCTTTCTCTTCCGGAGCGTTATCGATCTGATCGAATGCACTCGCAGAACCTGTACCCCAAACTTCGTGACATACACGAGTCAGAGCGGCGGTCAGTGTGGTCTTACCATGGTCAACGTGACCAATGGTGCCAACGTTCAAGTGCGGCTTACTGCGATCAAACTTTTCTTTAGACATTCGACCAATCTCCCTAATCAACCTGGATCGTAACGTTGACCGGATTAATGATGGAGCTCATGGGCGGATTTGAACCGCCGACCTCACCCTTACCAAGGGTGTGCTCTACCAACTGAGCTACATGAGCATTGCAAAACCAAATTGGAGCGGGCAGCGGGAATCGAACCCGCGTCATCAGCTTGGAAGGCTGAGGTAATAGCCACTATACGATGCCCGCGAGCAATTAGTGGTGGAGGGGGCAGGATTCGAACCTGCGAAGGCGATGCCGTCAGATTTACAGTCTGATCCCTTTGGCCACTCGGGAACCCCTCCGAGTCGGTATCGCTATCGCGACACCGTCAAAAAAAGTGGAGCTGGCGGACGGAATCGAACCCCCGACCTGCTGATTACAAGTCAGCTGCTCTACCAACTGAGCTACGCCAGCTCACATTCGCCTCGTCAGCGAGGGCGGTATACTACGGATTTTTTTAGAGCGTTGCAACACCCTAGCAGGGGTTGATTTCGACGAAATCGAAATCCGCTCCGTAATCCGTTTTTACCGCCTGCACCACATCTTTTACAAGATCCGGCTCAGCCTTAAAAACGAGCGCGTAGCTTATCTGATTTCGGGGGAAGTTGGCCAGTACTGCGTTAAGATTCTGGCGTTTTTTTTCTTCGAGCACGGATATTGCAGCCTCACGAGACTCAAACAGGCCCAAAGAAATGGCATTTCGGTTCTCACCCTCGGTCACCAGGTACGAATCGATGCCCTGACGTTGAATATCCCGGAACTGTTTCAATGCCACCGCTGGCGGCTGCGGGGGAATGATTACCCAATGAAACGAAGGCAATTCCCGGGTCACCTCCTGCCAGCCCAAACCAACCTCCCCTGCCATCGGCTGGCCAGCAACTAATGCCTTGGCCGCGCCGAGTGAAGGGATCAGTCCCAGGCGACCACACACCAGCGCTGACATGTCCGCCCCCTGCTCGGAAAACTCCGCGGAAGACTCATCAGACCCACCAATACCCGAGACCTTTTGAGCCTCAGCCTTCGAGAAAGACTGGTCGACCGGGGCTCCCCTTGAAGCAACCGACTCAACGGACTCTTCGGCTTTGAGACTGGCCACTCTCGGAAGGTTGCCGCTGGCGATCACCTTTGATCGTTCAGGGCTTTGAAACGCTCCGGCGCCATACCAGAGGCCGACATTGAGGAGCAGGAGGAGAAAGATAAACCATTTCATTGCGCATGATCCTCGGAATCAATCAGCGCTAATCCGTCTAATACCAGCTGCGGCCGTATCTCAGCCGACAATCCCAACCCCAGAAGCCGATCGGCGTCGCCACCGGTGACCAGAATACGCTCCAGGCCAAATTTTCGGACATCGGCGTGCACCCGCTCCACCATCCCTGTCGACAACCAGGCCAAGCCGTGGTTCACACACTCACCAGTGGAATGCCCGGGACTGGTCTCCAGCACCTGGTCCGGATCGAAACCGATTCGGGCGGCGTCATTCTTCAGGCTCCGAAGCATCATCTGCAAACCCGGGAGGATAAAGCCGCCAAGGTGTCGGCCCGAGCCATCAACATAATCCACCGTCACAGCACTACCGGCGTCCACCACAGCCACGCCCTGGCGATAGTGGGCCCAGGCACCGTACATGGCGTGCCAGCGGTCGGCGCCCATTTTCAGATAATCGGTATAGGCGTTTACCAGGTCACCACGTTCCGGCTCGGACCAATAAAACCGAACCGGTGCTTTCGTTTGGCGCTCCAGGAAAGCCTGCAAGGCCAGGCGCTTGTCTTCCGCGGCCACGGTAGAAACCGCAACTGCAGCAATCTCGGCCGAGCTTGCTTCCAACCCGGGCATGGGATCGGCATCGTCCAGCCGACCCACTCCCTCGGCGATAACCTGCACGCCCTGAGCCAGGCGCCACTTCAGTCTCGAATTGCCGGCATCAACCAACAACTTCATTGGACAACCCTTAAACTGATTTCGCCCGCCCTCACTGGCACTATGCCTTCCTCTGTGTGCAGGAGGTAATTACCGGCCTCGTCGATACCTTCGCCTTTACCGTGAAGCTCGCCATTACGCGCCTCCAGCGGCATACCCGCAAAGATATCCCGACGCTGCCAGGGCCCATGAAAATCGCGAAAGCCATTTTCAGAGAACTGATGAGCAGCATCAAGTACGGCGGTGATGATGTTGCCGGCAATGGCGTTCCTCGACCAATCGATGCCCGGACTGGCATTTCCCAGACTGCTCCAGGGTTGATCCACTTCCTCAGCTTCAGCCATGTGCACATTGATGCCAATTCCGGCAATCACCTGAACCACCCCTTCCTGCAACTCCCCCTGCAACTCGATCAGAATGCCGCCCAGCTTGCCACTGGGAAGGAAGATGTCATTGGGCCACTTCAGACCAATATCCGAAGCCCCCAGGGTTTCCAGGGCGTTGGCCACAGCCACTCCCAGCACCAGGCTCAAGCCATCCAGCACCGAGAAACCGCCATGAAAAGTCAGCCCAATACTCAGATATAGATTCTGACCGCGCGGACTGCTCCAAACCCGGCCACGACGACCCCGACCAGCGGTCTGGCAATCCGCAATAGCCACCGGCACACCGGAAGCGCCATCGGCCACTTGCCGCAAAACTTCAGCGTTGGTGGAATCGACTTCATCCAATACCACCAGTGACAGAGCGGAGCGATAGCCGTTATCAACGTCGGCCAGGATGGCATCGCGATCGAGCAGGTCTACCGAGGACAGCAACTGGTAACCCCGACCACGAATGGTCTCAATCTTTACCCCTTCGTCCATCGCCCGCCGGACTTGCTTCCAAACTGCGGTCCTGCTTACGCCGAGCTGAGCGGCCAGGAATTCGCCAGAGTGGACGTCACCGTCGCTCAGCAGGTTGATTAAGGCTTTGGATTTCATGAGGCAGTATCCAGCTTGAAGAATGAGTAACGCCGGATTAAACACCAGGCGAACACAAAAGACAAAGTTGCCCGCCATTTTTTGCGGGAAAGCACCCTTCCGGGCCTTTCGTTCAGGCAATAAAAAACCCCAGCCTCGAGGAAGCTGGGGTTTTCGGTATTAAGAGTCTGACGATGACCTACTCTCACATGGGCAAGTGCCACACTACCATCGGCGCAGGCTTGTTTCACTTCTGAGTTCGGGATGGGATCAGGTGGTTCCAAGCCGCTATGGTCGTCAGACAAAACGGTTGATCACTGGGGGGACGAGAAAGAGATGTGATGTTGATTTCGTTGCGTTATCCGCAATTGTCTTGGGTGTTATATAGTCAAGCCGCACGAGCAATTAGTATCGGTTAGCTCAACGCCTCGCAGCGCTTACACACCCGACCTATCAACGTCCTGGTCTTGAACGGCTCTTTAGGGACCTTAAAGGTCCAGGGAGATCTCATCTTGGAAGGGGCTTCCCGCTTAGATGCTTTCAGCGGTTATCCTATCCGAACATAGCTACCGGGCAATGCGTCTGGCGACACAACCCGAACACCAGCGGTTCGTCCACTCCGGTCCTCTCGTACTAGGAGCAGCTTTCCTCAAATCTCCAACGTCCACGGCAGATAGGGACCGAACTGTCTCACGACGTTCTAAACCCAGCTCGCGTACCACTTTAAATGGCGAACAGCCATACCCTTGGGACCGGCTTCAGCCCCAGGATGTGATGAGCCGACATCGAGGTGCCAAACACCGCCGTCGATGTGAACTCTTGGGCGGTATCAGCCTGTTATCCCCGGAGTACCTTTTATCCGTTGAGCGATGGCCCTTCCATACAGAACCACCGGATCACTATGACCTACTTTCGTACCTGCTCGACGTGTCTGTCTCGCAGTTAAGCGGGCTTGTGCCATTACACTAACCGCATGATGTCCGACCATGCTTAGCCCACCTTTGTGCTCCTCCGTTACGCTTTGGGAGGAGACCGCCCCAGTCAAACTACCCACCACACAGTGTCCTCAACCCCGATAAGGGGTCCAAGTTAGAACCTCAAACATGTCAGGCTGGTATTTCAAGGTTGGCTCCATGAGAACTGGCGTTCCCACTTCAAAGCCTCCCAGCTATCCTACACAAACATGCTCAAAGTTCACTGTGAAGCTATAGTAAAGGTTCACGGGGTCTTTCCGTCTAGCCGCGGATACACCGCATCTTCACGGCGATTTCAATTTCACTGAGTCTCGGGTAGAGACAGCGCCCCCATCGTTACGCCATTCGTGCAGGTCGGAACTTACCCGACAAGGAATTTCGCTACCTTAGGACCGTTATAGTTACGGCCGCCGTTTACCGGGGCTTCGATCAAGAGCTTCGCACGAATGCTAACCCCATCAATTAACCTTCCGGCACCGGGCAGGCGTCACACCGTATACGTCCACTTTCGTGTTTGCACAGTGCTGTGTTTTTAATAAACAGTCGCAGGGGCCTGGTATCTTCGACTGGCGTCAGCTCCACCCGCAAGGGGTATCACCTACAACCAGCGTGCCTTCTCCCGAAGTTACGGCACCATTTTGCCTAGTTCCTTTACCCGAGTTCTCTCAAGCGCCTTGGTATTCTCTACCTGACCACCTGTGTCGGTTTGGGGTACGGTCTCGAATAGCCTGAAGCTTAGAAGATTTTCCTGGAAGCATGGCATCAATGACTTCCCGCTCTAAAAGAGCAGTCGTCGTCGCGTCTCAGAATTGTGGACCCGGATTTGCCTAAGTCCACTCCCTACACGCTTAAACCGGGACAACCGTCGCCCGGCTCACCTAGCCTTCTCCGTCTCTCCATCGCAGCTATCCAAGGTACGGAAATATTAATCCGTTTCCCATCGACTACACCTTTCGGTCTCGCCTTAGGGGCCGACTCACCCTGCGCCGATTAGCGTTGCGCAGGAACCCTTGGTCTTCCGGCGTGCGGGTTTTTCACCCGCATTGTCGTTACTCATGTCAGCATTCGCACTTCTGATACCTCCAGCAAGCTTCTCAACTCACCTTCGCAGGCTTACAGAACGCTCCCCTACCCCGCATACAAAGTATGCAGCCGCAGCTTCGGTGACCAGTTTGAGCCCCGTTACATCTTCCGCGCAGGCCGACTCGACTAGTGAGCTATTACGCTTTCTTTAAAGGATGGCTGCTTCTAAGCCAACCTCCTAGCTGTCTGAGCCTTCCCACATCGTTTCCCACTTAACTGGTACTTGGGGACCTTAGCTGGCGGTCTGGGTTGTTTCCCTCTTCACGATGGACGTTAGCACCCACCGTGTGTCTCCCGGATAGTACTCACAGGTATTCGGAGTTTGCATCGGGTTGGTAAGTCGGGATGACCCCCTAGCCGAAACAGTGCTCTACCCCCTGTGGTATTCGTCCGAGGCGCTACCTAAATAGCTTTCGGGGAGAACCAGCTATCTCCGGGCTTGATTAGCCTTTCACTCCGATCCACAAGTCATCCCCTGGCTTTTCAACGACAGTGGGTTCGGTCCTCCAGTTGATGTTACTCAACCTTCAACCTGCTCATGGATAGATCGCCCGGTTTCGGGTCTATGCCCAGCGACTAAATCGCCCTATTCAGACTCGGTTTCCCTACGGCTCCCCTAAACGGTTAACCTCGCCACTGAACATAAGTCGCTGACCCATTATACAAAAGGTACGCCGTCACAGAACAAGTCTGCTCCGACTGCTTGTACGCATACGGTTTCAGGATCTATTTCACTCCCCTCACAGGGGTTCTTTTCGCCTTTCCCTCACGGTACTGGTTCACTATCGGTCAGTCAGGAGTATTTAGCCTTGGAGGATGGTCCCCCCATATTCAGACAGGATACCACGTGTCCCGTCCTACTCGATTTCACTAAACTCAGGTTTCGGATACGGGGCTATCACCCACTATGGCGGCACTTTCCAGAGCCTTCTCCTACCAATTGTTTAGCTTAAGGGCTAATCCCCGTTCGCTCGCCGCTACTTAGGGAATCTCGGTTGATTTCTTTTCCTCGGGGTACTTAGATGTTTCAGTTCCCCCGGTTCGCCCCTTACACCTATGTATTCAGTGCAAGGTACCCGACCGAAATCGGGTGGGTTTCCCCATTCAGAAATGTCCGGATCACAGCTCGTTTGCCAGCTCCCCGAACCTTATCGCAGGCTTCCACGTCTTTCATCGCCTCTGACTGCCAAGGCATCCACCGTATGCGCTTAGTTGCTTGACTATATAACCCCAAGACAACTGTGAACGAAGCAACGCTCGTTACCAGGCAAGCCTGATAAAGAGGTTATTTCGAGACAGTTCCTTGAAGCGATATCACAACCACTTCAACGACAACACCGGATAACGCTTGAAATCGCTATCACTTGAATACGTCCTCTCGGAGATAATGAGAGAATCGTACTCGTGTTCTTTCTCGTCCAATTTGTTAAAGAGCAAATCTGACCCAGTGATCAGAAAGAAGAACTTCGCTTAACAACCGATGTCATTAAACCGAAATGCTTGTTTCTGGACACTGCTAACCGAAGTTAGTCAGTAAATATTGGTGGAGCTAGGCAGGATCGAACTGCCGACCTCCTGCGTGCAAGGCAGGCGCTCTCCCAGCTGAGCTATAGCCCCATTTAAGCTACCTCAAATTGTCCAACTCCAGGAGTTGAGCAATTTTGGTGGGTCTGGGTGGACTTGAACCACCGACCTCACCCTTATCAGGGGTGCGCTCTAACCACCTGAGCTACAGACCCAATGGTACGGGCCTGATAGACCCATCTGCTCTCTTTATTAATCAACCAAGTAATTCGTGTGGACTCTGACCGAAGCATTCGGCTTCGTTTAAGGAGGTGATCCAGCCGCAGGTTCCCCTACGGCTACCTTGTTACGACTTCACCCCAGTCATGAACCACACCGTGGTGATCGTCCTCCCGAAGGTTAGACTAACCACTTCTGGTGCAATCCACTCCCATGGTGTGACGGGCGGTGTGTACAAGGCCCGGGAACGTATTCACCGTGACATTCTGATTCACGATTACTAGCGATTCCGACTTCACGGAGTCGAGTTGCAGACTCCGATCCGGACTACGATGCGTTTTGTGAGATTAGCTCCCCCTCGCGGGTTTGCAGCCCTCTGTGCGCACCATTGTAGCACGTGTGTAGCCCTGGCCGTAAGGGCCATGATGACCTGACGTCATCCCCACCTTCCTCCGGTTTGTCACCGGCAGTCTCCCTAGAGTTCTCAGCCGAACTGCTAGCAACTAGGGATAGGGGTTGCGCTCGTTACGGGACTTAACCCAACATCTCACGACACGAGCTGACGACGGCCATGCAGCACCTGTGTCAGAGTTCCCGAAGGCACCAATCCATCTCTGGAAAGTTCTCTGCATGTCAAGGCCAGGTAAGGTTCTTCGCGTTGCGTCGAATTAAACCACATGCTCCACCGCTTGTGCGGGCCCCCGTCAATTCATTTGAGTTTTAACCTTGCGGCCGTACTCCCCAGGCGGTCAACTTAGTGCGTTAGCTGCGCCACTAAGGATTCAAGATCCCCAACGGCTAGTTGACATCGTTTACGGCGTGGACTACCAGGGTATCTAATCCTGTTTGCTCCCCACGCTTTCGCACCTCAGTGTCAGTGTTGGTCCAGGTAGCCGCCTTCGCCACTGGTGTTCCTTCCTATATCTACGCATTTCACCGCTACACAGGAAATTCCACTACCCTCTACCACACTCTAGCCTGACAGTTCGAAATGCCGTTCCCAGGTTAAGCCCGGGGCTTTCACATCTCGCTTATCAAACCACCTACGCGCGCTTTACGCCCAGTAATTCCGATTAACGCTTGCACCCTCCGTATTACCGCGGCTGCTGGCACGGAGTTAGCCGGTGCTTCTTCTGTGAGTAACGTCAAGGCTAGCCGATATTAACGACTAACTTTTCCTCCTCACTGAAAGTGCTTTACAACCCGAAAGCCTTCTTCACACACGCGGCATGGCTGGATCAGGGTTGCCCCCATTGTCCAATATTCCCCACTGCTGCCTCCCGTAGGAGTTCGGGCCGTGTCTCAGTCCCGATGTGGCTGATCATCCTCTCAGACCAGCTACGGATCGTCGCCTTGGTGGGCCTTTACCCCACCAACTAGCTAATCCGACATAGGCACATCCAATAGCGCAAGGTCCGAAGATCCCCTGCTTTCTCCCGAAGGACGTATGCGGTATTAATCCGGGTTTCCCCGGGCTATCCCCCACTACTGGGCAGTTTCCTATGCATTACTCACCCGTCCGCCGCTCGTCAGCGGGTAGCAAGCTACCCCTGTTACCGCTCGACTTGCATGTGTTAAGCCTGCCGCCAGCGTTCAATCTGAGCCATGATCAAACTCTTCAGTTTAAATCATACAAGAATCCGAAGATTCTCTATTCTTGCTCAAGACAAAACTCAATTTCGACGAGTCACTGTCCTGATATTTCGTATCCGAAATACCTCGGCCAGCGCCCACACGAATTACTTGGTCAATTTTTTAAAGAGCGGTTGAGCTGCTGCTCAATCAAGGTGGCGTATTCTACATCGTGTCGCCGCCTTGTCAACCGTTTATTTTCAATGTTTTCCGTCTCCGGAAAGCGCCGAAAATCAACCGGCTTACTGCTTGTTTCGAGAGGCGCATTCTACAGCGAATCGAGCCTCTGTCAACCGCTTTCTGAAGAATTTTGAAACTCAATTTCTTCAACATTTTCAAGCGGTTGCCTTCCTCGGTAGCCGCTGTGTCAGTGGCTTGTCCCTCAGAAGAGATGCGCATTCTACAGACCTGCTCTGAGGTGTCAACGGCGATTCTGAAAAAAACTCAAAATCGCCGTAAATCGATCACGCAGTGATCACTACCCGGGCAATCTTCTTCTTTCCGGCCTGTACCACACAGTCATCACCCTCTTTAAAGAGGCGATCGCCCTCAAACTGGTCGCCGTCAACAAAGACCGCGCCACGCCCCAGAACATCTCGAGCTGCCGCACCGTTCTTCACCAGACCCGCCAAACGCAGAACCGAGGCCATCGGAATTTCCGGCTGCCCGTCCAGTGACACCTCTACTGTCGGTACGTTATCGGGAATCGCACCCAGCGCCACCCGGTTACCCGCAGACTTGTGCGCAGACTCGGCCGCCTCCTTATTGTGGAAGCGAGTAATGATCTCTTCCGCCAGCAGCTTTTTATAGTCCTGGGGATTGGCACCACCTTCTACAGCCTTGCGGAACTCATCTACTTCCGCCAGCGGCCGAAAGCTCAGCAACTCAAAGTAACGCCACAGCAGATCGTCCGGCATGGACAACAGTTTGGTGTACATCTCGCCGGGGGAATCGTTCACACCTACATAGTTGCCCAACGACTTGGACATCTTCTGGACACCATCCAGCCCCTCCAGGATTGGCATGGTGAGAATGGCCTGCGGCGTCTGGCCATAGGCTTTCTGCAGAATCCGCCCCATCAACAGGTTGAACTTCTGATCGGTACCGCCCAACTCAACGTCAGCTTCCATGGCCACCGAGTCGTAACCCTGTACCAGGGGGTACAGAAACTCATGGATCGCGATGGACTGCTCAGCACGGTAGCGCTTGGTAAAATCATCACGCTCCAACATCCGCGCCACCGTATATTGGCCCGCCAGCTTGATCATGTCCGCCGCACCCATCTTGCTCATCCACTCGGAGTTGAACATGACTCGGGTCTTGGCCGGATCAAGAATCTTGAACACCTGCTCTTTATAGCTGATGGCGTTCTGGGCAACCTGCTCTTCTGTTAAAGGGGGGCGCGTTGCACTTTTACCCGTGGGGTCGCCGATCATCCCGGTGAAATCCCCAATAAGGAACATGACCTCATGACCGAGATCCTGGAACTGCCTTAGCTTATTAATTAGGACAGTGTGCCCAAGATGCAGATCCGGGGCGGTGGGGTCGAAACCTGCCTTGATTCGAAGCGGGCGACCTTCCTTTAACTTCTCAATCAGCCCTTCTTCCGGAATAAGCTCGTCAACGCCGCGCTTGATTACGGCCAACGCCTCATCAATAGATGCCATGAACAACACGTCCCCAGTTTTTACCTAGATGGATTCTGACAGTTACAGACCTCTACAAAAGAAATCTGTGAGTTACCTGCACTCCTGCTACAGTAGATTTGCCTAGTTTTTGAGCAGCTCTGGCTGGGCAGGGCGGCATATTATAGCAATGCCACCCGAAGAAATCCGGAGGATGGAGCAGTAACCGTAATGTTCCACGCTGTCCCGCATGCATTTTATACGGTAATCTGTTTGTCTATACTTGAACAACAGCTTTAATTAGGTAGTTCAACCTACCGGAATACCGATTAAAACGGGTGCGATACGTGCTGAATATGTTTCCCAAAACACACCTTACCATTGCCGCCGCTGCCACCGTTGTAGTGACTGCCGCCATTTTAATGAGCCCGAGCGCCCAGGTTGAAGCCAAGCGTATGTCCTATGCGCTGGATCTCGAGCAGGGAACGGTGTCTGATAATGGCACTGCTGGAGAGTCTGCGCCCGAAGCGCCGGCCGAGGTAGTGGTTGAAGAACAGGCTCCAGTTGCGGATACCGAGCAACAAGCCACAGTGACCGAACCGGTACCTGCCGCTGAGCCCGCGCTCGACTGGCAGACCTACAAGATCAAATCAGGCGACACACTGTCTTCCTTATTCAAGAAAGCCGGCTTTAACGATGGCATCATGCTGTCGGTTATCCACGGCGAAGGCGAAGCAGACAAACTTCAGCGCCTGTACGCTGGCGAGACCATCCGATTTGCCACCGATGAAGCGGGCGATCTGGCGGCCGTTGAACTGCAACGCAGTCTGCTGGAATCCCTGAAAATCGAAAAAGGGGAAGAAGGCTTTGCCGGCCAGACCGTTATGCGGGAACCGGAGGCACGCCCGGCGTTTGCATCCGGCACCATTGATGGCTCCCTTTACTTGTCCGCTCGTGAAGCCGGCCTGAACGACCGCCTGACCATGGAACTGGCCGGCATTTTCGGCTGGGAAATCGACTTCGTTTACGATGTCCGCAAGGGCGATCAATTCGAAGTGGTTTATGAAGAGCTGTATCTCGACGGTAAGAAATTCGACACCGGCCGCATACTGTCGGCGCGGTTTGTGAACCGTGGCGAAGACAACACCGCCCTGCTCTACACCGACAGCAACGGTGACAGCGACTACTACGCCCCGAACGGCAAGAGCATGCGCAAGGCGTTCCTGAGAACTCCGATCAACGCCCGGGTGTCCTCTGCCTTTAACCTGCAGCGCCGCCACCCGGTACTGGATGTCGTCCGGCCGCATGAAGGCACCGACTACGGCGCGCCAACAGGCACACCGATCAAGGCCGCAGGTGCTGGCCGAGTTCGCTTTTCCGGCTGGAAGGGAGGCTACGGCCGCACCGTCATCCTGCAGCACGGCGACAACATCACTACCCTGTACGCACACATGAGCCGCCTGGGCAAAGGCATCAAGAATGGCGCTCGGGTGAAGCAGGGCGAAACCATCGGCTACGTAGGCTCGTCCGGCATGGTCACGGGCCCGCACCTGCACTACGAATTCCGCCTGAACGGATCGCCGCGCAACTCCCGCACCGTCAAGCTGCCGGACGCCAAGCCTGTGCCTGCCTCAGAAATGGCGCGGTTCAAGCGCTATACTGAGCAGCGGCTGGCGCAGTTCAATGGCTTTCGTGAAAACTTTCAGCAACTTGCACTAGCATCGGACGAATAACGGGCATGGACGCCTGGATCGGACTCATGTCCGGCACCAGCATGGACGGCATTGACGCCGTGCTGGTGTCGTTCAACGGTCACTCAGTAGAAGTACACGCCTCCCAGACCCTGAATTACCCGGATGAGCTTCGACACCGGCTTTTGGCTGTCAGCCAGAACCAGGGCACTCCCGATGAGATTGGCGAACTGGACACCCTGACCGGCGCCCTCTTTGCCGACGCCGCCTGTCAGGTAATTGAAGCCTCCGAGATCTCGCCGAGATCCATTCGCGCCATCGGCAGCCACGGCCAGACCATCCGGCACCAGCCGTCTGGCTCGGCCCCGTTTTCCCTCCAGATTGGCAACCCGTCGGTGATCGCGGAACGGACCGGCATCACCACCGTGGCCGATTTCCGGCGCCGGGATATGGCCGCCGGCGGCCAGGGAGCACCTCTGGTACCGGCGTTTCACAAGGCGTTCTTCAATTCCGGCACCGAGGACCGGTGCATTCTGAACCTGGGCGGCATTGCCAACATCACCTGGATCCCTGCAGACGACGGCAAACCAGTGACCGGGTTCGATACCGGCCCTGCCAACGCACTCATGGATGCCTGGTGTCTGAACCAGACCGGCCTGCCTTACGACGCCGACGGCCACTGGGCAGAGGAAGGCACCGTCAATCAGGCCTTGCTGCACGACATGCTGTCAGACGCGTACTTCTCCCGCCCGGCTCCCAAGAGCACCGGCAAGGAACGGTTTAACCTGGAGTGGGTAAAAACCCTGGTG